>NZ_JBIUXR010000004.1:0-503441 GCF_044744085.1 Streptomyces sp. NPDC087428
CACCACCACCCTCCCCAGACACACAATGCCTCTCGCGGCCGGTCAGGCCGGGCCCGCCACCTGGCCACGGCCGGCGCGGACCACCAGGCCGCCGAGCAGCTCCTCGCCCTGCTCACCGGCCCGATAGAGACGCGCTCCCGGCTCGGCACCCGCACGGTCCCCACCACCGAAACCCGCACCATAGCCGAAACCGCAGTGGACACCTTCCTACGGGCCTACGGACCTGACCACACTCCATGACCACTGACCGCAAACCAACCTCCAACACCCCTACCAGCTACGAAACATCACAACCTCCCCACCACAGCCACCCTGCCACCCATCCCGCCAACCACGCTGCGCCACCACATCGAGAACAACAACACAACACACCCCACAAAACAGCAGAACAACAAACAAACACCCCGGAAAACTCACCCGCACCACCAAACCCCCACACAACAAAAAGAACCACACCACACCACAGAGGCTCCCACACGCGGTGCCGGGCAGCTCGTGCGTCAGCCGCCGTTTCATAGGGTGAGCAGTTGCGCCGCAAGCACGTACCGCCCGGCTCGCGGCGCCACCGTTGCGCAGGGTGCGTGTAACCCGGCCGGCTCGCCGTGCGCACGGCGAGTCCTACGGCTACTGGTCATCCGCTCCGGAATCAGGGACGGAATCAGGGCGGGAATCAATCAGGGCAGGATTCAGGGTCAGCGGTGCTCGGAGAGCCACGCGTGGACAGCGAGGGCGGTCGTGCGGGCATGCTCCTCCAGGACGCTGAAGTGGTCGCCCGGCACGGTGACTTCCGAGTGCGGCAGGCTCCACGGCTCCGCCGCTTCGATACCGGGCAGAGCGTCCCCGGCCCGGACGAAGAGCGTGGGGGCCGAGAGCTCCGAGGGTTCCCAGCCGGAGAACCGGTCCAGGTAGCCGGCCATCGCCGTGAGCCGGTCGGTCTCCGCCGAGGCGAACTGGGCAGCCTTGTCGAGCATTCCGACGGTCATGGCCGAGAGCGCGGGCCCGTCCTGCGCGCCGCTGACACTGTCCCCGGGGAAGGTGTCGACCAGGACGACGGCGGACGGGCGCACGCCCGCGCGTTCCAGGTGTTCGGCAACGGCCTGCGCCACCCAGCCGCCGGCCGAGCGCCCCAGCAGGACGAACGGCTCGTCGCCCGAGCACGCGAGAACCGCGGCGGCCTGTGCCGATACGAACGCCTCCAGTGTGGCGGGCAGGGCCTCGCGCGGCAGGAATCCT
Source organism: Streptomyces sp. NPDC087428 (assembly GCF_044744085.1). Classification (NCBI taxonomy): domain Bacteria; kingdom Bacillati; phylum Actinomycetota; class Actinomycetes; order Kitasatosporales; family Streptomycetaceae; genus Streptomyces; species Streptomyces sp. NPDC087428. Next base: position 1,234 of record NZ_JBIUXR010000004.1, read on the forward strand.
GGATTCGGCAGCACCGAGACGTCCCGCAGCCCCTGGAGGGACGACCCGAAGCGGGCGTACTCATGAGGGCCCGAGAGCGCGCTGAGCGCCGGGAAACAGATCAGCCGGGGGCGGGCGGGGCCGGTCGATACGCTGACAGCCGCAGGCGGGGTGCCGCGGCTTTCCGTGCTGTCGAAGACGTCACGGAAGCGGGAGGCGATCGTCAGAAGTGCCATGCCGTCCCATGCCTTGCCGAGTGCGCACGCCGTACGGAAGAGCGCGGACAGGGAGTCGGTGCCACCCGGTTCCGCAGTCCTTTCCGGGGCTCCGCCCGTCGCACCGGCCGTGCGGGCCGCGACCGGGACGGAGGGTGTTTCCGGGGCCGTCCCGGAAAAGCGTTCCTCAAGGTGGGCGGCGACCGCGCGCGGGGTGGGGTGGTCGAAGAGGAGCGTGGCGGGCAGGGCGAGGCCCGTCATCGTCGCAAGCCGGTTGCGCAGCTCGACCGCGGCCAGTGAGTCGAGGCCCAGCTCCGCCAGCGGACGGTCCGCCTCGACCGCGGACTGTCCCGCGGTGTAGCCGAGCGCCGCGGCGGCTTCCGTCCGTACTTCCGACAGAAGCAGTGCGCCGTGTTCGCCGGACGGCGTGCCGGCCAGCCGTCGTCGCAGGGAACCGCCGGCCTCGGGCTCCGCGGGTGTCCGGCGGGAGGGCCCGCGGCCGGGCAGACGGGAGAGGGGCGCATCGGCGGTCCCGCGCACCTCCGGGTTCAGGCGTGCCGCGACCAGGACGGCGTCCCCGCTCCCGACGGCGGTGTCGAAGAGCGCGAGGCCCTCATCGGTCCGCAGCGGGACGAGGCCGGAGCGGGCCATCCGGCGCAGATCCGCGCCTGCCAGCTCGGCGGTCATTCCACCGGTCTGCTGCCAGGGGCCCCAGACGAGGGAGGTGCCGGGCAGACCGATGCTCCTGCGGTGCTGTGCCAGCGCGTCCAGGAACGAGTTCGCCGCCGCGTAGTTGCCCTGGCCACCGGATCCGAACACACCGGCCACCGAGGAGAACAGGGCGAAGACCGACAGGTCACTGTCCCGGGTCAACTCGTGCAGGGCCAGCGCCCCGTCCACCTTCGGCCGCAGCACACGATCCATGCGCTCCGGTGTGAGCGCCGCGATCACACCGTCGTCCAGCACACCCGCGGTGTGCACCACGCCGGTCAGCGGGTGCTCCCGCGGCACAGCAACGGCGGTGAGCAGTGCCTCGGCTTCCGGCCGGGACCCGCGCAACGCCGGGACGACCAGAGGTGCGGGCGTGGCTCCGTCCGTCACCGGCTCGGTTGCCTGCATGTCGGACAGACAGTCCCGCGTGATACCCGAGAGCACACCGTCCGGGCCGAGCTCCACATAGTGGGTCCCGCCCCGCTCCCGCAGAAACCGCACCGTGTCGGTGAAGCGGACCGGACGGCGTGCATGGTCCACCCAGTAGCCGGGCGAGCGCAGTTCCGCGTCCGTCGCGGACCGGTCCGCCACCACCGACACCAGGGGGAGCACGGGCCGGGAGTAGATGATCCCCCGCGCCACCACGGCGAACGCGTCAAGCATGGGTTCCATACGCGCGGAGTGAAACGCGTGGCTCACCCGCAGCCGCCTGGTCTCGCAACCCTGTTCGTGCCAGTACGCCATGACCTCCAGCACCGCCGGCTCGTCACCGGAAACGACCACCCAACGGCCGTTCAACGCCGCAATGTCCACCCCCCGCCCCCTGCCGGCGAGATACGCGGCGATCTCGCTCCCCTCGGCCCGTATCGCGGCCATGGCCCCGCCCGCGGGAAGTTCATCCATCAGACGACCCCGCGCCGTCACCAGCACACACGCATCCGCAAGAGACAACACCCCGGCAGCATGCGCCGCCGCCACCTCGCCGACGGAATGCCCCGCCACCATGTCCGGGCGTACGCCCCAGGACTCCAGCAGCCGGAACAGGGCCACTTCCAGGGCGAAGAGCGCGGGCTGCGCGAACCGTGTCGTGTGCAGGAGTCCGCTCTCGTCCGGTTCCTCGGCTCCGTCGTCCGCGAACACAACCTCGCGCAGCGGCTTCGGCAGGAGCGGATCCAGCAGCGCGCAGGTCTCGTCGAAGGAACGGGCGTAAACGGGATGGGTCTCATACAGTTCGCGGCCCATACCGGCCCGCTGACTGCCCTGGCCCGTGAACAGGAACACGACCGGGCCCGCCGGGCGGGGGCCGCTCGTACTCACCCCCGGATGCTGCTTCCCTTCGGCCACCGCGCCGAGGGAGGCGAGCAGCCCGTCCCGGTCACCGGCCACCACCACGGCACGGTGCTCGAAGGCGGCGCGGGTGGTGGCCAGCGAGAACCCGAGGTCCAGCAGGCGTGTTCCGGGGCGCTCGGCCACGTCGTCGTGCAGCCGTCGGGCCTGTGCCCGGAGCCCTGCGGCGCTCCTCGCCGACACCGGGAACGGCACGGCCGCCGCAGTGACCTCCGGTCCGGCCACGAGGACCTCGTCCGGGGCGCACCGGTCCGCCGCGGGCGCCTGTTCGAGTACCACGTGCGCATTGGTGCCACTGATCCCGAAGGACGAGACACCCGCCCGCCGGGGCCGGCCGGTCCGCGGCCACGGCACCGCCCCGGTCAGCAGCGACACCGCGCCAGAGGACCAGTCCACCCTCGGTGTGGGCTCGTCGGCGTGCAGCGTACGGGGCAGCACGCCGTGCTCCATCGCCTGGACCATCTTCATCACACCGGCCATGCCCGCCGCGGCCTGCGTGTGCCCGATGTTCGACTTGACCGAGCCCAGCCACAGCGGGTTCTCCCGCGCCCCGGCCCGGCTGTAGGCCGCCAGGAACGCCTCCGCCTCGATGACGTCACCGAGCCGGGTGCCCGTGCCGTGCGCCTCCACCGCGTCGATCTCCGCCGGCTCCAGCCGCGCGTCGGACAGTGCCTGGCGGATCACCCGTTGCTGGGCCGGTCCGTGCGGCGCCGTCAGGCCGTTGCTCGCACCGTCCTGGTTCACCGCGGAGCCGCGTACCACGGCCAGTACCCGGTACCCCGCCCGCCTGGCGTGGGAGAGCCGGGTCATCAGCAGCATTCCCGCGCCCTCGGCCCACCCGGTGCCGTCCGCCGAAGCGGCGAACGCCTTGCAGCGGCCGTCGGGGGCCAGCGCGCGCTGCCTGCTGAACTCCACGAAGGAGCTGGGCCCCGACATCACCGTGACACCGCCGGCCAGCGCGAGTGAGCACTCGCCCCTGCGCAGTGCCTGGGCGGCCAGATGGAGCGCCACCAACGACGACGAGCACGCCGTGTCCACCGTGATCGCCGGCCCCTCCAGACCCAGGGTGTAGGCGATCCGGCCGGAGGCGACACTGCCAGCGTTCCCGATACCGAGATGCCCCTCCACGTGCTCGGGGGTATCGGCGAACCGGCCGGCGTAGTCGCTGTACATGAGCCCCGCGTACACACCAGTAGGCGTCCCGCGCACCGTGCCGGGATCGATTCCGGCATGCTCGAAGGCCTCCCAGGCGACTTCGAGCAGCAGCCGGTGCTGCGGATCCATCGCCAGTGCCTCGCGGGGCGAGATACCGAAGAAGGCCGGGTCGAATCGGTCCACACCGGTCAGGAAGCCGCCCTCGCGTACGTACGTCCGGCCCGCCCGCCCGGGATCCGGGTCGAACAGTCCGTCGATGTCCCATCCCCGGTCGGTGGGGAACGGGGTGATGGCGTCGACACCGTCATCGACGAGCCGCCACAGATCCTCCGGGGACTCCACCCCGCCCGGGAAACGGCACGCCATCCCGACGATCACCACGGGGTCGTCGTCCGTTCCGGCCCCGTCCGGGCGGACGGGGCCGGCGGCGGCCGGTTCACCGGTGAGCCGCGCCGCGAGGTGCGCGGCCATCTCGGTCGCGGTGGGGAAGTCGAAGGCGGCGGCCTCGGACAGGGAGAGACCGGTCGCCGCCGACAGACGGCTGGACAGTTCGGTCGCCGTCAACGAGTCAAGACCCAGATCGCGGAACGCGGTGCCCGGCTCCACCTCGTCGACCGCGCAGTCCAGTACGCCGGCGACCTCGCCCCGTACCAGAGCCTGCAGATCCACCGCGTCCGTCCCAGCGGGCGAGGAGGCTTCCGCCTCCAGAAGCCTCGCCGGGCGGTCGGCGAGCGCGTACCGCCTGGCCTTCCCCGAGGCGGTGCGCGGGATCCCGTCCACCTCATAGAGAGCAGCGGGGATCTTGAACGGTGACAGTTGCTCCCGGCAGGCGGCGAGGACCGCTCTCCTGTCGAGTGCGCCGGCCTTCTCCGGGACCAGATAGGCGACCGGCACCTCACCGAGTACGTCATCGGGCCGGCCGGTCACGGCGGCGTCCTTGATGTCCGGCAGCGTCAGCAGCACCGCCTCCACCTCGGAGGGGTGGATGTTCTCGCCCGCGCGGATGATCAGCTCGCTGACCCGGCCCGTGATGGTGACTTCGCCGCGGGCGTCGATCCGGGCGAGGTCACCGGTGCGGTACCACCCGTCGCGCAGCACCAGGGCGGTGTCGTCGGGCCGGCCGTGGTACCCGGCCATGACACCGGGGCCGGAGACCCACAACTCGCCCTCGCCCGACGCTTCACCACCGCCGCTGCTCGTGCTGCCGTCGCCGATACGTACCCGGGAGCCCGGCAGCACCCGGCCGCACGAGCCGGCCGCACGGGCGGCGCCCGGCGCGGGCATGGTGACGGGCCCCGCCTCGGTGCTCCCGTAGTGCTCGAGGAACGGGACCCCGCAGATCTCCTCGAAGGCCCGCTCGAAGACGGGACCGGCGGCCGCACCTCCACTGACGCAGCCACGGAGCCCGGGGGCCGTCAGCCCCTCGGCACGTACGGCGTCGAGGAACTTGGCGTACGTCGCCGGCACACCGGCCAGCAACGTGAACGGGTTCTCCGTCCGACTGAGTTCACCCAGCACGTCCGCCGCGGAGAACCGCGGCAGGATGACAGCGGACGCTCCGGTCGCGGTCACCCCGATGACACAGAGGATCTGGCCCATGGCGTGGTGCAGAGGCAGCGGCCAGAGCAGTCGATCGTCGGCCGACATACCGAGAACGGCAACGAAACCGGCGGCCACCGGCGACAGGCGGTTGCGCTGTGTGGACAGCACGCCCTTGGGGATGCCGGTCGACCCGGAGGTGTAGAGCAGCCATGCCACCTCGTCGAGCCCGAGGTCGTCCGGGGCGGGGACGGTCGGTTCGGTGTCGGCCATGTCCTCGTAGGAGAACGTGCCGGCCTCCGTATACGCCGCTGCGTCACTACCCGCCGACCGGAGGAGCACCACGCGCAGGTGCGGGCGCTCCGGCAACAGCGGCCCCAGCAGGCCCAGATGGGACCGGTCGGTGAAGACGACCCGGGCTCCGCTGTCGTCCAGCATGTGAGCCAGCTCGGCTCGCGTGCTCCGTGAGTCCATCGGCACGCCGACCGCGCCCGCTCTGGTGACAGCGAGCAGGCTCTCCACGGCTTCGACGCGGTTGCCCAGAAGGACCGCAGCCCGCTCGCCGTGCCGCAGCCCGAGTCCGGCCAGATGGCCGGCCAGCCGTCCCGTGCGCAGCTCCAACTCCGCATACGTCACACGGGACACGGGGTCCTGGAACGCAACCTTCGAGCCGAAGCGGCCCGCATGTTCCCGGAGCAGCTCGGGCAGTGGCCGGATCGGGGCTACGCGTGATGTCACCGGGACGAACACTTCCTCATCGGACAGGAGTTGATGTTGAACCAGTATGGATCCACAGACGAGTGAGCCCACCATCTGTTCGAACCCGGCGTGTTGACGGCCGGCATGTCCGGGCCGCCGGAAACGTCGGAGCCGTCCGGTCCGGGACAGAAGCCTGATCGCACGGTGACTGGCCGGTGGTTGGCCGGTTCCTTTCCGTGCCTGTTCCGCTTCCTCTCCTTCGGACCGATGCTGACCGGGACGACGGCGGGCGAGGCAGGCCGACAGAGGAGTGCGTGTGACAGTTCAAACATCGGGCGAAACGGGCAATGATCACGAGAAGCGGGCGGGCGACCGGCCGGACGATGCGATGCCCGGGGCCCAGGAGTCCATGACGCCCTTCGACGAGATCTACGACCGCCCCGATCCCCGGGCCTTCTTCCGCGCATTCCAGCCGCTGGGTTACCGGACCCCGCACCACGCCCAGGGATTCCACCGCCGGCTGCTCGCGACCGGCGTGTGCGCCACCGGGGGCGGAGCGATACTGGACATCTGTTGCTCCTACGGCATCAACGCGGCCCTGCTGAACCACGATCTGACGCTGGACGACCTGTACGCCCACTACACCTCGTCCAGGGCGTCGGCGATGACCACCAGTGAGCTGATCGCCTGGGACCGCGAGTTCTACCGGTCCCGGCGCCGCCCGGACGCGGTCCGCGTGTTCGGCCTCGACGCGGCGCCCAATGCCGTCGCCTACGCTCGCGAGGTGGGCCTGCTGGACGAGGGCTTCGGCGAGAACCTGGAGGTCGCGGCGCCGTCCGCCGCCCTCCTGCGCGCGGCGCGGCGCACCCGTCTGATCACGGTCACCGGCGGGGCCAGCTTCCTGTCGTCGCGCACCTTCCGGCCACTTCTCGAATCGGCCGACGCCCCGGTGTGGGTGGCGGCACTGGTGCTGCGTACCGGCTCCTACCGGCCCATCGCGCAGTGCCTGGACTCCTTCGGACTGGTCACGGAGAAGGCGGCTTCCCCTACTTTCGTCCAGCGTCGGTTCACCAGCGACGAGGAGCGGCAGTTCGCCGTCGCAGCAGTGACCGCGGCCGGCGAGGACCCCCGGGGGAAGGAGACGGACGGCCATTTCCACACCGCCGTCCATCTGTCCCGTCCCGCTCAGGACACCGTCTCGTACCCGGTCAGCGGCCTCGTGCAGCCGGTCTGACCCGCTCACGCGCCCGGAGCCGCAGGGCGCGGAAGCCACCGGGCCGGCTCCGTCCGCGGCCAGGTCACCAGGAGGCGTTCCGGACTGCGTGAGGTGGTCCCCACACGCCAGTGGACGGATCGCGGCGGTTGTGCCAGCCGGAGTCCCGGGAACCTGGCCGCCAGTCGGTGCAGGGCCAGCTGGAGTTCGACCCGGGCCAGCCAGGCGCCCAGGCAGTAGTGCGGGCCGGCGCCGAAGGACAGGGTGGGGGCTTCCAGCGGTGCGAACAGGTCGTCCGCCGTGCTTGCCGGGAAGACGTCGGGGTCGCGATTGGCCATTCCGCAGTCCGCCAGGACCACCGCTCCGGCCGGGATGAGAACGCCCCCGACCTCGACGCCCTCGGCCGCGCGACGTGTGCTCCCGCGGTCGTCGCCGAGGGGAATCAGGTGGAGCAGGCGGTCGGCCACCACTCCGGCCGACTCTCCTGCGGCCGCCAGGAGCGGCCAGGCCTCCTGCCGCTCGGTGAGCAGGTACAGGAGTGAGTTCCCGAGCATGGTCATCGTGCTGTCGTGGCCCCCGACCACCAGCCCGCAGACGAGGCTGACCAGTTGCGCCTCGGGAATGCCGCCCTCCTCGTCGGCGGCCTGGACCAGGCCGCTCACCAGGTCGTCCCCGGGCTCGCGTCGCCGTGCGGCGAGCAGTTCAGCGCCGAACGCGGAGAACTCGGCCATGGCCGCGCCCACCTCGTCACCGCAGCGGGAGCCGTCCGTGAACGCGTGGTCGCTCCAGTGGCGCATCCGCTCACGCGCGGCCCCGTCGAGCCCCATCAGCCGGCTGATCACGGCCACCGGCAGCGGCAGCGTGAACTCCGCGACGATGTCCACCGGTCCGTCGCCGAGGGCCAGGCTGTCCAGCAGCTGTTCCACGATCGCCGCGATCCAGGGCTGCCATCGGGCGACGGCTCTCGGAGTGAACGCGCGGCGCATGGTGCGGCGCAGTCGCAGGTGGTCGGGGCCGTCCTGGTTGAACATCAGGTCGGGGTCGTTGACCAGCCCCGGCAGCTGGGACAGGGACGGCCCGTCCGGCGCGTACAGCTCGGAGCGGCCGAACCGGCTGTCGCTCAGCACCTGCCTGACATCGGGATACCGGCTGACGAGCCAGGCCGGCGACCCGTCCGTGAGCTCGGTGAGCCGCGGCGGGCCGGGTACCTCGAACTCCATGCGGTGGAGCGGGGCCAACAACGGTTCGGGACCAGCACTCTTGCTGGTGCTTACTGCGGCGGACAAAGTGCCTCCTGGCTGTGTGTGTCCGACGGGACAGGACGGGCTGCTGGACGGATCGGGGGGAGGGAAGAGGGGACGGCGGCGGGTGCTCACGGGTAATGAGGTCGCCCGCTACCGTTCCGTGCGTCGGCGACCGCGTCCTCGCCGTGCGGTCACAGCTCGACCAGTACCTTGCCCAGGTTGGTCCCCCGGTCGTGGTAGAGGCTCCCGTAGGCTGCGGGAATGCTGTCGAAGCCGTGGTGGAGGGTGTGGTCACAGACGACCTCCCCCCGCCGTACCCTGCCGCCCAGTTCGGTGTGGAGCGACTGCCAGTTCTCGTCGGTGAACCACTCCAGGGAGAAGATCCCGCGCACGGTGGCGCGCGGGAACATGATGTACGGCAGGAGCCGGGGTCCTACCGCGTCCTGGCCGACCTGGGTCGCCCACTGCCAGCACACCGCCACCTGGCTGCCCACGTTGAGCAGGGAGAAGACCACGTCGGTCACGGCGCCGCCGAGGTTGTCGAAGTAGCGGTCGACGCCGTCGGGAGCCGCTCGGGCGAGCGCGTCGCGCACGCTCTCGGCGCTGTCGCCCTGCCGGTAGACGACGACCGCGTCGAACCCCAGCTGTGACAGGTACTCCGCCTTCTGCGGACTCGACGTCGTGCCGACCACGCGGGCGCCCGCGATCCGGGCCAGCTGGCCGACGAGTGTCCCCACCGCTCCGGAAGCACCGCTGATCACCAGGGTGTCTCCCGGCCCGGCGTCGAGGAACGTGGAGAGCGTGCCCCAGGCGGTCATGCCCGGACCGCCCATCGCGCTCAGCGCGGTCGCCAGGGGCAGCGCGTCGTCGTACCAGCACGGGTCGAGGCGGCGGAAGGCGGGGAACACCATCGGGAAGGTTCCCGTCTGCCACAGCGATTCCTCGCCCGCGCTGACCAGGTGGGACCGCCAGCCGCCGAAACCCTGTACCAGGTCACCCGGTTGGTGCGCGGCCCGCGGACCCGCCTCCAGCACTTCCATGATCGAGTCGGCGCCCATGTGCCGGCCGAGCGGGGTGTCCAGCGCGATGCCCTGGAGATAGGGATCGACCGAGACGTACCGCGTCTTCAGCAGCATCTCGTCGGGAGCCAGGTCCACGTCGATGTCGCGGACGATCTTCTCGTAGATCCGGTCGACGTCGGGAGCGCCCTCGACGTGTTCGCGGACGACCCACTCCTTGATCTTCACTTCTGCTCCTGTTCCATACCGGTGAGGTCGAAAGGGGCCGCGGTGGAGCCCTCGGGGCGGCCTCCGACCGGAATGACGAGATGGGTCGGCGGTGGCCGGGTCTCGTCGAGGGAGGCGGTGAACGGTCTGCCGTCGTCACGGCAGACGAACTGCACGACGTGCCGGCCCGCCGCGGCGGCCCGGATGAGTCCGCCCGTCGTCGCCCAGACGCCGGAGAGATAGAAGTTGTCCAGGCCGGGGAGCCCGGGACCGTGCTTCTTGACGAGTTCCTCCAGGGTTTCGCCGCTCTCCACGAACGGCTGCCACCCCAGAACTGTCCCGTCGTGGTTGCCCGTGTATCGGACCTGGGTGAGCGGGCTCGACACGTCGCGCACCGCGATGGCGTCCTCAAGGCCGGGGTAACGCTCCTCCAGGAACTTCACGAGCGCCGTGCGTGCCCGCCGTTTGGCCGCGTAGTAGCCGCGGCCGTGCCGCACGGGGAGCGTGTGGAGCTCCTGGCCGCCCCGGCTCCGGGTGATCTGTTCCGGGCCTTCGTCCAAGGCGCGCCAGGGGGCGATGTCGCAGAAGTAGGTGGCGTAGACGATGGTCGTCCCGCTCGGCGAGAGCTCCGGGTAGTGGCAGCTGCGGAACTGGACGTTGATGCTCCGGTGGCGGATGCCGGTCAGCTCGGCCGCCTGTTCCTCGTTCAGCAGGTAGGTCGTGCACGGGTCGCCCTCGGGGAAGGGCCGTTTGAGTCCCAGGAAGAGGGTGAAGTAGCCGGGAAACACCATGCCCGGTTCGTTGATGGTCTCGGTGTAGAGCCGCCGGTAGGCGTCGTTCAGATAGCGGCCTCCCAGGAGTTTCATCATCGTGGTGGGGCCGTCGCAGGCGGACACGATGATGTCCGCACGCAGTTCCCGGCCGTCGCTGAGCCGGACGCCGACGGCTCGGTCGTCCTCGACGACGACCTCCTCGACCTTGGTGTTGTAAGTGACCCGGCCGCCGAGCCTCCGGTAGCGCTGCTCGATCGACTCGGCGAGGCCGAGCGATCCGCCTTCGGGGACGCCCGCCGAGAGGTTGGCGTGCGAGGCGAGCTGGAAGTGGGTCGGCAGTACGGGGAACGCCGGGTGTTTCTCGTAGAGGACGAAGTTGAACGCCTCTCGCAGCAGCGGATCCTTGAACCGGGCCGAGTAGTCCGACATCAGCACCGAGATCGACTTGCGCACCGCGTTGAAGTACGGGACGAACGAGGCCAGCATGCGCCAGCGCTCCACTCGCCCCATCAGCCCCACCGGTTTGAGGAAGGGGTAGACGGCCAGCGCCTTGCGGAAGGAGCGCAGCTGACGGCAGAACTCCCGGATCTGTTTGGCGTCGACGGGCGAGAGCTCGGTGAGGTGGTCCTGCAGCCGGTCCGGGTCGGAGTAGAAGTAGACCGCTCTGCCGTCCTGTCCGCGCACGATGTTGAACACGTCGAAGTGGCGTACCTCCTTGCCCTGCAACGCGCCGAGCTCCAGCCAGATCTGGTGCATCTCGTTGCCGGGGCCGCTGCCCAGCATCCAGCTGACACAGGCGTCCAGGGTGAAGTCGCCGCGTTCCCATGCGGTGCAGCAGCCGCCCGGGATCTCGTGCATCTCCAGCACCTGGGTCCGGTAGCCGTTCATCTGGGCGTAGCAGCCGGTGGAGAGACCGCCGAGTCCGGCACCGATGATGATCATGGTTTGCCTGTCGCGCGGCGCCCGTGCCGTGGGGCCGCTCTTCTCTGTCGTCACGCGCCGGTTCCCTCCTTGGAGGACCACCGGTCGAGCTGGGGCAGCTGCCCCAGTCTGCCCGGGTGCCAGGGAGCGGTACCGCCGCTCTCCCACGCCCTGAACGGGAGGCCCAGTTCTTCGCACAGGTACTGGGTGGCGAAGCGGCCGGTGGACGCGGCTCGGATCAGGCCGCCCATGCCGACCCATTGGCCGGCCATGGAGAACCCGCTGAGTCCGGGCAGCCTCATCCGGTCCTTGCCGACCAGCTCGGCGGACACGTCGTCGGCGTCGGAGAACGCTTTCCAGGCCAGGATCGAGCCGTTGTGGTTCCCGGTGTAGCGGCGGGTCGTCGCCGGCGAGGCCACGTCCACCAGGTCGATCCGCTCGGCCGTGCCCGGCCAGAGCCGCTCCAGGAACCGCCGTACGAAGTCGGCCACCTGGCGCTTCTGCGCCCAGTAGGCCTTGCGGTCGCTGTGGCGCAGCGCCTTCCAGTACGTGTAGTCGCTGAAGTAGGTGCAGTGGACCACCGACTTCCCGGGCGGGGCGAAGCCGTCCGAGTAGCGCGAGCGCAGCTGGACCACCAGGCTGCTCTGGAGCGCGCCGGGCAGTTCGGCGGCCTCCTCGGGCGGGAGCAGGTAGGTGGTGCTGTGGGCGTCCTCGGTGGGAAGGGCGCCGCGGATGCCGACGAAGGCGGAGACCACGGCGGGAAACAGCGTTCCGGGGCGTTCGAGTAGTTCGGAGTAGAGCTTGTCGATCCTCGCTCCGGTGTATCTGCCCTCCAGCAGTCCGTAGATCGTGGTGTGTCCGTCGCAGGCCGACACGATGTGGTCGGCGTAGTACCTCCTGCCGTTGCGGAGCTCGATCCCGATGGCCCGGTCGTTGTCCACCAGTACCTTCTCGGTGCGGGCGCGGTAGGTCACCGTCCCGCCGAGTCCGGTGTACCGCTCCTCGACCGACCGAGCGAGGCCGAGCGAACCGCCTTGTGGGAAGCCCGCGTTGCCGTGGTAGGCGCTGGCCATGTTGAACAGGTACGGGAGCAGGGGGAAGCCCTCGGGATCCTGGAAGAAGATGTTCCGGAAGGCCCTGCGCAGCAGCGGGTCCTCGAACCGGTCCGCGAACCGGTGCATCGGCGTGGCCGCGGTGCGCCAGAAGAGGCGGAAGGCCGGCAGTACGGTGCGCAGTGTCGCCGCTCTCTCCCGTACGGTCCGCAGGGCGGGCGCGGTCAGGAACGGATAGAGCTCGATCTCCGTGAACCGCCTCAGGTCACGGCAGAAGGAGCGGATCAGTCGTGCGTCGGCGGGCGAGACGCGCAGCAGGTGTTCCTCCAGGCGTGCCGGATCGTTCCAGAAGGTCACCGATCGGCCGCCCTCGTCGACGACTTTGTTGAACAGGTCGAAGTTCCTGACCGTCTTGCCGTCGAGCGCGCCCAGTTCACGCCAGACCTGGTTGGCGTCGTTGCCCGCGGCGGTGCCGATCAGCCACTCGATGCAGTAGTCGAAGAGGTAGCCGTCGCGGGACCAGGCGGTGCAGCACCCGCCGGGCAGCACGTGTTTCTCGAAGATGCGGGTCCGCATCCCGCTCATCTGCGCGTAGCAGCCGGTGGACAGGCCTGCCATGCCCGCGCCGATGACGATGACGCGGGGCGCGCTGCCGGGCGTGCGGTGCGGGGTGTCCCAGTCGTCCTCATCCGGCATGGTCCGCGTCCCCCGTGAGAAGGGCGCGTACCAGGGCGGCGTTGCGCGGGAGGTGTTTGGGGTCGAGCATGTCGGCGTGGGTCCCGGAGCCCCGCAGGACATGGGTCCCGCCGGTGGAGCTGCCGTGCCAGGCACCCGGGGCTCCGACGGCGTAGAGGCCTGCCTTCTCCTCGTCGGTCACGACGCCGACCGAGGCCGCCACCGACCCGGTGTTGGGGGTTCTGCCGCAGAACTCCAGATACTCGGCCGCGTGTTCGAGCACCGTCTTGGCGACGATCTCGGAGCCGGTGTGCTGGTACAGGTGGCGGCCAAGCTCCGCCTCGAAGGTCCTGACGCCCTCCTCGCCCGGCTCGTACCTCTCCAGGATGCGGCGGGAGTCCAGCACCACGACGTGCGAGACCTCGCGCCCGCGTGATTCGAGTTCCTTGGCCACCTCGAACGCGAGGTTGCCGCCCAGCGAGTACCCGAGCAGCCGGCAGGGGCCCTCGGATCCGACGGACTCCACCAGATCCGCGTAGCGGGCCACCTTGTCGTCGCCGGGCACATAGTTGAACGCGACGATCCGGTTCTGGCGGAGCTGCTCCGCGAAGCCGCGGTAGACGAGCGCGTGGCCACCCGCCGGGGGGAAGCAGAAGACGGACTGCCCCTGCCCGGGGTTGAAGGTCAGGTAGGGAAGTTCTTCGGATGTCGTGCTGTTGACCAGGTCCTCCACGGCCGCGGCCATGCCGTGAAGGGTCGTGGCCTGGTACAGGCGGCTGACGGGGACGCCGATGCCGAACTCGGTCCGCAGGTGGTGGAGGAGTTCGATCAGCTTGATCGAACTGCCACCGGATTCGAAGAAGTCGTCCCCGAGTCCCGCCCGGTCCATCCCGAGCAGCGCCTCCCAGTGCCGGGCCATGCTCCGTTCGTAGAGGGTCACCGGCGCTTCGTACGACTGCTGCCGGTCCGCAACGGCCGGGACCGGGAGCGCGGCGACGTCGATCTTTCCGTGCGGGGTGAGCGGCAGTCCGGGCAGCTCGACGACGTGGGAGGGGACCATGAAGGCGGGTACCGCTCCCGCGAGATGGCGGCGCAGGGCGCGCCGGTCCAGCGTCTCCCCCGGCTCCGCCACGCAGTAGGCGCAGAGGGTCGCGTCCCCCGCGGCGTCGGGGCGGACGGCCACCACCGCGCGGGCGAGACCCGGCCAGTCCGCCAGATGCGACTCGATCTCCGCGATCTCGATCCGGTGACCGCGCAATTTGACCTGGTGGTCGCTGCGTCCGAGGAGGTGCATCCGGCCGTGCGTGTCCCAGCGCGCCACGTCGCCGGTCCGGTACAGCCGTACCGGTGCGGCGCCGGGCTCGCGGCTCAGGTTCCACGTCACGAAGCGTTGCGCCGTCTGGTCCGGGTCCCCGGCGTACCCGATCGCGACTCCCTCGCCGCCGATCCACAGGTCGCCCGGCACGCCGGGCGGGACCGGTTCTCCGTGCTCGTCGAGGACATGGAGTGTGCTGTTCGACAGCGGCCGGCCGATCGGCACCATCAGGCCGGGCTCGAGGCCGTCCGCGGGCCCCTCGAAGAAGGCGCTGTCGATGGTGGCCTCGGTGACGCCGTAGGAGTTGATCACCCGGGTGCCCGCACCGCACAGACCGCGCAGCCGCTCGTACTCCGCCACCTTCCACGCATCGGAACCGACCACCAGCAGGCTCATGAAGTCGAGCCGTTCCCCCTCACGCTCGCAGTGGTCCATCAGGCCCCGTACGACGGCGGGGACGAACTCCGCGCAGTCGACCCGTTCCGTCCGCATCGTGCGGTACAGCCGGGCTGTGTCGAAGATCAGGTCCCGGTCGGCAAGTACCAGGCGGCCGCCCGAGCACAGGGCGCGCACCAGGTCGCCGGTGAACACGTCGAACGAGGGCTCCGCCATCTGGAGATGGACGCGTGCCTCGTCCGCCAGCCGGTACTCCTCGAACCACGCCCCGTACGCGGAGGCGAGACTGCGATGGCTGACCCGCACGGCCTTGGGGCGGCCGGTGGATCCCGAGGTGTTGATGACGTAGGCGGGCGAGTCGAGGTCGGCCGTCCCCTGCGGGGCCGGTCCCTCCGTCTCCGTCGGGCGCAGCCCGGCCGGGGTCACCACGGTGGCCGGCAGGCCTTCGGCCCACGCGGCACGCGCGTCGTCGACGACGATGAGGCCGGCCTCCGCGATGCCCAGTACGTGGGCGACGCGGTCGGCCGGCTGATCGGGGTGGACCGGCAGGTAGGCGCCTCCCGCCCTGAGCACCGCGAGAAGGGTGACGACCAGCTCAGGCGACTTGTCGAGGCACAGTCCCACGACGGAACCGGGCACCACGCCCAGCTCGCGCAGCCGCCGGGCCCTGGCGTTCGCCCTGCGGTCGAGCTCCCCGTACGTCAGGTCTGCCGTACCTCCCCGCAGAGTCGGCACCGAGACGGCGACAGCCTCGGGGTGTGCGGCGGCGACGTCCCCGATCAGGTGATGGACCGCCCTGTCCCGGTCCGGCTGCCGCTCGGCGACGGCCGGCAGCCGGGAGGCGCCGCTCCACTCGGTGACCAGTTGCCCGCGCTCCTGCGTGCCGAGCATCTCCAGCCTCGGGGTGGGCAGTTCGGCGGGCGCCCGCGTCATGCTGTCGAGCAGCTGGACGTAGTGCGAGGCCATGCGGCGCACGGTCTGAGGCAGGAAGAGATCGGTGTTGTACTTGAGCACGCAGTGGAACCGCCCCTCCGCCTCGTCCTCGTAGACGGACAGGGTGATGTCGAACTGTCCTTCCTCTTCGGGGAGTTCGATGTACTCCAGCCGGTATCCGTACTGCTCGGTGGCCACCTTGTGGGTGAGCAGGATGAACATGGCCTGGAAGACGGCCGAGCGGCTGGGGTCGTGCTGGAGCCCCAGCTCCTCGACCAGCAGGACGAACGGGTACTCCTGGTTGTCCAGGCCGTTCAGGACCGTCCTGCGGACCTGCTCCAGCAACTCCGTGACCGTGGGGCCCGCGGACAGGTCCGCGTGCAGCGGCAACGGGTTGACGAAGTAGCCGTAGACCGAGGCGAACTCCTGGTGGGTGCGGCCGGTCACCGGGCTGCCGACGACGACGTGGTCCTGGCCGGAGTAGCGGTGCAGCAGTACGTAGTAGGCGCTGAGCAGCACCATGAACGGTGTCACGCCGTGTTCCTGTGCCAGCGCGTGGACCCGGGCACTGAGCTCGTCGTCGAGGACGAAGAACTCCGAGGCGCCGTTGTGTGTCTGCACGGCTGGACGGGGCCGGTCGGTCGGCAGGTCCAGGAGCGGGACCTCGGCGGGCAGGTGGGAGCGCCAGTACTCAAGCATTCCGCCGGCCTCGCGGCCTGCCAGGAACCGGTTCTGCTGGTTGAGGAAGTCCAGGTACCTGGCGCCCACCGGCGGCAGCGAGGGTTCCCGGCCCTGCTTCAGTGCCTCGTACACCGCGAGGAGTTCCTCGATGAAGGTGAAGGTGGAGATCGCGTCCGAGACGATGTGGTGAACGGCCTTCATGATGACCCAGCGGCTCGGCCCGCGTTTGAACAGCCGGAACCGCACCAGCCGGTCGTGTTCGAGGTCGTACGGCTTGCGGTACTCGCGGATGATCGTTCGCTGGATGTCCTCCCAGCCCTGGCCCTGGACGTCGAACAGGCCGAGGTCGGGCTCCGTCCCGGAGGTCGTGCGCTGCACCGGCACGCCGTCCTCCAGATGGAAGTTGGCACGGAGCGACGGATGGCGCGCGATGAGTGTGCGCACCGCGTCGAACATCAGCTCGGGTTCGAGTTCGGCGCGCACCTCCACGGCGCCGCCGATGTTGTAGGCGTAGCCGTCGGGATTGAGCTGCTTGAGGAACCAGAGCGCCTTCTGGTTCTGGGTCAGGGGATGGTTCAGCTCGTCGGTGAACACCTCGACGGCCGTCGCGTCGCTCTCCCCCGCGCTGCCCGCCGCCACCCGTTCTGCCAGGCCGTCGTACAGCCGGCCGGCCAGTTCGCCGACGGAGGTACCGCTCAGCAGGGCGACCACGGGCAGGGCGATGCCGAGATCGGCCTGTGTCCTGGCGCGCAGCTCCATCGCGAGCAGTGAGTCGAGCCCCAGCCCGGTGAGCCCGGCCGCGGGGTCGATCTCGTGCGCCGCGGCCCGGAGGACCGTGGCGGTGAGCGCCGTGAACCGGTCGGTCACCAGGCGGCGGCGTTCCGTCTCCCCGGCGTCGCGGAACGCGTCCAGGAATCCGCCACCCTCCTCCACCGCGTGTTCCTGAGCGGCCGCGGCCAATTCGGTGACCAGCGGTGGCGGGGAGTCGTACCAGGCCAGGAAGGTCGGCCAGTCGACGACCGTGGCGACGAGCAGCTGTGCACGGTCCTGTCCGATGACGCGTTCCAGTACGGTCATTCCCGCTTCCGGGGACAGCGAGCTCATTCCCCGGCTGTGGAGGTAGTGGTCGACCAGGCCCAGTTCCTCGATCATTCCCGTCGCCCAGGGGCCCCAGTCGAGACTCAGGGCCGGCAGGCCCTGCGCACGCCGCCGATGGGCCAGCGCGTCCAGGAAGGCGTTGCCCGCGGCGTAGTTGGTCTGGCCCGCGGTCGTCAGCAGCGAGGCGATCGAGGCGAAGAGCACGAAGTGTTCGAGTGGTTCGTCCCGCAGGTGTTTGTCCAGCAGGTACGCCCCCACGGCCTTCGGGTCGAGCACCGCGTCGAACGTGGGGCGGTCCATGTCGGCGACCAGCCTGTCCCGTACCTGGCCGGCCAGGTGGAACACGCCGCGCACTGGCGGTGCTCCGCCCCGCCGGTGCTGGTCGAGCCAGGCGGTCAGCGCGTGCTCGTCCGTCACGTCGACCGGCGCCAGGACCGTCTGTGCGCCGGCGTCCTCCAGCTCCCTGAGGAGGGCTACGGCCCTGCCCTGCGCCGTGGCAGGGTCGGTCGCCTGCCAGGCCTCGCGTCCCGGCACGGGGGTCCGGCTCATCAGGATGAGCCGACGCGCCCCGCGCTTCACCAGCGTCCGGCACAGCAGTCGGCCCAGTGCCCCGAACGCGCCGGTGACGAGATAGCTCCCGTCTGCCCGCAGGCGGAGCGGCAGCGGGCGTGTCAGCCCCTCGGCGGGCCGGATGCGGCTGGTCGCCCGGAGGCCCCCGCGCAGCCCGATCTCCTCCTCGTCGTCGTTGAGGAACTCGCGCAGCAGTGCCTCGGCGTCCGCGCGGATGCCGGGTGCGCCGGGCTCCTGCGCGGGGTCGAGGTCGACGAGTTTGCCGCGGTGTCCGGCCAGTTCCTGGTGCCGGAGAACGCGCGTCACACCCCAGGCGGGCGCCCCGAGCGGTTCGGCCCCTTCCCCCGGTGACACGGGCTGGGCACCGCGGGTGACCACGTGCAGCCGTCCGCCGGCCTGCCGGGCGAGGAGGATCCTGGCGAGCGCGACGAGGGAGTACGCGCCGCTGTCCGCGGCCCGTGCCAGATCCTTGCGCTCACAGTCCGCGATGTCGGGCAGGTCGAGGTTCCACAGGTGCACGACCGTTCCGCGGAAGGGCGCGCCGTCCCGGTCCAGCTCGGCGAAGAGCTGCTCCAGCAGGGCAGCGCGGTCAGGTGCGCCGGATAACTTCCCGTTCTCCGCCGACCGGTCGTCGTGGTCGCCCACGCGTACCGTGCGGCAGCGGTCGCCGCGCGCGGTCACCAGCTCCGCGAAGGCGTCCCCGACTCCCCCGTCATCCGCCAGGACCAGCCAGTCCTGTGGCTCCTCCGTGCCGGGACCCCGCGCCACTTCCCCGGAGGCCGCCCACGGGCGGTCGGTCCAGACGGGTTCCGCGAGCCAGGAGTCGACGGTGCTCCGGGAGACGGCCCCCGAGGCCTTCTCCACGTCAGCCGCACGGAAACCGCGCACACGGCCCAGCGCCGTCCCGTCCTCGGCGTACAGCGCGAGGTCGCCGACCAGTTCGTCCCCGTCGTGGCGGCGCACCGTGCCGTGTACCCACAGGGGCTGGTCCCCGACGGGCGAGACGCTCATCTCGTCGAGCGACAGCGGCAGCCGGATGCTGGTGCCCGCCGACGATGTCTCCCCGGCCAGGATCTGCGGCGTCAGCAGAGCCTGGAAGCAGGCGTCGAGCAGCACCGGGTGAATGTGGTGGCCTGCCGCGCCGTCACCGATCACCGCGGGCGGACTGATCCGCGCCAAGACCTCGTCGGTGCCGATCCAGACCTCCTCGATGGCCTGGAAGGCGGGACCGTACTGGTAGCCCAGCGCGGCCAGTGCGGCGTAGCACTCCTGGCTGTCGAGCCGGCGCAGGCTCCGTTCCCTGATCGGGCCCGCGTGCAGCGCCGGCCCGGCCGAGCGGCGCTGCGCGGTACGCACCACTCCGCTCGCATGCACGGTGCGCTCCCCCTCGGGACCGGCCGCAGCGGACGCGACGACGAAGCCGCCGTCCTCCAGCGAAACGGAGAGGTGGACCGTGCGGACGTCGTCCTCGGCGAGGAAGAGCGCCTTGCGCAGATCGATGTCGGCCAGCACGACGTCCGTGCCGCCGGTCAGCTCCCGCACGGCCTGTGCGGCCATCTCCAGATAGCCGGCCGCGGGAAACACGACGGATTCCTGAATGCGGTGATCGGCGAGGTACGGCAGCCGCTCGGTGTCGAGCCGGGCCTGCCAGGTCGGTTCGGTGTGGTCCGTGCGGCGGCCCAGCAGGGGGTGGTCGAGCAGCCCGAGACGGACCTGTGCGACGGCGCCGGGCTCCGTCCAGTGGCGGTCGCGGCGCCATGGGTAGCGGGGCAGCGGGACCGTCTCCCCGACGGGCTGGAGTACGTCCCATGCGATGCCGAGCCCGAAGTTGTGGAGTGTCGCCAGGGACACGGCGAAGCGCTCGGGTTCGTCCTCCTCGCGGCGCACCGAGGGTACCGAGACGCCGGTGCGCCCCTTGGCCTCCAGGCATTCGCGGATGGAGTGTCCGAGGACCGGGTGGGGGCCGATCTCAAGGAACAGCCGGTATCCGTCGTCGGCGAGCCGGTCCACGGCCGCGCGGAAGCGTACGCGGTCACGGACGTTCTTCCACCAGTAGGCGGCGTCCAGCTCGACGTGCTCGGCGACGCCCTCCTGGCCCGTGAGGTGGACCGGAACCGTCGCCGGACGGGGCTCGATATCTGCGAGCGCGGTGAGCAGTTCGTCCTTGATCTGTTCCATTGCGGCGCTGTGGTAAGGGACCTCCACCGCAAGGAACTTGGTGAAGACCTGTTCGGTGCGCAACGCGTCGGCCAGCGCGGTCAGCGCCGTTCCGTCCCCGGCGAGGGTGACCGCGGCGGGGCTGTTGACGGCGGCCACGGAGATCCGGTCCCCGTAGGGGCGCACCCAGCGGTCGGCCTCGGCCTCGGGCAGGCCGACGGCGAGCATGGTGCCCGTTCCGGACAGGGTGTGCTGGAGGCGGCTGCGGTGGACGGCGATCCTGACCGCGTCCTCCAGCGAGTAGACGCCCGCCTCGTAGAAGGCGGCGATCTCTCCGGTGCTGTGCCCCACCACCGCGTCCGGGCGGACGCCGTACGAACGCCACAGGGCCGCCAGACCGATCTGTACAGCGAAGTTGGCCGGCTGTGCGAGCCAGGTCTCCGCCATCCGCGACCGGTTCTCGTCGGCCGCCATCTCGTCCATGAGGGACCATCCCGCGATCTTCCGGATCTCCCGGTCGCACGCGGTGACCGCGTCCCGGAACACCGGTTCGCTCGCCAGCAGCCCGCGTCCCATGGCCCACCACTGCGGGCCCATGCCGGTGAACACCCAGACCAGTCGCCGGTCCGGGGCGTCCAGCTGCCGCCCCTGCACCACCCGGGGATGCGGATCGCCCCGCAGATAGGTGTCCAGCGCCTCGTCCAGTGACTCCTTGGAGGAGTAGACGACGGAGAGACGCGATTCGAGGTGCTGGCGCCGGTGGGCGAGTGTGTGTCCGAGGTCGTCGAGTGCGACCGTGGGTCCGTGGCCGCCCGCGAGCTCGCGGCTGATGCCTTGCGCCATCTGTGGGAGGGCGTCCGGGTGACGCGTGGTCAGGGGGAGAATGCTCCAGCTCCGCTCCTGCGACCGGAAGGGCCGGGAGGCGTGGGAGGACCGGGAGGGTGCCGGCCGCGCCGTGTGTGCGGGTGCCTCCTCAAGGACCGCGTGGGCGTTGGTGCCGCCGAAGCCGAAGGCGTTGACCCCGGCCCGCGCCGGCCCCTCGTGCTCGGGCCAGTCCGTCACCCGGGTGGGGATGTCGTACGGCGAGGAGGCCCGGTCGATGGCGGGGTTGATCCTTTCGAGGTTGATGTGGGGCGGGATCCGGCGGTGCTTGAGGGCCAGGGCGGTCTTGATCAGTCCGGCGATCCCGGCAGCCGATTCCGTGTGACCGATGTTCGCCTTCACCGAGCCGACGTAGCAGGCGGCGCCCGGGGCGCGTCCGATGGCGAGTGCGCGGGACAGGGCGTTGGCCTCGATCGGGTCGCCCACGGGTGTCGAGGTGCCGTGCGCCTCCATGTACTGCAGATCGCCGGGGGTGATGCCGGCCTCGGCACAGACCCGTCGCACGAGTGAGACCTGGGCCTCCCCGTTGGGGACGGTTATGCCGTTGGTCCGGCCGTCCTGGTTGACGCCGCTGCCGACGATCACCGCGTGGATCGGGTCCCCGTCCCGCAGGGCGTCCTCCAGCCGCTTGAGCGCGACCAGGCCGACGCCCTCGGCACGTACGTAGCCGTCGGCCGAGGCGTCGAATGTGCGGGAACGTCCTTCGGGCGACAGGAATCCGCCCTTCGTCTCCGCGATGGTGTACTGCGGTGCCATGTGCAGCAGCACCCCGCCCGCGAGTGCGAGACCGGTCTCTCCTCTGTTGAGGCTCTGGCACGCCAGGTGGACTGCGACGAGGGACGAGCTGCACGCGGTGTCGACCGAGAGGCTGGGGCCGCGGAAGTCGAAGGAGTGCGAGATCCGGTTCGACACCATCGTCATCATCGTGCCGGTCGCGGTGTGAGCGGCGAGCGTGCCGAAGCTCAGGTCGGCGAACTGAAGGATCTTGTAGTCCAGCGTGAACGCACCGACGTAGACGGCCGTGTCGCTGCCTGCCAGATCGGCGGGCCGTTGACCGCCGTCCTCCAGTGCCTCCCAGGCCACTTCCAGGAGCTTGCGCTGCTGGGGGTCCATGTGGTCGGCCTCGCGGGGGCTGATGCCGAAGAAGGCCGGTTCGAACTCGTCGAAACCCTCGATGTATCCGCCCCTGCCGCCTGCCAGGCGACCGGGCTTGTCCCGGTGGCGGCTCTTCAGGGTGTTGACGTCGTATCGGTCCGCGGGCGTGGGGATGACGCAGTCCTTGCCGTCCAGCAGGTTCTGCCAGAAGGTCCGGTGGTCCGATGCTTCGCCGGGAAAGCGGCAGCCGATACCGATGATCGCAACTTTGCCCGTAGAAGCGTCATTGATCGCGTCAGCCAAGTTCGCACACTCCTCATCAGGTGGACGCGCTGCCGGGGAGGCAGCGCCGAAGTCAGTGGTGCAGGGCCGGGGGCCCGGGTTCCGGGGTCAGACGCTTTCGCCCCCGGTCCTCTTCACACGGCGCCACGGATGGAGAAGGCTTCCGAGAATCTCGCCGGTCCCTGGGAAGGACGTGGGATCGCAGAGACCGACCGCGGCCGGCTCACGCCCCGACCGCCAGGTGAAACTTCCGAAGAGGTGGTCCCAGCACGACAGGTCGGATCCGTAGTGGCCTGCCTCGGACAGATCCGTGCTGTGGTGCAGCCGGTGCTGCTCGGGGCTCGCCAGGACGTGGTTGAGCCGGCCGATGCGTACGTCGATGTTGGCGTGGACGAAGTAGCCCTGCGCGGCCACGAACAGCCCGGTGGCGAGTACGGACTCACGAGAGAATCCGGCCAGTGACAGGGTGAGTTGGACGGCGCCCTGGGCGAGGGCGATGTCCAGGACGTGGTTGACGCCGTTGTTCGCGACGTTGACCTTCTGCGGTACGTGGTGCACACCGTGCAGCCGCCACAGCAGTGGGTTGGTGTGCCCCAGCCGGTGTACCAGGTAGCTGGCCAGCGAACCGCTCAGCAGGGCGGCCGGGATCTCGGCCCACAGAGGGAGCGCCGGATCGGCCGGCGAAATCCTCCCGACCGCGGTCGTCACCCCGAACTGTGCCAGGGCACTGCCTGCCATGGTGAGGAGGAAGTAGACGCCGTACCAGCGCCATTCCGTCCTGCTGGGATGCCAGTCGCGCCGGTGCGGGATCAGCCGCTCGAGCACGGTCAGGTAGAGGAGCGTACCCACCAGGAAGAGCGGGCTGACCCGACCGGGATCCACGTGCAGAATCAGCGAGCCGGCAGCCACCACGAAGGTGGCCGCCAGGAGCAGAGGATAAGCGAGGACACGCAGAATGCTCTGGTGGTGGTACCTCGCCGATAATCGCCGCGCGGGGTGAATGCAGCCGTCGGCGCGTCGTTCGTATTCGTACACCCGAAACACCTCCGTGGACATGCTGACCGGCCGCGCCGCCTGCGTCGCTGCAAGGGGAACCAGGGCTGCCGGCTTCATGCGGAAGACGAAAGCCCCAGGGGCGTAACGGAATTTGATACCAAGCACCCACACACCCTTGAGGGTGAATGCGGTTGGGCGAGAATGAGATCCGACCCGATGCGGTGAGCTCGCATGAGATGTCCTGCACGAGCCCGCTACATTCTTTTCCGCTTCCAGCGGCTTCAATCCTCGACCGACGACTTGATGAGATTCCCCCCGAGTGCCGTGACTGACCTCGCAGTCATTGAACCGGACGTTCGGTCCGGAAGAAATAGGGAGAGGCCCCCCTGTCGCCAATGTGGGTTACTTAGTATTCTTTTCGTTTCATTCCCGCTCGCCGAGCCGGCACCACGCAGCAGGTCATGCCGCACCTGCGGGCGTTCCGTTGGATCGCGGATCACACCGGAAACGGCCACGTCCGTGGCGCCGGGGATTCCGGGGAGTCACCGGCCTGCGCGACGGGGAACGCCGGGCATATCGCATGCGGACGCCTGACCCGATGCCGTCTCACGGTCCGCACGGGAAAGGGGCTGTGGGCGTCAACGGCTCCCGTGCTTACATGAGTTCCATGGTGTCCACCGACCGACTGCCGGCATTCGCTGCCATGTCATTCCTGCTGATCGTGATCCCTGGCCCCAGCGTGCTGTTCGTGATCGGACGGGCGCTGGCGCACGGGCGTCGTGCCGCACTGACCACCGTCGCGGGGAACACACTCGGAGCTTATGCACTGGTCGTGGCCGTGGCCCTGGGAGTCGGGGCCGTGGTGGAGCGTTCGGTCCTCGTCTTCACGGTACTGAAGCTGGCGGGCGCCGCGTACCTCGTGTACCTCGGCGTCAAGGCGGTGCGGCAGCGCGGTTCGCTGCACGCCGCTCTCACCGGCGGCGGCCCCGCCCAGGGCGGTCTGCGCACCCTGTGGGAGGGGTTCGCGGTCGGCGTGGCCAATCCCAAGACCATCGTGTTCTTCGCCGCGGTACTGCCCCAGTTCGTCGACCGGGGACAGGGGCACGTCATGGTGCAGACGTTGCTGCTCGGCCTGGTCTTCAATGTCATCGCGGTGGCTTCCGACAGCGCGTGGGGCCTGGTCGCCGCCACTGCGCGATGCTGGTTCGCCCGCTCCCCGCAGCGCCTCGCGCTGGTCGGCGGTGCCGGCGGACTCGCGATGATCGGCCTCGGCGTCACCGTCGCCACGACAGGCCGCAAGGACTGAGGGCCTCTCTCCCGGTTGCCATCCCTAGGACCCCTAGGTTATATCTAGAGATCCTAGGTTCTTGGGAGGATGCATGGTGCGGGCTGGTCTGACAGTCGAACGGGTGACGGTCGCGGGCGCCGAACTGGCCGACGAGGTCGGGCTCGACCGGGTGACGATGTCTCAGGTGGCACGGCGGCTCGGGGTGAAGGACGCGAGCCTCTACACGCACGTCCGCGGCCTGGACGACCTGCGTGGGCGGATCGCGCTGCTCGCGGCGGACGAGAAGACCGTGCGCATCGCGGAGGCCACCGCCGGGCGCGCGGGCCGAGACGCGCTGGTCGCGTTCGCGGATGCCTGGCGGGAGTACGCCCACGAGCATCCGGGCCGCTACATGGCGACGCAGACCCCCATGCAGATCGATCCCGAGCTGGCCGTGAAAGCGCCCGGACCGCGGCGCGCGGTCGAGTTGACCTACGGCATGCTGCGGGGCTACGGACTGGCCGAGCCCGACCTCACCGACGCGGT
This sequence comes from Streptomyces sp. NPDC087428, assembly GCF_044744085.1. Classification (NCBI taxonomy): domain Bacteria; kingdom Bacillati; phylum Actinomycetota; class Actinomycetes; order Kitasatosporales; family Streptomycetaceae; genus Streptomyces; species Streptomyces sp. NPDC087428. The sequence continues at coordinate 26,201 of NZ_JBIUXR010000004.1, forward strand.
CCGCCTCCTGCGCAGCACGTTCCACGGATTCGTCGCCCTGGAGGCCGCGGGAGGGTTCGCGCACGCACGTTCCCCGCAGCAGTCCTGGGTCCGGGCCCTCGACGCCCTGCACACCCTGCTGGAGCACTGGCCGCCGCCCCTGGAAGGGGACTGCTCATGACGGAGCCGACCATCGGAAGCCTTCGCGTGGATGGTGCGACCCTGCACTACGAGGTGCGCGGTCACGGTCCGCTTCTCCTGCTGATCCCCGGAGGGGCGGGCGGTGCGGCGTCCTTCGACGCGGTCGCCGACGATCTGGCCGCCGAATACACCGTCGCGACCTATGACCCGCGCGGTATGTCCCGCAGCACGCTTGCCGACCCCGGGGCCGAACAGCGAGTGGCCGAGCATGCCTATGACGCGTTCCGCGTGCTGGAGCTGCTCTCGCCCGGTGAGCCCGCCCGCGTCTTCGGTACAAGTTCGGGCGCGATCGTCGCCGTGCACCTGCTCACCGCCCGTCCCGGACACGTCGAACGCGTCGTGGCGCACGAGCCGCCGATGGTGGAGGTCCTTCCCGACGCTTCCGGGCATCGCGCGCTCGTCGCACGGGTGGCCGAGACGCTCCGTACGGAGGGGCTCATGCCGGCGATGGCGGTATTCGCCGCGGGGCTGAAGAAGGACAGTGACACGGCTGAGCCGGCGGCCTCGGTCGGGCTCCCGCCGCAGGCAGCGGCGCGGGCCGAGCAGACGATGGCCAACCTGCCGTACTTCGTCGGACGCATCGTGCCCGCCTTCATGTCCTACGCCCCGGACATCAACCGGCTCGAAGCACTGTCGGACCGGCTCGTACTCGCCTGTGGTGACGGCTCACGCGGTGAGCTGCCCTACCGTCCGGCAGCTTTCCTGGCCGAGCGCCTCGGCACCGAACTCCAGCACTTCCCCGGCGGGCACACCGGCCTGACCACGCATCCCGCCGAGTTCGGTGAGCTCCTCCGCAAGGTCCTCCGCGGCTGAGGCGACGGCAACGGGCCGGGTCAGCCCCGACACCGCTCCCCCGGCCGGCGCGCCGTGATGGCGTGCCGGCCGGGGGCCGGGTCGTGTCCGGTCCGAGGACCTGAGCTACTTCTTGGCGGACGCCTTGCCGGCGCTGCCGTTGATGACGAACTGTGATCCGGGTTCGACCACGACATCGCCGTCGGCCGAACCGGTGATGGTCACATCGGTCAGGGTCGCACTGCCCCGTGCACCTCCATGGGCCAGAATCCCCGACCCGTTGACGGAGTTCTCGATGCGGACGTTCGAGATCTGCGCTCCGGGCACCGATCCACCGCCCGACTTGAACTGGATCCCGTCGTAGGTCGAGTCATGGATATCGGTGTCCCGGATCGTGACGCCCGGGATGTCCTGACTGGCCGCGAACAGTGTGATGGCGCCGAACTCCTGGGCCTCGCCCCAGAACGCCCCGCCCGTGCGGAAGAGCTCGTTGTTGGCGATCAGAGTCTGCCCGGAGAACGGGAGCGGATCGTGGTCCGTCGCCAGCATGATGCCGGGGTAGTTCATGGTGTCGGAGATGATGTTGTTCTCGATCGTGTTGCCGTAACCGCCATAGATCGCGATGCCGTTGGCCCGCCAGGGCATCTGAATCGTGTTGTTGCGGAAGTGGTTGTCATGGCCGATGTCCACCGACGGGTTCTTCACGTACTTGCTCGACCACACGGCCAGCGCGTCGTCGCCGGTGTTCCTGAAGGAGGAGTTGAACACCGTTGAATTGCGGGTTCCGTTGGCGAAGTTGATGCCGTCCGCGTAGATGTCGCGAATCCTCATACCCGTGAACTCGATGCCGTCACCGGGTCCCCAGAGGTCCGGAATGTTGTCGTAGTCGCGGCCGACCCACACGCCGACGTTGGCGTGCTCGATCCACACGTTGGTGATCTTGGTGTTCTTGCCGAAGCGTCCGTTGAGACCGACGCCGCCCTCGGCATTGCCGTCGCCGCCCCGGATGGTGCCGGAGCCGAAGATCGCGATGTCCGAGATCTTGGTGTTGTCGTCGATGTCGAAGCCGAAGTTGCCCTCGTGCGGGTGGTTGATGCCGCCCGCGTCCTGCGGCGGAGTCAGGGTGTACAGCTGCGAGTGCCACATGCCGGCACCGCGGATCGTGACGTCGCGGATACCGACCTGGTTGTACTGGCCCCGGTTCAGCGGATCGTCGGTCAGGATCTTCTGCTCCTGCCGCCACTGCCCCGGCGGGATCCACACACAGCCGATGTCACCGTTCTGATTGGCCGTCACGGCCCGCTGGATGGCGTCCGTGTCGTCGATCCCGTCGTTCGGGACGGCTCCGTATGCGGTGATCGAGGTGCATCCGGCCGGCTGGGCGGCCGCCGGTGCCACCTGCTCCAGGTCGACGAGGTCGATGATGTAGAAGGAGGCCGAGTCGCCCGCGTCGCGCTGGAGACGGAACTTCGTACCGGCGGGGTAGGTCTGGCCCAGCAGTGCGTTGGACTCGTCGAACAGCCTGCGGGCGTCACCCCCGGGCCTGTTGGTCAGACCCTCGGGGCTGTCCGTGTCACCGTACAGCCAGCTGTGCTTGGAGGAGAGAGTCAGCTTGCGGGCGAAGGTGCCGTTGACGTAGAGGCTGATCGTGGCCTCCGTTCCGCCGCCGCCGGGGGCGTCGGGGATGGAGTTGCGGACCACGATCGAGTTGGACGGAACGGTCGAGGTGAGCTCGACGTACTCGCCGGTGGAGTTGAGCCGCACGGACTGGCGCCCCGAGGACTCGGTGGCGAAGTTGGTGTGGCCGAAGGTGCGCTTCTTGTCGGACGTCAGCAACGTGCCCTGGTAGTCGCCCTTTTCCGCCTCGTACTCGGTGTACGGAACCGCAGCCCCGCGGCCGACGACGATGGCGCGCGAGAAGACGTTGTTGTTCTCGTTCGTCTCGGCGACGACATCGGTCGCGTCCGCGGTGGCGGTCAGGTTCGCACCCCCGCTCTTCGCGGTCCAGCTCCCACTGATGGGCACACTCACCGTGCCTCCGGCGGGGATGGCGCCGGTCGTGCCGTTCAGCGTGGTGCTCTCCACGGCGAGTCGGGTCACCGTCGGTGTACTCACCGCGGTGGTGCCGCGGTTGTGCACGGAGACGGTGAAGCTGACGGCGGAGCCCACTGCGGGATTCGCCGGGCTGGAGGTGATGCCGAGCACCTCCAGGTCGGGGCCGGGGCTCTGGGCGACCACGAGCTTCGAGGACGCGGTGCGGCTGTTGTTGCTGTTGTCCTGCTCGATGACCGTGTCGGTCGGGTCGACCACCGCGGAGACGCTGTACGTGCCCATCGGCCGCTTGCCGACGTCGACCTGAACGGTGGCCGAGGCGCCGGCGGCGAGGCCGCTCACCGGCGCGCTGCCGGCGACCACGCCCTCCAGACTGACATCGACCGTTGTCGCAGCGGCCGGCGCCGTACCCACGTTGCGCACGGTGGCGCTCACGGTGACGTCGTCCTTCTCGGACGGCGAGGTGGGCGACCACGTCAGTTCGGAGATGATCAGGTCCGGGTTGGGGGCGGCGGTGCCGACGACCTGGATCTCGGCGACCTGCGCACCGGGAGCACCGGTGTTGGAGAAGAACTTGAGCTGGACGTCCGCGTACCGCCCGGTCACCGGGATCGTCACCGTGTTCTGGTTGCCGGTGGGGCTGAACGCGTAGTCGGCCCGGTCCTTCAGCGAGGTGAAGCCGGTGGCGGACTGGGAGCGGCCGAGGACCTGAAGCCCCTGGGTGCGGGCCGCCCAGGCCTGGTCCGGTGAGAGCTTGACGACGACTGCCTCGATGTCGGCGTCGGCGCCGAGCTTCACCGTCAGCGTCGCCGGGTAGCCGTTCGACTCCCAGTACGTGCCGGGCTTGTCGTCATTGGCGTTGGACGCCACGAAGTTCTGCGTGTACGAGGACGCCTCGATCGGCTTGTTCAGTGCCAGGTTGGATCCGACGGTCGTCGGCGGGCCCGGATCGTCCCCTCCGTCCTCCCCGTAGACCTCCACCTGGGAGAGCTGTGCCGCGTTCCAGCCGGTGTTGGCCGTCACCTGAATCCGGATGTACCGGGCCTGTTTGGCGGTGAAACCGACGGTGACGGTGTTGCCCGCCGACGGTGTGAAGACCCGTGCGGCCGAGGCGGACAAGGCGCTGAAGCTGCTTCCGTCCGCGCTGCCCTGGACGTCGAGGGTCTGGGTCCGTGCCTCCCAGGTGTTCGGCAGCTTCAGCACCACTTGGTCGACGTCGAACCGGGCCCCGAGGTCGATCTGCACCCACTGCGGGAGAGCGCCGGAGCTCTCCCAGTACGTCTGCTGACTGCCGTCGGTGACATTCGACGCCGGGTAGGCGCCGTTCGACCCACTGGCCGTCGCGTGCTTACCGAGGGCGAGGTCGGGACCCTGTACGGCTGCCGAGGCGGTGACCGGCAGGAGCCCGACCGTCATCAGCGCGGCTGTCACCGCACCGATGAGGAACCGCCATCTGAATTGCTTCCATCTCATGCTGTCCTCTGTTCCGTGGGGCTGCGGGACCGGGAGGGCACGACGACGCGTCACCGGCCGCACGACGCGTACCGCGTCACGCGGCCGGCAGGGGCCGGGGTGTGGGCTGCCGGTGCACCGATGGGGGCGATCAGGTACGCCGGCAGGAGGGAGAGTGAGCCACCTGCCGGGAAACTCACGCTCATTGCCTAGTATTTTGAGTGATCTGGTCAATTTTTTGCGGTGCCGAGGTGACAGGTTTCTAGCAGGTCACACTTTTGTCAACGGTCCTCACACCGGCTCCCGACGCCGCGCACAACCGGATGCCCCTCTCACGGAACCACCGGAGCGTCCATACATCGGATCTCAACGAGACTGCCAAGTAACCCAGTTGCGACCAAGGCGTGCCACTGGTGGCTGAAGTTGATTGCAACAATGACCTTTCGAGCATCCATTGACATAACCCGGTTCACGTACTGCACTGACAACTCCTACCTTTGTCATGCTCAAGCTGAGTGACAGGAGTACCGGCGTCATCATGAAGAGAACCCAACGGTCCCGCGGGTGGAAGACGGCCCTCACAGCCGTGGCCGCCACCGTCGCGCTGGCAGGAACGCTGACAGGAACGGTGACTGCACCGACGGCTGCGGCATCCCCCACGGCCACCAGCCCCAACGGCAACGCCCTGGCCCTCACGCCGCCCATGGGCTTCAACAACTGGGCGCGTTACGGCTGCGGCACCAACGTGCCGAACAACGGGGACCAGGGGCCGACGCAGCAGCTCATCCTCCAGCAGGCCCAGGCACTTGTGGACACCGGTCTGGCCGCGAAGGGCTACGACACCGTCACCGTCGACGACTGCTGGAGCACCATGACCCGAGGCGCCGACGGCGCTCTCGCCGCCGACAGCGCCAAGTTCCCCAGCGGAATGGGATACATCGGATCCCAACTGCATAAAATGGGGCTCAAGTTCGGTATCTACGGAGACATCGGCACGACAACCTGCGGCGGCTTCCCGGGCAGCTGGGGTCACTTCCGGCAGGACGCGGACCTCTTCGCTTCCTGGGGCGTCGACTTCATCAAGCTCGACGGCTGCAACATGCCGACCTCCGCGAGCAGCGCCACGGGCTACATCTCCGCGTACAACGACTTCGCCGCCGCGATGAAGGCCAATGCCTCAGGGCGCGACATGGTGTTCTCCGAATCGTCCCCCGCGTACTTCTACATCGGCGCATCCGATCTGTCCGACTGGTACGACGTGATCGACGGAGCCTCCGGGAGCGGGCAGCTCTGGCGGGGCGGGTACGACGTCAAGATGCGCAACATGGGCGGATCCGCGTGGGACAAGGGCACCAACGGTGCCGGAGTCATGGCGCAATACGCATACAACTCGCTGCTGTCGCGCTATGCGGCTCCCGGAAGCTGGAACGACCCCGACTTCCTCATCACCGGTGACGCGCTCACCGACGAGGAGTCCAGGACCCAGTTCGCACTCTGGTCGATGATGGCCTCGCCGCTGATCCTCAGCACGGACGTCGCCGCGCTCAGCCCCTCCTCCCTTGCCACCGTGGGCAATACGGACATCATCGCCATCGATCAGGATCCGCTCGGCCGACAGGCCGGAGTCGTCTCACGCAACGGCACCACAGATGTACTGGCCCGGCCCCTGGCCGGCGGCGACCTCGCCGTGTCCCTCCTGAACCGTGGCTCCACGGCCGTCCGGGCCGGCACGACGCCGGCCGACATCGGGTTCCTGGGCGGCGGCTCCTGTTCGGTTTCGGTCAAGGACCTCTGGACCGGAGCCACGACGACCACGGCCACCATCGGCGCCACCGTGCCCCCGCACGGCACTGCCATCTTCCGGGTCACCCCCGGCGCGGGCTGCACCGGCCGTCAGCCGACCGGTCAGATCACCGGCATCGGCGGCAAGTGCGTCGACGACAGCGGCGCGGGCACGGCGGCGGGCAACCCGGTCGTCCTGTACACCTGCAACGCCGGAGCCAACCAGCGCTGGTCCCTGCCGGCCGACGGCACCGTCCGCACCCTGGGCAAGTGCCTCGACGCGGTGCGGCGGAACGACAGCACGTACAACGGCTACTGGGCCGTGCTCAGCCCCTGCGACGGCAGCGCCACCCAGAAGTGGACGTACGGGCGCAACGGCTTCCTGGAGAACACCGGAGCCCCCGGGCACTGCCTCGACGCGTATGCCTCGCGGACCACCGACAGCAATCCCCTGCTCGTCGACACCTGCGCCAACTCCCGTCCCAATCAGCAGAACCAGGTCTGGGCCCTGGCCGAGTAGGGGCAGGTCCTGACACATGTGCGGCCGCTCGGATCTCTGGGTGGCGCTCTCCCTTGGGGAGCGGGAGACCGGTGGGGACGGTGGTTTCCCGCTCTCCGCAGGGGGCGTGATCGCCAACGCCGCGGAGCTCCGGGCGGTACACCAGAATGCCCGTATGACGGGTGAACTCAGGCCAGCCGACGACTCTTCCGGCCCCCTCGCGAAGGCCGGCATGCGGGCGTCCGACCGGGACCGGGACCAGGTCGTGGAGGTCCTTCAGGTTGCCGCGGGCGACGGCCGGATCACCTCTGCCGAGCTGGACGAGCGGTTGGACGCGGCGTTGTCCGCCCGCACCGCCGGCGATCGGGCCCGGCTGACCGCCGGCCTGCCCTCCGAAGGGATGCCTCCGCAGGCCAAGGATCTGGTCCGGATCGACCAGCGCTTCGGTGAGGTCTCGCGCACCGGCCGCTGGCTGGTTCCACGCCGTGGAAATCCGCCTGATGTGCTGCGAGGCGAAGCTCGACTTCACCGACGCGTTGATCACCCACAACACCCTTCACATCGGTGTCGACCTGCGCATCGGGAGGAATCTGATTCTGGTGACCAGGCCGGGGATCGTGGTCGACACCGACGGCCTGGAGCGCAGCGGCGGCGAGATCAGGATCCGGCCGGCCTCCGACGCCGAATCTTCCCCTGTCCTGCGCGTGCTCCTGGCCGGGCAGTCCCGCGGCGGTGACATCACCGCCCGTCCCTCGCGACGGAAACTGGCGGAGCGGCTGCGTCGCACACCTGGTCAACTCGGCCGCTGAGCGGCGCCCCTGGGCAGCCGGGTTCGGGCCGGCCGGCCTGCCCGTGACTGCCGCTGGACAACGTGCGTGACGTCACCGCGGTGAGACCGCGGGGATTCTCTTCTCGAACCAGTGGTCGGCGTACCGCTCCTCGTTGAAGGCAGGGACCTCCTCGAAGCCGGTGGCACGGTACAGGCGGATGGCGGCGGTGAGCGCCCGGTTGGTGTCCAGACGCAACACGTCGCGGCCGTGTTCGCGGGCCCGCGCCTCCAGCTCGGCCAGGAACCGGCGTCCGAGGCCGAGGCCCCGGGCGCGGGGCGCGACCCACATGCGCTTGATCTCGGCCGGACCGTCCTGAGGCAGCTTCAGACCGGCGCAGCCGACGGGCTCGCCGTGCAGCCGGGCGACCAGGAACAGACCGTACGGCACGCGGAGCCCCGCCGGATCGGACAGCAGGCTCAGCACGGGGTCGAAGCCGGTCTCGAAGCGTTCCGCCAGCTCGCCGGAGTAGGACCGGAGGCAGTGCTGGGCATCGGGGTGTTCCGGGTCGAGTGCGTCCAGGGTCACCGTCGAGGCGGTCAGCAGACGGTCGACCTCGGCCATCGCGGCGACGAGCCGGGCGCGCCGGCCGGTGTCGAGCGGGGCAAGCAGGGAGCCCGCCAGTTCATCGCTGCGGCCGTCGAGCACGGCACGCTCCGCGTGGCCCGCCCGGGTGAGCCGGACCTGACGCACCCGCCTGTCCCGGGGGTCAGGTTCGACCGTGACCAGACCGTCGGCCCGCAGGGCGCGCAGCAGCCGGCTGACGTATCCGGAGTCGAGCCCGAGACGCTCGCGCAGCCGCCGTACGTCCTGGCCCTGCTCGCCGATCTCCCACAGCAGCCGGGCCTCGCCGATGGGCCGGTCGCAGGCAAGGTAGCTGTCCTGGAGCACGCCCACGCGCTCGGTGACGGTCCGGTTGAACCGCCGCACCTGGTCGATCTGTTCCGCATCCATTCTCTGACTTTAGTCAGAGATGCTGGTGCGGGGCCAGCGGCGCGGGCGTCGCCGGGGTGGCCGGATACAGCCGTTGGAGACGTTCGTGTCACCCCCTCTCACTGATCGATTGAAACCGTTCAAATCCTCAACCCACTTACACAGCAAGGAATGCGAAGGAGGCGCAGCCGGGTATCGCACCATCAAGAAACTCCCTGCACACTCATTGACCCACACCTCGCTCACCTCTACGTTCAGCTACGTCCATTCTGTGAATCGATTCATCACTTCTCTGTGAGGGGCCGCATTGATCAGCAGGAGGAACATCCTGACGGGCGCAGCTGCCACGGTGGGCGCCGTGGCAGCAGGAGCCGCACCAGCCGTCGCCGCACCGGTATCGGTACCCTCCCCGGTACAGACGCGGCGCGGTGCACCACGCGTCACCACACCGACCGTCGAGTACGTTCAGCATCCCCTGGGCCTCGACACACAGCACCCTCGGCTGAGCTGGCCGGTCGCCTCGGAAGAGGCCGATGTTCAGCAGAGCGCCTATCAGATCCGGGTCGCCTCCAGCGCGTCCGGGCTGTCGCACCCGGACGTCTGGGACAGCGGGAAGGTGGTTTCCGGCGAATCGGTTCTCGTCCCCTACGCAGGGCCTCCGCTCACGCCGCGGACACGGTACTTCTGGTCTGTCCGGGTGTGGGACACGGCCGGTGGCGAGTCCGGCTGGAGCGCGCCCTCGTGGTGGGAGACCGGCCTCATGGACCCCGCGCGGTGGTCCGCCACCTGGGTGTCCGCTCCCCCGTCCCTCACGGACGCGCCGTCGCTGGAGAGCAGTTCCTGGATCTGGTTCCCCGAGGGCGAGCCCGCCAACAGCGCGCCGGAGGGCACTCGTTGGTTCCGGCGCACCATCGATGTCGCGGACGGGGTCACCGCGGCAACCCTCGCCATCAGCGCCGACAACGTGTACGCGGTCTCCGTGAACGGAACCGAGGTCGCGCACACCGACCTCGCGACCGACAACGAGGGCTGGCGCCACCCGGCGGTCGTCGACGTCCTCGCCCACCTGCGTCCGGGAAAGAATGTCCTCGCGGTATCGGCGGCCAACGCGAGCGAAGGGGCCGCCGGCCTGATCGCCGCCCTCACCCTGCGCATGGCATCCGGTGAACAGCACGTCGTCACCGACGCATCCTGGAAGTCGATGGACAAGGAGCCCGGGGGCGACTGGCGCGGACCCGACTTCGACGACAGCGGCTGGCCGCCGGCGAAGGAGGCGGCCGCGTGGGGAGCCGGCCCGTGGGGCAAGGTCGTTCCGGCGGTGTTCGCGGCCAACCAACTGCGGCGCGAGTTCGAGCTGCCGCGCAAGAAGGTCGCACGGGCGCGCCTGTACGCCACCGCTCTCGGCCTGTACGAGGCCCATCTCAACGGCCGCCGCGTGGGCCGCGATCAGCTCGCCCCCGGCTGGACCGACTACCGCGAGCGCGTCCAGTACCAGACGTACGACGTCACCGCGCTGCTGCGGCCCGGCGCGAATGCCATCGGTGCGTATGTGGCGCCGGGGTGGTACGCGGGCAATGTCGGCATGTTCGGGCCCCACCAGTACGGACAACGCCCCGCGCTGCTTGCCCAGTTGGAGATCGAGTACACGGACGGTACGAGTCGGCGCATCACGTCGGACACGCAATGGCGGGCCGCCTCCGGGCCGATCCTCTCCGCCGATCTCCTCGGCGGAGAGACGTACGACGCGCGCAAGGAGACCGCGGGCTGGACCTCTCCCGGCTTCGACGACCGGACCTGGTCCGAGGTCCGTGGCGCGGGTGACACCGCACCCCGGCTGATCGTCGCGCAGGTGGACGGCCCGGTCCGGGTGGCCAAGGAGCTTCCCGCCAAGAAGGTGACCGAGCCCGCGCCCGGGGTCTTCGTCTTCGACCTGGGCCAGAACATGGTCGGCTCGGTGCGGCTGCGCCTCTCGGGCGACGCGGGTACGACGGTACGGCTGAGGCACGCCGAGGTCCTCAATCCCGACGGCACCGTCTACACCGCGAACCTTCGGAGCGCCGCGGCGACCGACACCTACGTCCTCAGGGGCGGCGGCGCAGAGACGTACGAACCGCGCTTCACCTTCCACGGATTTCGTTACGTCGAGGTGACCGGGCTCCCCGGCACTCCCCGGGCCGGCGCCCTGACCGGTCGCGTCATGCACACGTCCGCCCCGTTCACCTTCGAGTTCGAGACCGACGTCCCGATGCTCAACAAACTGCACGACAACATCACCTGGGGCCAGCGGGGCAACTTCCTCTCCATCCCGACGGACACCCCCGCACGCGACGAGCGTCTGGGGTGGACGGGCGACATCAACGTCTTCGCGCCGACGGCCGCTTACACGATGGAGTCGGCCCGCTTCCTCACCAAGTGGCTCGTGGACCTGCGGGACGCCCAGACCGCGGAGGGTGCCTTCACGGATGTGGCTCCCGTCGTCGGCAATGTCGGCAACGGCGCGGCCGGCTGGGGCGACGCGGGCGTCACGGTCCCGTGGTCGCTGTACCAGGCGTACGGGGACCGGCAGGTCCTGGAGGACGCCTGGCCGTCCATCCGGGCCTGGCTGAGGTACCTGGAGAAGAACAGCGACGGCCTGCTGCGGCCGGCCAGTGGGTACGGCGACTGGCTGAACGTCTCCGACGAGACCCCGAAAGATGTCATCGCCACCGCGTACTTCGCGCACAGTGCCGATCTCGCGGCCCGGACGGCCAAGGAACTCGGTGAGGACCCCGCCGCCTTCCTCGATCTCTTCGCGCGCGTGCGGAAGGCGTTCCAGGCCGCCTACGTCACCGCCGAAGGACGGGTGAAGGGCGACACACAGACCGCGTATGTCCTGTCCCTGTCGATGGACCTGCTGCCGGACGCGCTGCGGGAGGCGGCGGCCGACCGGCTCGTCGCGCTGATCGAGGCCAAGGACTGGCATCTGTCGACGGGCTTCCTCGGTACGCCCAGGCTGCTGCCGGTCCTCACCGACACCGGGCACACCGATGTCGCCTACCGCCTGCTCCGGCAGCGCTCCTTCCCCAGCTGGGGCTACCAGATCGACAAGGGCTCCACCACCATGTGGGAGCGCTGGGACTCCATCCAGCCCGACGGCGGCTTCCAGACCCCCGACATGAACTCCTTCAACCACTACGCCTACGGGTCCGTCGGCGAGTGGATGTACACGAACATCGCCGGGATCTCGGCGGGCCGGCCCGGTTTCCGCGAGATCGTGATCCGTCCCCGGCCGGGCGGCGACGTCACCTCGGCCCGCGCCACGTTCGCCTCGGTCTACGGCCCCGTCTCCACCCAGTGGAAACTGCGCTCCGGCAGCATCGATCTGAGGTGCACCGTGCCTCCCAACACGAGCGCCGAGGTGTGGGTCCCCACGGACACCACGGCCTCGGTCACCCACACCCGTGCGACGTTCCTGCGCGAGGAAGGGGGTTGCGCGGTGTACCGGGTCGGCTCCGGGAGCCACCGCTTCACCGGGTAGGACGTCCCGTCATCACTGCTTCGGCGTAAGGTAGTTGTCCCATACATCTCTTAGAGGGAGCCACACGTATGCCGATCCCGCTCGGTCTTGGCCTTCCGCAGATGAAGCAGTACGAGCTCGGCCGCGACGTGGCCGACGTGGCACGGGCCGCGGAAGCAGTCGGGTACGAGAGCCTGTGGGTGTTCGAGAGGGTCCTGTTCCCCGAGCCGGCCACCCAGGGCCTGTACGGAGTCCCGGGGCTGGCCTGGCCGGATCAGTACCGCAGCGTCGCCGACCCGTTGGTCACCCTGACACTGGCCGCCGCGGCCACCGACCGCGCCCGGCTCGGGACGAGTGTTCTCGTCGCACCACTGCACGTCCCCTTCCAGCTGGCCCGTTCACTCGCCTCGCTGGACGCCGCCAGCGGTGGCCGGGTGATCGCGGGGCTGGGCACGGGCTGGTCCCTGGACGAGTACGCGGCCGCGGCCGTCGCTCCCTTCGAGAAGCGCGGCGCGGTCCTGGACGAGCTGCTCGACGTCTGCGCGGCCGTCTGGGGGCCGGACCCCGTCTCGTACAAGGGGGATCTGACCACGATCGCCCCGTCCGAGGTGGGCCCCAAACCGGCCCGTCCCATCCCCGTCTTCCTCCCGGCGAACGGACCCCGGGCCACTCGCCGGCTGGTCGACCGGGCCGACGGCTGGATGCCCGTGGCCATGGGCGCGTCGCAACTGGCCGAGCAGTGGCAGCGGGTGCGGGACGTCGCGGCCGAGCGGGGGCGTGAGCGGCCGGTCGGTGTCTGTGCCCGTGCCAACGCGCGGTACAGCACCGAGCCGGTGGCGGCCCGGGACCGGCAGCCGTTCCACGGAAGCGTTGCGCAGATCGTCGAGGACCTGGTGGCACACGCCGCCACCGGCGTTCCGGAGTTCATGCTGGACCTCCAGAGCACAGCCCGTGACGCCACGGAGCTCATCGACGTGGCGACCGAGGTGTACGAGGCGGCGCGAGCGGCCGGAGTCTGAGCCGGTCCGCTCAGGGACGGTGCGCCGTCCCTGAGCGGACCGTCAGGTGCGCGGTCCTCGTCCACGGTCACACCAGTAGGTTGTCGGGTGTCAACTGCGTGACACCCGCTGACAAAGGACTGCGCCCGATGGACGACCTCACGTCATTGGCCGAACAATTCGAGCGGGACAGGGGCCGTCTGAAGGCCGTGGCCTACCGGATGCTCGGTTCGGCGAGCGAGGCCGACGACGCCCTGCAGGAGTCCTGGCTGCGGGCCGACCGGGCCGACATCGGCGACGTGGAGAACCTCACCGGGTGGCTGACCACCGTGGTGGGCCGGGTCTGTCTCAATATCCTCCGCGCCCGTCGCACGCGGCGCGAGGATCCGCTCGACACGTACGGCGACCGGGCCGGCGGCGCCGAGGAGGACGGCGATCCCGAGCAGGAGGCGCTGCTCGCCGACTCGGTGGGGCTGGCGCTGCTGGTGGTCCTCGACTCACTGGCGCCGGCGGAGCGCCTCGCCTTCGTCCTGCACGACATGTTCGCCGTGCCGTTCGACGAGATCGGCCCGATGCTCGACCGTTCGCCGACCGCGGCCCGGCAGCTCGCGAGCCGGGCCCGTCGCCGGGTCAAGGGGCGCACGGCCCTGCCCGACGCGGACCTGACGCGGCGCCGACGGGTCGTCGAAGCGTTCCTGACCGCCTCCCGCGGCGGTGACTTCGACGCCCTGGTCACACTTCTCCATCCGGACGTGGTGCTTCACGCCGACCGCTCCGTCGTGCCCACCCCCGAACCCGTCGTGGTCCGTGGCGCGCACACCGTGGCGAAGGGTGCGATGGCGGCCACGGGGCGGGCGCTCTTCACCGGGGTCGCGCTGGTCGACGGTGCGGTCGCGCTCGCGATGGCGCCTCTGGGCCGGCTGCGGCTGGTTCTCGGCTTCACGATCGTCGACGGACTGGTCACGGGGATCGACGTGGTGGCGGATCCGGACCGGCTCCGCAGGTTGGAAATCGGTGTCCTCGACGGCTGATACGTCGTCCGAGGCCTCTCCGGCACCCCAGGGCGACGCTGCTTTCCGGGGCCTCGTTGTCGTACCCCTGTGGCAGGGTTTTTCCAGGGCGCCGGACGGGTGCCCTCATCACACTGTGGGACGCAGTCGCACAGCTGCCGAAGGAGCGACGCCATGTCCGGTACCGACGGAGCCCGTACCTCCTTGGCCGCTGTCGTGGCCCTGCTCGCTCCGGCCCATGAGGCGGTCGCCGAGCGGGTACTGCACGCTCACGACGACCCCTCGGGGTACGTGCGCGACCATGCCGCCGTGTTGGAGGACCGGGGTATCGATGAGCCCGTGCCCGGCCTCGCCTGGATAGCGCTCGTCGACGCGCTGGCCGAGCACCGGCTGCTGGCGGAGCTGGACTGGAAGGAAGACTCCGAGGAGATACGGTCGCAGCTGCGGGGGCTGGCGTCCCGGCCGTCGGTTGATCCCTGGGTGCTGGCCGGGGCGGCGGACATGCTCCTGCCGACCCACGACTTCCTGGAGGCGTGCGGCCGGCACTACCGCGACGTCGGTGCGGCGCTCGCCGTCCTTGACATCGAGTCGGACTGCTACCCGGTGGTGTGCCTGCGGACCGCGCGGGTGAAGGAGCTGACCGCGCTCGCGGCCCGCGCGGGCTTCACCGCACAGGGGCTCGGCGTCTGATTCCGGGTCCGGCCGGTGGTGCGGAGAACAGACCGGAACAGTGGGCTCGGCGGCAGCGGGAACGGGCCCGTGGCGCCACCCGACGGGCCTTCGCGGAGCCGTTCGCCGCCGGTGCGCAGAAGGCGTCCACCGGTCTGCGCACGAGCCTCTCAGGAACCCGCGACAAGGCTCGGGGCAACCCATCTGACCTGGCCTTCCATGCGTTGCGGACCTATCGTTCCGGTATCGGGAAAGGGGGTCCGGATGGACCGGAACATACGAACCGTGGACGACGTGCTGAGGCTGCTCGACGGCCTGTTCGCGCCGGAGGCCGACCGCTGGACGACGGGCGGGGCTTCCTGGTGGGACGACTTCTACGCCGATCGCTCGAAGCCCGTGCCGTTCTTCGTGTCGAAGCCCGACGAGAACCTGGAATCACTGCTCGACCGGGGTCTGCTCAAGCCTGGGCGGGCCCTCGATCTGGGCTGCGGTCCCGGCCGCAACGCCATCCGTCTCGCGTCCAGGGGATTCGAGGTGGACGCCGTCGACCTGTCGCCGACAGCGATCGCCTGGGCCGGAAGCCGGGCCGCGGAAGCGGGTGTCAACGTCCGCTTCCGCTGCGGGGACGCCTTCGACCTCCTCGCCGCCGCACCCGAGCGACCGTACGACCTGATCTACGATTCCGGCTGCTTCCACCATCTGCCGCCGCACCGGCGCATCAGCTACCGCGCCCTGCTCGACCGGGCCCTGGCACCGGGCGGTCACCTCGCCCTCACCTGTTTCGCGGCCGGTGCGATGGGCTCGGAGCTGAGCGACCGGGACTTCTACCACCAGTCACGTCTCCACGGCGGACTCGCTTACACGCCCGAGGCGTTGCGCTGGATCTTCTCCGACCTCACGGAGATCGAGCTGCGCCGTATGCGGGACGAGCCGTCCGAGTCGTCGCTGTTCGGCGAGTCCTTCCTGTGGACCGCGCTCTTCCGGCGGGCGGCCCCACGGCGTTCGACGGCCTCCGCCGTGTCTTGACCCGGGTTCAGTAGCCGGCAGGGCGTATCAGGCCGCTCTCATAGGCGAACACCGCGGCCTGGGTCCTGTCCCGGAGTCCCAGCTTGCCCAGGATCCGGCCGACGTGGGTCTTGACCGTCTGTTCCGCGACCACCAGATACGCAGCTATCTCGGCGTTCGAGAGCCCCTGCGCGACGAGTCCCAGTACCTCGGTCTCGCGTTCCGTCAGGACGCCCGCGCGGCCCCTTTCCGGAATCCGGGGTGTCCGGGTGACTCGGGAGAACTCGGCGATGACCCGCTTGGTGATGTTCGGCGCGAGGAGGGCGTCGCCCGCCGCCACTACCCTTACGGCCTGCGCCAGTTCGGCCACTGAGGCGTCCTTGAGGAGGAATCCGGAGGCACCCGCACGCAGCGCTTCGTACACGTACTCGTCGAGGTCGAATGTGGTCAGGACGAGAACCCTGACCGTGGACCCCGCGGGCTCGGTGATGCGGCGCGTAGCCTCGATGCCGCCGATCCCGGGCATACGGATGTCCATCAGCACGACGTCCGGCGTGAGTGCGGCGACCTTGGCCACCGCGTCCAGGCCGTCGACCGCCTGGCCGACGACCTCGATCCCGGGCTCGGCGTCGAGCAGGACCGTGAATCCCTGGCGGACCATCATCTGGTCGTCGGCGATGACAACACGAATGGTCATACGGGTTCCTCCAGCGGAAGTATCGCCACTACCTCGTAACCGCCGTCAGGGGTAGTCCCGTTGGCGAAGTCCCCGGACAGCATGGCGGTGCGTTCACGCATACCGAGCAGTCCGTGGCCGATGTCGCGCGGGGGCGGGGCCGGGGTGTCCGGCGCGGTGTTGGTGATCCGGACGGTGATGCAGTTCGGCCGGTACGCAATCCGGACGCTCACCGCTGCTCCGGGCGCGTGCCGCATGGCGTTGCTCAGGGATTCCTGCACGATGCGAAAGGCGGAGAGCGCGACGCCGGGTGGGACGGGTCTGCGGGTTCCTGTGATGGCCGTGGTGACCCTGAGGCCGGCTCCTCGTACATTGTCGATCAGTTCGGGCAGGCGGTCGAGGGTGGGCTGGGGCGTGTGCCGCGCCTCGGCGGACCGGGCGTCCTCGGAGCGGAGCACGCCGAGAACGCGGCGCAGTTCGGTGAGCGCGTCGACTGCGTTCTCCCGGATACCCGCGAGGTTCTCCCTGAGCTCGTCGGACGGATCATCCACCAGGTGCGGGGCGACCTGGGCCTGGATGGAGATCACCGACATGTGGTGGGCGACGACGTCGTGGAGCTCGCGGGCGATGCGGCTGCGCTCCTCCAGGAGAGTGCGGCGACTGCGTTCCTCGGCGGTGCGTTCCTCCTGCACGACGAGTTCGGTGCGGGCGACCTGACGGCCGCGCAGTGCGGCGCCGACCACGACGGCCGTGGTGAGGACGGTCACGGCGACGCCTGTGTCGCCGGTGGGATCCACCAAGCCGTACGGGGCGCAGGCCAGGCCCGCCAGAACACTGAGGGTGAGTGCTTCGACGGCGATCCGGGGGCGCAGCCGCAACGCCATCATGAGCAGTACCCCTGCCTGTACGACGATTCCGGGCCAGGTCCAGGGAAGCGCGGCGTCGGCGCCCTGGAATCTCGCGGTCAGCGTGACAATGATCATGACGGTGGTCACCACCCACCAGGCGGGCACCGGCCGGTACAGGGCGGCGATGAGTGCCGCGGACTGAATCCCGCCGAGGAGAACTGCGCTCCGGGGGCCCAGCCCGTACTGCCACGCGAGGGTGTTCATGCTGAAGGCCGCGATTGGCACCGTGCACAGCACGAGTGGCACCAGGAGGGCCGGGAGCCAGTCGTGCAGTCCGGGCCGGTCCGGACGGGGCGGTGGGTCACCGGCCGTGGTCCACAGATCGTGGGCGACGCTGCGCGGGAGTGCCTTCAGACGCCCTGTCAGCAGTGCCCCGGACCGAGCCCATCGCCTACGCATGGCTGTCACTTTATGCACGGTGAGCCTCACCGGTCCGGCTGGGGCGTGCTTCCCTCACCACTGTGGTGCGTCCCCGCCTGCGCTGTTCGTACGATCTGAACGCCGCCCAGCACACGGTCAGCGCGACGGCGAAGGCCGGTAGCCAGAGGAGCCGGGAAACGATCCACTGCATCCCGTCCGGACGCGTGTGCAGGCCGGGCAGTGCGCGGCCGGTGAGAAGGCCGGTCGCGGTAACCGCCATCAACGCCGTCTGGTGCCAGAGGAAGACGGTCATGGCGCTGAGGTTGACCAGGGCCACCGCCGCCCATGCGGCAGGCTTCAGGAGTACCCGCCCCAGCGGCCCGAGCAGGAGCAGTGCCGCCCCGCACTGGGCGAGTCCGAAGGTGACCGCGGCCAGGGTGGGCGGGTTGAGATTGGAGATACCGGCGCCCGGTACGCCGACCATGGCCGCGGGGTATCCGGCGAGGAGGACCAGCAGGGCGGTGGCCGCCGCGCCGCCGATGAGCAGGATCCAGCCGGTCGTGCGGGACCTCAGGTCACCGCGGGCCCAAGCCGCGCCGAGGCAGTACGGGACGAGCCAGCCCGCGGCCACATTGATCCAGCCGAGCCGGGCGGGCCCGTCGAGCCCGAGCCGGATGATGTCGACGTGGACGACCACGACGACGGGCCACAGCGGGTGGAGCCGGGCGACGAGTGGTGTCAGGGCGGTGAGCGCGGCGAAGACCAGCAGGAACCACAGGGGTGAGAGGACGAGTCTCAGCAGGGCGTGCAGGTTGTCGTAGCCGACTCCGGAGGCGAGCATCGTGCCCGCCGTCACGGCCCAGACCACCAGCAGCGCCGCGACCGGCCGGAACAGCCGGCCGGTCCTGGCACCGAGCCAGCGGCTGTACGTGGTGCCCCGGGCGAGGGCCGACGCATAGCTCCTGGCCGCTACCTGTCCGCCCACCAGAAAGAACACCGCGAGTGTCTGGAATACCCAGGACACCGGGGCGAGTTCGGGCATGTGCTGGAGCGGGCTGGCGACATGGACCGTGCCGCTGTCGACGACCAGAGCGGTCACCAGCCAGTGGCCGAGCACGACTCCCAGGATGGCGAGGGCACGCAGCGCGTCGAGGGACCGGTCGCGGTGGTGCGGGGTCGCGGCGTCGATCCGCTGGATGAGTTCACGCATGACGGCCGCTCCCTGAGGGCGCCGTGCCCGCGACGATGCGGGCGATGTTCCTCAGGGACCGGGAACCGGGCCTGAGGTAGTCGCTGTGTCCGCCGGTGCCCGCGTCGAAGGTGTGGGCTCCGAAATTCCGTGACACCGGGTCTGTTCCGAAGCCTATGGAGACGAAGGGGAGGCGCAGACGGGTGTGCGGAATGCCGGCGATCCAGTCGTCCGCACCCCGGCCGGCCCAGACGGTGGCACGTGTGTGCAGCGCGTGGACGTTGTCGGCTCCGGTGCCGGGGCTCGCGTAGAGGACGAGGGCGGCCACGTCCCGCAGACCGGGCGCGGCCCGAGCGCAGACGACCGAGCCGTAGGAGTGGCAGAGCAGGGAGAGCCTGGCGGCCGGTCCGGCGGTGTGCAGGTCGTGCGTGAACCGTCGGAGCCCGGGTGCCGCCGCGTCGGCTCGACCGGTGGTGAGGGCCGCCGGGCTCAACGTGGCCGGCGTTTCGTAGCCGAGCCACGCGACGACGGCGGACTTCGGGCCCAACTCCCTTCGCAGGGAGGCGGAATCGTTCGTCAGGCGCCAGTACCTGTCGAGGTTGGTGTCGGCGCCGGGCACCAGTACGGCGATCCGCTCGGCCTGTGCCAGGTCTCCGAAGACCTCGGCGGTCCGGCCGCCGTCGCGGCCGTCGAAGAGAAGGAAGTGGCGGCGGGGGTCCGCCATCCCGCGCAGTGCGGCAGCCCGTTTCCGGTCGCCGTGGCCCGCGGCCATGCGCTCGGCTGCCAGGATGCCGTGGCGCGTGGCGGCGTAGCGGGCGTCGAGAGCGGCCTGCGTGGCGTCCCGCAGCGGGGCGAACTCGGCCGGAGCGGGTGCCGGTACGGCTGCGGGACCGGCGGCCCCGGACACGGGCGCGGCGACCGAGGTGACGACGAGCGCGGCCAACAGGGTCCGGCGCAGCCGGCTGTTGCGGGAGCGAGCGGGCATGGGGGGTGCGTCCTTCCTTCCGGATGTGCTTCGTGCTTCCGGAAGGAAGGTATGAACTGCGCTCTGTAGTCGGAGTCCCCCCGTGGGGCACACCTGTCGTGTAGCTCCGAAGTACTACGCGTAGGGCTGTGGTTCCGGAATGGGCGGCCGGCAGGCCCGCGGACGGGCGTCATGGGTCTGCCCACCAGCGAGAGCTGCGTACTGCCCGGGTGGCAGCGTGCCGCTCACCGATCCAGGGCCGGGGCTGACGCCCTGCGGGGAGGTGGCGCTCCGCGGCGGTCGCAGAGCGCCGGCTGTCAGACCTGCAGGGCGGCGATCTCGCGCACTGTCGCCATGTCACTGAACGGGATGAGCTGTTCGCCGACGATCTGGTACGGCTCGCTGCCCTTTCCCGCCACCAGCACGATGTCGTCGGGTCCGGCGGACTCCAGGGCGAAGGCGATCGCGGAGCGCCGGTCCGCGTAGCGTTCGAACCTGGTTCCGCTGCCCTCCAGACCCGGGGCGATCTGGTCCATGATCGCTTCGGGGTCCTCGTTCCTGGGGTTGTCCGACGTCAGGACGCACAGGTCGGAGCGGGTCCCGGCGATCTCACCCATCTGGGCACGCTTGGTGACGTCCCGGTCTCCGCCGCAGCCGAAGACGGTGATGACCCGGCCCCGCGAGAAGTCCCGGACCGCGCTGAGGACCTTGTCCAGGGAGTCCGGGGAATGGGCGTAGTCCACGATCACCGCGGTGCCGCGCGGAGTCTCGAAGCGTTCCAGCCGGCCGGGCACCGGAGGCATCCGGTCGAGTGCGGCCACCAGTCCGGCGAGGTCGTGGCCCAGGAGGTGGCAGGCCGCCACGGAGGCCAGCGCGTTGGACACGGAGAACCGTCCGGGGACCGGGATCGCCGCCGGGTACTTGCTGCCCTCGTGGTGGAGGGTGAAGCGGGTGCCGAAGGCGTTCATGCTCAGGTCCGTGGCCCGGTAGTCGGCCTCGGCGTCGATGCCGTACGTGGTGACCATGCCCGGCATCGACGGGGCGATGGCCGCGCCCACCGGGTCGTCCGCGTTGACCACGGCGCTCCGGCACAGCCCCTGGAAGAGGCGGAGCTTGGCGTCGCGGTAGTTCTCCATGGTGCCGTGGTCGTCCAGGTGGTCCTGCGTGAGGTTGGTGAAGATGCCCACGTCGAGGAAGGCGCGGTCCACCCGGTGGTGCAGCAGGCCCATCGAGGTGGCCTCCAGGACGACCGTGCCGACCTCGTGGTCGCGCATGTGCGCCAGGAGGTACTGGAAGTCCGGTGACTCGGGGGTGGTCAGGACGGAACGCGGCATCGGGATGAGTTCGTCACCGATCCGGCTTCCTGCGGTGCCGATCACTCCGACTCGCGCGCCCTCGGCGATCTTGAGTACGGATTCGACCATGTACGAGACCGAGGTCTTTCCGTTGGTGCCGGTGACGGCCACCATGTCCATGGTCCGGCCGGGTTCCCCGTGGTAGCGGGAGGTGACGACCGCCGCTGCCGTCCGGGTGTCCGCCACCCGCACCACGCACGCGCCGTCGGGCGATGCCCGCACCGCCGCGAGGATCTCCGGTGCCTCGCTGTCGACCAGCACGGCCACGGCGCCCCGCGCCAGCGCCGGGCCGACGGCCTCGGGACCGCCCTCACGGTGGCCGGGTACGGCGATGTACAGCGAACCCGGTGTCACGCGGTGGGCGTCGAAGCATGCTCCGGCGGTGATCGGGGTCTCCGGATCGCCGAGGAGGACCTCGTGATCGTGCCCGGCCAGCAACTCCCTCAGTTTCATGCAGGGTCCTCTCGAAAATGCGGCTCGCCACCCGGCGGCCGCCGCCGCGGGGTTGCCGACGGCGCGCCGCAGGAGCTGCGCATGGTGTGGGGTGCTGCCGTGTTGTGCAGCGAAGGCGGTGAAAGAACTCCGGTGGCGGAAGAACTCCGATGACGGAGGGGCGGGCACGGCCGGAAGCGGAATGGCGTCGCGGCGCGGCCGGCTGTTGGGTCCTGGTCAGCCGTGCCCGTGCAGGGCGCGGCATCGCGCCTGGGGGGCGGCGGGGCACAGCAGGTGAGGTGCCTGTCCCAGGCACTCCCTCACCGCGTCTGTATGGCCCATGAGTGGAGTGTACGTCCCGGGGGCCGCGCCGGGTCCCCGTCGTCGTGCCGGCCGGGGGCAGGGGGTATCCCGGCGGGGGCGCGAGTGGGGCGCGTACCGGTCGTGCGGGAACGTGCGCGGCGGCGTCCGCCGGGGAGGCCGGTGGCGTGCGAAGGCCTGTCGCGCGGAAGCGGTGAGCTCCGCGCGGCAGGCCCTCGGGACCGGTGGTGGTGGTCAGGCCGTGTGGTGCGCCGGCCCGTACCGGTTCAGGATCTCGGCGCTCACGCCGTGTGGAGCGTCAGCCCGTAGCGGTTCAGGATCTCGTTGATCGGCTGGTGCCAGGTCTCGCCACCCGAGGTGCAGTCGCCCCAGCCGCCCGAGGTGACTCCCTGTGCCTGGTCGCCGCTGATGAAGGAGCCGCCCGAGTCGCCCGGCTCCGCGCACACGCTGGTCTTGGTCATCTGGTAGACGGCGCCCTGGCTGTAGTTCACCGTCTCGTTGGTGGCCAGTACGTTGCCGCAGTGCCAGTGGGAGGTGGATCCGGAGCGGCATATCGAGGCACCGATGGGGGCCACGGCGGAGCCGCGTACGAGCTGGTCCGAGACGGTGCCCCAGCCGAGGACCACGGGGACGGTCCACCAGCCGTTGCCCACGCTCACCCAGGCGTAGTCGTCGCCGGGGAAGGACGAGCCCTGGAAGTTGCCGATGGCGGAGCCGTCCCATCCGCTGACGCCCCCACCCGCCTGTCCGCAGTGTCCGGCGGTGACGAAGCCGCCGTACACGGAGAAGCCGATGGAGCACCGTACGTTGCCCGTGTAGTACGGGTCGCCGCCCACGGTCCCGGCGGCGAAGGTCCGCGGTGCCTGGGCGGTCTGCTCGACGACGACCGGTCCGGCCGCGCGGGCCCGCTCGACGAACTTGCGGACATCGTTGTCATCCTGCGCAGAGGCGACAACGTTCACGACGACCTTGTTGGCCTCGGGGTCGACGTGCCAGCTGCTGACCCCGTCGGGCGCGTCGAGCTTGTCGATCCGGGCCTTGACGGTGTCGAGCCGCCGCGCGGTGTGGGTGACCAGGCGTACGGCCGCGCCGGTCGCCCGTACGGCCGCTTTCTGCTTGTCGCTGGTGACGGCCACGGTGAGGCCGCCCGTCGACTGGTCGATCCAGGAGCCGCCGTACGCGGCTCCGGCGGCGCGCTTCGCCTTTCCCTGTATCGCGGTCGCCGTCTTCTCCGCGGACAGCCTCGCCCTGGCCTGACTTTCCGTCAGTCCGAAGTCCTTCTGCATGGCGGCGAGCAGTCCGGCGGACGCCGGAGGGGCGTCGGAGACGGTGGCGGGGGTGTCTGCGGCGGAGGCGGAGGGGAAGCCCGCGCCCGCCCAGGCTCCGACGAGGAGCACGGCGGACAGAGCGGTTCGCAGAGCTGTGATGCGTCTCAAGGCATTGGCCCTTCTGTTGTTCCGGCGAAGTGGGGGAGGAACAGCAGGCGTCCGGGAGACGTCTCCTGAGAGCGCTCTCAGAGTGTGCCGCTCCGGACTGTAGCCCAGAGTCGTTTGCAGGTCCATGCCAATGCATGAGTGGCCGGTCGGGCTCACCCGTTGAGTAGGCGTACTCATCCTGTGGCCCCGAACTCGCCCTACGGTCACGTCAGATGAACAACGGGGCGGCGCCGGAGGGTGCCGTTCGGGGCGGGCGGGGCGAGGAGAGCGGATATGCACAGATCGTGGGGAGACGGGTCATGGGGACGCGGTTCGTCGGGGCGCGGTTCGTCGGGAACGCCGCGCAGGCTCGGAGCCGGGCTGACCGGTGCCCTGATGTGCTCGGTCGCGCTCGTGCTCGGCGGCTGCGGAACGCTGAGCACGAAGGAGGACCGCCGGTTCGCCGAGACGCTGGCCGACGAGTACTACCCGGGAGTGCTCCGAGTGGTCGAGGTGCACAAGCTGTTCCCGCAGGCGGGCGGCTCGGAGGTCGCCTTCTCCGTGACCGGCGACCCCGACGCGGTCGTCCGGATCCGCGTCGACGCCGAGGCCGGAACGTGCAATACGCATGACTGCCGGAAAGTCCTCGCCGACGCGATCGGACGGGGCCGGTCCGAAGCAGCCCGGCTGCGGCTCCTCACCCGTACGTTCAGGAGCTGCGGCCACGAGGTGATCGGGGTGGAACCCTCGTCCGGAGCCCCGTGGATCGTGGCCTCGCCGGCCAACGCCACCGTGTCACGCGTGCTCGATGACATCGGCTCCTGCGTCCGGCGCTGGGTGGAGGCGGACGGGCGCAGCGGTGGGACCGCGCACGCGCGGGGGGCTTCGGTGAACATCGTCTCCCCCGCCGTCGCCAGGCGCCGCCCGGCGGGCAAGAAGTCGCAGCCGACCGCGATGCGGCTGAGCGAAACACGTCTGCTGGCCGCCTTGCAGTCGCGTCCGTACTTCGTCGCGAGCTACTCCGCTTCGCAGGGGCGCATCGACACCACGGGCAGCGCCCGGATCGTCCAGCCCTTCGAGACACGGCAGAAGTTCGCCGCGACCGTCGGGGCCGCGGTGAGGGCGCGGCTCCGGGCGTCATACCCGAATGTGCAGATGAGCGCGTACCAGGGGGTGTGGAGGCTGGAACCGGGAACGGTCGACCGGCTCACCGGGTACGTGCTCTACTGCGAGCGGCCGGACGGCGAGAAGCGGTGCCTGGGCGACCGGGCCGTGGTGGTGACGACGGATGCGCGGGGCGAGCCGGTGGGCGAGGTGCGGCCGGCCGGCAAGGTGCGGGAGGGCAGGGGGCCGTTGCGGCTGCCGCCCCTGTAAGGGCCGCCGGGCGCATCGTGTCACGGCCGCAGGGGCCGGTAGCCGAAGCTCCGCCACAGTGCGCGGACCGTACCGCTGTCCGACCAGTGGCCAGGGGCCGGTGCCCTGCTGGTGTCCGTTGTCTCCCAGGTCCGGACCGGGCCGCCGGAGGCGCCGGGCGGCTCCCACCCCGGTTCGCCGGTGGCGGCGAATCCGGCCCAGGCGGCGGCCATCCGGTCCGAGAGGTGGTGATCCGCGGCCGTCGGCGCGCCACCGGTCAGGAACCGGACACTCTCCTCGCCGAGGTTCCCGAAGGCGAACGGGACGTCCGCGCAGTGCCAGGCGTACGCGACCGGCTGCGATCCGCCCCGCTGCCGTGCGAAGCGGGACAGGAAGGTGCGCCCGCCGGCCCGTGTGTGGGCGTCGGCGAGCCGGCTGCTGTACTCGCCGAACATCAGGTCTCCGTACAGGGCGAGGTGGACGTCGCCCACGGGGGCTTCGGGCATGAGCCCGCGGTAGCCCCGCGTCAAGGAGTCCGGGAGCCCGAAGTCCGCGGCGAAGCGGTTCAGCTGTTCCTCCGTGGTGACCTTCGCGCTGCTGCCGACGGCGTCCAGCAGCCAGTACTCCTGGGTGGTGTGGCAGACGAGCAGGTCGATGCCGGAGGCCGCCCCGTCGGCGAGGGCGGCGAGCGGGTCGGCGCGCAGGTGCACTCCGTCGGCGACCGGGCCGTAGATGACCGGGTCCCAGTGGTGGCGTCCTGAATGCGGGTTCCGCCGGTATCCGTCCACGACGGCGTCGGATGCCTTCACCAGCGTCTGCGGCGAGGCGGCTGTGAGTCCGGCGCGCGTCGCGGGGACCGCCGCCTCGACGGCCACCTTCTCCATGAGGTGTCCGGCGAGTTCCGGTGAGTAGCAGGGGCCGACCGCACTGTGCGCTATCGCGCGGCGGAACAGCCCCCGCGCGCCGTCCATGACCATCAGGCAGGCCACCGACGTCGCTCCGGAGGACTGCCCTGCCACGGTGACGTTTCCCGGGTCCCCGCCGAAGGCGGCGATGTTGCGGCGCACCCACGTCAGGGCGGCGACCTGGTCGAGCAGCCCGCGGTTGGGCGGGCAGGGGGCATCGCCGTCGGCCGGGACGTGGCCGAAGCCTTCGAAGCCGAGGCGGTAGTTGAGCGTGACGACGACCAGGCCTGCGCGGGCGAGCGCGGCGCCGTCGAAGTCGGGCTGCGCACCGGACCCGAAGGTGTAGGCGCCGCCGTGGATCCAGACGAGCACCGGCCGCGGGTGGCCGGGGGCGGCGCTGCCCGCGGCCGGGGTCCAGATGTTGAGGCTGAGGACGTCCTCGTCACCGGGCGACCAGCTCGGGGCTCCCGGCAACTGCGCCGACTGCGGTGGGACGGGCCCGAAGTCCACGCAGTCGCGGATGCCCGCCCAGGGGCGGCGGGGGCGTGGTGCCAGGAACCGGTCCGCTCCGAACGGCGGCTCGGCGTACGGAATGCCGAGGACGGCGACGACACCCCGGTCCGGGGCGCTTCCCCGTACCTGACCGCATGTCGTGTCGAAGACTCTCGTCAAGGCTGCTCTGCCGTCCTTCGCTCACCGCCCCTGCCGGGCGCGGTGAGCAGGATCGCAGAGCCCCTGGTCGCGGCGCCACCGAAATGCTCGTCACCGCGAGGAGGGCGCCGGGCCGCCGTCCGGGGACGAGTGGTCACGAGCCGGCCTTGCGTTTGTTGCAGACGTCGAAGCCGACTGCGGCGAGGAGCACGAGTCCCTTGATGACCTGCTGGTAGTCGGTGCCGATGCCCACCAGCGACATACCGTTGTTCAGCACGCCGAGCACGAGGCCGCCGATGACGGCGCCGAAGACCGTGCCGACGCCGCCGCTCATGGAGGCGCCGCCGATGAACGCGGCGGCGATGGCCTCCAGTTCGAAGTTGGTGCCGGCCTGAGGCACGCCGGCGCCGAGGCGGGCCGCGTAGACGGCGCCCGCGAGTGCGGCGAGCACGCCCATGTTCACGAACACGAGGAACGTGACGCGCTGGTCCTTGACGCCGGACAGCTTCGCCGCGGCGCGGTTGCCGCCGAGTGCGTACACATGACGGCCGATCACCGCGTTGCGCATCACGTAGCCGAACCCGATCAGCAGGGCGGCGAGCAGGAGCAGCACCACCGGGACACCGCGGTAACTGGCCAGGGTCATGGTGAACGCGAGTACGGCCGCCGCCATGGCCGCGCACTTGGCGAGGAAGAGGTTCCGGGGCAGGACGTCGAGTTCGTAGCGCTTCTGACGGCGTCGGTCGCGGACCTCCTGGAGCAGGGCGAAGGCCAGCAGCGCGAGCCCGAGGAGCAGGGTGAGGTTGTGATAGTCGGTGTGCGGTCCGGCCTCCGGGAGGTATCCGGTGGAGATCTTCTGGAAGCCGTCGGGGATCGGGCCGAGCGAGCGGCTGCCCAGGAGGATCTGCGTTCCGCCGCGGAACAGCAGCATCCCGGCCAGCGTCACGATGAACGAGGGGATGCCGACGTACGCGATCCAGAAGCCCTGCCAGGCGCCCGCGACCGCCCCGAGGGCGAGGCCGAGAACGAGTGCGAGCACCCAGGGCACGTCGTGCTCGACCATCATCACGGCGCAGGCGGCGGAGACGAAGGCGGCCAGCGAGCCGACCGAGAGGTCGATGTGCCCGGCGATGATGACGATCATCATGCCGATGGCCAGGACCAGGATGTAGCTGTTCTGGAGGACGAGGTTGGTGACGTTGTTCGGCTTGAGCAGGACGCCGTCGGTCCATATCCCGAAGAGCACGACGATCAGTCCGAGGGCGATGAGCATCCCGTACTGCCGCGTGTTGCGGCGGACCGCGTCCAGCAGGACCGTGCCGGTCGCCACGGAGGGGGCGGCGGCCGCCCTGTCGGTGCGCTTTGGGGTGGCGGTGGGGGTCTGGGCCATTTCCTGCTACCTCTTGTCGCTGGTCATATGGCGCATGAGGATCTCCTGGGTGGCCTGCGCGCGCGGGACTTCGCCGGTGAGCCGGCCGGCCGACATGGTGTAGATGCGGTCGCACATGCCGAGGAGTTCGGGGAGTTCGGAGGAGATGAGCACGACGGCCTTGCCCTGGGCGGCGAGCCGGTCGATGACGGTGTAGATCTCGTACTTCGCGCCGACGTCGATCCCGCGGGTGGGTTCGTCGAGGATGAGGACGTCCGGACCGGCGAAGATCCATTTGCTGAGGACGACCTTCTGCTGGTTGCCTCCGGAGAGTCGGCCGGTCTGCTCGAAGACGGTGGGGGCCTTGATGTTCATGGAGGTGCGGTACGACTCGGCGACCCGGGTCTCCTCGTGCTCGTCGACGATCCCGCGCCGTGACACCTTGCCCAGGGCGGCGAGGCTGATGTTGCGGCCGATGGTGTCGATGAGGTTGAGCCCGTACTGCTTGCGGTCCTCGGTGACGTAGGCGATCTTGTGGCGGACCGCTTCGGAGACGGTGCGGGTCCGGATCTCCCGGCCGTCCTTGAGGACCGTGCCGCTGATGTCTGTCCCGTAGCTGCGGCCGAAGACGCTCATGGCCAGTTCGGTGCGGCCGGCGCCCATCAGTCCGGCGAGGCCGACGATCTCCCCGCGCCGGGCCCGTACGGAGACGTGGTCGACGACCTTGCGGTGCCGGTCGATCGGGTGGTGGACGGTCCAGTCGCGGATCTCCAGGGCGGGGTGGGCCCCCGGCTCCCCTTCGTACGGGGTCCGTTCGGGGAAGCGGCTGTCCAGTTCGCGGCCGACCATGCCCCGGATGATGCGGGCCTCGGTGGTCGATTCGGCGTGTACGTCGAGGGTTTCGACGGTCCGGCCGTCGCGCAGCACGGTGACGGAGTCGGCGACCGCGGCGATCTCGCCGAGCTTGTGCGAGATGATGATCGAGGAGATTCCCTGGCTCTTCAGTTCCTTGATGAGGGTGATGAGCTGGGCACTGTCCTCGTCGTTCAGCGCGGCGGTCGGCTCGTCCAGGATCAGCAGCTCGACCTTCTTGGCCAGGGCCTTGGCTATTTCGACGAGTTGCTGCTTGCCGACTCCGATGTCCGCGACCCTGGTCTGCGGATTCTCCCGCAGGCCGACCCGGTCGAGGAGGTCAGCCGCGTGGCGCAGCGTCTCGTTCCAGCGGATGAAGCCGCGTGGGGCGTGTTCGTTGCCGAGGAAGATGTTCTCCGCGATGGAGAGGTACGGCACCAGGGCGAGTTCCTGGTGGATGATCACGATGCCGCGCGCCTCGCTCGCCCGGATGTCCTTGAACGCGCAGTCCTCGCCCCGGAGGCGGATCTCGCCCTCGTAGCTGCCGTGCGGATGCACTCCGCTGAGGACCTTCATCAGGGTCGACTTCCCGGCGCCGTTCTCCCCGCAGATGGCGTGCACCTCCCCCTCGGCGACGGTCAGGGAGACGTCGGAGAGTGCCTTGACGCCGGGGAACGTCTTGACGATGGACCGCATCTCCAGGACCGGGGCGGGCCCTGCCGCCGGGCCCTCCGTGGTGCCTGTCATCGGAGGTCGCTCGCCTTGATGTAGCCGGAATCGACCAGCTGGGCACGGTAGTTGCTCTTGTCGACGCTCACCGGGTCGAGGAGGAAGGCCGGCACGACCTTCTTCTCGTTGTCGTACGTCTTGGTGTCGTTGACCTCGGGCTTCTTGTCGTTGAGTACGGCGTCGGCCATCTGGACCGCCTGTTTGGCCAGGGCGCGGGTGTCCTTGTAGACGGTCTGTGTCTGCTGTCCCGCGATGATCGACTTCACGGAGGCGACCTCGGCGTCCTGGCCGGTGACGACGGGGTACGGCTTGGCGCCGGTGCCGTACCCGTCCGACTTCAGGGACGAGATGACGCCGATCGAGATGCCGTCGTACGGGGAGAGCACGGCATCGACCTGGGCGGAGGAGTAGGCGCTCGTCAGGAGGTCGTCCATACGCCTCTGGGCGGTGCCGCCGTCCCAGCGCAGGGTGGTGATCTGGTCGAGCTCGGTCTGCTTGCTGCGGACGACCAGTTGCTTCTTGTCGATGTAGGGCTTGAGGGTCTTCCAGGCGCCCTGGAAGAAGTAGCGCGTGTTGTTGTCGTCCGGGGATCCGGCGAACAGCTCGATGTTGAACGGGCCCTTCTCACTGCCGGACTTCAGCCCGAGCTTGTCGAGGATGTAACCGGCCTGGAGCTCGCCGACCTTCTCGTTGTCGAAGGAGGCGTAGTAGTCGACGTCCGGGGTGCCGAGGATGAGCCGGTCGTACGAGATGACCTTGATGCCCTGCTCCCCCGCCTGGTGCAGTACGTCGCTGAGTGCGCGGCCGTCGATGGCGGCGACGACGAGGACGTCCACCCCCTTCGTGATCATGTTCTCGATCTGGGAGACCTGCTGGTCGACGCCGTCCTCGCCGTACTGCAGATTCGTCTTGTAGCCGAGCCTCTTGAACTCGGCAGCCATGTTCTTGCCGTCGGCTATCCAGCGTTCCGACGACTTGGTCGGCATGGCGATTCCAATGGTGGAGCCCTTACCGCCCGACTCCTTCTCCTTGCTGCCGCCCTCGCCGCTCTGTCCACAGGCGGCGAGAGTGACGGACAGGGCGAGGGCGGTGAGGACCGTGGCGGTCCGTGCGGCACGCGGAACGGTCGCGGTGAGTGAGGTGCGCATGTCGATCCTCCGGGTGCGAGGGAAACGGCTGGGCGGGCCGGGGATGCCCCACATGGATTGTTCGGTATTTCGGACATGGTTCGGGCAGTGCGGCCGAAGAGCGCTCGGCACAGCGGACGGCCACCTCCGACCACCTCTGTCGAGTCGGACGGCGAAGCAGCCGCATCACTGATGTTCGATATTTCGTCGTACGTTCGAAATGCTGGCGTGACGGTAGTGAGAGGCCGGGAGGGGTGTCAATGGTTCGCGCAGGCACAGCCATCACAGCCCCGGCCGAGGAACGACTTTCGGCCGTCCGGTCCGAGCACCGGCAGGCGGCCCGCCCGGAGCGGCGCCGGGTTGTGGCCCGCGGGACGGACGCGGATGGTGGAGGTGCGGGCGGTTCGTCACACCGCCCGCCGGACGGATGGGACTCCCATACCGTCCGTCGGCCATACGCCCCGGAGAGCCAGGTGAACCCCGTGACCAACGAACCCACTTCCGTGGCCGGACTACGGGTCCCGGACACGGCTCTGGCACGCGAGGCGACCCAACTGGTCCGGGACACCACGAGCGAACTCGTCTTCCACCACTCGCGCCGCGTCTTCTGGTTCGGGGCACTCCAGGGCCGCAACCGCGATCTCGGCTACGACCCCGAACTCCTCTACATCGGCGCGATGTTCCACGACCTCGGTCTCGGTGAGCGCTTCCGTACGAGCGGGCGCCGCTTCGAGGTGGACAGCGCGGACGAGGCGCGGAGGTTCCTCCAGGGGCACCACGTCCCGGAGGACAGCGTCCGCAGGGTCTGGACCGCCATCGCGCTGCACACCACACCGGGTATCCCGCAGTACCTGGAGCCCGAGGTGGCACTGGTGACCGCCGGGGTCGAGTACGACGTACTCGGCATCGGCTACCAGGACATCTCCGAGGAGGACCGGTCCCGGATCGTCGCCCTGCACCCACGGCCGGATTTCAAGCAACGCATCCTCGGCGCGTTCACCGACGGCATCCGCCAGAAGCCGGGGACGACGTTCGGCAACGTCAAGGCGGATGTGCTGGAGCACTACGTGCCGGGCTTCGAGCGGGGCGATTTCGTCCGTACGATCCTCGACTCGCCCTGGCCGGAATGAGCCGGGCCGTCGCGGTGCCGTCGCGCCGGGTCAGCGAGCCTGGCTGATCGCCGTGCGGAGCATCGCCACGGTGGTCGCGGCCGCCGCGCGTTCCGCCTCGTCACTCGTCGCACGCACCCGCTCCTCCAGCAGCACCACCGCCGCCTGGAGCACACCGACACGGACCGGAACGCTCTGCATCGCGGTCAGAACCGCAGCGGCCTGCTCGGCCGGAGACTCCGTCGCGGCCTGCGGGATGAGGGTGGAGATACCGCGCCCGAGCGCACGGTCACGAGGCGGCTGAGCCGCGGCTGTGGTCACCGCAGAAGTCTGCCGCACCACGGGGCCCGAATCAGTCATCGACCTGGCCGCCGCGCCCCGGCATCGTCCTGGACGTGGTCGTGCACGCGTCTCAACAGGGCTGCCAGCTGCGTACGTTCCGCGACGGTCAGGGGCGCGAGCAGGTCGTCCTGGATGGTGAGCGCCTCCGCGTGGAGCCGGTCGAGCAGCGTACGGCCCTCCGGCGCCACGGTGACCGTGACGCGGCGCCGGTCGGTGGCGTCGCGGGCCCGCTCCACGAGTCCGGCGACGGCCAGGTCGTCCACGATCTTCACGACGTCGCTGCGGTCGATCGAGAGCCGGGCCGCCAGCTCCCGTTGCACATGAGGGCCGAAGTCGGCCAGTGCCGCCAGCACCGCCATGTGCCAGAGCCGCAGCCCGCGCTCCGTCAGCCGGGCCGCCAGTCGGCCGCGCGCGACTTTGCCGGTCCTGGACATCAGATAGGTCGTGAGTCCCAGGAGGCTGGGCGGGGTCTCGTTCGTGTTCATCACCTATATCGTAGGGCGTCACCAACGATGGGTGACAACCTACGGATGCAGTCGCACCGCCGGTGTCCGTCTGCCGGGTCGCGGACGTCGATGCCGGGACGGCGCGCTGCCTGGCTCAGCACGCCGTTCCGGTCGCGGGGACATGCGAGCCCCGGCCGGGGGCCCCGGCCGGGGGGCCCCGGCCCCGCACCGCCCCTGTAAGGGACCCCGAGGGGGCCACCTCATCGAGCTGCAGTCCTACTGACCGGGCCGATGGCGGGAGCCCGGCGCCCCGGGGCCGACGGTCACGCCGGCGGGCTGGCGAGGTCGAAGACGAGGCGTCCCGACACCTTCCCCTTGAGGACTTCGTCGATCGCGGAGTTGATGTCCGCCAGATCGCGGCTCTCGCGGACCACACGGGTGCGGCCGAGCCGGTGCAGCCGGAAGACCTCGGCCAGGTCCTCACGGGTCCCGACGATCGAGCCGACGACCTTCGTGCCGTTCAGTACCGTGTCGAAGACCGGGAGTTCCAGTTTCCCCTCCGCCGGAAGCGCCACGAGAACGAGCGTGCCGCCCCGGCGCAGCGCACCGTAGGCCGCGCCGAACGACTCGTTGCTCACCGCGAGCGAGATGGCTGCGTCGGCGCCGCCGAGCCGGTGCGTCTCCTCCGCGACGTCCTGGACGCGGGCGTCGATGACATGATCGGCACCCAGCTCCCGGGCGAGCGCCAGCTTCTCGTCGGTGACGTCGACGGCGATGGTCTCGGCGCCGAAGATCCGCGCGTACTGGAGGGCGAGGTGCCCCAGCCCGCCGATCCCGGAGACGAGGGCGCGGGTCCCCGGACGCGCCCCGGAGAGTTTCACCGCCTTGTACGTGGTGACGCCCGCGCAGGTCAGGGGCGCCGCGTCCAGTGGGTCGACGCCGTCGGGCACGGGCACGACGTACGTGCCGTGGGCGAGGGCGTACTCGGCATGGCTGCCGTCGACCGAGTAGCCGCTGTTCTGCTGCGCCAGGCAGAGCGTCTCCCAGCCGGAGACGCAGTGGTCGCAGTGTCCGCACGCCTCGCCGAGCCAGGGGATCGCCACCCGGTCCCCCACCGCGAGATGGGTGACCTGGTCGCCGGCCGCCTCGACGATGCCGATGCCCTCGTGGCCGGGGACGAAGGGCGGACTCGGTTTGACCGGCCAGTCCCCGTGGGCCGCATGGATGTCGGTGTGACACAGCCCCGAGGCCTCCATGCGTACCAGGACCTGTTGTCCGGCCGGGGTGGGGACCGGCCTGTCCTCGATGACGAGAGGCTCGGTGAAGCTGCGGACGACGGCGGCTCTCATGAGTACTCCTCCGCTTCGGTGCGGTGTACCCGGCCTCCTGCGCGAAACCGCGCCCGCCAGGCACACAAGCCTCGGAACAGAGTATTTCGGATGGCCGGTTCTCGCCCCTTCTCGCTACCGGCCCGGTCGTTACCCCCGCGCCCAGGTGCGCATCGCGGACCGCGAGGAGAAGTTCGCGACATCCTTGTCGAGAGGATGGTCGGTGTACTGGTGGATGCGCCAGGTGGCCTTGATGCGGGGCTTGCCCGCGGTGACGTAGTCGGCGATCCAGAGACCGTCCCCGGCGTACGACGTGGTGTCGTGGTTCAGCCAGAAGTAGCGGTTGCAGTACAGCAGGACCCGGTGGTGCGGCCGCAGCCGTTTGACCTCGCGGATGAACCGGTCCTTCTCGGCGTTGCTCGCACGGGTGCCCTCACCGTTCTCCTCCCAGTCGACGGCCAGCAGCTCCCCCGCCTTCTCCGGCGCCTTGCTCAGGAAGTACTCCGCCTGCGCCGTGATGTTCCCGGGCCACAGGAAATGGTAGAAGCCGACGACGCAGCCCGCGTCCCGTGCGCGCTTCGTCTGCTCGGTCAGATGCGGGTTGACGTACGAGCGCCCCTCGGTGGCCTTGATGAAGACAAAGTCCAGACCGGCCGTGTCGAAGGACGACTGATGCGAGCTGACATCGACACCATGGAGCATGGGCACCGCCTTCAAGTGGTCCGCGTGATTCCGCTTTCATCCGTTCAGTGC
Organism: Streptomyces sp. NPDC087428; assembly: GCF_044744085.1. Lineage (NCBI taxonomy): Bacteria > Bacillati > Actinomycetota > Actinomycetes > Kitasatosporales > Streptomycetaceae > Streptomyces > Streptomyces sp. NPDC087428. The sequence continues at coordinate 60,480 of NZ_JBIUXR010000004.1, forward strand.
CCGCGACTTGTGGGTCCCATCCGTCGGAGTGGCAGAGGAATCGTTTCTTCGTCACCCGGAATAGCTCTGGGCAGTGCCGGGTTGGTGAACCGGCAGGGAGCATTTCACGCAGCGCAGGGACCATCGGAAGGTCGGATCCATGAAGATCGGCATCATCGGAGCAGGGAACATCGGCGGCAACCTCACCCGGCGCCTCACCGGCCTGGGCCATGAGGTGTCCGTCGCCAACTCACGCGGCCCGGAGACGCTCGCCGCGCTGGCCGAGGAGACCGGCGCCACCGCGGTCACCGCGGCGGAGGCCGCCCGGGGCGCCCAGGTCGTGGTCGTCACCATTCCGCTCAAGGCCGTTCCGGCACTGCCCGCCGGCTTCCTCGACGCCGCCGTCGAGGGCGTCGCGGTCATCGACACCGGCAACTACTACCCGCAGCGCGACGGCCGCATCGCCGCTATCGAGGAAGGCCTGCCGGAGAGCCGCTGGACGGAGACGCAGATCGGCCACCCCGTCATCAAGGCCTTCAACGGGACGTACGCGCAGGACATCATCACCCATGGCCGGCCCGCCGGCACCGCGGACCGGCAGGCCCTGCCGGTGGCCGGTGACGACACGGCCGCCAAGGAGACCGTCCGTGAGCTGATCGACGAGCTGGGCTTCGACACGGTGGACGCCGGCGGGCTCGACACGTCGTGGCGCCAGCAGCCGGGGACTCCGGTGTACGGCAACCGGGGTGACGCGGCGGCGATCGACAAGGCCCTGGTCTCGGCGTCCCCGGAGCGCACCGCCGAGTGGCGGGCCTGAGGCCGGGCGCGGGGTGTGAGGTCCGGGCGTGAGGGCCGGACCTCGCCTGCGGGATCTCGGGATACATGCTCGTGCGGGTCCCTGTTCCGCGCCCACGGACCGGGGGCATTAGCGCTTCAGTCCTCGAATGCGGTGCTGCGGCTGAGCTTCTCCCAGGTCAGAACCTCGGCGCGAGAGACGTCGAGGCCGGCGAGGACCAGGCCCGTGGCGTCGTTGCCGAGGGGCAGCCGGAGCGGGGGTGTGCTCTGCGGCCAGAGCGGTCAGGATGGCCTCGGCCGCCTTGTCCCGATCACCCCACTGCTTGCCGTCGGAGCCGGGCAGACAGGTGCGGACCGGGCCCACGGTCTCCTCGTAAGCGGCGAGCGGAGCGGTCTGGTGCAGGGCACCGCCCCCGTCGAACCCGGTCCGAACAATCCGGGCTCGACGATCGCACCTTGATCCCGGGCGGGGCCACCTCGTCGGCGAGCGCCTCGGACCGACCTCCCAGGGCGAGCTTCGTCGCCGAGTAGTCGTCGACCGTCGACACCGGGGAAGGTGAAGCGGCCGCCCATGCCGCTCGTCTGGACCACGGCGCCGGAGCCGTTGCGGCGCATGTACGGCAGCACGGCGCGCACCAGCGCGGCGGGCCCGAAGGAGCGCAGGTCCATCAGGTCACGCAGCTCGCGGTCACCCGTCTCCTCGACGGCGCCGATCATCCCCATCCCGGCGTTGTTGCCCACCATGTCAATCCGCCCGTACCAGAGCACGGTGTCCGCGACGACGTCCGCGATGCGCGCCGTGTCAGTGACGTCCAGCTGAAGTGCGACGGCGCGGTCGGGGGTGTGCGGCGACGGGGTCGTCGAGCGCTTCCGGCCTGCGGACCGTGGCAACGACGGTGTCCCGGGCGGCGAGGGCGCGGCGGAATCCGGTGGAGGCCCCGGTGATCAGCCAGACGCGGCCCGTCGCCCGGTCCCGGGTCGCCGCGCTGTGTCCGGGCCCGGTCAGCCGGTAGTGGCTCAAAGCTGCTCTGCGTGGACAGGAAGCCAGCCTCGACCTCCTGCGACAGGACCGAAACCTGGACGAGGTCGAAGCCGTAGACGTCCGCGATCCTCTGCACATCGCGGCAGTCTTCGAGCTGAGACCTGATACCGCCCAGCGGTTTGTAGGCGCGGTCCACGGACGCTCCGCAACCGGTCTGAGGTGAGGGGCCCGAGGTCCGTCGAATGGTTCAGCGGGCCCCGGCCGCTGGTGGCCTGAGAGCTACCGTCACACCGGCACCAGCACAGCGCGGATGCACGATTTCCTCGCACGATCGTGATCGCTGGACGTGCAACCGTGTCCATCGCCACATCCGACACGCCCTGAAACCAGGTGTACGCCCCACTTAGTGGTCTTGCTGGGGTGGTCTCGGTCCGCATAGACAGGGTGGCAGCGAGGTCACGTCACTCGCCCAACTCGCAAGGAGAAAAGCAGACTTGAGACGCAGACGAACAGTGAGATTCCTGCGCAGGGCGGCCATAGGCGCCGCTCTCGCGCTCCTCATAGGATCCAGCCCTGCATTCGCCGCCGACTCCATCGGTAGCGTCGACCCCAACGCAGCGCCGTCGACACGTCCAGCAGCCGGTCCCGAACTTCGGGTGGCTGCTGCGGGCAGCCGGCCAAAATCCGGTACAACTCCGAAGGCAGGGCCGGAGTTTAAGCAGGCGGCCAGTGTCTGGACTGTCACTAGCCCGGAGACCGTACTGCGTAACACGGTGACCGATGCCGATGGCGACAAGAGCAACGTGACATTCGAGGTCTGGACTACCGACTCGAACGGCAACGCAAAGGACCAGGTCAAGCTCACCGACGAGAACAGCTACGGCGTCCTCGTTTCAGACTTCATTCCCTCCGGAGGGACCGCCGAGGTCACCGTTCCCGAGGGGCGACTGAAGCAGGGCGTCACCTACACCTTCCACACCTCCGCCTTCGACGGTGCCCTGTACGAGACAGACTGGTCGCCGTGGGCGAAGTTCCGCATCAGCCCGTACGTGACCTTCCCCGCTCCGCAGTCGTCTTCCACCATCGACCCGGTGGCCCAGACCGAGCAGGAGATCTTCCGCAGTGATCCGGGAGCCCTGGCGGTCCGGTCCGCTGACGGCGGGCGGAGCTGCTCGAAGCCCAATGCGCAAGGGCAGAAGGTGTGCATCGAGTTCCATCCAGCATCGAAGGACAATGCAGAGTCTCTAAAATCCGCCCAAGCTGCGGTGTCGGATCTGGTGGAGTGGTGCGGCGGCAAGCCGTCGGGCCATGATTACATGAACCGCACCGACGCTTGTCTGAACGATCTGGGCGAAGCGACGCTGATATTTACGTCCGGTGGCGACGAGACCAAGCCGCCGTTCGGAACGGCTACGTTCAAGCTCCAGCAGCAACTTAAGACTTACCCGAACAAGGGCGCCGGTGGCAGTGACTTCGCCGAGTTCGACCAGCAGCTGTTTGTCACTCCGACGTATATCGACCCTGCTCTGCTGGGTGTCCGTCTGACGTGGAAACCTGGGGTGGTTTGTGGCGCCTGCGACAGCACACTGCCGACGTGGAAGAACTACGAGACGGGCGCGAGCGAAGCAGCGTACTGGCTGCCCAGCGACGTATACGAGACTCAGGTTGCCAGTACCACGACAAAGTGGCTGGGCACAGGCAAGGAGACCATCGGTCTCACCTGGGACATGACGGGGTTTGTCGATGTCGATCTCGATCTGATGGCGAACGCCGACTTCGGCTCCAGCGGTGACGAGCTCAAGGTACGTTGCGACGACCTCGTTCCCGGGGGTAGTACGCCAGGCTGCGTGCTGCCGTACTTCACCCCGGTCTACACCGCCGACACCAATCTCTACCCGGCAGCCGGTGCCTACTACTGGCTGATGCAGCACAGGATGACGGGCATCCCGGGCACAGGCGATGCACCCCTGCACTACCTTGGCCCGGACACCGCGGTCAAGACCGACGACGGCTCGACGTGGACAAGCGACGACAGTCGAAAGGTGGTGTGCCCGGACTCCTGGACACGGCATTCGATGGACACCGCATTGGGCTCGCCGACCTGTGACGAGTTTGCCATGGCCTCCACCCATGAGAGCGGCGGCTTCCCTGGCGGTGCCAACGAGGTAACGTCGGGCGACCAGTGCGCGCAGCTCTACGCAGCCCCATCCGGATCCACCTTCGGAATCTTCGCCGATACCCGGGAAGATAAGAACGGCCTTTCCAGTCAGGAGAAGTGTGGTAGGGCCACCATCCCCGGTGATCAGAACTCCGGGGTGTTCAGCAAATTTCCGGCCCCCTCGTGGCGGATGCTGGACAACGACGCGTTCTACCTCAGCAACCCCGGCTTCGAGCACTGTACTTCCACCGCCGCTTGTGCCTGGAAGCAGGTCAGCTAGCTCTGTTTGATGTGTGGGGGCGGGCTCGACCTGCCGCCCCCACATGCCTCACTCAGCAATCGGTTCCCACAACGCTCGTTCCACAGCATTACGAGGCGACCCCCACACCAGAACGCCGTTTACCAGGCCAGGCTTGTCACCAGTTGCCAGGGACGGCACTTCAAGAACGTCGGCCATCTCCTCCAAGTAGGCGGTGAGCGACTCGAACCTAACAGTGCGCTCGGCGTACTCGCTCCAGTACCACAACCTCCCCGATTCGACGTCCAGGCAGAGACCAGAGAGGCAATCTACACCGAAAGAGCAGAAGGGGATCCACGCTGCGCGCCACATAGTGAATTCATCACCGCCCCCCCTCTGCCGCTTCAACTCATCCTCGCGTCGCTGCAGCAGCATCTTCTGCCGGTAAACGCTGAGAACTGCATCGAAGTCTATCAACGCACCCTTGCCGAGCATGAAGCTCGCCAGTGGATCGGGAAGAGATCCGGAGTGTTGACGCCACAGCGCCTTTAGCCCCTCAGGAAGCCGAACGCCCAGTGTCTGCTGCAAGGCCGCGATTTCCGCCTCGGATGCACCGGGCCGAAGCCTAGCCAATGTCGCCGGAGCATGTTGATGCAACCACGACTCGATCCTCTGCCAGGCGTCGACCACCTGTCGTTGTTCGATGACCTGCGCCCGCTGTGTGTAATCGTTCACGGCTGACACGGTACCGGTCAGGGCAGGCGCAGTCCGGCCCATAACCACAGCGGTACCAGGAGACGTTGGGGGTGCCGGGCCGCCCAGTGGAAGCATCTCGTCGTCAGTGCTGCATGCGCGGAGACGGAGGCCAGGTCTAGGGCCAATGCCGTGACTCTGTTGGCGATCTTGTGTGGGTCAGCTGGCGGCCGTACAGAGGGCGTGAAAATGACTTGGGGCTCGTCGGGGTCGGGTCGGGTCGGCGATCCAGTCGGTGATGCGGGTGAAGTTGCAGGCCAGGCCGGTGAGTACGTGCTGGACGTGTGTTCTTGGCAGGCCTCGGTAGCGTGTCCGGCGCAGGCCGCAGATGCGGACGTTCTGGGAGAGGGTGGCTTCGATGCCGGCGCGGATCGCGTATCGGTGCTGCCAGTCCTTGGTGTGCTGGTCCAGACGGTTTTGTTGCTGGATCTCGTGCAGTTCGCGGGTGGGCAGCAGTGCGAGCGCGCGCGGGCCGCTGACCGCGTTGGTGCACTGGGGGCGGACGGGGCAGGCCAGGCAGGTGGATTTTGCGACCGGAGAGACGCAGTCGTGCGGTGCCGTCGGGGTAGCGGTCCAGACAGTCCATGGGCAGCCGTTGGATCTCGGTGCGTCGGGCGCCGGACCAGCGGGCCACGAGCAGTGCGGCGCGTTGGAACGGGCAGACGATCGCGTCGATGGCCGGCATCAACTGGTCGAGTTCGTCGTCAGGGATGAAGCGGGGCACTTTCAGCGGGAATTTCGGTGCGTCACCGGCGCCGATGAGGGTGTGGTGGCCGGGCACGTCCGGGTATTGCCAGAGCGCGGTGTCCCGGAAGAACTGCGACAGCCCGGAGATCCGCTGAATCCGTGACATGACACCGAGCGGCTTGCCGGTCTTCTCGGTTGGCGCTTCGGCGATGTGCCCGATCCAGCCCAGGCAGTGGTCGCGTGTGACGTCGGCGAACGTCGTGATACCGGAATGGTTGGCCTCCAGCCACCGGCAGAACGTGCGCACCGCGAGCTCCAGCTTGTCCACTGTCGAGGGAGCGTCGGTCAGTTTGCGGGCCGCCAGCCACTTCTGTGCGACGGCCAGCATCCGGGGAGGCAGCGTCAGCGGCGGCTTCCACGACGGCATGAGCTTGCGTGGCTGCTTGGCGACCTGGCCGCGATGGAAGAGCACCACCTCAAGCTGGTGCAGGTGCGTGATCCAGCTCTTCGCCGGGCCCTCGTAGAACTGTTGCGCCGACGGGTAAAAGGACGCGAACTCCGGGTCCTCGGGGAACAGACGGATGGCTTCCAGGACCTCGGCGACGTGGCCGCCAGTGATGTCGGCGACATCGGTCAGGCCGTTGCGCAACACGATCCGGGCCACCGACCAGTGCATCGCCTGCCGACATCCGGTTATAGCCGAGTGCGACAGCTTCCTCGACCAGCACCATGGTGCCCGGATCGATCCCCAGCAGGGCGGCCTGGTCGTGAACGCGCAGCTGGCCGACGGCGAACATCCACCGGTAGTCGAATGTCGCGTACCCGCGCAGGCCCAGATAGGTCAGGTAGGTCCGGGCCCGGTGGGAGGTGGGGAACGACGGGCGGTGGAAAGGCTCCCCAGGCAGCCGGCCCGCCCGCTCCACCAGGGGTTCGGCGAACCATGCTTCCAGGTCCGGCCACCGGGTCCGGAAGTCGCGGTAGTAGCGCAGTTTCGCATTGAGGTACTGACGATTGAAGCCGGTCTGGCCGCGGACGACCCCCACGTACTGCCCCTCGGGACAGTGCCGGGGGCGCTGACGGCGGTGCCGTCGCCCCACGCCTGGGAGATGCCGAGGGCCGCTGCCCCTTGGAACGGTGCGGTTTGAGTGACGGGATGCCGGTCTCCGGGCCGATGACCAGGCCCTCGTTGTCCGGGTACCCGGCATCCGCCGCCGCGGCGGCGCCGCGCAGCTTGTCCTCCAGCTACCGGCGGAAGGACGTCGCGTCGAAGGCGCCGGCCTCGCTCTCCTCGCACAGTCCGACCTCCACCAGGCAGTCGGCCGGCTTCTCCTGGATGCCCTCCCACGCGAGCAGCTGCTCGGACCAGCTGGCGTACTCCTCCGAGCCGACCACCGCGACGTCCCCGGTGCGCAGCTCCTCGGCGAGGTGGGTGAGGACCATCGCCTCGAAGCGCTTGCGGACGAACCGGCCGGGCCGCGTCTCGTCGAGCACGGCCTTGCGCCAGTTCTGCGTGGAGAAGGCGATGTCGACGGTCTTGCCGTCCTCGCCGAGCGCTCGGAGGCGTCTGCCGCATCTGCCTCCCCGGGCGAAGTCGGTGACCTTTGGTGCGGCGACACCGTCCACCCACACCGCGGTGTCGCCGAGCTCGTCCAGCCACTGCAAGTGCGTGAACAGGCGCTTGCAGTGCGACCAGCTCGGGCCCTGGGCGGTCTGCTTCAACCGGTTGAACTGCGTGATGCCGTCGCTGTCTCGCTCTTCCAGCAACCACAGCATCCGCGCCTGCTCCGCGAGGCTCATCCGGTTGTGAATGCCCCAGCAGATCGAGGTGTTCACCTCGGTGCGGATCGTGGAGGCCATCGTGTCGAAGGTGGAGAACGTCGGCAGTTCCAGCCCGGCCGCCACCACCTTCTCCAGCGCGATATTGATCAGGTCGGCGGGGCGATTCTTCGCAGTGACCTCCTTGCGGATCGTCGCCTCAGCGATCTGTCGAGCCTGGGACTGCTTGTACTTCGTCCCCACCCGCTGGCGCACCTCCGTACGCTGCCGCTCAGCGGTGCGGCCCGTCTCGTACAACGGGAGCGTGCCCTCCGGCAGCTCGACCGTGCGGCGGAGAGCGGGCGGTCAACCCCCGGCCGGACGGTTCGAGTCCGAAGTGGGGCCCGCCCAATGACAACGTCGAGGAGATGCTGGAGCAGGTGGCGGAGGGTTCCTCCGTCTGCTTCGCTCCCCTGAGCATGGCCCGGTACTACGCGCGGCCGGGCCTCTCCTGGGCCCCGCTGACCGACGTGGAACCGCTGTGGGTGGTGCCCGCCTGGGCGGACGGCATGGACACCCCGCTTGTACGGGGCTTCGCCCAGGTCGTACGGGAACTCGCCGCCGCGGCGGATCCACAGCCGGCCGGCTGACCGGCGGTCAGGGCCTCTCGTCGTCGGGGCGGGCCGGCAGGCTGTCCATGAAGGAGCTGACGGAGAACACCGCGCGTCCGGGGCCCGGCGGACCGTAGCCGGGGGGCGAGCTGAGCCCGTACTCCTCCATCGTCGAGCGGTAGGCGTCCAGCAGCCGGATGTGGTACTCCAGCGGAGCGCCGTCCGGGTTCGTCTTCCCCAGGGGAGTCGTGGGCTCGGGACACCAGGTGGTGAAGCGGGGCGTGATGCCGTGCGACATGAAGAACCGCAGGCCCTCGGTGGTGGACTCGATGGCCTCCTTCACCGTGGTGAAGCCGAAGGGCTCGGCCATCTCCACGCCTGCGACGAAGTTGGGGATGACGTTGCGGGCGCCGAAGACCTCGGCGGAGTCCAGGATGCGGCGGTGCCATTCGTCGCGGCCGACGTATCGCTCCTTGCCGGGGCAGTACAGCTCGAACAGCCGGGGGTCCCACACCTCGTAGTTGGGGTGGTAGATCTGCACGCCGTAGTCGTGGAACCGCTGCACGTCGGCCTTGGGAAGGGCCTGGGCGACGACCTTGCCGATCCAGCGGCCGGGGAAGCGCTCCTCGATGGCCTTCGCGTACTGGCCGTAGAAGTCGGCCTCGTCCCGGCCGCCGATGTGGGAGGTGATGGCACCGCCGGTGAGCGTGTAGGCCGTGGACGTCTTCGCGGTGTCGTACCGGTCGATGATGGCCAGTGCCTCAAGGACCTCCTCGACCGGCTTCACTCCGGTGTACGGGCGGCCCGCGGCCTTGTGCTGGCGCCAGTTGTGGTTGATGTCGCAGTACTGGCACTCCTCCTTCGCACCGAAGTACTGGCAGACGCGGAAGACTGTCAGATAGACGAGGTAGCCCCACTGGATGGTGGGCGCGACCTCCATCACGGACTTGCCGTTCTCCAGCGTGTGCCGGTAGTAGTCCGGCATCGGGGGGAGGCCGACGTCGGAGATCCGCCGGCCGTCGAGGTAGAGCCCGAGCACTCCGTCGTCGTCGGCCGCGACCCGATAGGGAGAAGCCGGGTTGACCCGCACGGAGACCACGGTGCGGCGAAGCTCGTACGGTCCGCCGGTGAGGACGATCTCCTCCGGCGGCCGGCGCAGGGCGGCAGCCCCCAGTTCGGGCAGGGTGCCGTGGTCGAAGGAGAAGATGAAGTACGACTTCGGCTTGACGTCACCGCCCTCGTTGTCGCTGAGCGCGGACTCGTCGAAGGCCAGGCCGCCGCGCAGCAGGTCCTCCTTGATCACGGCCTCCCGCGGCACGTGCGGGAACTGCTCCATGAGCCGTTCGATCAAGCGGGTGCGGCCTGCTTCGGTGCTGCCGGGCTCGGTACGGCTGGGGTCTGTGCGGCTGGGCATGTGCGGGGCTCCTCGGTCCGGTTGTCGGTGGTGTTCCGGATACGCCACCCTGTGCAACGAACCACGGACCGGAACCGTTCTCGATCAGGGAGGCGTTCTCGGTAGCGGGGTGTCCTCGACCCGGAGTGCGGGGTGCGGGGCCGCCGGGAACGTTCTGCTGGCGCCCGCCGCCGCGACCTATGTGACCGGTGAGTAGGGTGTGGGATCCGGGAGCCCGTCGGCCGTGCGGTCGGCCCGACGCCCGGTGGTTGCCGGAGTCGGCCGCGGATCGGAAGTGCTTCATGCCCCGCACCATGTCCGTGTCGGACGGCATCGTGGTTCTCGCCTCCCCTTCGGCCGTGTACGAGCAGCTCAGTGACCCGACCGCGATGGGGCGCTGGAGTCCGGAGAACCGGGGTGCGAAGGTGCTCGGGGAGCGGCGGGACGCGTACGTCGGCATGGTCTTCGAGGGCCGAAACAAGCGTGGGCGGATGCGCTGGACGACGCGGTGCACGGTGACCGCGGCCGATCCGGGCGAGCGGTTCGCCTTCCGGGTCCACGCGATCGGTGCACGGCGGCCGCGGCTTCCCGGCGCGATCGCCACGTGGGAGTACCGGTTCGAGGCTGTGGACGGTGGCACACGGGTCACCGAGACCTGGACCGACGACCGCCGAAGCTGGCCGGACTTCCTGGCCAACGCCTTCGACAGGGTGGCCACCCGGGGACACACGTTCGCCGAGTTCCAGCGCGGCAACATCCGCACCACGCTCCAGCAGCTGAAGGCAGCACTGGAGGCCCCACTGAACGGGGACGCGCCCCGGGCATGACTTTCGGCCGCCGCCCTCAACGCTCCCAGTGTGTGGGGCGGCCGAGCGACCGAGGGAGCCGGGTGGCGCCGTTTCCCCGGGCGGCGTTCAGCTGTGACTGCGTCAGGAAGAGCGCTCCGGTCATGTCGGCACCGGACAGGTCCGCGTCCCGGAAGTCCGCGCCGATGAGGTCGGCGAGCCGGAGATCGGCGCCGGTGAGGTCCGCGGCGATGAGATAGGCACCGCGCAGGTCGGCGCCGCGCAGATCCGCTCCCCTGAGGCGGGCCCCGATGAGGTCGGCGCCACGCTGGTTGCGCTTCTTCTTGCGGGGAGCGCCGGCGCGTACGAGTTCGCTGGTGCGCGAGAGCAGGGCGGCGACCTCGTCCCGGTGTGCCGCGACGTCGAGGTCGGCGAAGGCGTCGGCGTCGAGGTGGGTGAGGCGCTCGGTCGCGTCGAGGAGGCGGCCGATCTCGCCGTGGAGGGGACGGGCCGGCGCCAGCTCGGCCGCCTCCGTCAGGTACCAGAGCAGCTCGTGCAGCTGACGCATGACCGGGAAGACCTGGAACATCTGCTGCGCACTCTCCGGGGCCGCGCGCCAGTCCTGTCCGCCGAAGGTCTCCCCGGAGACCTTCTGGCCGGCTCCGAAGCAGTCGTACACGGTGCAGCCCGGAAAGCCCTCGGTGCGCAGGCGGGTGTGGATACCGCAGCGGAAGTCGTCCTGAAGGTTGCGGCAGGGTTTCCCGGCGTCCTTGTTGATGGCGAAGTCCGCGGACCGGGTCAGGGTGAGCGCGACACAGCACAGGCCGAAACAGTTCCCGCAGTCGGCGCGCAGGCCGGCGCGGCCGGTGCTGTCCGCGTGGTCGGTGCCGGGGGCTCGGTCGATATCGGGCACGGCGCCTGCATCCTCCGGTGGACGGGGTTCATGAGCGACCGAGCCTACCGAGCTTCACCGCGGGCCCGATCCACCTGGTGCATTTCGCCAAGGGTCCTGCCGGGCCGGGCACCGCGACAGAGCCTCCGGAAACCGCCGAACGGGGGGCCTACCCCACGGACCGGCTGCTCCGCGCGACAATGGTGGGTAATACATCTTTATGGGAGGTGGTCACCATCGTGGCGAACGCACCAGTCGACAGCATCCCGGCCCGGCGGGTACTGACCGATCCGGCGGGCCTGGCCCGGTACCAGCACGACGAGGCCGAGTGGGCTCCGTACGGGATGCCCCTCGCGGTGGTGCGCCCACAGGGCACCGACGAGGTGCGGGACGTGGTGCGCCACTGCGTCGCCCACCGCATTCCGCTGGTGCCGCGCGGCGCGGGGACCGGTCTGTCCGGCGGCGCGAACGCCGTCGACGGAGCGGTCATCCTGTCGTTCGAGGACATGAACCGGATCGTCGACATCGACGCGGCCGAGCGGCTGGCAGTGGTGCAGCCCGGCGTGGTCAACGACGACCTCCGGGCGGCCTGTGCGGAGCACGGGCTCTGGTACCCGCCGGATCCGGCCAGTTCACCGTGGTCCACCCTCGGCGGGAACGTCGCGACCAACGCCGGGGGCATGTGCTGCGTCAAGTACGGGGTGACGCGGGACTACGTGCTGGGCCTCGAGGTCGTCAACGGGCTCGGTGAAGTCGTCTCGCTGGGCCGCCGTACCGCCAAGGGCGTGGCGGGATACGACCTGGCGGGGCTGATGGTGGGCTCCGAGGGCACGCTCGGGGTGATCACGGAAATCACCGTGCGCCTGCGTCCCGCACGGCTCCAGGAGCGCACGGTGGCGGGGTACTTCTCGTCGGTGGTCGCCGCGGGTGAGGCGGTGAGCGCCGTGACGGCGTCCGGCGTCATCCCGTCCGCGCTCGAACTGGTCGACCGGCACTGTCTCGCCGCCGTGGACGCCTGGAAGAAGATGGGGCTGTCCGCGGACGCGGACGTGGTGCTGCTCGGCCGGGTCGACACCCCCGGAGCCGAGGGTGACGCCGAGGCCGAACTGATCCGGAAGTGCTTCGACCGGGCCGGCGCGAGCTGGGCGGCGGTCTCCACCGACCAGCAGGAGGCCGATGCCCTGTTCCAGGCCCGGCGGCTGGCCTATCCGGCACTGGAGCGGCTCGGCCCGGTCCTGACCGAGGACGTGTGCGTACCGCGGACCGCGGTTCCGGAGATGCTGGCGCGGATCGAGCGGACGGCGGCCCGGCACGACATCCTGATCGCCAATATCGCCCATGCCGGAGACGGCAATCTGCACCCCCTGATCATCACGCCGCCGGGTGACGAAGCCGCACGCGCCCGTGCCCAGTCGGCCTTCGAGGACATCCTGGACGACGCGATCACGCTCGGCGGCACGGTCACGGGCGAGCACGGGGTCGGGCTGCTGAAGATGCGCGGCATGGACAAGGAACTGGGACCCGCGGCGCTCGCCATGCATCACGCGGTGAAGGCGGCGCTCGATCCGCACGGCATCCTGAACCCGGGCAAGGTGCTCGGGAGCCGCGTCTGACCTCGCCGTCCGTGTGCGGGGCCCGTTGTCAGTGGGGCGGCGCACACTGGCAGCAAGTACGTACGGGTTGAAGGGGAGGCGGATGAGCGCCGAGGAGGAGACCGGTTTCGAACCGGCCACCGGGGACGGTCCGTCGCCCCCTGGCCCGGCCGCGAGGCGCGCCGCCGCGGTGCGGACCGCGTTCGCCGGGATGGTGCAGATACGGCGGCTGACCAACACCGGTCACCCGGCCCCGGAGTCCGTGCCGGCCCCGTGGGAACTGCACCGGCCGGTACGGGCCGTCGCCCTCGCACTCGAGGCATCGGGCCTGTCCGCGTCGGCCGTTGACGCGTCGGGGCGGCGCACGGCGACCGGGTACCGGGTGGTGGCCGGCGCGACGCCGGGCACCGTACGGGTCGAGTGGCTCGGGCCGCCCGGCAGCGGGGCGGCTCACGAGGAGGACGCCGAACTGCCCCGGTGCGCGGAGGTGCTGCGGGAGTCGGGCTGGACCGCGCTGCTGTACCGCGGGCCACGGCGCCGAAGATTCCTGGAGGTCGAACCACCGGCCGGTGCGCGTCGCCCGTAGTGCCGCCAACGGGCTCGTGTGCCTGGTCGGTGGTGGCGCCTCCGGCCCACCACGCCCGCACACGCACGCGCCGCGTTGACGCCAGTCGTCCACCGTCCACGTGCTTCCGTGCGGGAATGATCCCCGCCTTGCAAGCTCACTCACCCGACGCCGCGGGCACGGTCTCGCCATTTCTCTGGACGTGCGGGTCCATTTTTCCGTCGCACAGTGGAACAGCACCCTGGCTGTCCGGGGCCGCGTCCGGTCGACGGCCCCACGCGGCCCGGCCGTTCGCCTTCACAGCGGAGAACCAAACAACGGAGTGGACCATGTCTATGCGGCTCGAAGGCCGGACCGCCCGCCGCGACGACCGTGCCGACCCTCCCCGCGGCTCCCGGCCCGACCCACGGCCGGGCTCCGCGCCCGTACGTCAGTCGCACAACAGGCGGGCCGGTGCCGTAATGGTTACTGGAGGTGGCCCGTACCAGCGCTTCCCGACCTACGACACCACCTGCCAACGACGTTCTCGGGGCGTCACCCCGTGCCGTCGCACCGCAGCGTTGTCAGACCCATGGGGGATGCTTGTGGGTCCGACACCTCTGACCTGGAGATGCTGAGATGCGCAATGACGAACTCGCCGCGGCGCAGGCGTACGTCCGTTTACTGGAGGCCACCCGGGCTGTCCTCTCCGACCCGGATGACGCCCCTCTGTACATGCCCTTGCTCGCCGCACCGATCGAGGAGGCCGACGGCGCGCTGCGGCGGGCCGGGTTCTCGGGCAACGAGTCCCAGTTCTTCGACCTCGTCCGATCGCTCCAGCCGAGCATGTCGGGCAGCTGACACCGAACCGTGCCGGGAGGGCCACGGGAGCGACTTCGGGCCCCCGGGGCCAGGAGCCGCTCCGCTGCCCGCCCGGCTCCCGGCCCTGACGCCTCCGGGTCCTGCTCCACTGGATCCGGGTCTTGACGGGATCCGCCCGCGACGGCCTACGCCTCACCTCCCCCGACCGTCCCCAGCTCGGTCTTCCACGGAGGCAAAGGGACTTCCTGTCTCAGGTCGCTGTCGTGGTCCGATCGTCTCGGGTGTGGTCGCTGGGGGGCTCGCGCCCGTGGCGTGGAAGGCCAGATGACAGCCCACAGGAATCTCAAGCGCCGGGTGCGCGCCCGCGCCGCCAAGACCGGCCAGTCCTATTCGACTGCCCTCCGGCATTTCCGTTCGGCTCCTCGAGGAGACGTCATGCCGGAAGAGAACCACCTGCGTTTGGCCGTGGCTCAGACCACGGCCCGTGAGAACCCCCGCAGCAGCGCCGAACTGAGGGCCGGCGGGGCCGAGGTACGGAGTCTGATGCACCGGGCACGTGCGGCCGGTGCGAGGGTCGTGCAGTTCCCCGAGGGCGCGGTCTGCTTTCCGCACAAGCGGCTGCTGTCCGCCAACGGCCCCGACGAGGTCGGAGCGTCGGACTGGAGCCGGCTCCGATGGGACGTGCTCCAGGAGGAACTGGCCCTGACCGCATGGCTGGCGAGGGAGCTCCGGCTGTGGACCGTGCTCGGTTCGGTCCACCGGCTCACCGCACCCAACCGGCCGCACAACAGTCTGTACGTGATCTCCGACCGCGGCGAGGTGGCGACCCGCTACGACGAACGGATGCTGTCCCACACGAAGGTCTCCTACATGTACGCACCGGGTTCGGCACCGGTGACCTTCGAGGTCGACGGCGTCCGGTTCGGCTGCGCGCTCGGCATGGAGGCGCACTTCCCGGAACTCTTCGGGGAGTACGAAAGGCTCGACGTCGACTGCGTGCTGTTCTCGACAACAGGAGGTGTCACGGGAGGCGGAACGGCCTTCGCCACGGAGATGCGGGCGCACGCGGCGACCAACCGGTACTGGGGCGGATTCGCCATCCCCGCCCGGCTCAACGGTGACACCCCGGCGGGAATCATCGGGCCGGACGGCGAGTGGGCCGCACGGTGCCCGCGTGACGGGACGCCTTCACTGGCCGTCGCCGACCTCGGCCCGCAGGACCCCGCGAGCGCCCTGGCCAGGCCCTGGCGGCGCAAGGCGCGGGCAGGTCTCTACGACGGGTACCTGGTCGAGGACGCCCGCAGCGACGACCGCACCGCCTTCTAGTTTCTGGCGGAGGCCACGTGGCGGGGGCCGCCTGACCTGACTTGGCCGCCCCACGCGACGGAGGCCGACCCGATCGGGTCGGTCCGAGAAGTACCTCGGGCCGGCCCGGTCCGTCTTCGGCCGGGTCGCCCCGATCCGTGGTGAATTGATTCAAACCCAGAAGAAGACTGGCTAGCTGCTTGACTAGTGGTTGGCGTCAAACCTAGCGTACGTTCCAGATGAAACGATTCACATCGTCCTGACGGCTCCGGTCGCCGGATGACTCTGCTTACGAGGTGTTCATGTCTGATGTGTCGGCCGTCAAGGCAGCCCTGAAGTCTCAGGTGATCGAGACTCCTTCGTGGGGTTACGGCAACTCCGGGACCCGTTTCAAGGTGTTCGCGCAGCCCGGCGTGCCGCGCGACCCGTTCGAGAAGATGGAGGACGCGGCGCAGGTGCACGCGTTCACCGGGGTCGCACCGAAGGTGTCGTTGCACATTCCCTGGGACAAGGTGGCGGACTATGCCGCACTGACCCGGCACGCCGAGAGCCTCGGGCTGCGGATCGGCGCGATCAACTCCAATGTCTTCCAGGACGACGCCTTCAAGCTGGGGTCGGTCACCCACCCCGAGGCGGCGGTGCGGCGCAAGGCGACCGATCATCTGCTGGAGTGCGTCGACGTCATGGACGAGACCGGCTCGCCCGACCTCAAGCTCTGGTTCTCCGACGGCACCAACTACCCGGGCCAGGACGACATCGTTGCCCGCCAGGACAGGCTGTCGGAAGCGCTGACTGAGGTGTACGAGCGGCTGGGCGACGACCAGCGGCTGCTGCTGGAGTACAAGCTCTTCGAGCCGGCGTTCTACACCACGGACGTGCCGGACTGGGGTACGGCCTACGCGCACTGCCTGAAGCTCGGCTCGAAGGCCCAGGTGGTCGTGGACACCGGTCACCACGCACCCGGCACGAACATCGAGTTCATCGTGGCGATCCTGCTGCGGGAGGGAAAGCTCGGCGCGTTCGACTTCAACTCCCGCTTCTACGCGGACGACGACCTGATGGCCGGGGCCGCCGACCCCTTCCAGCTCTTCCGGATCATGCACGAGGTGGTCAAGAACGGCGGTCTCAGGTCCGAGACCAACGTCAACTTCATGCTCGACCAGTGCCACAACATCGAGGCGAAGATCCCGGCGGTGATCCGGTCGGTCGCCAATGTGCAGGAGGCGACCGCCAAGGCGTTGCTGGTCGACGGGGACGCGCTCGGCGCCGCACAGAAGTCGGGCGACGTGCTCGCCTCGAACGCCGTCCTGATGGATGCATACAACACGGATGTGCGGCCACTGCTCGCCGAGGTGCGTGAGGAACAGGGTCTGGCCCGTGACCCGTTCGCCGCCTACCTCGCCTCCGGCAACCAGGCACGCATCGCCGCCGCCCGGGTGGGCGGCACGCAGGCCGGCTGGGGCGCCTGAGCCGTCCGTACGTCCTCCTCGCCGTCCAACGCACTTCTCACCCCCGAAGGAACCCTTATGACGTCCGCGACGCACCCCGAGGTCGCAGCGCTCCTGGAGCGCGCGCACCGGATCGGCTCCGACCCCCGCAACACCAACTACGCCGGTGGCAACACGTCGGTGAAGGCCGTCGGCGCCGACCCGGTCACCGGTGGCGGGACGGAACTGCTCTGGGTCAAGGGTTCCGGGGGCGACCTCGGCACCCTGATGGAGCCGGGTCTCGCCGTGCTCCGCCTGGACCGGGTCCGTGCCCTCAAGGAGGTGTACCCGGGCATCGAGCGCGAGGACGAGATGGTGGCGGCCTTCGACTTCTGCCTGCACGGCAAGGGCGGTGCCGCGCCGTCCATCGACACCGCCATGCATGCCCTGGTCGAGGCAGCGCACGTCGACCACCTGCACCCGGATTCGGGGATCGCGCTGGCGTGCGCGGCCGAAGGCGAGAAGCTGACCGCCGAGTGCTTCGGTGACAAGGTGGCGTGGGTGGGCTGGCGCCGGCCGGGGTTCCAGCTCGGTCTGGACATCGCGGCCGTCAAGGAGGCCAACCCGCAGGCGGTCGGCGTGATTCTGGGCGGTCACGGAATCACCGCCTGGGGCGAGACGTCGGACGCGTGCGAACAGAACGCGCTGTGGATGATCCGCACCGCCGAGACGTTCCTGAAGGATCACGGCAGGGCCGAGCCCTTCGGCCCCGTACTGCCCGACCGGGTGGCACCGGCCGCCGAGCTGCGCCGGGAACGAGCAGCGGCTCTCGCCCCGTTGATCCGCGGTCTGGCGTCCACGGACCGCCCCCAGGTGGGTCATTTCACCGACGCCGAGCCGGTGCTCGATTTCCTTTCCCGCGCCGAGCATCCGCGCCTCGCCGCGCTGGGCACCTCGTGCCCGGACCACTTCCTCCGCACGAAGGTCAGCCCGCTGGTCCTCGACCTTCCCGCGGACGCGCCGGTGGCCGAGGCCGGGGCGCGGCTTAAGGAGCTGCACCAGGAGTACCGCGAGGCGTACCGCGCGTACTACGAGCGGCACGCAGTCCCCGGCTCCCCCGCCATGCGCGGTGCGGATCCGGCGATTGTGCTGGTGCCCGGGGTGGGCATGTTCTCCTTCGGGAAGGACAAGCAGACTGCCCGTGTCGCCGGGGAGTTCTACCTCAATGCCATCAACGTGATGCGTGGCGCGGAGGCCGTCTCCTCGTACGCGCCGATCGAGGAGTCCGAGAAGTTCCGGATCGAGTACTGGGACCTGGAGGAGGCCAAGCTGCGCCGGATGCCGAAGGCCAAACCGCTGGCCACCAGGGTGGCGCTGGTGACCGGTGCGGGATCGGGCATCGGGAAGGCCATCGCGCACCGACTGGCCGCCGAGGGCGCGTGTGTGGTCGTCGCGGACATGAACGCGGAGAACGCCGCCGCGGTCGCCCAGGATCTCGGCGGGGCCGACCGGGCGGTCGCGGTGACCGTCGACGTCACCAGTGAGGAGCAGATCGCCGAGGCGTTCAGGGCCGCAGTGCTCGCCTTCGGCGGTGTGGACCTCGTCGTCAACAACGCGGGGATCTCCATCTCCAAGCCGCTGCTGGAGACGACGGCCCGCGACTGGGATCTGCAGCACGACATCATGGCGCGCGGTTCCTTCCTCGTGTCGCGGGAGGCCGCCCGGATGATGCTGGCTCAGGATCTCGGCGGCGACATCATCTACATCGCTTCCAAGAACGCCGTGTTCGCGGGTCCGAACAACATCGCGTACTCGGCGACCAAGGCAGACCAGGCCCATCAGGTGCGGCTGCTGGCGGCGGAGCTGGGCGAGCACGGGATCCGGGTGAACGGCGTCAACCCGGACGGTGTGGTGCGCGGCTCGGGGATCTTCGCCGCCGGCTGGGGCGCGCAGCGGGCGGCGACGTACGGCATCGAGGAGGAGAAGCTCGGCGAGTTCTACGCGCAGCGGACGCTGCTGAAGCGCGAGGTGCTGCCCGAGCATGTCGCCAATGCCGTGTTCGCGTTGACCGGTGGCGACCTCACGCACACGACCGGTCTGCACATTCCTGTCGACGCCGGTGTGGCGGCGGCCTTCCTGCGATGACCCGGACACGATCGCCATGGCTGTGAACTCATTCGACCACCCGGCCGACGACGCCGTCTTCGCCGCCGTGGACCTCGGTGCCACCAGCGGCCGGGTGATGACGGGCCGGGTCGGTCCCGGGACGCTGGTGCTGGCCGAGGCACACCGGTTCGCCAACACACCGGTGCGGCTGCCGGACGGGCTCCGCTGGGACGTGCTGGCCCTGTACCAGGGGATGCTGGACGGGTTGCGGGCGGCCGGGCGCAGTGGTCCGGTCGCTTCCATCGGCATCGACACCTGGGCGGTGGACTACGGTCTGCTGGACGCCGACGGGGCGCTGCTCGGGGTGCCGTTCCACTACCGGGACGGGCGCAACAGCGGGATCTCGGAGCGGCTGCCGGAAGGCTGCGGTGCGGCGGAGCTCTATGCGGTCAACGGGTTGCAGCACCTGCCGTTCAACACGGTGTTCCAACTGCTGGCACACCGGTCGACGGCCCAGTGGAAGGCGGCGCGGACGCTGCTGCTGATGCCGGATCTGCTGGTGCACTGGCTGACGGGGTCGGTGGGGGCGGAGATCACGAACGCGTCGACGACCGGACTGTTCGATGCCCGCCTCGGTGACTGGTCGGACGAGCTGATCGGGCGGTTGGGGCTGGCGCGTTCGCTCTTTCCGCCGTTGCGTGATCCGGGCGATCCGGCGGGGACGCTGCTGGCGCACGTCGCCGGGGCCACGGGTCTGTCGGCCGGGACCCCGGTGACCACCGTCGCCTCGCACGACACGGCGTCGGCGGTCGTGGCGGTGCCGGCGACGGAGCCGGAATTCGCGTACGTCTCGTGCGGCACCTGGTCGCTGGCCGGTCTGGAACTGGACGCTCCCGTGCTGTCCGAGGAGTCCCGGGCGGCGAACTTCACCAATGAGCGCGGGGTCGACGGCACCGTCCGATACCTCCGCAACATCATGGGCATGTGGCTGCTGGAGGAGTGCCGCCGGGCGTGGGGCCGCGAGGGCCCGGACCGTGCTCTGGCCGCGCTGCTGACCGACGCGGCCGCGGCGGAGCCGTTCGCCGCGGTGATCGACCCCGATGACGAGGCGTTCCTCGCGCCGGGCGACATGCCGTCCCGGATCGACACGTATCTGCTGCGGACGGGGCAGACGCCTCCGGGGAGCCCCGGGGCGTACGTGCGGTGTGTGCTGGAGAGCCTGGCACTGGCCCATCGCCGGACGTTGCGGCGGGCAGCGGAGCTGGCGGGGCGTGAGCCGACGCGGATCCATCTGGTCGGCGGCGGCTCGCGCAACGAGCTGCTGTGCCAGTGGACGGCGGACGCGAGCGGGCTGCCGGTGACGGCGGGGCCCGCCGAGGCCACGGCGCTCGGCAACATCCTGTTGCAGGCCCGCGCCCACGGCCTGGTGGGCGACCTCGCCGACATGCGCCGGCTGGTCGCCCGTACGCAGGAGTTGCGGCACTACGAACCGCGGGGAGACGGGCAGCACTGGGACCGGGCGGAGGCCCGGCTCAGCCCGGGGCCGGTCCCGGCGGACGCCTGACCGGACCACTCCCGGTTCGGGCCTCCGTCGGACCGGATCGCTACCGAGCGGACCGTACCGAGGAATCGCTGATGAGAAAGGGCAGTAACTGATGTCTGACGACCGCGCCGCCGAACCCGGCAGTCCCCTTGTACGGACGTCGCGCCGCCGCACCCGGGTGGGCCTGGTCTCGGGCGGGCTCGGTGCGTACTGGCCGCAGTTCCCCGGCCTTCTCGATCAGCTGCGGGAGTCGGCCCGGTTCGTGACCGCCCGGTTCGAGGAGATGGGCTGCGAGGTGGTCGACGCGGGTTTCGTCTCCGATCCGCAGGAGTCGGCCAGGGCCGCGGAGCAGTTGCGCCGGGCCGACTGCGATCTGGTGGTGACGTTCCTGACGACGTACCTCACCGCGTCGATGGTGCTGCCGATCGCCCAGCGCACCCACACACCGGTGCTGGTGATCGACCTCCAGCCGACCGAGGCCATGGACCATCGGAACACCGGCACGGGCGAGTGGCTGGCGTACTGCGGTCAGTGCCCGCTGCCGGAGGTCGCCAATGTGTTCCGGCGCAGCGGCATCCCGTTCCGCTCGGTCTCCGGCCATCTGCGTGACGAGAACGCCTGGGGCAGGATCCGACGGTGGATCTCGGCCGCCGGTGTGCGCGGGGCCCTGCGTCACGGCCGTCATGGGCTGATGGGGCACCTGTACCCGGGCATGCTCGACGTCTCCACCGACATGACGCTGGTCTCCGCGCAGTTCGGCGGTCATGTCGAGGTCCTGGAGTTCGACGACCTGCGGGTCAGGGTCGCGGCCGTCACGGAAGGGGAGACCGCGGAACGGGTGGCGCTGGCCCGCGAGGTCTTCACCCTGGACGGTTCCGTCGACGAGGGCGACCTCACCTGGGCGGCCAGGGTCTCGGTGGGTCTGGACCGGCTGGTGGAGGACTTCGCGCTCGACAGCCTCGCCTACTACCACCGGGGGCTGGAGGGCGAGACGCACGAACGGCTGGGCGCCGGCATGATCCTGGGCGCCTCGCTGCTGACCGCCCGCGGGGTGCCGATGGCCGGTGAGTACGAGCTCCGTACCAGCCTCGCCATGCTGATCGCCGACACCATGGGGGCGGGCGGTTCGTTCACCGAGTTGCAGGCGCTCAACTTCCGCGACCGGGTCGTGGAGATGGGGCACGACGGCCCCGCCCATCTGGCCATCAGCGCGAAGGACCCGCTGCTGCGCGGTCTGGGTGTGTTCCACGGCAAGCGGGGCTGGGGGGTCAGCGTCGAATTCGACGTCGTCCACGGGCCGGTCACCACCTTCGGGATCGGTCAGGAGGCCGACGGCTCCTTCGTTCTGATCGCGTCCGAGGGAGAGGTCGTGCCCGGTCCCCATCTGGAAATCGGCAACACGACCTCCCGGGTCGATTTCGGCTTCGATCCCGGCGAGTGGACCGATGCCTGGTCCGCCACGGGCATCGGTCACCACTGGGCACTGTGCACCGGCCACCGCGCCAGGGACTTCCGGGCCGTCGCGGACCTGCTGGGCATCGCGTTCCGTACCGTGACCGGGCCGAGCGCCCTCTGACCCGAGCGGCGCCTCAGCGGGCCGCCGGGGCTCCGGGGCCGAGACCGAGTTCGCCATCGCCCAGCGGTGCGAAGAACCGCGCCACGTCGGCCTCCGTGACCTCGGCGAGTTCGGCGGGGTTCCACTGCGGATCACGGTCCTTGTCGACGATCTGGGCTCGTACGCCCTCCACCATGTCGGGCCGGGTGAAGGCGGTGGACGAGACGCGGAACTCCTGGTCGAGGACCGCTTCCAGACCGTCGAGGCGCCGGGCCCTGCGGACGGCCTCCAGCGTCACCTTGAGTGAGGTCGGTGATTTCGCGAGGATCGTCACCGAGGTCTCCTTCGCGGCAGGCGCCCCGTGGTCGGCGAGGCGCTCGACGATCTCCTCGACGGTGCCGGCGCCGTAGCAGGCGTCGATCCAGTCGCGCTGTGCGGCCAGCAGGCCGCCGGGAGCCGCGACGGCGTACCGCTCCACCGTCGCGAAGATGTCCGCGGGCGTGGCGCAGGCGTCCAGGGCTGCGATCAGGCCGGGAAGCTCCCGCGAGGGGACGAAGTGGTCGGCGAGCCCGCAGAGCAGGGCGTCCGCCGCGCCGACGGCATCCCCGGTGAGCGCCAGGTGTGTACCGAGCTCGCCGGGCGCCCTGCCCAGCAGGTATGTGCCGCCCACGTCCGGGACGAATCCGATGCCGGTCTCGGGCATCGCGATGCGCGAACGCTCCGTGACGATCCGGACCGAGCCGTGGGCCGAGACACCGACACCGCCGCCCATCACGATGCCGTCCATGATCGCGACGTACGGCTTGGGGAACCGGGCGATACGGGCGTTGAGCCGGTACTCGTCGCGCCAGAAGTCCCGTGCGGTCCCGCCGCCGGCCAGGGCGTCGTCGCGGATGGCGCGGATGTCACCGCCGGCGCAGAGTCCCCGCTCCCCCGCCCCCGTGAGCAGTACGGCGGCAACCGAGTCGTCCCGTTCCGCCGCGTCGAGTGCTTCCGCCATGCGCAGCACCATGGTGTGGTTCAGCGCGTTCAGGGCTCGGGGCCGGTTGAGGGTGATGTGGCGGACGCGCCCCTCGGTGTGCAGCAGGACGGGATCCTCGTGGTTCATACGTGCGCTCCGGTCAGCCCCAGTACGTGCCGGTCCGCCGGTCACGGACGGCCTTCCGCTGCCATTGTGCGGGGCGGCCCCGAAGCCCGGGTACCAGGGGTGTCCCGGGCACGTGGCGGGGGCCGGGACAGCGTCCGGAGAATTATCCGCTGTGGCAGCCGTACCCGACCGGCCAGACAATTGGGTCACGCAGGACGGCAGCCCCGCCGGACGATCTTCGGAGCAGGAATGACCGATCACGACCGGCCACCGATCATCCCCGCCCGACCCCGCACGCTGGTCGAGAAGGCGCGCATCGGCGACACCGGGACGGCGGAGCGGCTCGCCATGAACCGCACCGGGAGCTTCGAGTGGGATCTCGATGCCCGGACGCTGGACATCGACGAGGCCGGCGTGCTGGTGTTCGGCCTGGACCCGGCCGCATTCGACTCGCGGCCGGAGTCCCTGGTGGAGCGGCTGGAGCCCTCGGAACGGATCCGTCTCGACGTGGCGATCGAGGAGGCCGTCAGGAGCGGGCGCAGCTCGTACAGCGTCCACCTGCGGGTCCCGACCGAAGAGGGCGGCGATCAGTGGACCCATATCCAGGCGCGCATCCTGCGCGGCTCCGACGGGCGGGCGCACCGGGTGATCGGCGTGGTGCGGGACGCGACGGCCGAAGTCACCCATTCGGCCTTCGTGCTGGAACTGGAAAAGCGCCGTCAGCGCCAGACCGACATTGTTGAACGCACGACGAGTGCGTTGTCGCGGGCGGTGACCGTGGACGATGTGACGGCCGCGCTGACCGGTCCGGGCGGGCTGGCACGGCTCGGCGCCGACGGGCTGGCGCTGGGACTGCTGGACAACGCCGCGCTGAATGTCATCGCTCTGAGCGGCGAGTCCCTGGAGGTCATCGACGAGCGGGGGCAGGGCCGTCTCGACCGGAGGTTCCCGCTGGCCGACACCGTTCTCAGCGGCCGGCCACGCTTCGTGAGCTCGCTCGGCGCGCTCACCCGGCGCTATCCGGTGCTGGAACCGTATATGGGGCAGCTGAAGTTCCAGGCCGCGGCCTACCTGCCGCTCGTCGCGCAGGCGCGTTCACTCGGCGTGCTGGCGCTCTTCTACCGCGAGCGCACGGCGTTCAACGCCGACGAGCGCAATCTGTGTCTGGGGCTGGCCGCGATCGTCGCCCAGTCCCTCCAGCGGGCGACGCTCTTCGACGAGGAGCGGGAATTCGCCACCGGTCTCCAGTCCACGATGCTGCCCCGGCGGATCCATGACATCGAGGGCGGAGAGATCGCCGTCCGATACCACGCGGCGTGGAGCGGCCGTCAGGTGGGCGGTGACTGGTACGACGTGATCCCCCTGCCGAAGGACCGGTTCGGCATCGTGGTGGGCGACGTACAGGGCCATGACACACATGCGGCCGCGATCATGGGCCAGTTGCGGATCGCGCTGCGTGCGTACGCCGGGGAGGGGCACCCGCCCTCGACGGTGCTGGCGCGGGCGTCCCGGTTCCTGGCCGAACTGGACACGGACCGGTTCGCCACCTGTACGTACGCCCAGGTCGATCTCGGCACCGGAACGGTGCGGGTGGTGCGGGCCGGTCACTTCGGTCCGCTGATCCGGCACATGGACGGCCGGGTCGGCAGCCCGCAGGTACGCGGAGGTCTGCCCCTCGGCATCTCGACCCACTTCGAGGACGAGGAGTTCCCCGAGACCCGGCTCGACCTGGTCCCCGGCGAAACGCTGGTCCTGTACACGGACGGGCTGGTCGAGGAGCCAGGCGCCGATATCGACGCGGGGGTGCGCACGCTCGTCCACGAGGTCAGCGCGGGTCCGGCGGGCGCGGAGGCGCTTGCCGATCATCTGTCGGACCGGCTCTGGGAACGCTGGGGCTCGGGCGACGACGTCGCGTTGCTGGTGCTGCGCCGCAGCCCGGACCCGGGCTCGCCCCGGGCGCCCCGCCTGCATCAGTACATCCACCAGGCCGACCCGGAGGGGCTCTCCGACGCACGGACGATCGTACGCCAGGCCCTGACCGACTGGGACATGGCCGAACTCGCGGACGATGCCGAGCTGGTGACGGGGGAACTGCTCGTGAATGTGCTGCTGCACACGGAGGGCGGAGCGGTGCTCACGCTGGAGGTACTGCCCGAACCGGTGCGACGGGTACGGCTGTCGGTACAGGACCGCTCCAGCGTCTGGCCCAGGCGCCGGACACCGGGTGAGACAGCAACCTCAGGACGGGGCCTGCTCCTCCTGGACGCAGTCACCACGCGGTGGGGCATCGAGCCCCGCGGTGAGGGGAAGGCCGTCTGGTGCGAGATCGGTCCGGCTGCGCCGCCCACGTCCCCTCCGGTCCATCGGGACACCGGGACACAGCGGAACCAGTGAATCCGTCGGTCGGCAGAGGCGGCGGGGCGGGGCCGGGCGGACAGCATTGAGGGGCGCGCCGCCACGCCGAACGCGATGCGGCACGCCCCTCGTCCGACTGCCAGGCACTCAACGCGCCCGGACCGCCGGACTACGTCAGTGCTGAGCGGTGCGACGCTTGCGCACGGACCACATGATGCCGCCACCGGCCAGCAGGACGGCGACAGCCGCACCACCGATGATGGGGGTGGCGGACGACGAACCGGTCTCGGCCAGGTCCGGCGAGCTGGGGCTCGGCGTGGCTGCGGCGGGCGCAGACGACGAAGCGGACTCGCTGGGGCTGTCGCTGGGGGTGTCGCTGGGGGTGTCTGCCGGGGTGGGCGTCGCCGTGGTGGGCGTCTCGGACGGCTTCGTCTCGGAAGGCGTCGGCGTCGGTGTGGGCGTCTTGCCCTCGCACACCGGTGCCTGCTTGGTGTCTTCCTTCGAGTACTGGTCGCCGTCACCGGCCTTGACGGACAGGTGCACCGTCAGAGCCTTGTCGTGCTCGGGCAGGTCGATCGTCTTGTCGAGCCCCTTGCCGAAGCTCTCCGTCGGCAGCAGCTCCTTACCGTCAACGGTCACGGTCACCCGGTTGGTGACCTTGTCGTTGTAGGCGGTCAGGTGAAGGCTCACTTCGGTACAGGTCACGTCCCAGGTGGGGGTGTGAGCTGCGGCCGGGCCGGCGGTAAGTACCACGCCGGTCAGGCCGACAACCGCAGCGGCAGCGAGGGTTCCCGCGGCACGCAGCGATCTCCTGGGTATGGTCATGGATTGTTCCTCCGCAAATGTTTCATCGCCCGAATGGCGGTGGGGCGCACAGTACTGCCCTCGTCCCCGGTATGTGCACCCGCCCCACACACCATTCGGTGTCACAACTGGCGGCACATCGTCGCCGGTTGGGACATGCCGGACACCATCGACGGGCCTCGGCCGATCCGGCGGTGGCGCGAAGTAAGCGCACGGCACCGGACCGTATCGCTCGGCCCCCTCCATCACGCCGGTCGACGGAGCGAGTGAGCCGGCGAGCGAGCGATGGGGGCCGGGAGTCGGATGCGTACACCGGATCCGTACACCGGATCCGCACGCCGGGTGCCGGCGGTCAGAGCCGTCGGTGCATGATGTGCAGCCCCACGAACCCGTGTTTCGGGTGGTTGAAGCCCTCGGGCAACGTGCCCAGAACCTCGAAGCCGAGCGAGCGGTAGAGCCCGACCGCAGCGGTATTCGTCTCCACCACTGCGTTGAACTGCATGGCGCGGTACCCGGCCGTGCGGGCCCAGTCGATCGTGTACGCACACAGGGCCCGTCCCACGCCGCGTCCGGTGTGCCGGGGGTCGACCATGTAGCTGGCGCTCGCGATGTGGAAGCCGTTGCCCATGTGGTTTCTGTTCATCTTCGCCGTACCCAGAATCGTCCCGTCGTCGGCGACCGCGACGACCGCACGGTTCGGCGACTTGACGAGCCACCAATCACGGGCGTCGCTCTCCCCCAGGTCGAGGGGGTAGGTGAAGGTCTCGCCCGCGGAGACGATTTCGTGGAAGAACGGCCACACGGCCGGCCAGTCCCCGGTAGTTGCTTCCCTGATCAACATGGCGCAAAGACTGCCCGCTCCCACCGCCGTTCGCGAACCCTTATTCCCTCCCCGCGGCATCCTCCCGCTGTGAGCCTCCCCGCGGCCGGGCGAGCGGACGGTGCCCGCCGGGTGTGACGCGCCGGGCGGTGCGGGCAGCTGCGCGGCCCGCACGCACCCGAGGGTGCCGACCCGCACTCCACCGACGCGGCCGGAGCCTGGCCAGCAGGCCGACGGAGCTTCCCTGCGCGGCCGGTTCGACAGGCCTGGCCGGATCGCCGGCTGGCTCGGCCGTCACAGCCGGCTCGCCCAGTTCGCCAAGTTCGCCAAGTTCGGTCGGTTCGGTCGGTTCGGTCGGTTCGCCACGATGTACTGATCCGCTCGGTTCGGCCGGTTCTACTCGCTCAGCCGGCTCGTAAGGCTCGGCCGACACAGGCAGTCGGCCAAACGCATCCAGACCCGACTGCGGCTCGTCCCCGGGGCGTGGCGCCTGGCGGAGCTCGCGGGCACTGTCCAGTTCCATGATGAGGTTGACCCGTCGCCAGAGGATCTCGTCCGGTTCATCGGCCAGCATCAGACGCTCCAACGCGTCCCGCGTGGCTGACGACCCCCGTTGTCCGAAGACCGGTTCGGGCAGGACCCTGGCGAAGTAGGCGCGCTCGTACGGGTCGTCGACCACTTCCGCCAACTGGGCAGGGTCCAGCGCCTGGGCCACGACCGCCGCGCGCGCCCAGGGATCGCCGGTGAGGGTCAGCAGCCGTTCGATCCGCCGTGAGCGCCAGTTGCGCGGGCGGCAGTCCGTACCGGAGTCCAGCCGGTCGCGCATCCAGGCCGGACTCCTGCCCACCAGCAGTTCGGGCGAGCGGGCCGCAAGCCCGCCCAGCTCCTGGGCGAGATAGAGCCACACCACCGCCCGGTAGCGATTGAGATAGAGCGCGACCGGTGTGACACATCCCGCGCGGGCCAGCCGGGTGAAGCGCACCGGGCTGATGCCGAGCAGCCGCGCACCCTCCGCCGTCCCCACCGTGCGCACCCGCTCCCGCAGAGTTCCCGGGAAGCCGTCCTCCGCCCTGAGCCGGTCGACCTCCTCCTGGCGGACCCTGGGCCGCCCACCGCTGCGCCCCGCCTCCACCCGGACAATTCCCAGGTGCACCGCCAGCTCGAACTCCCCTCGTTTCAAGACAAGTTCCGCAGCCGCCCGGCTTGCGGCGACCGTCTGAGCGCCGTTCATGTGTCCCGCATCCGTCACCGGCATGACGATTCTCCCCCGTGAGATCCGAATACTCTCCGTGACCACGGTAGCTCGGGGAGAACGACTGCCGCCCGGCCTGTGGATAACTCCCGGGCCGGGCGGCAGTGCTGAGCAGTGGGTTTCGTCGGACCCGGTGGGTCTCGTCAGATCCGGTTGATTCCGGCGCTCCCGTCCTGCCGCGCCGCCACACCGAGGTGCTCCCCGACCTTGTTGACCAGCAACGTCATCTCGTACGCCACCTGACCCACGTCGGCCTCGGCCTCACTCAGTACGCACAGACAACTGCCGTCCCCTGCGGCCGTCACAAAAAGCAGTGCCTCGTCGAACTCCACCATGGTCTGCCGGGCCTTTCCGGCACGGAAGTGCCGTCCCGAACCGCGGGCGAGGCTGTGCAGCCCTGACGAGACCGCCGCCAGATGTTCCGCGTCCTCACGGGCCAGACCTGTACTCGCTCCGGTCACCAGGCCGTCGTTCGACAGCACCAGGGCGTGCCGTATCTGCTCCACCCGGCTGGTGAGATCGTCAAGGAGCCAGTCGAGTCCCCTGTCCAGTGCCATTCCGTTCCTCCCCGTTCATACGTTCCCCGTGCCCCACTTGCGTGTAAGCCTTGCGCACCGGTCACGTACGGGCAAGCGTCCCTCCGCGGATCGGACAGGACGGGATCGCGCCAAGGGTGCTCCGCTCACCGTCGGCCGATGACGGCTCGCCCCGGAAGCTCGCCGCGTCCGGCGCCTACACTGGTCCCCTCGGGTGCGAGGAGTCGGCCCACGCGGACGGGAGTACAAGAGTGTCGACAGGTGCCGGCGGCGGTTTCCAGGATCCACCCGCGGAGGTGCTGGCCCAGGCGGCTGCCGCCTTCGGTCTGCTGGCGACGCCCGCCCGACTGCACATCGTGTGGGCGCTGGCCCAGGGCGAGAGCGATGTGACGGGCCTCGCGGAGCGGGTGGGCGGCACGCTGCCGTCGGTGAGCCAGCATCTGACGAAGCTGAAGCTGGCCGGTCTCGTCCGCTCCAGGCGCGAGGGCCGTCGGCAGGTGTACCTGGTCGACGACCCCGATGTGGTGACCGTCGTGCGGCTCATGGTCGGCCAGCTCGCGGAGCGGGCCGGCTACCCGGCCTCGCAACCGGTACGGCTCCATGAGCTCGGTGCCTGAGAACGCTGCCGCGGCGGGGACGGGCGACCGGCCGGCCGTCGTCGTACCGATGCCCGGCGCCACCGCCGACCCCCCGGCGACCGTGCGACCGCCCGTCGCCCCGACCTCACTCCAGATCCTCCGTTCGCTGGACAGCGGGCCGCGGGGACTGGTGGAGGCGGAGGCCGAGGAACGGCTGGCCCGGTTCGGCGAGAACATCCTCCCCGCCTGGCGCCCGGTCCCCTGGCCGCTGCGCTTCGTGCGCACCCTGCGGGACCCCTTCACTTCCGTACTGTTCTGCCTCGGGCTGGTCTCGGCCGCGGTGGACGCGTGGGGTACGGCGTCCGTGACGCTGGTGCTCGTGGTGGTCAGCTGTCTGCTGCGGTCGGCGGAGGAGCACCGCGCCGACCGGGCGACGGCCGCACTGCGCGAGCTGGTCGCGACGACCGCGACGGTCCTGCGTCGCAGCGGCCCCGACGCGGCGCCGCAGGCCCGCGACCTGCCCATCGGCGAGCTCGTGCCGGGTGACGTGATCAGGCTCGGTCCCGGAGACCTCGTGCCGGCCGATGTGCAGCTCCTGCGCGCGAGCGGCCTCACCGTGCACCAGTCCGCCCTCACCGGGGAGTCCGCGCCCGTCGGGAAACATCCCGCGGACGCCGGACAGCGGGAGGGGGCCGCGGCCGTGCTGCACAGCGTGCCCGACGAAGCGGCGGGCCTGTTCGCACAGCGTCAGCTGTGTTTCCAGGGCAGCAGTGTGACGTCCGGCAGCGGAACGGCGGTGGTGGTCGCGACCGGCGCGGACACCCGGTTCGCCGCGGCGTACGACCGGTCGGCACACCGCCGCGGGGCCAGCGCGTTCGACCGGTCGGTGCAGGGGATCTCCTGGACCCTGATCCGGTTCATGCTGCTCACCCCGCCGCTGGTCCTGATGGCCAACGCCGCACTGCGCGGACGGGGGCTGGAGACGCTGCCGTTCGCCGTCGCGGTGGCGGTGGGGCTGACGCCCGAGATGCTGCCGGTCATCGTCACCACGGCGCTGGCCCGGGGCGCTTCGCAGCTCGCACGGAACAGCGGGGTGATCGTCAAACGGCTGCCCGCGCTGCACGACCTGGGCGCGATCGACGTGCTCTGCCTGGACAAGACCGGCACCCTCACCCAGGACCGGCCCGTCGTCGACCGCTCGCTGGACCGGGCCGGGAACCCCGATCCGCAGGCGCTGCACTGGGCGGCGGTCAACGCGATGTGGACGCTTCAGCTCGCCGACCTTCCGGCGCCCGATGCCCTCGACGAGGCGGTGCTGGACGCCTCGGAGCAACTGGAGGACCCGCCGTCCGATACGGGCGGCGGAACTGCTCGTACCGCCGTCGGGTCGTACGACGCCGTGGCCGCGCTGCCCTTCGATCCGGTGCGGCGCCTCTCCACCGCGGTCGTCCGGCTCCCCGGCGGATTGGGCACCCATGTGCTGGTGACCAAGGGGGCGGTGGAGGCCGTCCTGGAGCGGTGCGACCTGGATCCGGAGGAACGCGAGCGGCTGGCCGGGGTGGCGGCGCGCGAGGCGGCCGAAGGGCTGCGCCTGCTCGCCGTCGCCCGTACCGAGCGGCCCGCACGGCTCGGTACGTACACACCGGCCGACGAACACGGGCTGGTCTTTCTCGGCTTCGTGGCCCTGCGGGACGCGCTCACGCCGAGCGCTGCCGAGGCCCTGGAGGTACTGGCACGCCGGGGTGTCGCCGTGAAGGTGCTCACCGGGGACCACCCGGGCACGGCGGCCCGTGCCTGCCGGGACCTCGGGCTGGATCCGGGACAGGTCGTCTCCGCCGAGGAGGTCGACGCGCTGACTTCGGCGGAGCTCGCCCGCGCGGCCGACCGGGCGACCGTCTTCGCCCGCTGCACCCCTGGGCACAAGGCCCGGATCGTCGCCGCGCTGCGGACGTCCGGCCGCACCACGGGATTCCTCGGTGACGGTGTCAACGACCTGCCG
Organism: Streptomyces sp. NPDC087428; assembly: GCF_044744085.1. Lineage (NCBI taxonomy): Bacteria > Bacillati > Actinomycetota > Actinomycetes > Kitasatosporales > Streptomycetaceae > Streptomyces > Streptomyces sp. NPDC087428. Next base: position 91,833 of record NZ_JBIUXR010000004.1, read on the forward strand.
GCCCTGCACGCCGCCGATGTCGGCATCTGCCCGCGCAATGCGGTCGACGTGGCGCGGGAGACCGCCGATGTCGTCCTCGCCGAGAAGGATCTCGGTGCCATAGACCACGCGATCACCGCGGGCCGGCGCAGCAGCGGCAACATCGCGACGTATCTGCGCATCACGCTCTCCTCGAATCTCGGAAACGTGATCGCGATGCTGGCCGCGGGTCTGCTGCTGCCCTTCCTTCCGATGCTTCCGGCGCAGGTGCTGGTCCAGAACCTGTGTTTCGACGCGGCGCAGCTCGCTTTCGCCTTCGACCGTCCCGCGTCCTCCGTGCTCAGGCGGCCGACGGTGCTGCGTCCGCGTGACTTCCTGCGGTTCATCACCGGGTTCGGGCTGCTGAACGCCGCCGCCGACCTGGCGACCTTCGCCGTGCTGGCCCTTGCTCTGCACGATTCACGGGCGGACGGCCAGGCGGCGTTCCACTCGGGATGGTTCACCGAGAACCTCCTCACCCAGGCCCTGGTGATGCTGCTGCTGCGCACCGGCCGGCGGACCGCGGAGGGCCGCTCGGGCGGACCGCTGCGGGCGGCGGCGGCCGGCCTGGCGGTCGTCGGAGTCCTGCTGCCTCTCACCCCGCTCGGCCCGCCCCTGGGCATGAGCGCGCTGCCGCCGCTCTACTACCTGTTGCTCGCCAGCGTCCTCGCGCTGTACGCGTGCGGCCTCGCGGCGGCGCGAAACCGCTACGACCGGAAGCGGGGACTTTCGTAACGAAGGCGAGCACCGATCGCTCGGGAACCGGCGACGGACCAGCGGCGGACCGGGCGGCGGACCCGGCGGCGCGAAGCTCTCGCGGCCGGCCGGTACGGGCCCTGCCCCGGTGCCCCTCCTCGCAGCCGCGGACGGTCGGCCGTCGTCCTGAGTCGTCCGTGGTCGGTTCAGCCGTACGAGAGGTCGCTGCACGGGTCGTCGTCGGCCGAGCGGGCATCGTCTGCGACGGCGGACGGCACGGTATCGGGCGTCGGTGTCGCAGGGGCGGCCGAGGGGTTCGCGGCGTAGACGCTGCCGACGATCACCTGGATTCCGGCGTCGGCCGACTCCGTGGTCCGCGCTCCCGGGAAGAGCCGGGCCGTGGTCTCCGCCTTGTTCTGGAGGCCGGGGCCGTAGGTGACGAGAGTGCCGGTCCGGTCCTGGGCGTTCGCGGTGGCCGTACCGGTGACGGTGAACCCGTGCGAGCGAAGGAGCTCCGCCGCCTGCGCCGCGAGCCCGGTCACGGTGGTTCCGTTGTAGACGGCTACGTCGATTCCCGCACCGGAGACGGGAGCGGTGGGAGAGGAGGACGCCCCGCCGGATGCGGCGGGGCCGCCGCCCGCCTTCTTGCCGGCGGCGTTCTGGCCGTCGAGGGTGCGGTCGGCCTTGAGGGACGCCCACAGCGCGTCGGCGTCCGGTTCCACGATCGCGACGCGGGCGCCCTGGTAGCGCCAGGGGATGGTGACGAACTTGGTGTTGTGCAGGTCGACGTTCTTCATCGACATGGCGAACGACAGCAGCCGGTCGGCCGATCCGAGCCCCGGGTCCACGGTCATCGCGTCGGTCGCCGCGTTGGCGAGCGGCAGCAGGGTGGTCGGGTTCAGGCCACGGGACTTGACCTTCTTCACGAGGGAGCCGACGAAGGCCTGCTGCCGCTTGATGCGCCCTATGTCGGACCCGTCGCCGATGCCGTGCCGGATCCGTACGTAGTCGAGTGCCCGCTGCCCGGAGACCGACTGCGGTCCCTTGCCGAAGACGAGGGACCCCTGGGTGGCTCGCTTGGGATTCAGGTCGCGCTGGTAGATGTCCTGCGGCAGGCAGACGGGCACCCCTCCGACGGCCGAGGTGAGCGCGGAGAAGCCGGCGAAGTCCACCACGATGGTGTGGTCGACCCGCAGACCGGTGAGGTGCTCGACCGTGTTCTGCGTGCAGGCGGGGTTGCCCTCGGCCGTCTCCCCCACGGAGAACGCCCCGTTGAAGATGGCGTTGTGCTGGGGAGCCGTCCAGCCGCCGTCGGGCTTCTTGCAGGCCGGGATGTCGACCAGGGTGTCGCGGGGTATGGACACGGCGACGGCGTGCTTGTGGTCGGCGTACACATGGAGCAGGAACGCGGTGTCGGAGCGTCCGACGTCGCCCGTACCGCCGCCGAGGCCGCTGTTGGCACCCGACCGTGAGTCCGATCCGATGACGAGGACGTTCTGGCCTTCGGATGTGTCGGGCGGCCGGTCGCCGGAGACTCCGTCGGCACTGAACGTATCGATGCTTCCGGTGAGTTTGAGGTATCCCCAGCCGACTCCGGCGACCAGGAGCACGAGGAAGGAGAGTCCGAACAGGGCTGTCCTGCGCAGGCGGCTCCGCCGCCCCCCTGTCGCCGCCCCTTGGTGACCGCCAGCCATTGTCCACCCCAGCTATCGTCCGGCTTCCATGGAGTCGGACTCTCACCGCATACGCATGGTTGTACAGTTGCGCAATGTAGCAATTGTCTCTGTCCGGATGGATCACCGGACCCGTCCATCGTCGGTCCGATCCACCGTCCATAAACGCCTACCGGAAACATTGACCGGAAGACACCCGAAGAAAGGGCGTGAAGCGCATGCTGCGCAACGGCCTCGAACCCTGGCACCTGCTTGTCGTCGCGATCGTCGTGCTGGTGCTGTTCGGCTCGAAGAAATTGCCGGACACCGCCCGCGCCCTGGGCAAATCCATGCGGATCCTGAAGAGTGAGGCGAAGGCCATGAAGGAGGAGACACCTCAGTGAGCGGCACGACCGCAGGCTCTGCGCCGCGCTCCCACTTCACGGCTTGCGCAATCAGGGAACCACAGGGGAAGGGCCGTCGTTCAACTCGGTGACGGCCGAAGCAGTGCTGATCAACGGATCACTGGATCATTGGAGGAAGTTCATGGGTGTGACCCTGGCCAAGGGCGGCAACGTCTCCTTGTCGAAGGAGGCGCCCGGCCTGACCGCGGTGACGGTCGGCCTGGGCTGGGACGTACGGACGACGACGGGCGCCGATCACGACCTCGACGCCAGCGCGCTGCTGTGCTCTGACACCGGCAAGGTCCTCTCCGACCTGCACTTCGTCTTCTACAACAACCTCAACAGCCCGGACGGTTCCGTCCAGCACACCGGTGACAACCTGACGGGTGAGGGCGAGGGCGACGACGAGTCCATCAATGTGGACCTGGCGGGTGTCCCGGCGGATGTCGCGAAGATCGTCTTTCCGGTGTCCATCCATGACGCACAGAGCCGGGGGCAGAGTTTCGGCCAGGTGCGCAACGCGTTCATCCGTGTGGTGAACCAGGCCAACGGGGTGGAGCTCGCCCGCTACGACCTCAGCGAGGACGCGTCGACGGAGACGGCGATGGTGTTCGGCGAGTTGTACCGGCACGGCGCGGAGTGGAAGTTCCGCGCGGTCGGACAGGGGTACGCCTCCGGCCTGGCGGGCATCGCCTCCGACTACGGCGTCAACGTCTGACTTCTTCAGTACGGCGACCGGACAGATACGGGTCCCGGTCCGCACCCCGGCACACGGGGTGCGGACCGGGACCCGTACCGCTTCACCGGGGCCCGGCGGCTTCCCGCGCCTTCGCCCCGCGGCCGCTGATCGCACTGGGCCACCAGGCCTTCGGGCCGATGTCCACGACCAGCGCGGGCGCGAGCAGTGAACGCACCACCAGGGTGTCCAGGAGCACGCCGAAAGCCACGATGAAGGCGATCTGAGCGAGGAACGCCAGCGGAATGACGATCAGCGCGGCGAACGTGGCGGCCAGCACCACCCCCGCCGAGGTGATCACCCCGCCCGTACTGACCAGTCCCCGCAGCACGCCCTGCCGGGCCCCGTGCACCAACGCCTCTTCCCGGACACGGGACATCAGGAAGATGTTGTAGTCCACGCCGAGAGCCACCAGGAAGACGAATCCGTACAGCGGGACGGAGGCATCCGTCCCGCTGAACCCGAAGGCATGCCGGAAGACCAGCGAAGAGACGCCGAGAGTCGCGAGGAAGTTGAGGCCCACCGTGGCCACCAGCAGGACCGGGATCAGCACCGACCGCAGCAGCCCCATCAGGATCACCAGAATGATCACGAGCACCACCGGCACGATGATGCCGCGGTCGCGCTCGGCCGTCCGCTGGGTGTCGTACTGCTGCGCGGTGTACCCGCCGACGAGCGCGTCGGCTCCTGGAACCGCGTGCACGGCGGCGCGCAGGCGCTGGATCGTGGCCTTGGCCGCATCGCTGTCCGCGGCGTCCTTGAGTGTGGCGTCGACGCGCACGCGGCCGTCCACCACGACGGGCGGCCCTGCGCCCGGCCGTCCGGAGGCCGTCACGGGTGCCGCGGAGGCAACGCCTGGCGTCCTCGCGGCCGCCGCGGTCACCTCTGCCACGCGGGCGCTGTTCGCGACGACGACGGCGGGGTTGCCCGATCCGCCCGGGAAGTGCTTCCCGAGGGTGGCCTGCGCCGATACGGACGGGGCGTCGTTCACGAAGATCTCGTCCAGCGGTACACCCTGCGACTTCAGCGTGGGCGCGAAGGCGGCGCAGGCGACGAGGACCAGGGCGGTGGAGATCCAGACCTTGCGCGGGGTGCGGTCGACGCGGGCCGCGACCCGTCGCCAGATGCCGTGTCCTCCGGCCGCCTCGTCCGCCGGACGCGGTTTCGCCGGCCAGTAGGCGGCCCGGCCGCACAGGACCAGTGCCGCCGGCAGGAAGGTCAGCGTGCTCAGCACCGCGCAGACGATACCGATGGCCCCCACCGGGCCGAGAGCCCGGTTGTTCGTCAGATCGCTCAACAACAGGGCGAGCAGGCCGAGGGCCACGGTTGCGGCGCTCGCGACGACGGCCCCGAAGGAGCGGCGCAGCGCGGCGACGGCCGCGGCCGTGCGGTCCCCGTGCCGGGTGAGTTCCTCGCGGAAGCGTGCGGTGAGCAGCAGCGCGTAGTCGGTGGCCGCGCCGATCACCAGGATCGACAGAATGCCCTGGACCTGGCCGTCCACGCGTACGACGTCGTGGTCCGCGAGGACGTAGACGATCGCGCAGGCGAGTCCGAGGGCGAGGACGGAGCTGATGATGATCAGGAACGGCAGCAGCAGACTGCGGTAGACGAGCAGCAGGATCACGAGCACGGCGGCGAGCGCGACTCCCAGCAGCAGCCCGTCGATCCCGGCGAAGGCGTCCTTGAGGTCGGCCTGACTCGCTGCGGGGCCGGCGATCCCGGCCTTGGTGCCCGGCACCGAGTCGGCCGCTTCGCGTACCAGGTCGAGCGTGCCTGGCAGCGCGTCACCCAGGTCGGAGTCGAGCTGTACGACGCCGGAGAGCGCCTCGCCGTCGTCGGCAGGCAGCGCCGGCGAAGGCGTTCCGACGACTCCCGGCACCCCGGCCAGGGATGCGAGAGCTCGGGTGGACGCCGCCCGCGCACCCGCCGGGAGCGGGCCCCGCTCACTTGTCCAGACGACGATCGCGGGCACGGTCCCCGACCGTTGGAACTCCTTCTGCGCCTCGGACACCTTCGTCGACTCCGCGCTGCGCGGCAGGAACGCGGCCTGGTCGTTCGTGGACACCTCGCCGAGCTTTCCGGCGTACGGGCCCAGCGTCCCGCCGATGCCGAGCCAGACGACGAGCAGGGCCACCGGCACCAGCCAACGGACGATGCGGTGCCGCGGTACGCGCTTCATTGATTCCCCAGAAGTCGGTGCACGATCATTTTCTCTCGATCATTCATTATCTCAATGATTGAGAGATATTACTCTGGACACATGCGCACCGCAGACGGAGGCCCGGACAGAGGCACGGACGACGGACCCACCGGGCTCCAGTCGTTCGCAGTGCTGCTGCGCCGAATGAACAGCGAGTTCAATCGCATCGCCCACGAGTTCGCCCAGTCCCAGGGCCTGCACCCCACGGATGTGCAGGCGCTCATCGCGATCCTCGACGCAGAGCGCACGGGGACGGGGGCGGCGATGACTCCAGGAGGACTGCGTGAGCAGCTGGACCTCACTTCGGGGGCGGTGACGGCGTGTCTGGACCGGCTGGAGCGCGCGGGGCACATCCGGCGGGTCCGGGACAACAGCGACCGCCGGGTGGTGCATCTGCACTACGCCGCCGCGGCGAAGGCGGTGGCCCGCGACTTCTTCATGCCACTGGCGGACAGCACGGAGACGGCCCGGCGCCAGTTCGACGAGGCCGAACTGGCGGTCGTGGTGCGCTTCCTGGACGCCATGAACGACGAGCTGGCCCAGTTGCGCAAGGACGGGCGGCGGCCCTGAGCTAGGGGCTTTCCGGCGGACCGGCGGGGCGCCCCGGGCGGGCACGCTCCCGAATGATCGCGCCGCACGGTCGAAACATGCGCCTGGTATCCATGCCGTTTCGTTCGAGCGGTCATTACGCGATCATGTCCGCATGGCCGATGACCACACGCGCGTCCAGGACTTCTTCACCGCCCGCGCCGCGGACTGGGACACCCGCTTTCCCGACGACGGTCCGGCCTACGCCGCGGCGGTCTCCGCACTCGGCCTGCGCGCGGGCGACGCCGTGCTCGACGCGGGCTGCGGTACGGGACGGGCGCTGCCCGCTCTGCGGGCAGCGGTCGGCCCCGGGGGCACGGTGCTGGGCGCCGACCTCACCGCGGCCATGCTGGAGGCCGCGGCACGCGCGGGCCGTGACCGCGGCGGGCTGCTGCTCCAGGCCGACGCCGCCCGGCTGCCGGTGCGGACGCACGCGCTCGACGCGGTGTTCGCGGCCGGACTGATCGCGCATCTGCCGCGACCGGAACGGGACCTGGCGGAGCTTGCGCGCGTGGTGCGGCCGGGCGGGCTGCTGGCGCTGTTCCATCCCATCGGCAGGGCGGCACTGGCCGCGCGGCACGGCCGGGCGCTCACCGACGACGATCTGCGGGCGGAGCCCAACCTCGGCCCGCTGCTGGCCCGTTCGGGCTGGCGGCTGAATACGTACGTCGACGAGAGGGACCGCTTCCTCGTCCTCGCCGAACGGACGGGCTGAGACCCCTCGGGCTGTCGTCCGGATCAGGACCAGGTCCGAGGGGTCTGGCCTACCGTGCCGGCCGGTCCCCTCGCTCACTCCGCCCGGACGTCCGGGCCACGGAGGTGCCGGACCGGGCAGCCGCCCAGGCCGGGCGTGGGGAGGGTGCCGAGCGCGGATACCTCGTAACCACCCGGGTAGCCCCTGATCTCCGGATTCTGGCGGGCGTAGTGCGGGGTCCTGCGGGGTGGCAGCAGACGGACCGCGCGGGCCCTCAGGCGCAGGGCGCCCCGGGTGAGGCCCCGCGCCACCGGGCCCGGACGCCCGTAGCGGAAGGCCCGCAGCAGCGAGTCGTCGAGAAGGGCGAGGCTCGCTCCACGCACGACCCGCGCCAGGGGGCGCGGGTACCAGGAGGCCATCAGCGCCAGCGTGGCGTCCGACACCTCGCGCGCTCCCTCGTCCCAGCCGAAGTGCTCGCTCTCGTAGGCGTCGAGGGTGCGCTCGAAGTCCTCGTACGTGTGCGGCAGGTCCTTGATGCCCATGTGGGCGCCCAGAGTCCGGTAGTAGGCGGCGCAGGCCCGCAGCTCGTGCCCGGACAGCCGGCGCCATCCATAGGCGTCGAGCCAGCGCTTCGGGGTGACGACGAAGGTGCACAGCACATAGCGCATGTCGTCGTTGCTGATGTCGTAGCTGCGGTGCATCTGGTTGATCCGGCGGATGGCCGTACGCCCCGGGTCGCTGTCGAAACCGTGCTCGACCACGGCGTCCAGGAGCAACGCGGTGTCGTCGTACCTCTTCTGCGAACGGCCTGTCAGCTCCGCTGTCTCTGAGAGGAGCCTGCCGATGCTGGGAACGGCATACGTCCGGTACAGGGCGAGTTCGAGGGCGCGGGTGATGTCCCAGGGGAACTCGTACGTGGCCGTGATCCGGTAGATCTCCAGGAAGTCCCTCTCCGGATCCAGGCATTGGATCTCCCTGAGCCGGTCGTAACGCTTCACCGCACCGTTCCTCTCTTCGTCCAGGTCGAGTGTCCGACCCTATGTCTGCGGGCAGGACGTGAGTACGCACGGAGGACAGGGACGCCGCGCACGGCGTGGCATGTCCCCCCAGCGCGCGCACGCCCTGTCCGGCACATACATATCCAGGAAAGGCGGTCTCCATGACCGACATGTTCGGCATACTCCGCAGAGCCGTGAACCCCGGACGCAAGAGTGGCCGGTCCGGCGTGGCCACCAGGGCGCCGGAGCGCCGGCAGCACAACCTGTTCGATGCGGCAGCCACGTTCGTCGCGGCATCGGTGGAGGACGACCAGGAGCGGATGGACGAGGCGAGCGGCTGGGTGTCGCCGGAAGCGCTCTCCTTCGGCGTCGGAGAACTGGCCTGCCGGGCGGTCATCGCGCTAGCCCGTGAGCGCGACGAGTCACCCGAAGCGGTGGCCCGTACGCTGCTCGGCCTGGCCGACGAGTAGGAGCCCCGTCCACGGCGCACCCGGGCAAGATGTTCTGCCTTGTCAGGGCCTCGACGAGTGGGTTACCCACTGGTTAAGGTGCGCCGACGGACAACCATGACGGACGAGGAGGGTGCAGTGACCGGGACGGACAACACAGTCGCCGACGACGACGCACTGTATGTGCTGACCGCGGTCCTGCTGACCCCCGCGCAGTTCCCGAGCGTTCTCGGCGACGACTACCCGGCCGCGTGCGCGGCGCTCGGCCTCCAGCCGTACGCCGGAGGATTCGGCCTGGTCATGGGCCAGGACGGCGACGGGGCCAGGTGGACCGTCGTCGTCGATGACGTGTCCCTGGTGGCCGTGGCGATAGCGTCCTGGGACTGCGGCATGGAGTACGACCTGTCGCCCGACGACCGCACGGTGGTCTGCGCTCTCCCCGGCTGGCCGCTCGCCGTGGCGATCGCCGCGCCGGGCGTGCCTGCCCCGCACGACCCGGCGCCGGATCCCGGGGCGGAGGGCGGGGATCTGCCGCCGCTGGCTCCACCGGACACCGATGAGTGGGGCCCGGCCCAGCGTCGCCTCGGCGCGGACGCGATCGCCTTGCAGTGGGCGGTCTGGCGCGAACAGATCGACGACGAGACCACGTTCGTGCCGGCGGGCGGCGGGGGCACGGGGGGCGAGGGCGCCGTCGGGGGCGACGGTGCCGCGTCAGGCGCGGACGGTGGGAACGGTACGGATACGGGTTCCCGCGCCGCCGAGGACAACAGCACCGCAGACGGCGAGGACGCCGCGGAGAGCGAAGGTGCCGCCGAGCACAGCGCTTCCTCCGATAGGCATCCCGGTGTCAGGCGGGCTCTCGCCGAAGCCCACGCCTATGTCGATGCCCCGCCGCCGCCCGGACGGGTCCGTTCCTCGTTCGCCCCCGGGGACGCCCGGACGATCCGTGCCGACGGCCCCGGCTGGTCCATGGTGGCCAGGACCGACGACATCGCCTTCCTGCTGCTGGACGAGATACCGGGCGAGATACTGCCGGTCGGGCGCGGCACGGAACTGCCCGGTCTGCTCAAGGCCCTGGACGCACTGGCCGTACGGCCCTCCTGAGACGCCCGGACTCCGGTGCCGTCACCGGCACCGGAGCCGGGGCCCGGAGGCACCGATCCGGAGCGCTGGGCCCGGATCGGGGAGGACCGCATCGCTCAGCGGCCGATCTCCTTGCGAGTGATTCTGCGGAGCCTGCGCCGCTGGCTGGGATCCAGTACCAGATAGGCGATCGCGGGGACTCCGATGAGCACCAGCAGTGACAGCCAGAACCCGATGAACGGCATCAGGACGACTGCGACGACAACTCCCCCGATGGCGATCTTTGCGCTGTTCGACATCGTCCACGCCTCCTTCGCGGCCAGTGGCCGCTCCTGCTGTGAGAACGCCTGTGCGTGCTCATCGGTTCCAGCCTGCCCGAACCCGTCGGGAACGGTCACCTGAGCGGCGCGCCGACCTCGTGCATGTGGTCGAGGGCCTGGCGGTAGGACTCGATGAGTCCGGTCTCCGCGTACGGCATGCCGAGAGCCTCGCAGTGGCCCTTGACCAAGGGCTGCGCCAGCCGCAGATGCGGCCGGGGCATGCTCGGGAAGAGGTGGTGCTCGATCTGGTAGTTGAGCCCGCCGAGGAACCAGTCGGTGAGGACGGCGCCCCGTACGTTGCGTGAGGTGAGGACCTGGCGCTGCAGGTGCCCCCAGCGGTCGCCGTCGGGGTCGGGCATCTCCATGCCCTTGTGGTTCGGGGCGAAGGCCATGCCCAGGTGGAGGCCGAAGAGCGCGTGGTGCACGAGCGCGAAGACGACGGCCTTTCCGGGCGACATGACGGTGAGCAGCAGCGTGGCGTAGAGGCCGAGGTGTGCGACCAGGAGCAGGGCGGAGAGGACACGCTCACGGGCGGGCTGCTGTCGCAGGTACTGGAAGCCGGAGATCTTCAGGGCGATGCCCTCCAGGAGCAGCATCGGGAAGAACAGCCGGGCCTGGTTGCGGGTGAGCCAGCGGGCGAAGCCCTCGCGCTGTGCGGCCTGCTTCTGGGTCCAGACGAGGGCGCCGACGCCGACGTCCGGGTCCTTGTCCACATGGTTGGGGTTGGCGTGGTGGCGTACGTGCTTGTCGTTCCACCACGCTTCGTTCATGCCGAGGAGCAGATTGGCGTGCACCAGGCCGATGGCCCGGCTCGCCCGGCGGTCACCGGATATCTGGGCGTGTCCGGCGTCGTGCCCGACGAACGCGGTGCGGGACCAGAAGACGGCGAGGGGCAGAGCGAGGAGCAGGGTCCACCAGGTGTTGCCGAGGAGGAACATTCCCGTGATCACGGCGCCCAGGGCGAGCAGATTCGCGGTGATGCCCGCCGCGTACCAGCCGGTGCGGCGTTCGAGGAGTCCCTGTCCCTTGACGGCCCGCAGCAGAGGCGCGAAGTCACTTCCTGTACTTCCGGCACTTCCGGCACTGTCACGGGTTCGTTCCGCGACGGTGATTGCGGCCTGAGGCATGATGTCTCCGGTCTTAAAGGGTGCGCTAGAAGTGCGCTGACCTGATGAAACGTACGGGTCGCAGATGTATAGCAGCCATGGAGCCACCACCCGAGGTTTCCTGGTGCCAACCCCCTCATTCCGGAGGGGGGCTGGCTACACCTGGCCGACATACCGGACTCAGGTGTGTGAGGTGAATCACGTGACGACTAGCCCCGCCGCCGGATGCGATGGAGTACCCTCGGCGACCTCAGCCAACTAGTCAAATTTGAGGAATCTGACATCGCTGTGCACAGCCTCCCCGCAGCAACGCCCTCCGAGATCTCCGCACTCGCCGGCTGTTCGGTGGTGTTCCTGCCCGCGGATCCTTCCCGGACCGGACGCGTCGCCTTCTGGTGCCCCGACGGTAGCAGCCCGCCCGATGCCCCCGGGACCGTCGAGGGCCTGACCGTGACCGGCTCCGACGGCCGGCCGTACGAGGTACCGGCGCGACTGCTGCCCGTACGGGACGCCCTGCCGGTACTGACCCGCGCGCGGGCCTCGGCACACGCCTCGCCGGCGGCCTCCTTCTGGGGCGCCGCTGGGCTGTTGGCCCTTCAGTTCACCGCGCGTGGGCTGCTGTTGCCTGGGCTGAGCGCCACGGATCACGACGCGTGGCGGGCCGGACCGCTCACGGCCGACGACCAGGCCCGGATCCGCGCACTGGCCGCCTCCATGCCGCCAAGTGCCCACGCGGTGCCGCTCGATGCGACGGCTGAGCCCCTACTGCTACCCGAACCGGACTGGCTGGTACGGGAGTTCCTCGACGCGGTCGCCGACGGACTGCCGCGCACACCCGCGGCGGCCCTCGCCACCGGCGCCCCGGCGTTCGCCGCGGACGCTCCGCGGCGGCTGCCCGACCAGCGGGCCTGGGTCGCCGATGTCGCGGCCGGGCACGACGCGGGGGTCAGGCTCTCGCTGCGCGTGGAGGTGTCCGGACTCGACCGGACCTACGAGGCGTCCGGGGGACAGCTGTCCGGCCCCTCCTTCCGTGTGGTTCCGCAGATCCACAGCGTCAGCGACCCCACCCTGGTCACCGACGCCGCCACGATCTGGACGGGCAACGGGCCGGTCGCTGCCGCCCTCGGGCCGAAGGCCCGGATGGACGCCCTGCTGATGCTGCGCCGGGCCGCCCGCGCCTGGCCGCCCCTGACCCCGCTGCTGTCGGCGGCCGTGCCCGACGCCGTGGAACCGGCCGACGAGGAGATCTCCGAACTGCTCGGCCCCGCCGCACGGGCCCTGGCCGCGACGGGCGTGCAGGTGCACTGGCCCAGGGAGCTGGCCCGCAAGCTCACGGCACGCGCCGTGATCGGACCGCCCGACGACGAGGACGGCGAGGGCGGGCCGGACGATTCCCGGGAGCCTCGGCGTACCGAGTCGGACACCGCACCGCTGCTGTCCGCGGACGCCCTGCTCGCGTTCGACTGGCGGTTCGCGCTCGGTGACCAGAAGCTCAGCCGCGCCGAGCTCGACCGGCTGGCCGAGGCGGGCCGGCCACTGGTGCGGCTGCGCGACCAGTGGGTGCTGATCGATCCCGACGAAGCGCGTCGCGCCCGCGAGACCCAGGACCGCAAGGTCACTCCGATCGACGCACTCGGCGCGGTGCTGACCGGCTCCACCGAGATCGACGGCCGCCGGGTCGAGGTCCGGGCGACCGGCTGGCTGGAGACGCTGCGGCAGCGGGTCGCCGATCCGGAGTCCCGGCCGGCGCAGGGCGGGCAGCCGACGCTCGGTCAGCCCGCGGCGCTCACCGCGACGTTGCGCGACTACCAGCTGCGTGGCCTGAACTGGCTGCACACGATGACCTCGCTCGGACTCGGCGGCTGTCTCGCCGACGACATGGGGCTCGGCAAGACCATCACCCTGATCGCGCTGCATCTGCACCGGCAGACCATCGAATCGGCCGCGGGCCCCACCCTGGTGGTGTGCCCGACGTCCCTGATGGGCAACTGGCAGCGAGAGATCGAGAAGTTCGCGCCGGGCACCCCGGTGCGCCGATTCCACGGCGGCTCGCGAAGCCTGGAGAACCTGGCGGACGGCGAGTTCGTCCTCACCACGTACGGGACGATGCGGCTGGACACACCGAAGCTCGCCGCCACCCGGTGGGGCATGGTCGTCGCCGACGAGGCGCAGCACGTGAAGAACCCGTACTCGACGACGGCCAAACAGCTGCGTACGATCGGTGCGCAGGCCCGCGTCGCCCTCACCGGCACCCCCGTGGAGAACAACCTCTCCGAACTGTGGGCGATCCTCGACTGGACGACCCCCGGCCTGCTCGGCCGGCTCGGCACCTTCCGTACCCGGTACGCGCGTGCGGTGGAGGGCGGCAGCGACCCCGCGGCGGCCGAGCGGCTCGGCGCGCTGGTGCGTCCGTTCCTGCTGCGCCGGCGCAAGTCGGATCCGGGCATCGCTCCGGAGCTGCCGCCGAAGACCGAGACGGACCGCGCGGTCTCCCTGACGGCCGAGCAGACGGGCCTGTACGAGGCGGTGGTACGGGAGACGCTCGCGGCGATCGCCGCCGCCGACGGCATCGCCCGGCGGGGCCTGGTGGTGAAGCTGCTGACCGCGCTCAAACAGATCTGCAACCATCCGGCGCAGTACCTCAAGGAGGAGGAGCCGCAGATCGCCGGCCGTTCGGGAAAGCTGGAGCTGCTCGACGAACTGCTCGACACCATTCTCGCGGAGGGTGCGGCTGTTCTGGTGTTCACCCAGTACGTGCAGATGGCCCGGCTCCTCGAACGGCACCTGGCGGCACGCGGGGTCCGTACCCAGTTCCTGCACGGCGGCACTCCGGTCGCCGCGCGGGAGTCGATGGTGAACCGATTCCAGGCGGGCGAGGCCCCGGTCTTCCTGCTGTCGCTCAAGGCGGCCGGAACCGGTCTCAACCTCACCCGGGCGGGCCATGTGGTGCACTTCGACCGCTGGTGGAACCCAGCGGTCGAGGCTCAGGCCACCGACCGCGCGTACCGCATCGGTCAGACCCAGCCGGTGCAGGTGCACCGGCTGATCGCGGAGGGAACCATCGAGGACCGGATCGCCGACATGCTGGCCCGCAAGCAGGGGCTCGCGGACGCGGTCCTCGGTTCCGGCGAGAGCGCCCTGACCGAACTCAGCGATGCGGAACTGGCCGACCTGGTGGAGCTGCGAGGGGGCGCACGATGAGTGACGGATACGGGCCGGATGCCTACGAGCCGGATGCCTACGAGCCGGATGGGTACGCCCACGACGGATACGCCGACCGGTACGAGGGCGACGAGCAGGACGACACGGCGCCCTCGGCCCCCGCGCAGGAACGCACCTTTGCCGCCCTGCCGCCCCCGAGCGGCCGGGGTTTCGCCCATTCCTGGTGGGGCCGGGCGTGGCTGAAAGCGCTGGAGGACACCGCGCTGGACGGTCAGCAGCTCAAGAAGGGGCGCCGGCTCGCCCGTGAGGGCCGGGTCGGTGTCGTGTCCGTGCGACCGGGCCGGATCACCGCCGTGGTCCAGGACCGGGACGCGGGCGCGTACCGCAGCGACGTGCTGCTCCAGGAGCTGAGCGAGGAGGAGTGGAACCGGTTCCTGGACATGGCGGCCGACCGCGCCGGGCATATCGCCGCGCTGCTCGACCGGGAGATGCCGCCGCATCTGGTCGAGGACGCCTCCGCGGCGGGCGTGGAGTTGCTTCCGGCCATCGGTGACCTCGATCCTGAGTGCACCTGCGAGGCCTGGGACCACTGCCCGCACACCGCCGCCCTCTGCTATCAGGTGGCGCGGCTGCTGGACCAGGACCCGTTCGTCCTGCTGCTGATGCGGGGACGCGGCGAGCGACAGTTGCTCGACGACCTCCAGGTGCGGATCACCGCCCGCGCCGCGGGCCACGGACCTTCCGGGCCCGCCGACGCCTCCGCACCGGGGTCCCGGGAGCGGGGTGTGCGCGGGGTTCCGGCAGCGGAGGCCCACGCCGCCGGCGACGCCCTTCCGCCGCTGCCCCCGCTCCCCGGGCTTCCCGCCGAGGCCGGTGTGTCACCCTCGCTGGACACGGAGACCGATCCGGAGCCCGGCGTGGACCCGACGGCACTGGAGATGCTGGCGACGGACAGCGCGGCGCGTGCGCACCGGATGCTCGCGGACGCCCTGGCCCCGGGCCACGAACTGCAGCCCCTACCGGTCGGGCTGACACCGGAACAGGACGCGGTGCGGCTGGCCGCGGACGCGCGTCCCGTGCCGTGGATCGCGTCCCGGCTGGCGACCGGGTCGGGGCGCGCACCGGCCGGCCTGCGGATCGCCGTACGTGCCTGGCAGTACGGCGGCCCCGCGGCGCTCTCCGTGCTCGACGAGCAGTGGACCCCGGACGCGGCCTCGCTGGCCCATGCCAGGTCGCGGCTCGCCGTCGCCTGGGAGGAGGACGAGGCACCCCGGCTGCGGGCCGAGCACAACCGCTGGACGTCGGTGGACGGCACGGTCCAGCTCCGCTACGGACGGGACGGGCGCTGGTATCCGTACCGCAAGGAGAGCGGGCGGTGGATCCCGGCCGGTCCCCCGGACGACGATCCGGCGGCGGCCCTGGCCGACGCGGACCAGGCCGAGGTCTGACGGCGGCGCACCGGCGGGCGGTGCGGGGGCGAGCGCTTCTCCCCCGCACCGCCGTCGCGGTCCCCAGGAACGGCAGCGCACCGACCGGGCGGCCTGCGAGTCCCTCGGAGCGCCCCGGTAGTCCGCTGACCGTCGCCCCGCGCCGCTGAGTGCCTCTGAGTGCTTCTGAGCGCCGGGACTGTCCCGGCGGGGCACGGGGAGACCGGAAAACCGCCACCGTCCCCGGCTTCCAGGGTGGGCAGAGTGGTCCAACAGCCCTCACACCGAGGTGATTTCGGGCTCCTGCCGTCTTCCGTCACCCGTGCGGCGCCCGTACGGTAAGGTCCGCGAGCCGATCGGCCGTGCATCGGACAACACATTCCGGTCATCGGACATGAGGGAGTTCCCGGATGTCGGGGGAATCGGTTGGCGGCCCCTCCCCCACGAGGACCTGCTGCCGCAGACGCCCGAGCCGTTCTCCTGGATCCGTCCGCACCGGCCCCCTCTCGCCTCTCCCACTCCCCCACACACAGCTGGAGTTCACATGCACCGGAGAAGGATTCTTCAGGGCGCCGCTGCCGCGGCCGCGGCAGCGTTGCTCCCTGCCTCCGCACGGGCGGCTGCGGCGACCGCGGGCGACACGGACTATCCGTCGGCCCACTGGGTGCCGGCATCGACGTCCAACTACACTGTTTCGACGCGCCCTTCGGCGTATCCCGTGCAGTATGTGATCATCCATGTCACCCAGGAGACGTTCTCCGACGCGGTCGCGATCTTCCGGAATCCGGCGAAACAGGTCTCCGCGCACTATGTGGTGCGCTCGGTGGACGGGTACATCGACCAGTGCGTCCGGGAGCAGAACATCGCCTGGCACGCGGGTAACTGGGACTACAACACCCGGAGCATCGGCATCGAGCACGAGGGCTATGTGGACCAGCCCGCGTACTTCACCGACGCCATGTACGAGAAGTCGGCACTGCTGACCGCCTCGGTCTGCGACCGCTACGGCATCCCCAAGGACCGCGCGCACATTCTCGGCCACGCACAGGTCCCGGGCGCCGACCACACCGACCCGGGCCCGAACTGGGACTGGGTCCGGTACATCCGCCTCGTCAACCTGCTCGGCACCGCCTGACCGGTGTCCGGGTCCGGCCCTTCCGACTGCTCTCCGCACCACGGTTGTCGCAGACGGCCGCTGCGACGACGATGGGGGTGTACGGCACCCCTGGACGGGAGGGTGAGTTGACGGACCCCTGGTTGGCCCTGGCGGCCGATACGGACCCCGGTGAACGGCTCGGCGAGCTGCGGCACGCACATGAGGTGTTCACCGCGGCCGGCCGCCTGGAGCGACCGGTCCGCCCGGTGGTCGGCGAGTCCTGGCGCCGCTCGGCGCGGGCCCGTGTCTGCCCGGACGGCGCGGCCCTGCTCGATCTGGACGCCGACGATGTCGGACCGTACCGCGAGTCCCATCCACTCGCCCGCACCATGCCGGTGATCCGGGAGCTGATGAGCGCCTACGCGACGGACGGCGAACACCTCCTGGCGGTGTGCGACGCCCACGGCAGACTGCTGTGGGTCGAGGGACACCCGGTAACCAGACGGCGTGCCGGGCGGATGAACTTCGTTGAGGGCGCCCGCTGGGCGGAATCCGTCGCCGGGACCAACGCGCCGGGAACGGCCATCGCCGTGGACCGCCCGGTCCAGGTGTTCGCGGCCGAGCACTTCCTGCGTCCGGTGCAGCAGTGGACGTGCGCGGCCGCGCCCCTGCACGACCCGCACACCGGACGCGTGCTGGGCGCGGTCGACATCACCGGCGGAAACGGGCTCGCGCATCCTCACAGCCTGGCCTTCGTGCAGGCCGTCGCCCGCGCCGCCGAATCCCAACTGGCCCTGCTCGCCCCGTCCCCGGCCGCCGGAACGGTACGGCTGACCGCCCTCGGCAGGGGACGAGGCGCTGCTGATCGTGGATGGCCGGGCGCTCCGCCTCAGCCGGCGGCACAGCGAGATCATGGTCGCGCTGGCCCGGCGCCCCGAGGGCATCGGAGGCGAGGAACTCCTCGTCGAACTGTACGAGGACGAGTCGGTCACCCCGGTGACGCTGCGGGCCGAACTCTCCCGGCTGCGCCGTCTGCTCGGCCCCGATCTGCTGCTCTCCCGCCCCTACCGTCTCGCCTCCCCCGTCGACGCGGACTTCGACACCGTTGCGCGCCGACTGGCCTCGGGTGCTGTGGCCGCGGCGCTGAGTGCCTATGCGGGGCCTCTGCTGCCCGGTTCGCAGGCACCGTCGGTGGTCCGGCTGCGGCGCCGGCTCGGCGATTCACTGCGGGCCGCGCTGATCGCGCGCGGCGATCCGGGGCTGCTGGCGGACTGGGCGTCCAGCCCGTGGGGCGAGGACGACCTCCCAGCGTGGCAGGCCCTGGCCGCGGCCGTGCCGGCAGCGCAGCGGCCCGCCCTGCTGGCCCGTGCAAGGACGCTCGACTCGGAACTGCGTTAGCGCTGTGCCCGGATGGCTTCACCGGCTTCCGCCCGGTGGCGGCGCCTGCGTGGTCTGGATGGGCGAGTTGCGTCCGCCCAGGTGCGGGGAGGCACGGTGGCGCCACCAGCGACGGTCCGCAGACTGACCGATCAGGAGAGGCGGAAGCTGCCGCAGACTGCGCGGCAGAGCACCACCGGCACGGTGCGCTACCGGCGGGCGATGGTACTGCCCGGCCTGGGCCGGTGGGAACACCGTGCCGGTGATCGCGAAGCCGGTGGCCGGGAACGAGGACACGGTGCGCGATGTCGTCTCACTCCCCTCACCCCAACTACTCGGTCCAGAAAGGGAACTCCACCACTGTCTGCGCCGGCGCTGCGCTCAGGCCCGCCATCCCGACGTCCTCGCCGCCCAGCACCGCGAGCGCGCACGCATCCGCGGCGAGAACGCTATGGGCCGGCGCCGTCCCAACCGGCAACCCGGCGAACCCATTCGGCACTGACCGCCCGCCCCCGGTACGCAACGGGGTTGCAACGTCGCGCTGCCTAGCCTCGCGCCGAGGGCCGTCCAACGGCGGGCGGCACCGGATCCGGGAGGCCACAGAGATGACCCGTTACGCTGCGCCGGGCACCGAGGGCGCGATCGTCTCGTACGAGTCGCGCTACGACCACTGGATCGGTGGCGCCTACGTACCGCCGGCCCGGGGCCAGTACTTCGAGAACCCGAGCCCCGTCAACGGCCGCCCGTTCACCGAGATCGCCCGCGGCACCGCCGAGGACGTCGAGCTGGCCCTGGACGCGGCACACGCCGCGGCACCGGCCTGGGGTGCCACGTCGGCGGGCGACCGGGCCTCGGTCCTGAACCGGATCGCGGACCGGATGGAGGCTCATCTGGAGGAGCTCGCCGTCGCCGAGAGCTGGGAGAACGGCAAGCCGGTAAGGGAGACCCTGGCGGCCGACATTCCGCTGGCCATCGACCACTTCCGCTACTTCGCGGGCGCGCTGCGCGCCCAGGAGGGCTCGCTCAGCCAGCTCGACGAGGACACCGTCGCCTACCACTTCCACGAGCCGCTCGGCGTCGTCGCGCAGATCATTCCGTGGAACTTCCCCATTCTCATGGCCACCTGGAAGCTGGCGCCTGCCCTCGCGGCGGGCAACGCGGTGGTCCTCAAGCCGGCCGAGCAGACCCCCGCGTCCATCCACTTCTGGCTGAGCCTGGTGGCGGACCTGCTTCCGGCGGGCGTCGTGAACATCGTCAACGGCTTCGGCGCGGAGGCCGGCAAGCCACTGGCGTCCAGCCCGCGCGTCGCGAAGATCGCGTTCACCGGGGAGACCACGACGGGGCGGCTGATCATGCAGTACGCCTCGGAGAACATCAAGCCGGTGACCCTGGAGCTGGGCGGCAAGTCGCCGAACATCTTCTTCGACGACGTCTGGTCGGCCGACGACGACTTCCGCGACAAGGCCCTCGAAGGCTTCACCATGTTCGCCCTCAACCAGGGCGAGGTCTGCACCTGTCCTTCGCGCGCGCTGATCCAGCGCGGCCACTACAGCGAGTTCCTGGAGGCGGGCATCGCCCGCACCGAACAGATCGTGCCGGGCCACCCGCTGGACACGGACACGATGATCGGCGCCCAGGCCTCCAACGACCAGCTCCAGAAGATCCTCTCGTACCTGGACATCGGCCAGCAGGAAGGTGCGAAGATCCTTACGGGCGGCAAGCGGATCGAGTACGACGGGGAGCTGGCGGGCGGCTACTACGTACAGCCGACGATCTTCGAGGGCGACAACCGGATGCGGGTCTTCCAGGAGGAGATCTTCGGCCCGGTCGTCGCCGTCACGTCCTTCTCGGACTTCGACGACGCGATCCGCACCGCGAACGACACCCTGTACGGGCTCGGGGCAGGCGTCTGGACCCGCGACACGAACACCGCGTACCGGGCGGGCCGGGCCATCCAGGCAGGCCGGGTCTGGATGAACTGCTACCACGCGTACCCGGCCCACGCCGCGTTCGGCGGGTACAAGCAGTCCGGGATCGGCCGGGAGAACCACAAGATGATGCTGGAGCACTACCAGCAGACAAAGAATCTTCTCGTGTCGTACTCGCCGAAGAAGCTCGGCTTCTTCTAAAGACACAAAGGAAGGCGCCTGACCCGGGACTTTTCCCGGCAGGCGCCCTACTTCCGCGGTTCGCCTGGTCTTGTACGCCGTCCGGGAACTTTGCGTAATATCGGAAGAGGACTCCGATGCTCTGCCCGACGCGCGCATTCAGCTGGATCAACGCCGGAGTACAGCCCGAACGAGATCCCGGCGTGGCGCAAATGACCTCCGCCGGGCGCATGGCCGCGTAGTACATACAACCGAAGAACGCCTCCAGATGAGGGCCGCGCCCCCGCTGCTGGGCAACGCCGCCAAGGAGCCGGGCAACCTGCGCCGGATTGGGTGTCGCTGCGGGATCCACCTCGTCGTTGACTGCTGGGGTTGTCCATCGGATCCCTATGAGGGGACTACCGGGGAAGTATCTTTTCTCGACTGCCGTGTTGAGCACTTCGCTGAAGGCGGCACGCTAACAGCGGGCCGTTTTGGCAGCAGCGGCCTTTCCGTCCAGCTTGCGGCCCCAGGCCCGGTGTGCCGCGCAAGATCACCGACGCGGATGTCGAGCGGGTGATCGTCAAGACTCCGGAAGAACGGCCGGCGAATGCCACCCACTGGTCAACACGGTCGATGGCACAGGCGACGGGGATGTCACAGTCGGCGATCTCGCGGATCCGGCGGGCCTTCGCCCTGGCCCCGCACCGGTCCGAGACCTTCAAGCTGTCCACCGATCCGCTGTTCATCAACAAGGTCCGCTACGTGGTCGGCCTCTACCTCGACCCGCCGGAGAAGGCCCTCGTGCTGTGCGTGGACGAGAAGTCGCAGATCCAGGCCCCGGACCGGTCCCAGCCGGTACTGCCGATGATGCCCGGGGTTCCCGAACGCCGCAGCCACGACTACATCCGCGCAGGCACCACCACCTTCTGTTCCCCGGACCGGCCGCGACTGGATGCGGCGGTCGGCGTCCGGCCTTAGTCAACCTCGCGCCAGATCACTCAGCACTTCCCGGGCGGCCCGCGCGCCCGACGCCAGCGCGCCTTGCACGGAACCGGTCGCACGGTGGTCCCCGCAGACGTACCTGCCCGGTGAGAAGCGCGTCGTACGGCTCAGCGGCCAAGGTGGTTCCATCGCGGGCAGGGCCCTCTCGACTGTGTGCACGGCGACCTGCTGCCAGCCGCTCGTGTCGGTGCCGTAGAGGTCGGCCAGCCGTGGGAGCACGACCCCGTCCGCGCCGGATTGCTCGGCGCCCAGTACGGAACTGGAGACGAGCGCGGTACCTGGCGGAGCATAGGTGGGCGCGACCTCCGTGAGCACGCAGGTGTTCAGCACCGGTCCAGTGCTGTCCAACACTAGGGTCGGCTCCGCCAGGGGTGTCCTCGCCACTGCGTGGTAATACGTCGTCACCGTCCGGCCCTCCGGCACGGGCAGGCCGGGCAGCAGGCGTGCCGCCGCAGCAGCCTCCGCCGCCACCACGACGGATCTGGCCGGCAGTTCACTGCCATCCGCCAGTAGGACCCCCGATGCAGTGACTCCAGCGACCGGTGTCTCCCGCCGAAGGACGCCGTCAGGGAGACCGTCTGCCAGCTGGGCGGGTACGGCGCCAATGCCGCCGGCCGGCAGGCAGAGCGTTCCCCGGATCATGCTCCGCAGAACCAGATGGAAGAAACGGGCGGAGGTCTCCAGCCGGTCTTCGAGAAACACACCGGCCAGAAACGGCCGCAGGACTTCCGTGACCGCCTTCGCCGACAGCCCTGCGCGGGACAAGGCGTCGGCCGTGGAAAGGTCCGGCCGTCTTTTGAGGCAATCGGCGGGCAGGAGGGTGTCTCGCGCGATGAGCGCCGCCATCGCGGCCAGGTCCCGCACGGACAGAACCCTGCCGGGCATCAGCGTTCCGGCCTTCTCCGGCCTCCGAGTCGGGTCGGCGAGAGACACGGGCCCCGTCGACGTATGCACGATGATGCCCGGGGTGAAGGGCCGCAATCGCAGGCTCCGCAACTCCACGCGCCGCTTCACCTGTGGATAGGCGGTGTTGAACACCTGGAATCCGCGGTCCAGCAAGAACCCGTCCACCCGATCCGTGCGCATACGGCCCCCCACGCCGTCGGACGCCTCAAGAAGCGTCACCTGCTGCCCGGAGCGGCACAGATCCAGAGCGCAAGCCAGGCCGGCAAGGCCCGCACCGACGACGATGATGTCCGGAGTCCGGCGATGTTGAGTGTTCATGTTCCTCTTCCTCCGGCGCGGACCTCTGTACATCGTGAGCTGATACTCCGGCTTGCTCTTCAACCTGTTGAATCACACCTGAGGCGCTCCCGCGCAAAATGCGCCGCGCACGACGCGTCGTACGCGAGGGAGGGCCGAACCTCACAACTCCACCCGAACATGTTCCGCCCGTCGAATCCAGGCGCCACTGCGATCAAGCAGACGGCAGCCGACAGGCTGTCACCGAGCACCACCGACTCCACTCTTCGCACCGTCTCCGTGGATGACGTCCCTCATCCACGGGCTGTGAGGAGGCGCCCGTCACTCGTCAGTCGAAACGGCCTGCGTCCGATGATCGCGCACAGGGAAGGAGCACAATCGTGAGCAGTCGGGCAGTCCGCGCACGGAACACGATGTGACACCACCAGGAGTCGTAGTGATCAAGGTCGAACGAGTCATGCACTCAAACCGAACGCGCGACGAGATCGTGGCCTACATGGCCGACTTCTCCCACGCCGAACAGTGGGACCCTGGCACCATCACCTGCCGACAGGTCAATGCCAATGATCCGGTGGAGGTGGGCACGGAGTGGCTCAATGTGTCCTCGTTCCGCGGACGACGCACAGAGCTTCGCTACGAATTGACGCGGATGAGCAACGAGCGGCTCACCTTCGTCGGGCGCAACAAGACCGCGACATCGACGGACGACCTGCACTTCGAACCGCACCCTGGCGGCACCCGTATCACCTACGGCGCGCAGGTCGAGTTCCACGGGATCGCGCGACTGGCGACCCCCCTCCTGAAGAGGGAGTTCGGGCGTTTGGGGGATGAGGTCTCCCAACAGCTTCCGGCAGCGCTCCAACGGGCCTTGGGTCCCTCCGCACCCGGTTCGCAACAGCCCTGACCGGGCAGTCCAACTCCTCGTCTGTCAGAGACATCACGTGTGGGGAGGTGTAGCCGGCCAGATCACAGAGCGAATATGCGGGCGATGAACAAGGCGGCGATGAGAACCGCGCCAAAGACGATGAGCCCCAGCCAGATCCATGGGTGCTCCCACATGCCGCCGTCCGCGCGCTCTTCATGCGCTTCGGCGATGCAGCCCTCGACGGGAGGCGTCTCTCCGGGTTGTACGAGGTGTTCAGCCATGGTTCAAGCGTGGTGCCATACACCCGTTTGCGCATCTCCAGACCGCCTCGGCCGGCAGCCGACGGCGGTGGAGCGTCGCTCACCGCCGGGGGAAGGTGCAGCCGATTCGGCTTGCGGTGGTTTATCTGTTGTTGCGTGGCAGGGGGTGCACCACCAGTTCGCGCGGCTCCCGGGCCCACCCGGGCCGGGCGGACATCTCCTCCATGGAGTACAGCGCGCAGAGGCTGTCGGACACGCCGATGTGGGCCAGCAGCGAGTCCGCCGACAGGTCGCCCCACGTCCCTTTGCCGTCCGGCCGTCGGACGCGGATCGACACCACCGCATGATCGTGAAGCAGTGGCCTCGACTCGGCCGCTCTGGACTCGTAGTGCCGGAACACCGCGACGGTCAACCCGTGCCGGATCAGCTTGCGACGCTTGCCGCCGCTCCCCCTCCGGATCTGCGCGACGACTCCCCCACCCACGCCGGCGTCATGTCCACGAAGATGTCCTGGCACAGCTCCGTCCCCCGCCAGCACTCGTGCCGAACGGCTGGACCATCAGTTCTCCAACATCACTCACCTCAAGGCTCACACGAGTTATCAGCTCAGTACGTTGGTGGCGCTGACCCAGATGGTGGCGGAACGCGCCCAGGAGGCCCAGGACGGCCGCGCACCTACCGCGGTGGCGCACGGCACGTGACCAGCTCACGCATCGGCCGCGCAGGCCTGCCGGGGCCCTGCCGATGAAGCTGTGGGCCGAATCCGGCAAAATCGGTGGGTACAGTCGGCGTGCCTTGCCCAGGTGCCGAGGGGCGAGGTGACATAGAGTCCCCCGCTTCCCGGCCGGCCAAGGAGATTTTCATGACGAGTACGCAGGAGTGCCCGGTTTCGGAACCGGAGGCGGCGGCACTGTCCGGCGAGGACCGTAGTCGGCTGATACGGCGGCGTCTGGAGCGGCTGATCGGGATCGCCGCGACGGAGGGTAACGCACTGATCCCACTGCGTAATGGTGATGAGATCTTCGCGGCGATGCTGGCGAGCGTGCGCAGTGCGGAGTACACGATCGACATGATGACGTTCGTGTACTGGAAGGGCGAGGTGGCCCGGGAGCTCGCTACCGCGCTGGCCGAGCGGGCCGGGCAGGGCGTGCGTGTGCGGCTGCTGCTGGACGGGTTCGGCAGCCGACTGATCGAGAAGGATCTGCTCGATCTGATGGAGCAGGCCGGCGCGCAAGTTGCGTGGTTCCGCAAGCCGCTGCTGCTCTCGCCCCTCAAGCAGAATCACCGCTGCCACCGCAAGGTGCTCGTTGTGGACGAGGCTACGGCCTTCACGGGCGGGGTGGGGATCGCCCAGGAGTGGTGCGGGGATGCCCGCAACGAGAACGAGTGGCGCGATACCCATGTCCAGGTGCGCGGGCCCGCGGTGGATGGACTGGCCGCCGCGTTCGCCCAGAACTGGGCCGAGTGTCACGACGAACTCTTCGACGAGCGGGACCGCTTCATCGACCATGCCCCGCAGGGTGAGGCGGTTGTGCAGGTGGTGCGCGGTTCGGCCAGCTTCGGCTGGCAGGACATGCAGACCCTCCTGCGGGTGATGCTGGAATCCTCCCAGGAGCGTTTCCGCCTGTCCACGGCTTACTTCGCGCCCGACGCCTACTTCATCGAGCTGCTGTGCGCGACGGCCCGAAGAGGCGTTGAGGTGGAGATCCTGCTCCCGGGGCCGCATACCGACAAGCGGGTGTGCCAGCTGGCCGGACAGCACTTCTACGAGGATCTGCTGGCGTGTGGGGTGAAGATCTGGCAGTACCAGCCGACGATGATGCACGCCAAGGTGATCACCGTCGACCGGGTCGCGGCTCTCGTCGGCTCGACGAACTTCAACCGCCGCTCCCTGGACCATGACGAGGAAGTCATGCTCGCCGTCCTGGACGAGGACTTCACCGCCGTGCTGGATGGGCACTTCGAGCAGGATCTGGAAGTGAGTGAGCTGATCGCGTCGGGCCGCTGGAGACGGCGCTCGGCCGTCCAGCGGGTACGAGAAGTGGCCGTCATTCCGATTCGGCGGTTCCTGTAAACCCGAGGTTTGGCGGCCCCCGCCCGTTTCGTCTCCGGCGGCCTTCACGGATATGGCCGGAGTCCGGGCGCTGCGCGATTCGCCCGGTACTTCCGGGGAGGGAGTAGGGCGTGGCCGGGGCGGGCCCCCTCTTCGTAAGGAACCTGCACCTCCAAGGGGCAGTGCCCCGGCCATGCTCGCTTTCCGTACCCTCGCCCGGGTCATGCGCGGAAAGCGGGAACAGACCGCTGCGGGTAAGGCGTTGGGCGGCCGCCGCCACCGGCCGAACCTGAATGCCCTTGCGCGGGTGCGCCGGGGCAGCACGAAAGACGTCAGGGCCCGTGTCATCGAGCCGGTACAGGCCCCTTCGTCGGCTGCGGTCCGGGCTCGCGCATCGTTGGCGGCGAGAGGCGGAGGTTGTTGGTGGGGGCTCGGCCATCGTGGAACCGATGCCGTTGGCGATCTTCGGGCCACAGCGTGCAGGGGCATCCCAAGGTTCCGTCCGGCCTCCTTCATCAGGACGGCCGACGGGTCTCGGGCCTCCTCCTGGGAAACCGCGGTGCGTCGGGGGCGGTCGCGCTCCGGAACTCCGCGACCGGTCCGTGATCACACCAGCGGCGGAAGAAGGGGCGGGCCCGTGGCCGCGTGCTACGTTCACGCCATCGGAGGACCGGGGGCACAGGGTGACGGAAGCAGACAAGCCGCAGCCGGCATCGGGGGTGCGGCTACGGAGGCAGCCCCAGCAGGCACGCAGCCGGGCCCGAGTCGAGGCCATCCTCGCCGCGGCCGACCGGATCCTGTCCCAGGAGGGGTACGAGGCGCTGACGATGCGACGGATTGCCGAGGAAGCCGGCACTCCGGTCGGCAGTATCTACCAGTTCTACGCGGACAAGAGCGCCGTCGTGGACGCGCTGGGCCAGCGGTACCTAGATTCCTTCAAGGCCGCCATTGACGAACTCGTCGAACGTGCGGTCGATGGTGAACTGTCCGACCCGGTCGGCATGATGGTGGACGTCTACGCCGATCTCTTCCGGTCCCAGTCGGGCGGCATGGCCCTGTGGGCCGGGCGGCACCTCAGTCCCGAGCTCGCGCGGGCCGACGAGGCGAGCAACACACACATCGCCGAGGGCCTGCAGCGCATCGTGGAGCACCTGACCGGCGCCCCCGGTGGCGACCGGGCGCACCGGGCGACGCGAATGGTGGTGTGGGCAGCCAACGCCGTGCTGCACGAAGTCTTCAAGAGCGACGGCGAGCCGGACGTGGAAATCGTGGACGAGCTCAGGCGGATGCTAAACGCCTACTGGGAGGACCTGCGCGGTCGGCTGACGGCCGCGGAAGGGTGAACCGGGGCGCTCAGGCGCTCGTTTGACCTCGGGCCGCGCGGCCCGGACCGTGGAGCCGACCGGTCCCGCCGCTGACCAGCCGTACCCCGGGCCGTCGCGGCACGGGCACTCTTCCCGGCCAGGCCCTGCCCGGCAACTGGCGCAGGATCGCGCGCCGTGCACTTCGAGCACCTGACACCTGCGCCCGGCAGGGGCCGGTGGAGCCGCGTCCGACCGCCCGGCGAGCACCGCGGTCACGGCCTGAACATCGGCCGGCAGCCGGATTGAGAGCTACGCGGCCCGCTGGTCGCCAGCCTAGAACATGAACGATAGTTCATGTTACGGTGCGGCCCACCTCGGACTACGTGCCCAAACCGCCAACAGCCCTCCACCATGGGGCTTTTGGTGCGCACAGAGCGTCCGTCAGCAAGACTCCGGAGTCGCGCGGGCGGCCGAACCTGGGCAACTCGCGCATCACCAATGAAGGCAGGCGCCAGTGACGACGAGCTCCACCGATGCCACCCGACTCCCTCGGCTCCCGGCCGACTTCGTCTGGGGCGCCTCGACCGCCGCGTACCAGATCGAGGGCGCCGCCGACGAGGACGGCAAGGGGGCGTCCATCTGGGACACCTTCGTACGGCGCCCCGGCGTCGTACGCGACGGCCACACCGGCGAGATAGCCTGCGACCACCACCACAGGTTCGACGAGGACGTCGCGCTGATGCGCCGGCTCGGGCTCGACGCGTACCGCTTCTCGGTCTCCTGGCCCCGCATCCTGCCGACCGGCGCGGGCGAGGTCGAGCCGCGCGGACTGGATTTCTACGACCGCCTGGTCGACGCGCTGCTCGACGCCGGGATCGAGCCCACGCCCACCCTGTTCCACTGGGACCTCCCGCAGGCCCTGGAGGACGAGGGCGGGTGGCTGAACCGCGCGACCGCCTACCGGTTCGCCGAGTACGCGGCGGTGGTCGCGGAACGGCTGGGAGACCGGGTCAAACGGTGGATCACCCTGAACGAGCCCTTCATCCACATGTCCTTCGGCTACGGCTACGGCGTCCACGCCCCGGGCCGCGCACTGATGCTGGACGCGCTGCCCGTCGCACATCACCAGCTGCTCGCCCACGGCCTCGCGACCGCGGCGCTGCGAGACACCGTTCCAGGGGGGCAGATTTTGATCGCCAACAACTGCACGCCCGTCCGTCTGCGCCATGACGCCCAGCGGCACGAGGACGTGGCGGCGGCCTCCGCCTATGACACCCTGCACAACCGGCTCTTCAACGATCCCCTGCTGATGGGAAGTTATCCCGATCTGTCCGCCTACGGCATGACCGACCCGAGCTGGGGAGGAGTGGTGCACGATGGCGATCTCGCCACGATAGCCGCGCCGTTGGACGGACTGGGCATCAACTACTACAACCCCACCTGGGTCACCGCACCGTCCGACCCTGCCGCCGCGCTGCCCTTCGACCTGGCCGAGCCCGTGGAGCCGTACGAGCGAACCGCGTTCGGCTGGCCGGTGGTTCCCGATGGGCTCACGGAGCTGCTCACCGACCTCAAGGCCCGTTACGGCAACGGACTTCCACCGGTATGGATCACCGAGAACGGCTGCTCGCAGCCGGCCGGACTGCACGACCAGGCGCGCATCGACTACCTCGCCGGACACATCGACGCGATCGCCCTGGCGGTGTCCAGAGGGGTGGACGTCCGCGGCTACTTCACCTGGTCGTTGCTCGACAACTTCGAGTGGGCCGAGGGCTATCACCAGCGCTTCGGCCTGGTCGAGGTCGACTTCAGCACCCGACGTCGCACGCCCCGGGCGAGCTTCGAGTGGTACCGCGGCCTGATCGCCTCCCAGCGGTCCTGAGTAACGGAGCCGTCATGTCCCACGCCTCCACGGCGGACGACGCCGCCGTATTCGCCGAGCCCACCGTCCCGGTCAGGGCCGGCTGGACGGCGAACCTCTCACTGGCCACGCTGGCCGTCTTCATGGCGTTCATGACCCCCATTCAAATCCTGCTGCCACTCCAGTTGGAGCACATCGACCCGCAGGACAAGAACGATGCGCTCTCGCTCGTCACCGGCCTCGGCGCGCTCGTCGCGGTGCTCGCCAACCCGCTCGCCGGCGCGTGGTCGGACCGCACCACAAGCCGGTTCGGCCGCCGCCGGCCCTGGATTCTCGGCGGCGCCCTCGCCGGGGCAGCAGGGTTGTCGTTCACCGCCACCCAGCACACGGTGGCCGGAGTCGCCGTCGGCTGGTGCCTCGCGCAGGCAGGTCTGAACGCGATGCTGGCCGGAGTCACCACCCCGATCGCCGACCGTGTACCGCTGACCCAACGCGCCCAGGTCTCCGGCTGGACCGGCCTCATGCAGTCCTTCGGCCTCGTCCTCGGCGCACTGATCACCACACTGCTGGTCACCGGTGTCCTCTCCGGCTACGTCACCCTCGCCGTGCTCACCGTCGCTCTCGCCCTCCCGTTCACGCTGCGCCACTCAGAGCCGCCACTGCCCCGGGCGCTGCGCCCAGCCTTCGACGCCCGCACGTTCACCCGCTCGCTCTGGGTGAGCCCTCGACGGCACCCCGACTTCGGCTGGGCCTGGCTCACCCGATTCCTGATCAACCTCGGCAACGCCCTCGGCACCCTCTACCTGTTCTACTTCCTCGCCGACGCCGTCCACTACGGCGACCCCGGCACCGGCGTACTGATCCTCACGGTGATCTACACTCTCTGCGCCGCGCTCACGGCCATCCCCGCCGGTGCGCTGTCCGACCGCATCGGACGCCGCAAGGTCTTCGTCGTCCTCTGTTCACTGGTCATGGCCGCAGCGGCGGTACTGCTCTCCCTGCTCCACACCTGGCCGTCCGCCATCATCGCCGCGGCCGTCCTCGGCGCGGGTTACGGCATCTACCTCGCCGTCGACCAGGCCCTGGTCACCCAGGTCCTGCCCGAGGCAACCGACCGCGCCAAAGACCTCGGCGTCATCAACATCGCCAACTCCGGCCCACAGGTCCTCGCCCCCGCCCTCGCCGCGCCGATCATCACCCACCTCGGCGGCTACACCGGCCTCTACACCACCGCAGCCCTGGTCATCCTCGTCGGCGGACTCCTCGTCAACCGCATCCGCAGCGTGGCCTGACGGACGGGGCCCGTCCGGCCGCCCGCATCATTCGGCCCTCAACCGGACGCAAGTGAAGTCGAGTTCACCAAAAATGAGAAATTCTCATGTTTCCTCGCCCGGACCGTTGACTCCGCCGACAGTGGTCGCGATTCTGGCAACTCGTCAGTAACTTCAATGGACATGTCAATCGAAGCGAGTGATGGCCATGGCTCAACCTCAACGCCGCAGATTCAGATCCTTCACGGTGGTGTCACTGCTCCTCGCCGTGATGTCCCTGGTACTCGGTCCGATGCCCAGCTCCGCGGCGGTGCCCGACCCCGGCTGGTGGAACCCGACCTCGCGGCCCGCGCCCGACGAACAGATCAACGTCACGGGTGAGCCCTTCAAGGGCACCGATTCCGAGGGCCGCGTAAGAGGCTTCGTCGACGCGCACAACCACATCATGGCCAACGAGGGCTTCGGCGGCCGGCTGATCTGCGGCAAGCCGTTCTCGGAGCAGGGCGTCGCCGATGCGCTCAAGGACTGCCCCGAGCACTACCCCGACGGCTCGCTCGCCGTCTTCGACTTCGTCACCAAGGGCGGTGACGGCAGACACGACCCCACCGGGTGGCCCACCTTCAAGGACTGGCCCGCCCACGACTCGCTGACCCACCAGCAGAACTACTACGCCAACATCGAGCGGGCCTGGCGCGGCGGACAGCGGGTACTGGTCAACGACCTGGTCACCAACGGCGTGATCTGCTCGGTCTACTTCTTCAAGGACCGCAGCTGCGACGAGATGACCGCCATCCGCCTTGAGGCGAAGAAGTCGTACGACATGCAGGCCTTCATCGACAAGATGTACGGCGGCCCGGGTAAGGGCTGGTTCCGGATCGTCACCAGCAGCGCGCAGGCCCGCGAGGTCGTCGAACAGGGCAAGCTGGCTGTCGTCCTGGGCGTCGAAACCTCCGAGCCGTTCGGCTGCAAGCAGATCCTGGACATCGCGCAGTGCAGCAAGGAGGACATCGACCGCGGCCTGGACGAGCTGCACGAACTGGGCGTGAGCAGCATGTTCCTCTGCCACAAGTTCGACAACGCGCTGTGCGGCGTGCGGTACGACTCCGGCGCCCTCGGCACGGCCATCAACGTGGGCCAGTTCCTGTCGACCGGCACCTTCTGGAAGACGGAGACCTGCCGTGGCCCGCAGCACGACAACCCCATCGGCAACGCCGAGGCGGCACAGGCGGAGAAGCTGCTGCCGAGCGGTGTGGCCGTTCCCTCCTACGCCTCGGACGCGCAGTGCAACACCCGCGGGCTGACCGGCCTGGGTGAGTACGCGGTGCGCGGGATGATGAAGCGCCACATGATGCTGGAGCTCGACCACATGAGCGTCAAGGCCGCGGATCAGGCCTTCGACGTCCTCGAGTCCGAGTCGTACCCGGGCGTCATCTCCTCGCACAGCTGGATGGACCTGGGGTGGACCGAGCGGCTCTACAAGCTCGGCGGGTTCGCCGCCCAGTACATGAGCCCCTCCGGGGCGTTCAGCGCGGAGGCCAAACGCACGGACGCGCTGCGCGAGAAGTACCAGGTCGGCTACGGCTACGGCACCGACATGAACGGCGTCGGCGGCTGGCCGGCCCCGCGGGGCGGGGACACCCCCAACCCGGTGAAGTACCCCTTCCGCAGCACGGACGGCGGCTCGGTGATCGACAAGCAGACCACCGGCGAGCGCACATGGAACTTCAACACGGACGGCGCGGCACACTACGGCACGGTCCCGGACTGGATCGAGGACATCCGTATCGTCGGCGGCCAAGAGGTCGTGGACGACCTCTTCACCGGTGCCGAGTCCTACCTGCGCACCTGGGGGAACACCGAGAAGCACCGGTCCGGGGTGAATCTGGCCTCGGGTGCGGCCGCCTCGGCGTCCACGTCGCAGTGGTGGAACCCGGCCGTCAGCTTCGCTCCCGGCCGGGCCGTGGACGGAGACCAGAGCACTCGCTGGGCCAGCGAGTGGACGAACGACCAGTGGCTGCAGATCGACCTCGGATCCGCGAAGCCGGTCCAGCGCGTCACCCTCGACTGGGAGGAGGCGTACGCGAAGTCGTACCGCGTCGAGCTGTCGCAGGACGGCAAGAACTGGCAGACCGCCTGGTCCACGACCGCTGGCGAAGGCGGCCTGGACACAGTGCGGTTCACCCGGACCCAGGCCCGCTACGTACGGGTCCACGGCCTGGAGCGTGGCACCAAGTGGGGCTACTCGCTCCAAGAGGTAGGCGTCTACAGCGACTGACGGCACCGGCGGCGTCCCGGGCCGAGGCCGGCCGGATCAATACCTGATCCGGCCGGTCCGGCGTCCCGGCACAGCCGGAACCCGCACTGTGGCCACGGGGAAGGCTGACCTCCGGACCCAGCCGCCGGGAGAGACGGACCACGGTGCTGGGCGGGGTACTCCAGTACAGCGCACGGGGCAGCGAGCCGCGACAACGGACGACGACCACTGCGTGGCCACAGGTTTCTGACATCCTTCTGACATCACCCAGCGACTCTCTTCTTCCGGCTCCGCGCCGGAAGAACCCCCTTGCCCTCAAGGAGAGAGTCACGCATGGAGATACTCAGCCGCATGCGGCGCACAGCCGCGGTACTCGGTCTGTGTGCCGCACTGGTCGCCGTCCCCGCCGCGGCGTCGGCCGAACCCGCCGCGGCGAAGACGCCACGGATACCCGTCGTCTCCGCGGAGCAGGTCATGCCGCACCTGCGGGCGCTGCAGTCGATCGCGGACCGCACCGGAGGCAACCGCGCCCACGGCACCAAGGGCTTCCGGCAGTCGCTGGCGTATGTGAAGGGCGTGCTGGACAGGGCGGGCTTCCGCACCAGCCTGCGGCCCTTCACGCACAACGGCGTCCTCGGACACAACCTCATCGCGGACTGGCCGGGAGGCGACCCGGACCACGTCGTGCTCGTCGGCGCCCACCTCGACAGCGTCGAGGCCGGGCCCGGTATGAACGACAACGGCTCCGGCTCGGCCGCCGTGCTCGCCACCGCCGTCGCCATGTCGCGGGCGGGTGCCGCGCCGAAGCGGCATCTGCGGTTCGCGTGGTGGGGAGCGGAGGAGCAGGGCCTGATCGGCTCCAAGGACTACGTGCGGGGGCTCTCGGCCGCCGGGCGCGAGAAGATCGACGTCTACCTCAACTTCGACATGACCGGCAGCAGGAACGTGCAGCAGTGGCTCGTCGTCCACGACGACCCGAGGGCCACGGACGCGTTCGAGGCGTACTTCGCGGCCAAGGGCCTGCCCACCTTCGACATCGGCATCGGCGGCTCGGACCACGAGTCCTTCGGCGACGCCGGAATCCCGGTCTCCGGCTTCACCACCGGCGTCGGCGACTGCCTCCACGAGGCATGCGACCGCATCGACAACGTGGACCCCGGGACCGAGACCGTCAGCACCAACGCCGTTCTCGGCGTGACCTGGCAGCTCGCCACCCGCTGATCACCGACCACGGCCCCTACCGTCAGGAGCAGGACCTATGCGCAGTACGACGAAACGGCACCGATACCCCGCGGTGGCGGGCATCCTGGCAGGCAGTGTGCTGCTGACCGCCGTGCCTTCCGCGGCCACCACCACCGGCGGCGGGTCCGGTGTGGGGGACCCTTACTTCCCCGACGACGGCAACCCCGGATACGACGTCTCCCACTACGACGTCCGCGTGGCCTACGACCCGGCCCGCCCCGACCGCCTCGACGGCGACACCACCGTCACCGCCACGGCCACCGGCCGACTCGACCGCTTCCACCTGGACCTGGAGGGCTTCCAGGTCAGCTCGGTCACCGTTGACGGCGTCCCGGTCAGGAGCTTCACCCGCAGCGGGGCACACGAACTGGTCATCACCCCGGCCGGCCGGATCGCCAAGGGCGCGACATTCGCGGTCCGCGTCCGCTACGCCGGCAAGCCCGTCGGCGAGAGCTGGCACCGGCTCACCAACGGCGGGGCGAGCGTGACCGGCGAGCCGCACTCCGCCACCGCCTGGTACCCGGCCAACGACCACCCGTCCGACAAGGCGACCTTCCGGCTCACGGCGACGGTCCCCGACACCTGGACCGTGATCGGCAACGGCCGCCCCGGCCCGACCACCTCCCCGGTCAAGGGCAGAAAGACCTTCCGCTGGTACGAGGACAAGCCGCTCGCCACCTACGTCAGCACCCTCGCCATCGACAAGTTCACGGTTCGCACCTCGAAGCTGGCCGACGGCACCCCGGTCGTCAACGCCTACAGCCCCGGCGCCGTGATCGACCCGGAGTCCGAGGCGCTGCTCCCGGAGATCATCGGCTTCCTGGCCTCGAAGTTCGGCCCGTACCCCTTCTCCTCGGCCGGCGGCATCGTCATCAACGGCGAAGCCGACGGGGGCGGCAACGGTCCCCCCGCACTGGAGACGCAGAGCCGTCCGACGTACGGCGGAGTGATGTTCGACGCCTCGATGGTGCACGAGTACGCCCATCAGTGGTTCGGCAACAGCGTCTCGTTCTCGGACTGGCGTGACGGCTGCATCGCCGAGTGCGTCGCCCAGTACACCAACCAGCTGTGGGAGGAGAAGGGCGGCGCCGACATCGACACCGGCTTCTACGCCGACATGGTGGAGCAGAGCGAACAGGACCCCGGCTTCTGGCTCGTGAAGCTCTACGACCCGGGCCAGGGAAAGGAGTTGGACCAGGCGCTGTACGACAAGGGGTCGATGATGATGCACGCCCTGCGGCGGACCATCGGGGACGCCGCCTTCTTCGGGACCCTCCGGCAGTGGCAGAAGGAGCACCGCTACGGAAACGCCACCTGGCCGCAGTTCGAAGCGCTCGCGAAGAAGGTCTCCGGCCGGCCGGAGCTCACCGGTTTCTTCGACGCCTGGGTACACGGCACCACCGTCCCGGAACGGAAGTACCTGTACCCAGGAAGCCTCGGCCGCCTTCGGTGATCTGTCGCGGGGTGCCGGTCGGCGCAGGGTGATCGAGGCGGCGACGGGCAGGTGGTCGCCGCCTCGCGGCGGGCAGCGTACGGATATGGTCGACGGTTGCTCAACGGGCCATGACCGGGTCGATCCGGGCCGGCGGGAGGCGACGGGGGACGTGATCGGGCAGCCGCGGTGCGACGGCGGCACGGTTGGGTGGAGGCTTTCAGGTCACCGTGTCCCTGCCGGCTTCGGCAGTTCGCACCCCGCCGCCGCCAGGTTGAGCTTGTTGCCCGTGGTGAAGCACGCCGGGATGCCGTACGTCTCCTCGGCGTAGCCGATGCCCTCGCGGATGGTGACGGTGCCCTGTTCGTTCACCTCGCAGGGGTTGTCGAGGGTGCAGTGTCCGCCGCTCTCGTTCGTGGTGTTGTTGATCGCCGTGATCTGTCCCGTCGTCGTGTCGATGACGGGAGAGCCTGAAGTGCCCCCGATGACCTGGCACTCCGGGGTGTAGCGGACGGCGTCCTTCCATGTCCACTGGTCCTCCTTCAGCCGGTACGCGAACCCGTCGACCGAGCAGGAGTAGACCTTTTTCCAATAGGCGGAGACCACGTTGACCGCGTGGCCCTGCACCGGGTGGGTGGCGGCCAGCGTCAGCGGGGCGATCCCGCTGGTCTGCTGTATCTGGGCGTACGTCTTGGTCAGCCGGTAGAGCGTCACGTCGGTGTCGGTCATCGTCGAGTAGACGACCTCGCTCGCCTTGAGCGTTCCGGCACTGCCGGCCGAGGCGTTGAGCAGCGTGAAGCTGCGGGTCGAGGACTTGCCGGTGATGACCTGGCCCGCACTGGGGAAGCCGGTTTCGAGGCAGTGACCGTTCGTCATGACCAGTGCGGGGTCCGTCGGCTGCGAGTTCGGCATACGGACCAGGGAGCCCGAACAGTTGCTGAGCGCGACCGTGCCGGCGAAGGAGGCGGCCCGAACTCCTGTGGGGGTCACCTTTCCACCGTTCGGATGCGCGCCCGGCGTCGCGACGGCAGAGGCCGCCTGGCCGCCCCCGGCCGGGACCGCGGCGGCGGCCGTGCCCGTGGTTCCGGCCAGGGCAGCTGAGCCGAGGGTGAGCGCGGTCAGAGTGGCGAGGAGAGGCTTGCGCATGATGGATCCTCTCGGGAAGGTCCGGGAGCCGACCGGCACCCGGACAGCGAAGGGTCGAGGCATTGTCCGTGCACCGACAATGCGCCCGCTACCCCACCGTTCCCCCCTGACGCTTTTCGCACTGTTGACAACTGCCCTATGAGGCATCGGGAGACCGGCACAGAACCGACTCGGCCTCCACCAGGGCGCGCAGGAAAGGTCGTTGGGCGAGCTTGACCTGCTTGGGCCTGCGCCCGCGCGCGTAGGCGGACAGGGCCGCAACGGCGCGCCGGGCGGGAGTCACCGTACGGGTTCGGCCTCCATGGCCGCGGCCACCTTCTCGCAGAACTCCGCGAACAGGACGCCCTCACCCTCGGTCAGGACGGACGCGGCGAGCTGCCCGATGTCCTGACGGCCCCGGGCGATCCGGGCGAGGAACGCCTCCCCCTCGGGGGTGAGAGAGGTGCTCAGTTCGCGCCGGTCCTCCCCCAAGGCCCTCTGGGTCACCAGGTTCAGGTCCTTGAGCACGCGCAGGGCCTTCGACGTGGTCTGCCGGGAGACATCGAGCGCGTCGCTCAGTTCGGAGGGCCTCATGGAGCTGCGTACCCGCAGCAGCTCCAGGACGTCGTACTGGTGCCAGTTGACGCCTTCGGGGTTGGCGCGTGACCGGCGTGCGACCAGAAGGCACTGCAGATGGGTCAGGGCCGCTTCCAGACCGCTGGGTTCCTGGGACCAGGGGGACATCGAGCCGTCTCGTGGAGTCATGGGGGGGCTTTCCGGTACGGGGGCATTACCGGTGTTGAGAGGTTGAACGATATCAAGGGGCGCCGCCGATGACACGGGGTCACGCCTGCGGGCCGCGCCGCCGGACGGCCCACGGCCGGCCCCGGTGCCGCAGGCGTGGTCACGGCCGGCGGCGGGTGGCCGAAGAAAAATGGTTGCCCTGAGGACACCATCGGGGGGCGTGCCGCTCCGAACCGGGGGTACCGGAGTCCATGGGCCGGTGGGCAACCGGCCGACCGCAACGCTTCAGGAGCGGCTGACCGGCTTCCGCCGGGAGCCGTCGAAGCAAGAAATTGCATCGGTCCGGCCTGCGCCACGAGGCGGAAAGCGCTTCCCGCCTCGATTCCTTCCGGCCGGGACCGCGTGCGACGTACCGGAATTGTTTGCCCAAACCGCCTCCCACCAGAGGCATTTGACACTGATACCGACCTGTGGTTAACATCGATTTCCAGACGGAAACCATATTTCCGCACTGCACGCTGAAGAATCCACTGCCCCGGCTCGCGTTTCTCGCATACCGCACCAGTGAGATCGCTGAAGCCATTCCTTCGGACAGCACGTCGAGGAGATCAGCGATAATGGAAAATAATTCCTCCCATTTACCACCGGGCCCCCCTCTTGTCCTTACCGCTCTGTTCGAAGAAGCGGTGCGCGACAACAGCGAGGCCGTAGCTCTGGCGCAAGGCGCGCTGCGCGTCACGTATGACCAGCTCAACCGGCGAGCCAACCGCATGGCACGTCATCTCGTCGCCCAAGGGGCGACAAGAGGCGACCGCATCGGTGTGCACATGGGCCGGTCCCCGGATCTCTACGCCGTCGTGCTCGCGGCCCTCAAGGCCGGCGGGTGCGTGGTGCCGCTCGACCCCGGGCATCCCACGGAGTACGTCGGCCGCATCCTGCACGAGGCCGGCGCGTCGCTGGTGGTCTGCGACGACCCGGACGGCCTTCCCCGCGGCGCTCGCGAAGGCGCACTCGCACTGCACGACCTGGTGCGGCGCAGCGAGGGCCTGGACGACGGCGACGCGGACCGCGGCATCGGGCCGGAGGACACCGCGTTCCTCATGTACACCTCCGGTTCCACGGGCAAGCCCAAGGGCGTCCGGATCGCCCACCGCGGACTGGCGCGGCTGGGCCCGCACAACGGCGCCCTCGACATCACCCCGCGGGACGGCCTGACCCAGTCGGCCGCGTTCTCCTTCGCCGCCTCGACCATCGAGATCTGGCTCGCCCTGCTGCACGGCGCCACGCTGCTGCCGATGCCCCCCGGGCTGCCGTCGCTCCCCGCACTGCGCGAGGCCGTGGAGGAACGGGGCGCGACCGTGCTCAGTCTTCCGTGCGGCCTGTTCAACGCCCTGGTCGACCACGAGCCGGAGTGTCTGAGGAACGTCCGGATCGTGCTGCTCAGCGGCGACTTCCCCTCCCCCGCCCACCTGCGCAGAGCCATGGCGCACACCGGCGCGACCCTCTACAACGGCTACGGCTGCACGGAGAACTCCTCGATCACCGCCCTGTACCCGCTGACGTCGGCCGACGAGGTGGACGGCCGGAGCATGGTGCCGATCGGCAAGCCGCTCCCGACGGTCACGCTGGACGTGTACGACCCGGCGATGCGCCCCTGCGCCATCGACGAGGTGGGGGAACTGTGCGTGGGCGGGACCGGCGTGGCCCAGGGGTACGCCGATCGGCCGGAGCTGACCGCCGAGAAGTTCACCCCTACGCCCGACGGCGGGCTGCTCTACCACACGGGCGATCTGGCACGGCGGACCGCGGACGGCGACGTGGTGCTGGTCGGACGGTCGGACAGCATGGTGAAGATCCGCGGGTTCCGGGTGGAGACGAGTGCCGTCACCCTCGCGATGCGCGCCCTCGACGGGATCGGGGACGCGGCGGTGAAGGCGTTCGAGGACGACACCCGCGAGAAGCGTCTCGTCGCCTTCTACACCACCCGTGACGGCACGCCGGCCGACCCCTCCGACCTGGTCCGCCGGCTCTCGGAGCAGTTGCCCTCCTACATGGTCCCCTCCTCCTTCCGTCATCTCGAGAAGATGCCGACGAACGTGAACGGAAAGATCGACCGCACCGCGCTCATCCTTCCCGGGCCATCCGGTACCCCGAAGGAGAAGTCCACCGAAGAGAAAGGCGGAACAGTCATGCAGAACCCGCTCGAAGCAGTCGTCCTGCAGTCCTGGATCGAGATTTCCGGAATGGACGACTTCTCGACCACCGACTCCTTCCTGGGCCATGGCGGGAATTCTCTCCACTTCGTGCAACTGGCCTCCCGTCTACAGAAGATATTCGGGATCGAAATCACCACAGAGTCAGTTTTCCGGCACGGCACGGTGGAACAGCTGGCGCGTTTCATCGAAGAGACCCGTGATCAGGAAAGGAGCACCTCGACGTCCAACGGCTGACGGAGTTCCCGACAGCGGCCGGCACACGCGCTGCGCCGGTCGCGTTACGTCTCCGGAGGGCGACAGAACCGTGAACGAACCCCTTACCTCAGCAATACTGGAATTGGCGCGGAGAACGCTCCGGTCGCCCGGCCTCGGGCCGGACCAGAGATTCTCCGGGTGCTGCGACGATCCCGGGCGGCTGGACGAACTGAGCGCGGTGCTGCGGGCCGTGTTCGCCATCGACCTGTCGTCCGCCGACCTCGCCCGCGAGGGCACCGCGGCAACAGTGGCCGAGCGCACCGCGCGTGGACGCCCTCGTACCCGCGGGCACGAGGTGGAAGCCGGCTCCGCGCCGCGGACCGGCAACGCGACGGAGGCCTCGTTCGGCCAGAGCGGAATCTGGCTCATCGACCAGTACCTCCCCACGCCGGAGGCGTACAACGGGCCGTTCCTGGTCCGGCTGCCGTTCCGGCTCGACGGGGAACGGCTGCGCCGCTCCGTCGCCGGGGTGCTGCGCCGACAGGAAGTGCTGCGCACCACCTACACGTTGCGCGACGCCCGGCTCCTCCAGATCGTCTCCGACGACGACACGGCCTTCCACTACCGCGTCGAGCACTACGGCAGCGAGGAGGAACTGGACACCATCGCCCAGCGGGTGGCGAACATCCGCTTCGACCTGGAGCACGGGCCGGTCACCTCGGTGACCTGTGCGCTCGGGCCGGGCGAGGAGAGCGCGATCGTCTGCAACATCCACCACATCGCCTCGGACGCCGCCTCGGCCGGCGTGTTCCTGCGGGAACTCCTCGACGCCTACGACCGGAACGGGCGGGGTCTGCCCGTGGAGGCGGTGCCCGGCCGTCCGGACTACGCGGACTTCGCGCACTGGCACCGCGAGCACCTGACGCCGGGGAGGACCGCGGAGCTGCTCGACGAGTGGGCGGACCGGCTGGCCGGAGAACTGCCCGTGCTCGATCTGCCGGCGGACCGCCCCCGGCCCGCGGCCCAGGCACACCGGGGAGCCACCGTGCCTCTGCGGGTTCCGGCCGAAGTGACCGAGCGGCTGGAGATGCTGGCGGAACGCGAGGGCGTGACGCTGTTCATGGCTCTGCT
The DNA here is from genome assembly GCF_044744085.1 of Streptomyces sp. NPDC087428. Lineage (NCBI taxonomy): Bacteria > Bacillati > Actinomycetota > Actinomycetes > Kitasatosporales > Streptomycetaceae > Streptomyces > Streptomyces sp. NPDC087428. Next base: position 132,087 of record NZ_JBIUXR010000004.1, read on the forward strand.
CGCGGTGTACGGCGTGTTCCTCGGCAAGCTGACGCAGCAGGAACGCGTGCTCATCGGTTCGCCGGTCTCGCTGCGCGACGACGCGCAGACCCGGGACCTCATCGGCTACTTCGTCAACATGGTCGTGCTGCGCCAGGACGTCACGGGCTCGATGAGCGTGCGCGAGGCCCTGCGGCAGGCGCGCGAGGAGGTCACCGACGCGCTGCGGCTGAAGTGGGCCCCCTTCGACAAGGTCGTCGAGCGCCTGAGGCCCGAGCGCAACAGCGCTCACACCCCCGTCCTCCAGACGATGCTCGTGCTGACCGATCCGGGTTCCGCGCAGTGTGTCCACGACGGCACCCCGCTGACCGTCCGGCGCAACATGGCGCACGGCGCGAAGTACGACCTGTCCATGGTGTTCGCCCGCGAGGAGGACGGGCTGCACGGCACGCTCGAATACGACTCGCACCTCTTCGACGAGGCCACGGCGAGGAGTATGAGCGAGCGTCTGGGCCGGCTGGTGGGCCGGTTCGCGGCGGCCGGGCCGGACACCCTCGTCCGCGATCTCGGCCTGCTGGCCGACGGCGAGGAGCGGGATCTGCTGGCCCGCAACGACCTGGTGGACCGGTCCGCGCGCCCCGTGCCGGTGGGCGAGCTGTTCGAGCGGCAGGTGTCGGCCACACCGGACGCCGTCGCGGTGACGGACGGCGGCCGCTCGTGGACGTACCGGGAACTGGACGAACGGGCCAACCGGCTCGCCCACGTCCTGCGCGAGGAGGGGGCGGGGGCGGGCCGCCGGGTGGGTATCAGCCTGCCCCGCTCGTTCGACATGATCGTCGGGCTGCTCGGCGTCGTGAAGTCGGGCGCCTCCTACGTCCCGATGGACCCGTCGTACCCGCCGGAGCGATTGGCGTACATGCTCGACGACGCCGGTGTCCTCCTCGTGCTCACCGACAGCACGTTCGGCGCGGAACTCCCCTCCGGAACGCGGTTGTTCGAGATCGACCGGGAAGCGGACCGAACGGCTGCGGCCGACCTCACGACGCCGGGCCGGACCAGGACACCCGACGACGAGGCCTACGTGGTCTACACCTCCGGGTCGACCGGTGCCCCGAAGGGTGTGGTCATCCGGGACCGCACGGTGGGCAATCTCGTCCGCGCCCAGCACCGGATCTCTCCGTGCGGAGCCGAGGGCACCACTCTGCAGTACATGACGCTCTCCTTCGACGTCTCCGTGATGGAGATCCTGGGGACGCTCGGCGTCGGGGGCACGCTCGCCCTGATACCCGGGAAGCTTCAGAAGGACCTGCACCGGCTGGCCGCTTTCGTCGCCGAGCACGGTGTCACGCGCCTGTACCTGCCCTATGTCGCGCTCCAGCGGTTCGCCGCGATAGCGGTCGCGGAGGGACTGCGGTGCGAGGGGCTGCGCGAGGTCACCTCCGTGGGCGAGGCCCTGGTCGTCTCCCCGCAGATCAGGGAGTTCTTCGCCCGGCACCCCCGGGCCCGGCTGCTGAACATGTACGGCCCCTCCGAGACCCATCTGGCCACCTGGCACGAGCTGTCCGGTGACCCCGGCGAGTGGCCCGAGGCACCGGCCATCGGCCGTCCGGTCGACGGCATGCGACTGCTCGTCCTCGGCCCCGACCGTGAACTCCTCCCTCCCGGCGTCACGGGCGAGCTGTACATCGGCGGTCCGCACCTCTCGCCCGGCTACCACAACCGGCCCGAGGAGACGGCGCTGCGCTTCGTCGCCGATCCGTACGGCCGGGCCGGCGAACTCCTCTACCGCACCGGCGACCTCGTGCGGTGGAACGGGCGCGGTGACCTGGAGTACCTGGGCCGTGCCGACGACCAGATCAAGATCCGCGGCTACCGCGTCGAACCCACCGAGGTCGAGGCCGCCCTCGACGCCCTCGACGGGGTGAAGAGCTCGGCGGTGGTGGCGGTCGGGTTCGGAGCGGGCGACCGGCGGCTGGTCGCCGCGGTCACGGGGGACGGCGCCGGTGACGACGGGCGGCTGCGGGCCGCGCTGGCCACACGTCTGCCGGACTACATGCTGCCCGCGCACATCGTCCGCCTGGACCGGCTCCCCACCACCCCGAGCGGGAAGACCGACCGCGGTGGACTGGCCGCCAGGCTGGCCGGCGAACTGCGCGACCGGCGCGCGGACGACCGCGCGGGAGCGGCGGAACAGCCGAGGGCCGGAACCGAGCGCGAGATAGCCGACCAGTGGTCGGACGTGCTGGGAACCGGGTCCATGGGGCGGGGCGACGACTTCTTCACGCTGGGCGGCAACAGCATCATCGCCACCGAACTGGTCTACCGTCTGCGGCGGCTGTTCGACATCGACATACCGCTGCGGACCCTGTTCGACAACCCCACCGTCTCCGGCATGGCCGCGCGGATCGAGGAACGGCGCGCCGGTGACAGCACGGCGTTCACGGCGCCCGCGGCCGACCTGCGCGGCGAGGTGACCCTGCCGGACACGGTACGGGCCGGCGACCGCGAACCGGCCCCGGTGGCCGCCGCGACCTCGGTCCTGCTGACCGGCGCGACCGGCTTCCTCGGCAGCTACCTCCTGCGGGACCTGGCAGCCGTACCAGGCAGTACGGTCAACTGCCTGGTACGCGCCGCCGATTCGCGCGCCGCCCTGCAACGACTGCACGCCACGGCCACCTTGTACGGCATCGCGGACGACATCGCCTGGGAGCGGGTGCGCGCCGTACCCGGAGACCTCACCCGCGCGCGCATGGGACTGTCCGACGCGGCCCACGCGGAACTGACCGGTTCGGTCCAGGCCGTCTACCACGCGGCGGCGCACATCAACTTCGTCCTGCCGTACGCCTCGGTGAAACCGGCCAACGTCGACGGTCTGCGGTACGTGCTGGAGTTCGCCGCCACGGGGCGGCTCAAGCCCGTGCATCACATGTCGACCATCGCGGTCTTCGCCCCTGGCCAGGGCGCCGGGCCGATCACCGAGGAGGCGGTGCCCGAGACCTCCGAGGGCCTCGGCATCGGATACACCCGGAGCAAGTGGGTGGCCGAGGGGATCGCACGGCTGGCGCGTGGACGCGGCATGCCGGTGACCGTCTACCGCATCGGCCGGATCTCCGGTGACAGCGTCAGCGGCGCCTGCCAGGCCGACGACTTCCTGTGGCGCCAGATCAAGAGCTTCATCGAACTCGGTTCGGCCCCGCCCGCAGAGGAGCTGACGACGGACCTGCTGCCGGTGGACTTCGTCAGCCGGGCCGTCGTCGCCCTCTCCCGCGATCCCTCCGCCGACGGCGCGACGTTCCACCTCTTCCACCCGCGCGGCTCCGACTTCACCCCGGTGCACGCCGCCGTCCGCGAGTGCGGCTACACGCTGGACACGGTGCCGGCCGACGAGTGGCTGACGCGCCTGGAGGAATCGGCCCGCCTTCCCGGGGGCAACGCCCTCGCGGCGGCCGTCCCGCTGTTCCGGGAAGGCGCGCTGGAACTCGGCGAGAACACCTACGGCAACGAGAAGACGTCGCGGCTGCTCGAACGCCTGGGGCTGCACTACCCCGACATCGACCGCCGCTCCCTCTCCCGCATGATCCGCTACTTCGGCTCGACCGGGCAGCTGACCGGCCCGCACCCCGCGCGGCAGACCGCGTAGGACAGCCGGTCAGCGGCTCTCCCGTTCCAGACATCCGCAGGCGTCCACCCCACGGGCCGCCTCATAGCAAAGGCCGACAGCATGTCTCGAAATCCCATGCCGGGCGCCGAACACGATCCGTTGATCGCCTCGATGGTGGCCGGGCTGCCCGCCCGTCAACAGCCCCAGTGGCCCGACCCCTCCCTCCTCCCCCAGGTGCGCGAACGCCTGGCCGGTGAACCGCCACTGGTCTCGTACGACAGCGTCAAGACCCTCGGCGCCCTGCTCGCCCGAGCCGCGGAAGGCGAGTTCTGCCTGCTCCAGGCCGGCGACTGCGTGGAGTTGACCACCGAGTGCGAACCTCGCGACATCGCCCGCAAGGTGGAGATGCTCGACGTGCTCGGGGACATCATGCGCACGAGTTCCGGGCTGCCCGTCCTGCGTGTCGGCCGGATAGCCGGCCAGTTCTCGAAGCCCCGTTCCCAGGACTGGGAAACCGTGTACGAGGACAGGCTCCCGGTGTTCCGGGGCCCGGCCGTCAACGCACCGGACCCGCGGCGCACGGCCCGCACCCCCGACCCCTCCCGCATCCTGGCGGGGATGAAGGCCGCCCGCCGCGCCGTCGCCGCCATCGACCAGCTCGGGCGCGGCGAGGGCGCGCCGCCGCAGCACCGGGTGTGGACCAGCCACGAGGCACTCCTGCTGGACTACGAACTGCCCCAGGTCCGGCGGCACGGGGAGGGCGGCAGCTACCTGGCCTCCGCGCACTGGCCCTGGATCGGCGAGCGCACCCGCCAGGCGGACAACGCGCACGTGCGGCTGATGGCCGAACTGGACAACCCGGTGGCGTGCAAGATCGGACCGGAAGCCACGGTGGACGAGGTGCTGGCCGTGTGTGCGGTGCTCGACCCGCACCGCACGCCCGGCCGGCTCACCCTCATCGCCCGGTTCGGCGCGGGGCAGGTCGCCCGGGTGGCGCCGCTGGTGCGGGCGGTGAAGCAGGCCGGGCACCCCGTGCTGTGGATGTGCGACCCGATGCACGGGAACACCGTCAAGACGCCCGACGGACTCAAGACGCGCAAGCTCGACGCGATCATGTCCGAGATCCGGCAGTGCATCGATGTGGTGTCGGAGAACTCCGGGCGGTGCGCCGGGCTCCATCTGGAGGCGTCCCCCGACGACATCTCCGAATGCGAGGGAGCGGGCCGTTCCCCGGTGCCGGGCCCCGGCTACCGGAGCCTGTGCGACCCCCGGCTCAGCCTCGTCCAGGCGGTGGCCGCCGCGGCTCACTGGCGTCTTCCCGTGGGAGCGGCGGCATGAACGCGGACCCCGGGCCCGCCGAACGGACCTGGGCCCCCGACGCGCTGCTGCCGCCGCCGGGCCGGCCCTTCGCGGTGCTGCACCGGACCGGAGCCGACCGCGCGGCACCCGTCGAGATCCTGAGCGGTCCGGTCCGCCGCGCGGACGACCTCGACGCCCTGGGCCTGGACGACTCGGGCCCGGCGGCCCGGGGAGCGGACGGGGCGGGCACCCTGGTGCTGACCCCCTACCGGCAGATCCGCGAGCGCGGCTTCGCGTACTCCGACGACCGCGAGCCACTGCTGGCCATGGAGGTGCGGGAGCACCGGCGGGTACCGCTGGACCGGCTGCTGGACTGCCTGCCGGACCGGGCGCCGCGGGTGGAGGACCCCCGCTACGACATCGACGACGACGGGTACGCGGACGCGGTGGACGCCATCGTCGACCGCGAGATCCACGGCGGCGAGGGCTCCAACTTCGTGCTGGCCCGCAGTCTGCACGGCCGGATCCGCGACTTCGACCGGGCCGCCGCGCTCTCGGTGCTGCGCGGGCTGGTGACGGCGGAGACCGGCGCGTACTGGACGTTCCTGGTCTTCACCGGGGACCGGTACCTGATCGGCGGCACCCCGGAGCAGCAGGTGCGCGTCCGCGGTGACCAGGTGGACATGAACCCGATCAGCGGGACCTACCGGTACCCGCGAACGGGCGCGGATCTGCCGGGGCTGCTGCGTTTCCTGCGGGACCCCAAGGAGACCGACGAGCTCTACATGGTCGTGGACGAAGAGCTCAAGATGATGGCGTCCCTGTGCGACCGGGACGTGCGGGTCAGCGGTCCGTCCCTGAAGTGGATGTCCCGGCTCGCGCACACCGAGTACTACCTTTCCGGCCGCTCCGAGCGCCCGCTCACCGAAATCCTGCGCACCACCATGCCGGCGCCGACCGTGACGGGCAGCCCGGTGGAGAACGCCTGCCGGGTGATCGAGCGGTACGAACCACAGGGACGCGGCTACTACAGCGGGGTCATCGCGCTGCTCGGCCACGAGAGCGGGCAGCGCCGGCTGGACGCCGCCATCATGCTGCGCACGGCGGACATCGGTACGGACGGCGCGATCCGGTTGACCGCGGGTTCCACGGTGGTGCGGGAATCAGTGCCCGCACATGAGACGGCGGAGACCACCGCCAAGCTGTCCGGACTGCTCGACGCGCTGTCCGGCCGACGGACGGCGAAGGCTCCCGTCCGGGCCCCCGCCGCCGGGCTGGCCGACGTCCCGCCGGTGCACGGCGCACTGGCCGCGCGCAACGACGGGCTGGCGGCCTTCTGGCTCGGCGGCACCGGTCCAGCGCGAGCCGTGGGCGCAGAGGTCACGATCGTCGACGCCGAGGACGGCTTCACCTCCATGCTCGCCTACCAGTTGCGGTCGCTGGGGTGCTCGGTGCGCCTGGTGCCGTGGTACCGCGCGGAGGAACCCGCCGGGTCCGGTGGCGCCTTCGGCGCCCGGGGCGTCGTCCTGCTCGGCCCGGGGCCCGGCGACCCCCGGGACTCCGCGAACGCGCGGGTGCTCGCCCTGCGGTCGGTGGCCGCAGAACGGCTCGCGGACGGTCTGCCGCTCGCCGCGGTCTGCCTGGGGCATCAGGTGGTGTGCACCCTTCTGGGACTGCCCGTCACCAGGCTGCCCGACCCGGCGCAGGGCAGACGGCTGCGGGTCCCGCTGTGGGGCAGGCCGCGCATGGCCGGCTTCTACAACAGCTTCACCGCGCGCGCGGACGACGACTGGCTGTCTCCGCCCCTGTCCGGCTCGGCCGTCCAGGTGCAGCGCCTCGGTGACGAGGTCATCGCCCTGCGCGGACCGGCCCTGGCCACCATCCAGTTCCACGCGGAGTCGTTCCTGACCGAGGACGGCCCCGGCATCCTGGCCGATCTGCTGACCGGTGCCCTGGCACGGGCCGGCGCGGACCGGGCCGCCGTTCACGAGAGCAGGGGGACCCATGAACATGCCTGACGGAGGCGTGCGTACCGCGCCCCGCCCGATCGACCCGCGCGCCCTGCGCAGTTGCATGGGCCAGTTCGCCACCGGGGTCACGGTGATCACCTGCCGGCGGGGTGACATCGTCCACGGCACGACGGTCAACGCGTTCACCTCGGTGTCGCTGGACCCGCCCCTGGCCCTGGTGGCCCTGGACCGGCGCAGCCGTGCGGGTGCGCTGCTGCTGGAGGACGGCGGGTACGTCGTCAACGTCCTCGACGAGACGCAGCGCGATCTCGCCATGCACTTCGCGGGCCGTCCCATGCCGGGCCCGGTGCCGTGGGTGGACGAGAGCGGACCGCATCCGCGGCTGGCCGGCACGGTGGCCCACCTCGTCTGCCGCCCCTGGCGGGTGCACGAAGCGGGCGACCACACGCTGCACATCGGCGGCGTCGAGGAGTTCGAGAGCCGTCCGGGACGGCCGCTGCTGTTCCACCGCGGCGCCTTTCCGGAACTGGCACCGGACGATTCCGCCGGCGCCTGGTCGCTGTGCCTGGACGGCATGGACCCGGTGGAGCACTTCCACGCCCGTGACGAGACAGACGAGACAAGGGACTGACACACATGACGGAGAAGGACGATGTGAGCGGCACGACGGACTCCGGCGACCGGACGGACGCGGCACCGCGCCGCGTGACCCGGCCGATGACCGGTGACGAGTATCTGGAGAGCATCCGGGACGGCCGGGAGGTCTGGGCGTACGGGGAGCGGGTCGACGACGTCACCAAGCACCCGGCGTTCCGCAACACGGCGCGGATGACGGCGCGCCTGTACGACGCCCTGCACGACCCGGAGCACCACGACACGCTGACCACGCCCACCGACACGGGCAGCGACGGCTTCACCCACAAGTTCTACCGGGTGCCGCGCAGTGTGGAGGACCTGGTCGGGGACCGGGACGCGATCGCCCGGTGGGCCCGGCTCACCTATGGCTGGATGGGGCGGAGCCCGGACTACAAGGCGAGTTTCCTGGTGACGCTGGGTGCGAACCCTGAGTACTACGGGGAGTTCGCGGACAACGCGCGGCGCTGGTACGCCGAGGCGCAGGAGCGGGTGCTGTTCTGGAACCACGCGGTGATCAATCCGCCGGTGGACCGCCACCGGGCGCCGGACGAGGTCGACGACGTGTTCGTGCACGTCGAGAAGGAGTGCGACGACGGTCTCGTGGTCAGTGGGGCGAAGGTGGTGGCCACGGGGTCGGCCCTGACCCACTTCAACTTCGTCGCGCACTACGGCCTGCCGGTGAAGAAGAAGGAGTTCGCCCTGGTGGCCACGCTGCCGATGGGGGCGCCGGGGGTGAAGCTGATCTGCCGTCAGTCGTACGAGCTGGCCGCCAGCCGCATGGGCAGCCCGTTCGACTATCCGCTGTCTAGCCGGCTGGACGAGAACGACACCGTCTTCATCCTGGACAAGGTGAAGATCCCCTGGGAGAACGTCTTCATCTACGGGGACACGGCGAAGGCCGGCACCTTCCTGAACACGTCCGGGTTCACGCACCGGCTGACGTTCCACGGTGTCACCCGGCTCGCGGTCAAGCTGGACTTCCTGGCCGGTCTGCTGCTCAAGGGACTGGACGTGACCGGGACGAAGGATTTCCGGGGAATTCAGACGCGGGTCGGCGAGGTACTCGCCTGGCGCAACATGTTCTGGGGCCTCAGTGACGCGATGGCGCACAACCCGAATGCGTGGCACGACGGCGGGCTGCTCCCGAACCTGGACTACGGCATGGCGTACCGGTGGTTCATGACCATCGGATATCCGCGCGTACGCGAGATAATTCTGCAGGATCTCAGCAGTGGTCTCATCTATCTGAACTCGCATGCCAAGGATTTCCAGAATCCTGAGATCCGACCGTATCTGGACCGGTACATGCGCGGTTCGAACGGATACGACTCGGTGGAACGGGTCAAGCTGATGAAGCTGATCTGGGATTCGGTGGGCACGGAGTTCGCGGGGCGGCACGAACTGTACGAGCGCAATTACTCGGGCAACCACGAGAACGTGCGCATCGAGCTCCTGATGGCCCAGACGGCCTCCGGCCTGGTCGACGGCTACCGGGGTTTCGCGGAGGAGTGCATGGCGGAGTACGACCTGGACGGCTGGACCGCTCCCGACCTGATCGGACCCGACCAGGCATGAGTACCGGGGCGGACCGCCTTCGGGGGCGGCTTGCGGCCGGTGTCCGGTCCGCCGCCCCCGAAGGCCCTGCGGCGCGTCAGGGCAGGATCAGCGCCAGGGTGAACCCGTCGTATCCCTTGTCTCCGACCGTCTGGATCGAGGTGGCGCTGACCCGGGGCTCGGCGGCCAGCATCTCGTGGAACCGCCGCATTCCCCGGACACCTCCGTCCGGGTTGCCGGCTTCGCCGACCGCTCCGCCGAGCACGACGTTGTCGACGACAATCACTCCGCCCGGACGGGAGAGTTCGAGCGCCCAGGTGAAGTACTCCGGGGTGTCGGGCTTGTTGGCGTCGATGAAGACCAGGTCGAACGGCGGGCCGCCGGCTTCCGCGAGGGCGGGCAGGATGTCGAGTGCCCGGCCCACGTGCTGGTCGACGACGGCGGCGACGCCGGCCTGTTCCAGGTGGCCGGCGGCGGCCTCGGCGAACGTCCGCTCCCACTCGATGGTGACCAGCCGCCCGCCGGGGGGCAGCGCACGGGCGAGCCAGATGGTGCTGTACCCGCCGAAGGTGCCTATCTCGAGAATGCGCTCGGCACCCTGGATACGGGCCAGCAGGTGCAGCAGTTTGCCCTGGGGCCGGGATACCCCGATATCGGGGAGATCGAAGGCGACGTGCGCCTGGGCAGCGGCCGCCAGTGCGGGGTCCTCGTCGCCGAGAACCGAATCGAAGTAGTCGTCCACCAAACTCCACTGATTCTGTGTCATGACACCAGTATTCCCCGGAAAGGACGGTACCGGGCAAGCAATCAAGGAAATTTCACAAGACTTGATGACGCTTCACCAATGCCCGACCCGCAGCTTTGGGCTGCCCTGAACATCTTTCCCATGAAGCCCTGGCCGCCACATCATAAAAATCCAGGGATTCCTCTTCGTTACCTGACCGGATTTCCGGGCAATCGCTAGCCTGAATGGAAAAAGAAAATAATCGATCTCTCTCGGAACGAAAGGAGCGCAGTACCTTGCCTCGAACCCAGACCGCGACCGAGCGACCGACGGGCCTCGATCTCGTACCGGAGCTTCACCACGTGGGGGTGCAGACGGGCGACCTCGACAACTCCGTCGCCTGGTACCAGGAGTTCTTCGGCTGCCGGCCGAACTGGACCCTGGACACCTTCTCCGAGCTCACTCTGAGCCGTCTGCCCGGCATCACCCGGCTGACCGAGCTGGCGGTGGCCGGGCTGCGCTTCCACCTCTTCGAACGTACCGGGCACGACGACGCCGTCCCCGGCGCCAACACCCGCCAGTTCCAGCACATCTGCCTGGCCACCGGATCGGCCGAGGAGCTCCGAGCCTGGCGTGACCGCTGGTTCCACCTGTACGAGTCCGGCCGCTACACCTTCGCCGGCGAGGAACGGCCCACCGACATCGTCACCGACGCGGACGGCGTGCAGAGCTGCTACGTCCTGGACGTCAACGGGCTGGAATTCGAGTTCGCCTACGTCCCGCCGGGAGGAGACCGATGAACAGGGGTGTCCACCGCACCGTGACCGAACTGCCCGTACCCGACGGCTGGGACTTCGGGGACTTCCCGTACGGCCTGGAACCGCTGACCCTGGCAGAACCGCCGACGTCCGGGGCCGGGCACGGCATACCCGACGTGCTGCCGGCCGACGAGTCCCTCGTGGACCGGAGCACGGTCTGCCGGCGGACGGGGGCTCCCCTGTCCACGACCGACTTCTCCCACCAGCTCTTCTGGTTCCGCTGGATCACGGGGCACCAGGCCACGTTCGCCGTCTGGCAGCTGACCGCACACGCCCTGTACCAGGCCCGCGTCCGGACCGATCCCACCCCGTCCCTGCGCGTGATGACGGACCTCACCGACGCCTACACCTCGATGCTGCTCTACACCAGCTCGTGCCCGGCCGACGTGTACGGCACGGTCATCCGGCCCAGCATGTACCTCCAGCACCGAAGCTTCAGCGGCACCTGGGCCCCGGACTTCGTGCCCGTACGGGGTCTGCTGAGGGGCAAGAAGACGGAGTGGAGCGGCACGCCCGAGGGCCAGGCGTTCAATCGCGCCGTGCAGATGTACCACACGGTGCACGCGGGGGTGGCGGCCAAATTGGTGCCCGGTGGCCGGTCCCTGCTGCAGGAGTCCGCCACGGAGACCACGCCGACGCGCCCCGAGACGCAGGCGCTGCTCTACGACCACTACTTCCTGACCCTGCGGACGCCGGTCGGCGCGGTGGAGCTGGTCGACCAGTTACGGAGCCGGCTGCGGGCGATCTCGCTCGACGTCGCGACCAACGGGCTCTACCCGGGCCTCACGCCGGAGGAGGACGCGGCCTTGCCCGACGAACTGCGGAGCGCGGAGGTGCGGCGCTACGAGAGGGGCTTCCACGCGGCCCTGAGCCGGATCGACGTCGCGGCCGGGCAGCTCAAACCGAAGGTGCTGCACAGCACAGCACCCTGACCGGCCGTCGCCGCACGGAGACGCCCGACACGGAAGGGAGTGAGGAACGAATGCGTCACGGAGTGGTGATCCTGCCCGAACGGCGCTGGTCGCAGGCTCGCGAACAGTGGGTCCTGGCCGAGCGCCTCGGCTTCGACCATGCCTGGACGTACGACCAGTTGATGTGGCGGTGGCTGCGTGACGAGCCCTGGTTCGCCTGCGTGCCCACACTGGCCGCCGCTGCCGCCGTCACCTCGCGGATCACGCTGGGCACGATGGTCGCCACCCCCACCTACCGCCATCCGGTGACGCTAGCGAAGGAACTGATGTCGCTGGAGGACATCGCCGGGGGCCGGTTCGTCTGCGGCCTGGGTGCCGGGGCGGGCGGCCTGGACGACCGGGTGGTGGACCCCACCGAACGCACCGCGCGGCAACGCGCCGACCGCTTCGCCGAGTTCGTCGAGGCGCTGGACCGGCTGCTCACCGGCCGGGTCTCCTCGTACGCGGGCACCCACTACGACTTCCGCGACGTGCCCCTGAACCCGGGGTGCCTGACGCGCCCGAGGGCGCCGTTCGCCGTCGCCGCGACCGGTCCGCGCGGCATGTGGCTGGCGGCCCGGCAGGCGGACACCTGGGTCACCGCGGGGCCACCGGGCCGCTTCGACGCCCTGCCCTACGAGAAGGCGCTGCCCGACATCGCTCGCCAACTGGACCGCCTGGACACCGCCTGCGCCGCGGTCGGACGCGACCCGGCCACGCTGAACCGGCTTCTGCTGACCGGTGCCCTGGTCGGCGGAGTGCTCGACTCCGTCGAGTCCTACCGGGACGCGGTGGGCCGGTTCGGCGAGCTGGGCATCACCGACCTGGTCGTGCACTGGCCGCGCGCGTCCTTCCCGTACCAGGGCGATCAGCGCGTGCTGGAGGCCGTCGCGGAGGAGGTGCTTCTCCCCCGCCCGCGGACCACGGGCGCCACCGCACCGCAGACCACCGCAGGAGGCGGACGATGATCGGATACGAGATCGTCGACATGTTCACCGACAACCCGTTCGACGGCTGTGCCCTCGGTGTCGTACCCGACGCGCAGGAGCTCTCGGAAGGGGACATGCTCGCCGTCGCCCGGGAGATCGCCCTGACAGAGACGGCGTTCGTCCTGCCGCCCGGCCTCCCCGGGTCCACCTACCGGGTCCGGGTGATGACACCGGCCGGGGAGTCGCCGTTCGGGGGCCACAGCGCGGTGGGCACGGCCAGTGTGCTGGTCCGTAACGGACGGCTGGCACCCGGCGAGGCGGTACAGGAGTGCGGCGGCCGGCAGCTCACCGTGACGGCCGGGGCCGACGGCTCCGCCCTGGCCGTCGAGGGGGCGCCGCTGCTGCGGCCCGAGTGGGATCCACACCCGCTCCTGGCGGCGTGCGGCCTGTCCGGCTCCGACCTCTCCGCGACGCCGCACCTGACCGGCTTCGGACCGGCCTTCCACTTTCTGCCGGTGCGCGAGGAGGCGCTGGCCGGAGCAGGGGCCGACCTGACCGACCCGGTCTGGGAGAACTGCCCCGACGCGGTGCTCGTCGCGTACGACCACGAGAGCCGGACCGCCCGTGTCCGGGTGTTCGCGCCCGGATACGGCATGCCGGAAGACCCGGCCTGCGCCTCCGCCGCCCTGGGGCTGGGCGCCTGGCTGGCCCGGGAGAAGGCATTGCCCGGCACCGACGGCCACCACACCTACCGGGTCCTCCAGGGCGAGGGCCTGGGCCGGCCCGCCACCCTCTCGTGCACCGTGGACGTGCGGGAGGGCCGGGCCGCGGCCGCCACGGTCCACGGCCGGGTCACCGCCACCGCGTCCGGCCTGCTGAACGCACCGAGACGGCCCTGACCGCCGGACGACCCGCCCGCCGAGATCTCGTACGAAGAGAAAGGGACTTCCCACGTGCTCTTCCGACCGGAACTGCACGGCACCCGCGGTGCCGTGGCGTCCACTCACTGGCTGGCCTCCACCGCCGGCATGTCTATGTTCGACCGCGGCGGCAACGCCTTCGACGCCGCGGCCGCCGCCGCCTTCGTCATCCAGGTGGTGGAACCGCACCTCAACGGGCCGGGCGGTGACGTGCCCATCCTCGCCCACCGTTCCGGGTCCGGCCGGGTCGACGTCATCTGCGGTCAGGGACCGATGCCCGCGGCGGCGACCGTGGACGCCTTCACCGGGCGGGGCCTGGCCGTGGTGCCCGGTTCCGGGCTGCTGCCGGCCGTGGTACCGGGGGCCTTCAGCGCCTGGCTCCGGCTGCTGAAGGAGTACGGCACGCTTCCGCTGGAGGTCGTGCTGGAGCCCGCCATCGGGTACGCGGAACGGGGCTACCCCCTGCTGCCCAAGGCGGCGGCCATGATCGGCGCGCTGTCGGAACTCTTCCGCGACACCTGGACGGAGTCGGGCCGCACGTACCTGAGGCGGGGCGTCGCCCCGCGCGCCGGGGAGCGGGTCACCAACCCCGTACTGGCCCGGACCTTCCGGCGCGTCATCAGCGAGGCACAGGCGTCGGGGCGGGACCGCGAGGGCCGGATGGACGCGGCGGCGGAGACGTTCCACACCGGCTTCGTGGCGGAGGCGATCGACACGTATCTCGCCAAGGCCGAGGAGATGGACTCCACCGGACGGCGCAACGGCGGATTGCTGACCGGCGCGGACCTGGCCGCCTGGCGGCCGGGGCTGGAGCAGTCGCTGAGCCTGGAGTACCGGGGCCACACCGTGCACAAGGCGGGCCCGTGGTCGCAGGGCCCGGTCTTCCTCCAGCAACTGGCACTGCTGGAGGGCTTCGACCTGACCGGGATGGGACCGGGCAGCGCCGCGTACGTGCACACGGTGGTCGAGGCCGCCAAGCTCGCGTTCGCAGACCGCGAGGCGTGGTACGGCGACCCGGCCCACGCGGACGTGCCGCTACGAGCCCTGCTGGACCCCGCGTACGCCGCCGAACGGCGCGCGCTCATCGGGTCCGAGGCCTCGCTCGAGCTGCGGCCCGGCCGGCCCGACCGGCGCGAGCCCCTGCTCCCGCCGCTGCACGACGAGAGTGCCGCACCGGCACACCCGGCCTGGCTGGGTGAGCTGGAGCAGGGCATTCCGGCCATCATGAAGCTGACCGCCTCCACCGGGGACACCTGCTGCGTCACCGCCACCGACGCCGCGGGCAACATGGTGGTGGCGACGCCCAGCGGCGGCTGGCTCAAGAGCTCTCCGGTGGTACCGGGGCTGGGCTTCCCCCTCGGGACCCGCGGCCAGATGGCCACGCTGATGCCTGGTCACAGCAACACACTGGCGCCGGGAAAGCGCCCGCGGACCACGCTCAGCCCGACCATGGTCCTGCGGGACGGGCAGCCGTACCTGGCGTTCGGCACACCCGGCGGCGACCAGCAGGACCAGTGGACCCTGGGCTTCTTCCTCAACCACGTGGACCACGGCATGAGCCCGCAGGCGGCCGTGGAGGCGCGGACCTTCCACACCGACCACGTACCCACGTCGTTCGCCCCGCGCCGGTTCCGCCCCGGAACCGTGGTGCTGGAGAGCGGCTGGCCGGCTGAGGAACTGGAGCTGCTGCGGCGCCGGGGACACGAGGTGGAGACAGCGCCCGACTACTCGCTGGGCAAGGTGTGCGCCACCGGTCTGACGGGCGACGGCCTGGTGCTCGGAGCGGCCAGCCCACGCGGCGCGCAGGCCTACGCGGTCGCCGGGTAGGAGGGGAGCACATGAAATGATTTCCGCAGGGAAACCACCCGTCCGGCTATGGAAGGGGCTGACATGGCGGCTCACCGGAAGCCCGACCCGGAAGACTTCATCGTTCTGGGCGAGGCCAGGCAGAACAATCTCAAGGGCATCGACCTGCGCATTCCGAAGAGGAAGCTGACCGTCTTCACCGGGGTCTCCGGTTCGGGGAAGTCCTCGGTGGTGTTCGACACCATCGCGGTCGAGTCCCAGCGGCAGCTCAACGAGACCCTGCCGGCTTTCGTCCGCAACCGGATGCCCAAGTACGAGCGGCCGGACGCCGAGGTGATGGAGAACCTCTCCACGGCGATCGTCATCGACCAGCGGCAGGTCGGCGGCAACGCACGCTCGACGGTCGGCACGATGACGGAGATCCTGCCCATGCTGCGGGTGCTCTTCTCCCGCGCGGGCAGCCCGAGCGCGGGCCCCTCCCACCTGTACTCCTACAACGACCCGCGCGGTATGTGCGAGGCGTGCCAGGGGCTCGGCACGACGGTGCGGCTGGAACTCGACCGGCTGCTCGACGAGAGCAGGAGCCTCAACGAGGGGGCCATCGGCTTCCCGTCGTTCGCGGTCGGCACCTTCCAGTGGCAGCTCTACGGCGAGTCCGGGCTCTTCGACCCGGACCTGCCGTTACGCGACTTCTCCGCGAAGGACCGCGAACTGCTGCTGTACGGACAGGGGTTCACCGTCGACCGGGCCGGCCGCAACGGTGTGTACAAGAACGAGTACGAGGGGATCGTCAAGCGCTTCACCCGCCGGTACGTCACACCCGGACTGGACCACGCGAAGGGCAGGGAACGCGAGGCGATCGAACGGGTGGTGACCCGGGGCCCCTGCGCCGTCTGCCGCGGCGGCCGGCTCAACAGGGCGGCCCTCGCGTCGCGCATCGACGGGGACAACATCGCGGACTTCGCCGCGCTGGAGATCACCGAGCTGACCGAGCGGCTCGCCCGTGTGGACACGCCGGCCGTCAAGCCGGTGCTGGCCGGCGCCCGAGCCGCGCTGGAACGCATCACGTCCGTCGGGCTCGGCTATCTGTCCCTCGGGCGGCAGACCACGTCCCTGTCCGGCGGCGAGGCCCAACGGCTCAAGATGGTGCGGCACCTGAGCAGCAGCCTGACCGGTCTCACCTACATCTTCGACGAGCCCAGTGTCGGCCTCCACCCGCGCGACGTGCGCCGCATGAACGAGATCCTGCTCGCGCTGCGCGACAAGGGGAACACCGTGCTGGTCGTGGAGCACGACCGGGACGTCATCGCGATCGCCGACCACGTCATCGACATGGGCCCCGGGGCCGGCCGCGACGGCGGCGAGGTGACGTTCGAGGGCACCCCGGCCGGTCTGCGCAGGTCCCGTACCGTTACCGGCAAGCAGCTGAGGAGCATCCCCGGGCTCAGGAAGCGGTACCGCTCCCCCACCGGCGCCCTGACTGTTCGCGACGCCCACCTGCACAATCTGCGCGATGTCACGGTCGACATCCCCACCGGGGTGCTGACCGCGGTGACCGGTGTGGCCGGTTCCGGCAAGAGCACCCTCATTTCCAAGGTATTCACCGCGCAGCACCCCGGGGCCATCGTGATCGACCAGTCGTCGGTCGGCATCTCCCCGCGTTCCAACCCGGCCACGTACACCGACATCATGGACATCCTGCGGCGGCGGTTCGCCCGCGCCTCCGGCGAGAAGCCGGGCCTGTTCAGCTTCAACTCGGAAGGCGCCTGCCCGGGGTGCGGGGGCAAGGGCGTCATCGAGACGGACCTGGCCTTCATGGACCCCGTCACCACCGTGTGCGAGCGCTGCGACGGCCGGCGGTTCAACGACGAGGCCCTGCGCCACACCGTGGACGGCAAGACCGTCGTCGACGTCCTGGACATGACGGCCGAGGAGGCGGCGGGCTTCTTCGACGACGCGCCCGCCCTGCGGCGGCTGTCCCTCCTCACCGAGGTCGGACTCGGCTACCTGACCCTGGGCCAGCCGCTGTCCACGCTCTCCGGCGGCGAGCGGCAACGCCTCAAGCTGGCGCACCGGCTCAAGGAGACAGGCAGCGTCTACGTCTTCGACGAGCCGACCACCGGCCTGCACATGAGCGACATCGGCCGGCTGCTGGAGCTCTTCGACCGGCTCGTGGACAGCGACAACACCGTGATCGTCATCGAGCACGACCTCGACGTGGTCAAGCACGCCGACTGGGTCGTCGATCTCGGTCCGGAGGCCGGCGCCCACGGGGGACGGGTGGTGTTCGAGGGCACGCCCGCCGAACTGGCCCGGACGGCGGACTCGCACACGGGCCGCAGTCTCGCCGCGGACTTGCGCGACCGGAAGAACGCGTCGTCCTGAAGCACGCCTCATCCGCGGCACGCATCCACCGGAAGGAGTTCGGGATGCCTCTCATCCACGTCACGCTGCTGGACGGACGGTCGCCGCAGGAGGTGGCGTCCCTGAGCCGGGCGCTCACCGCCGCGGTGCACGAGACCCTCGGCACCCCGGTGGACGCCGTGCGGGTGATCGTGGAGGAGGTGTCGCCGACGCACTGGTTCGTGGGCGGCAGGTCGGTGGCCGAGCGGCGCTCCACCCCCTCGTGACCCGGAGGTGAGCGCCGGGTCAGCGGGAGGCGGTGCCGCGCGGCCGGCTGTCGGCGCGGGCGAAGCGGTCGCGGATCAGGTCGACGCGGTCCGGGGACCATGACGGCAGGTCGTCCTGGGTGAGCCGCCCGCTGCGGGTGATCAGGTGGGCGTTGAACGCCTCCAGGCCCAGGTCCGTGTACCGGTCCAGTTCCCCGAACCACTCCTGGCTGATCCGTGCGGTGCGCTGCATGGACTCCGTGTCCGGCCTGCGCTCCGCCTCGTAGGCGATGAGCGCCTCGGGCACCGCCCCGTGTTCGTCGAGGGCCAGGGCGAGGGCCAGGCCGTCCTCCATGGCCAGCCTGGTCCCCGATCCGATGGAGAAGTGCGTGGTGTGCGCGCTGTCCCCGAGGAGGGCGACGGTGCCGTGGCTCCAGCGCCGGTTGCGGACGACGGCGAAGCGCCCCCACCGCGACTTGTTCGTCCGCAGCCGGTGGCCCTCCAGTACGTCGACGAAGAATCCGGCGATCCGGTCGGCGTCGGCCCGGCCGCCGCCCGGCGTGCCGGCTCCTCGCCCGGTGAACCCGGCGGCCTCCCAGACGTGGTCGTCGACCTCGGCGATGAACGTGCCGAGTCCGGGGGCGTAGGGGTAGGCGTGTGCGTGCATCGAGCCGAACTCCGTGTCGGCGACGGCGAAGGTCAGGGCGGTGAAGGTCCGGTCGGTGCCCAGCCACAGGTACCGCGATCCGCGCTCGCCCCTTTCGGTGCCGAACTCCTCGCGGTGGGCGTCACGCGTCGAGGAGTTGACGCCGTCGGCCGCCACCACCAGGTCGTACGTCCCGGCCAGCAGGGCCGCTTCGGGGGCGCGCGTGCCGTAGCGGATGGTCACGCCCAGTTCCGTGCAGCGCGTGCGCAGCATGCTCAGCAGGACGCGCCGGCCGATCGCGGAGAAGCGGTAGCCCCCGTTGCGCACGATCCGGCCGCGGTGGTGGACGTCGATCCTGGACCACTGCTCGCATGCGGCGGCGAGGCGGGCGAACAGCCGGGGGTCGGCCGCCTCGATACCGCCGAGCGCCCCTTCGGAGAAGACCACACCGAAACCGAAGGTCTCGTCGGGGGCGTTGGCCTCCCAGACGTCGATCTCGCACGTGGGCCGGAGCCGCTTGACGAGCGCGGCCGTGTAGAGACCGCCGGGGCCGGCTCCGATGATCGCGATACGCATGACACCTCACGGGGACTCGGTCGAGTGACTCGGTGGCGCGCGGACCGGCCTCGCGGCCGACCTGCGCAATCGGACCGGCGGCAGCAAGTGGCCCTGCTGATGGGCGATTCGAAGCCCGTCAGGCCATACCTCCTGTCCGCTGGGGCACCAGTTGAATCAGACCGGTCGGCGTCCGGCGGGCCGGGAAGGGGACCGGACATGGGACCGACGCACTTCGACGTCACCGGCATGAGCGGCGTTCGCGTACTGGAGCGGCTGTACGGAGCGGCCCCGCCGCCCTTCGCCCTGTTGCGCAGGCAGCGCGCCGATGGGCACGGACCGGGCCCGGTGGAGGTGTTGTTCGGGAAGATGGAGACCGTCCGCTCGCTGGACGAGGCCGGACCGGCCGACGCCTCCCGGGGGCCCGGCGCCCTGGCCCTGCTGCCCTTCCGGCAGCTGGCCGAGCACGGCCTGCGATGCCACGACGACCAGACCCCCCTGCGCGTCCTGCGGATCTCCGAGCACCACGTACTGCCGGAGGGGGCGCTCACGCGCCGCCTCGGCGCGCCGGTGCGGTGGCAGGACGCGGGTTTCACCACGGACGACGCGCACTACGAGAGGCTGGTACGGGAGTTCGCCGCCTCTGACGCGGCCCGCGGGGGGTTGAACGTCCTGCTCCGGCGCGACTACACCGCCCGGCTGCCCGGCTTCCGCCCGGCGGTCGCGGTGGAGCTGTTCCGGCGGTTGCTGGCCACCGAGTCGGGAGCGTACTGGACGTTCCTGGTGCACACCGGGGGTGAGCGGCCCACCACGCTGGTGGGAGCGACCCCGCAGGGCCACGTGGCCATCGAGGGCCGCCGGGTGGTGATGAACCCCCTGTGCGGTACGTACCGCTATCCGCCCCACGGGCCGCGTACCGGGGAACTGCTCGCCTTCCTCGCCGACCGCAAGGAGTCAGAGCAGCTGGCGACCACGGTGGACGCGGAGCTGACGGTGCTGTGCGCGCTGGCCGGCCCGGGTGTACGGGTGGAGGGGCCGTTCCTGCGGAGGATGGCCCATCTGCTGCACACGCAGTGCCGGATCAGCGGCCCCTCGGTGGCGAGTGCCCGCGAGACCCTCTCGCGGGCACTGTTCGCCTCCACCGCGGTGGGCAGCCCGTTCGCCGAGGCGTGCCGGGCCATCCACCGTTACGAGACGACCGGCCGGGGCTACTACGGCGGGCTCCTCGCGCTGATGGGCCGCGACGGCCGGGGGGACGAGGAGCTGGACTCCGCGGCGGTGATACGCACCCTGGACATCGATCACCTGGGCCGCGCACGGCTGTCGGTGGGGGCGACCGTCGGCAGCCGGTCGTCGCCTGAGTCGGAGGCGGCCGAGACGCGGACCAAGGCGGCTGCCCTGCTGGCGGCTCTCACGACGCAGCCTCCCCTGGTGGCCTCCCCCCTGCGCCGCGGGCCGGGCGGCGACGGTACGGACGCCCACGGGCCCGTTCATGACGTCCTGGTCCGGCGGCACGCGGCGCTCTCGTCGTTCTGGACGAAGGGCGTGAGCGCGTCGACGGTGCGCGGCGGCCGGGTGCTCGTGCTCGACCCGGGCGGGGAGGACCTGACCGCCCTGGTCCATATGGTGACCTCGGTGCACGGCCCGGCAGAGGTGGTCCGGTACGAGGATCCCGACGCGTGCGACACCCTGTCACGGCACCGGGGGCCCGTGCTGCTGGCCTCCGGACCGGGCCGGCCCGACGACCCCGGCAGTCCCCGGATGGCGGTGCTCCGGCAGATCAGCGCGTCTCTCGTGCGGGGGCGGCCGCCCGGGGGCGCCCCGGTGGCCGGGGTGGGGCTCGGGTTCCAGTTGCTCGCGCTCGCCGCGCTGCCGGACGCACGGGTCACGGCCAGGACCGGCACCGGACTCGGCAGGGACGTCGAGGTCTTCGGCCGACCGGTCACGGCGGCCTTCCGCAACACCTATGCGCTCATGTCCGGCCCGGCCGGCGCAGCGCCTGCGCGGCGCCGCGATCCGCCCGCCCTGTGCCTGGGCCCGGACGGGCGGGAGCTGGTCGCGATGCACGGCGCGGCCGTCCGGGGCGTGCAGTTCCGCCCGGAGTCGGTCATGACCACCGGCGGGGCCGACGTGCTGCGCTCGCTCCTGCGCTGAACCCGGACGGGGTCCGCCGGACCGTCCTCAGGGGGTACCGGTCAGGCCGAGTTCCAGGACGGTGCGGGCCGCGGACTCCAGAGCGAAGGTCATCGAGCCGCCGTTGGGCTCGAACCCGGCATGGTCCCCGGCGAAGTGGACGCGCCCCTCCGGCCTGCGGATCACTGGCAGCAGGGCGCTGTGTCCGCGCTCGGGAAGGATGTACGCCCCTTCCGCGTAAGGCCGTTCGTCCCAGCAGACGGACGCGCCGGTCTCGAAGTGGTCGCGGGCGCCGGGGAGCATCCGGTCGAGCTCGGTGAGCACGAAGTTCTGGCGTTCCTCCTCCGTCATGACGGAGACCGCCCTGGCACGCCACCCCGTCATCAGGCACTCCATGATCTTCCTGGGTCCCGGCAGCTGGGGCGTCGCGTCGCGTATCCAGCGTATGGCCAGGTCGGTGGAGAAGCTCGCGTTCCGCTGCGGCCAGAACTGGCGGCGCATCTGGAGGTACACCCGGACGACGGACGAGTACTTCACCCGGCGCATCGCGTCGTGCTTCGCGTCGGAGAGACCCGCGTCGGTGAAGTCGATGTGCCGGATCGCGCTGAACGGGACGGTGACGACGACCCGTTCGGCTTCCATGGTCTGGAGGCTGCCGTGGTCGAGGTAGGTGACCCGGGCCCGCTCCTCGTCCTGTTCGACGCGGACCACGGGACGGCGGTAGCTGATCCTGCTCTTGAGCCGTTCCGCGAACGCCTGCGGGAACCGGTCGGTGCCGCCCTTCACCTTCGCCCAGCGGGGGTCGGCGTTGCTGAGCGAGTGCGGGCTCGCCTCGTGGCGCAGCCAGGAAAGCGCGGACGCCGTCTTCAGGTCGCCTCCGCGCATCTCCAGGAACATGGGCTCCATGAGGTCGATGGCCGCCTGGGAGGCGCCGCGGTCCGTGAGGACCTGGTGCACCGATCGCCGGTCGTAGGGGGCGAGCAGTTCGGTGGCCTCCCAGTCGGGGGCGCTGAGGTCCGGCTGGAGGCCGTCGCTGACTGCGGTCACGTACCGCTCGATCATGCCCGCGACGCCGAGCTTCTCCTCGTGCGGGTGGAGTGCCAGTCCCGCTGCCGCCACCGCCTCCGGACCGGGGTCGAAGAACCGGCCCCGGGCGAAGTAGGAGAAGGTGGTGTCGAAGAGATCGGCGGTCTCCGTCTCCACCCCGAGTTCGCGCAGGTAGTGCATCGCGTAGTGACAGTGCGGCGTCAGCGTCATCGCACCCGCCTCCGCGTGCAGCCCGTCGGCGAACGGGGCCCGTAACGTGTAGGCGCGTCCGCCGGGCCGGGTGTCCGCTTCGAGGACGGTGACCTCGCAGTCGCGCGCGGCGAGTTCGTAGGCCACGGCCAGGCCTGCGAGGCCGGCCCCGATGACGATCACGGACCGCGGGGGCCGTAGACCCGGCATCCCGCTGTCGAAGGCGCGGCGTACCTCCGTCTGCGTGGCTTCACGCATGAGCGTTCTCCGTTCCGTTCAGTCGAACAACAGTGCTCCTCCGGCTCTTGCCCCGTGTACCACCCGCCAACCGATGCATGTCCGCACACCGCACCGGCGGCGTCGGCGAGCAGGGCGCGGGAAGCACGCCCGGCGTCGGCGAGCAGGGCGCGGGAAGCACGCGTTCCGGCAGGCCGTGCGCCCACCTCTCCGAGACGGCTCGATACGTAGGGACGCGCCACTCCGTGCCGCGCACTGGTCAGCGGCCCGCCCTGCGCGACTACAGCCGCCCCGCCGGATACGCGCGCACCCGCGGATCACGCCGGTGCGCACCGAGCACACCACCGAGGCGGTCGCACCCGGTGGTCCGCCGTCCGCTGCCTCGCACCGATGAACACGGCCAAAAGCGTGCGCAGTTCGAGTCCCGTGCGTGACCATGCAGGGTGGTCGAGTCGAGTGCGGCACGACCGCTTGGGCTACGGCTTCCCCACGACGGGGAGACAGGTGGGCACGGGCATGCGGTGGGGCGGGGCGGAAACGGTACGTCCGGGGCAGCAGGTCGGACGGTTCACGGTACTGGCCGAACTGGCGAGCGGCGGGATGGGGCGGGTGTACCTGGCGCGGTCACCGGCGGGACGTACGGTCGCGCTGAAGACGCTGATCACGAACAACGCGGACGACCGGCGCCGGTTCGCCCGCGAGGTCGCGTGCGCGCAGCGGGTACGCGGTGTCTACACGGCGAGCGTCGTGGACGCCGATCCCACGGCGCAGGTGCCGTGGATGGCGCAGGAGTACGTGCCCGCGCCCTCGCTGAAGGAGCTGGTGGAGGACTGCGGCACGCTGGGAGCGGACGCGCTGCACTGGGTGGCCGCCGGTATGGCGGAGGCGCTGGCCTCCCTGCATTCGGCAGGGCTGGTGCACCGGGACATCAAGCCGTCGAACGTGCTGCTGCCCGTGGAGGGGCCGCGCGTGATCGACTTCGGCATCTCGCAGGCGCACGACCTCACCCGGACCCAGTCGGCGCTCGGCACCGTGGCCTACGCGTCGCCGGAACAGGCCCGGGGCGAGCCGACCACTGAGGCGTCCGACGTGTTCTCCCTGGGGGCGACTCTGTACTACCTGGCGGCGGCGAGGCCGCCCTACCTGGACATCGAGGAGATCTCGGCCCTGGAGCTATTGATGCGCGCGGCAACCGGTGAGACCGACGTCTCCGGTCTTCCGCCCGCTCTGGAAGCCCTCGTTCTGCCCTGTCTCGATCTGAACCCGCGGGCGCGGCCCACGCCGGCGGAGCTGATCGCCCATTGCGCCGACCACCTCGGTGACGGCCCGGCGGCCCGCGGTGACGGGAGCGTGCTGGACGTCCGGTGGACCGCGGCCATCGAGCGCCACCGGGCCGAGCGCACCGATGCCTTGCGCGACGCGCTCCGCCACGTCGGCGCCGCCGGCCCGGCCGTCCCGACGCGGCGCACCGGACCGGACGAGCCCACGCAGGCCGTGGCGGGGCCCGCCGGGACGGCACGCCTGCCCGGACCGGCGCCCACCGCGGCGTCCGGACGGGGCCGGCGTGTGTGGTTGATCGCCAGCGTGCTGGCCGCGGTCGCCGCGTCGGCCGGCACACTGCTGGTGCTGAGCCCCTGGGACGGGTCCGGCGACGGGGACGCCGCGGGGGCCCCGGACCAGCCGGTGCGCTTCCTCGAAGTGGAGCGCGAGCAGCCCGGAGCCTGCCCCGGCGGCGGGGCGTCCGAAGCCGCCCCCTTCGCGACATCGCAGCCCGGGGTGCCCTCGGGCCGGGGCTTCACCTCGGACGACCGCCAGCAGTGTGTGGTCGTCTCCACCGCTCCCGGCATGACGGTCACCAGGTTCAGGGAGGTCTCGGCGTTCGAGGACACGGGGGACGGCGGACCGGGCGGATGGTCGGTCCGGGTGGCGTTCGAGGACAAGGACGCCAAGGCGTTCACCACCCTGACCGGCAGGGTGACGGGCCGGACTGCCCCCACGGACTCCCTGGCGATCGTCCAGGGAGAGGACCGGCTGCTCGCCAAGGTCGCCGTCATCGGCCGCCTCACCGGCGGCGAGGCCGTGATCGCGACCCGACTCGGACGCAACGAGGCACGCTTCCTCGCCGACGCGCTGGGGGCCCGGTCTTGAACCTCCGCGGCCGAAGGAGCCCCGGCCACGCGGGCGTACGCTCGCGCTCAGGGGCCACCGAGCAGGCGCAGCACCTCGTGCCGTCCCCGCTGATCCTGCCCCGCAGCCCCGAGGGCCGGGCGTCGGCCGTCCCTCGTCGCAGACGGGAAGCGACTGCACATCCGGTTGGGGCCGGTGGTCGACGCGATGTGGAGATCCGGTTGGCTGCGGTACCGAGGCGGTCGTGCCCCCGTCTCCTGCGCCCGGTCACCCACTGGGGAGCCGGGACGCAGAAGCGCGCCTGCCTGCGGTCCAGGGGTCACTTGGATTCGAGTCGTCCCAGTGGGTGGCCGTCGGCCAGAACTCCCCGGGCCTTCTCCCAGTCGGCGTGGTCGATGCCCGTGACGTGGCGCAGGTAGGCGAGCGTGACCTGCTGGACGAGAGCGACGCGGCCGGAATCCTCGTCGGTGGTCTCCGCCGCCCGATAGCCGGAGATACCGCCGAGGAAGTGCTCACCGCCGTGAACGGTGAGAAGGCTCTTGTTGCCGCGGCTGAGGGTGTAGGGGTCCGTTGTCCAGGCCGGTCCCCGAGTGGAGAGCGGGAGGTCGTCCTTGTCGCCGGCGACGACGAGTCCGGGGGCGGTGATGTGGGAGAAGTCCTGATCCCGCAGCCAGGGAAGGTTCTCGTGGGCGAACGGCGTCAGTTCGTCGCCGCCCTTGCCGGCCGTGGCCAGCTGGATGCTGCCCATGATCCGGGAGTCCGACAGGTCCTCGGCGGCTCCGGTATCAGGGTCCTTGACCCGCTGGCCCACCAGGATGCCCGCGGTCTGGCCGCCGAAGGAGTGCCCGGCCGCGACCGCGCGGCTGTGGTCAACTCGGCCGACCAGGCCCGGCACGGACTCCTCCAGAGTCACGAGCTCGTCCAGGATGCGCTGCATGTCGTGCACCCGATGGCGCCACAGCCGGGGCCTGCGGGGGTCGTCGTCGGCCAGGCCGAGCCGCTTGGAGTCCAGATGGGTGGCCTGGACGACTACGAAGCCGTGAGAAGCCCAGTGGTCGACCAGCGGCGCGTAGCCGTCCAAGTCCGAGCCGAACCCGTGGGCGAACAGCACGAGGGGCAGACCGGTGCCGGTGGCCGGCGCGGAGACGCGTACGTGCAGGCCCTCATCGCGCTGCGGTTTGCGCAGCACGACAGGCTTGACCGATACGGTCGGGGTGGGCTCGGGACCGGTGAGACCGGTCGCCTGGTACGTGGGCATGCGTACGCCTTTCAGGTGTGGTGCAGGTTCGGGCGGTCTTGAGTGTGAGGACGCGCTCGGCGTTGGGCTGAGCGAGCGTCGCCCGGCCTTGCTCGACGAGAGGGACACTGTCGACGAAGGCGCGGGCGCCCCGGCGCCGCCGAACGAACCGCGGGAGTCGAGACCGCCGAGGCCCCCCGCGGGCCGGCCGCGGTGTGGCTACGCTAAAACTTGACGTCGACGTGAAGGGCAAGAGCCTGTGGCGCACGTCACAAGAAGGGAGCCGGACATGCGCATCGGGGAACTCGCCCGCCGCACGGGCGTCACCACTCGGGCTCTGCGGTACTACGAGGAGCAGAACCTACTCACCTCCGAGCGCAGCGGCAGCGGCCAGCGCCACTACGCGGAAGCCGCCGTCGACCGGATCCGCCTGATCCGTCAGCTGTACGCCGCCGGCCTGTCGAGCAAGGCCATCGCCGAGCTCACGCCCCGCGTCATCGACGGCAGGGCCACACCCGAGCTGCTCCAGCGCCTGGCAGAGGAACGCGACCACCTCAACCAGCGCATCGCGGACCTCGCTCACACCCGGGACCGGCTCGACTCCGTCATGGCAGGTGCCTCTTCCAACATGCGCACCGGCACCTCTTGCCAACGGGATACGGCCGCCCGGACCGGCACGGGCGGCCTCTCGGCAAACGATGGCACCCTCAAGTGATCAACGTGCCACCCACGGACGATCACGTGATCGTGGAGGCGCAGGTGCACGACCACGGGCTATCGCCGCCACAGCAGAGTGAGATCTGGAGACGCCGGCGCGAGGGGCAGTCGTTCAGCTTGATCGGGCGGGCACTCGGAGCACCGGTGCACAGTGCCCGCCGTTTCCTGTGCCGGAGCGGCGGTGTCCGTCTCACCCCGTAGCGGAAGCCACCGCCGGGTTCGCCAGCACTCTCGCGAGCCGTGCTGGCGGAGGCGGCTTGTACCCTGCACCCATTCGACGATCGGACGATCACGGGTACGGGCATGCCGGCAAGGGGCGGGCGTCCAGGGGCGGGAGCACAGGGATTTCGATGAGTGACGCACATCCGATACGAAGCCGCGGACCAGGCCTCTCGGTCGGTGCGCGCATCATCGCCGGGGTCGTCCTCGCCACGATCGGGGCCGTCGGCGCCTGGCTCCAGCACGACACTCCCGGCCCGAGCGCGGAGCCGCGTACGGAGTTCACCGCGAACAACCCGCCCGCCGGGCTGCCCACCGCGCTCACCACCGGCCAGCGCCTCCACTGGTCCCGCTGCACCTCGCCGCCCACCGCGCGCACGGGCTACGACTGCGCCGCCATGAAGGCCCCCCTCGACTACCGGAAACCAGACGGCAGAGCGATCGACGTCGCCCTCATCCGCCTTAAGGCCACCGGACCGAACGCCCGGCGCATCGGCTCGCTCGTCCTCAACTTCGGCGGCCCCGGCGTGTCCGGCGTGAGCGGACTGCCCGAACGCCTCAACCAGTACAAGCCGCTCCTCGACCGCTACGACCTGGTCGCCTTCGACCCGCGCGGCGTTGGCGCGACCATCCCCGTGCGCTGCGGGAAGACCGCGGACGACACCGGATACGACGGGGCCGACGCCTGCGCCAAGCACTCAGGGGCGCTCCTCCCCCACATCGGCACCTCGCACACCGCGCGCGACCTCGAGCTGATGCGCTACCTGCTCGGCGACGAGCGGCTGCACTACTTCGGCGTCTCGTACGGAACGGCACTCGGCGCGGTCTACGCCCACCTGTACCCGTCACACGTCGGACGGCTCGTCCTCGAAGCGTCCGTCGATCCGACCGAGGACCTCGACGAGGAGCAGGTGTCGCAGGTCAAGGCGGTCCAGGCCGCGTTCGACCGGTTCGCTGCGCATTGCGCGGCCCGTATCCGCCACTGCCCGACCGGCGACGGGCCCGAGGAGGCCGCGCGACGCATGGCGCGCTTGGCCAACCGCCTGGAAAAGAAGCCCGCCCCGGCCGGCGGCGGAAGGAACCTCGACGCCGACGACCTCGCGTACGCCGTCAGCGACCATCTCGACCTCGGTACTGACGGCTGGTCGCCGCTCGCCAAGGCCCTCACCGCGCTGATCGACCACAACGACGGCCGTCGGCTGGCCAAGGGCGCGGACGACATCGGCTCCGCCGACGGCGCGGCGACCCCGCGCGACGGCAGCCACGTCGCCCGGACCGCGATCACCTGCGCGGACTCCAGCCTGCGCCCCGGCTTCGAACGCCTGGACAGGGACGCGGCCCGCGTCAAAGCCGCCTCGCCCGTCTTCGGCGCGGCGTGGTCCACCGGCGTCTACCTCTGTTACGACTGGCCGTTCGACGGCGAGCGCGCCACGCCTCAGGTGAACGCCGACGGCGCGGCCCCCGTCCTGGTGGTCGGCGGCACCGGCGACCCGACTACCCCGTACCCCGGCGCCCGCCACATGGCCCGTGCCCTGGGCGACGGTGTCGGCGTACTCCTGACGGCCGAGGAGGAGGGACACGGCACATACCCGCAGAACCGCTGCGTCACGGAGACGGTCGACCAGTACCTCCGCACGGGCCGCACCCCGGCCCCGGGGACGGTGTGCCGGGGCAGCATGTCCTGAAGCCCGTACGGATCCGCCGGGCGGCCGTCAACACCGCCACACCGCCCGGTCCGAGACCGCCCTACGGCGTGAAATCGGCATCGCTGCCGTACAGCTCTCGTGTGAAGGCGGAGACATCGGCGCTGCGGTCGGCACCGTCGAGGTTGTACGTCAGATAGACCCCGTAGCCCTCGCTGACGGTGCGTCGGGCGAAGTCGGCGGCCGTGCTCTGCGAGGTCCGGCCGATTTCGACGGCCGCCGGCGACAGCTTCGACTTGGGCAGTGCGATGCCGGGGACCTGCCAGGAGCCGTAGTAAGGGTTCCAGGCATAGTCGAACGTGGTCGAGATGTCGACGCCTCCGTAGGAGAGGCGCGACGCGGCCGGGCCGATGTTGTAGAGGCTGATGATCTTGTCCGGCATGTTCAGGCGCAGCGCCGTCACCAGGTTGACGAACGAGCTGTCATTGGGCTGGCCAGTGCCATTGTTGCCGTATTCGGCGTACTCGTCGTCGAAGTCGATGCCGTCGAGACCGTACTTGGCCACTGTGTCCGACAGTTGCTTCGCGAACACCGAAGCCGCTTGCTGGGACGAGAAGTTGGCGAAGCCAGCACCCTGGTGGTTCCCCAGGACGGAGAGGACGACCTTGATGCCCTTCTGCTGCAACGGTCGTATCTCCGTGGCGGCGTCGTCGAGGACGCGCTGAACGTTCTCGTTGAAGGACAGGTACGCCGCCTTCGCGCCCGAGTCGTAGTTGATGTTCGCCGCAAAGATCACGGCGACGTCGAAGACGTTGCCACCCCCGTTGGCAAGGGTGTACTTGCCGACATTCAGCATGCTGTTGTTGTTCACCTCGACGTACGCCACTGAGGTCGGCCCCTGCTTCGCCGGTGCGGGGGCGGCGACCGCGCCGGTCGCGGCATGCGCGCCGAGGGCGAGAGCCACGACTGTCGAAAGCGCGAGTGCGGCCGTCCGCAGTCTGCTCCGAACTTGGGTGAGCATCGTTGATCAGTCTCCCGTCGCATGGGCCGGCTCCCGACTCGTTCGGAAGCGCCGAGCAATCCTTGGAGCTTTCCGCTCCCGTGACCGGATTCCAGGAGCCATGCGCGGACTCTTCACGAATCCCACTCAGCTCGCGTCGCAACTCGGCCACTGGAAGGAGGCGTTGGCGCATCCAGATCTATATCGGCATGGGCTCCGACTGCGGCGGGGCGCCGACTGACGGGCCCGACGGCATCGGCATACGGTCCCGCGACGGGCGTATGTGAGTACTCAGGCGCCGTGGGCGCCGAAGCCGGCGACGGCGAGCCGGAAGGCGCGGTCCGCCTGCATCGCCGGGTCGCTGTAATTCTCGGTGGCCAGGGCGATTCCGATGATCAGTACGAGCAGATCGTCGATGGTGATGTCCGCCCGGACAGTCTGTTCGTCAATGGCCTTGCGCAGGAGCAAGGCGCCGGCCGCACCGATGGCCGGCGCACAGGAGTCCTGGGTGGCCTCGTCCTGGAGGGGCTGGTAGGAGAGGACGTCCGCCAGGCCGCGTGCGGCGAGTGAGTAGGCGAGCAGCTCGCGCAGCCATTCCACCAGCGCGGAGCGGCTGTCGTGCTCGCCGCAGAGCGTATGAGCGCGATCGCACAGGTCATGGACGCGCTGCTTGAAGACCGCTTCGAGCAGGGCTTTGCGGGTGGGGAAGTGGCGCCTCACGGTAGCTGATCCGACGCCTGCGATGCGGGCGATCCGCTCCAGGGACGCCTGTGCTCCCTGGGACGCCACCTCGGCCTCGGCCACGGCGAGGATGTGCGTGTAGTTGCGGCGGGCGTCCGAGCGCTGGCCGGTCATGATCTCCCCAGACATTGATTAGTGGCGGGCCCCGCCATATCGTAGCGAACACGAAACGGCGCGCCCCGCCGTTTGTGATGTGCGTGACCGCTGAGGAGATGTACACACATGACCACTGCCGCAACGCCGGTTCTCGTCGCCGGTGCCACTGGCCGCCAAGGCGGCGCCACCGCCCGCGCCCTGCTCGCGCAGGGAACACCGGTGCGCGCCCTGGTCCGCGACCCGAGTACGCCGCGCGCACGGGCCGTCGAAGAACTCGGCGCCAGCCTGTTCGTGGGCGATCTCACCGAACCTGCGACCCTTGAAGCGGCCCTGGACGGTGTGCGGGCCGTCTTCTCCGTGCAGATGCCCGCGTACACCGGGCAGGGGTTCGACTTCGCCGGCGAGGTCAGCCAGGCGGACAACCTCATGACGGCTGCGCGGGCCGCCGGTGTGGAGCAGTTCGTCCAGTCCTCCACCAGCGGCGTGGGACAGCACGTCGAGGCCCCGGGCTGGGCCGAAGGACGGTGGGCGGCGATGGAAGTCCCGCTCGGCACGAAGGCTGCGATCCAGGACCGGCTGCGCGAACTCGACTTTCCCTACTGGACGTTGCTCAAGCCGTCGTTCTTCATGGAGAACTTCGAGCCGTCCATGCGGTTCTACTTCCCCCGCGGCGTCGAAGGGGGTCTGGTCACCGTCGTCAAACCGCGCACGCACCTGGCACTCGTGGCAGCCAAAGACGTGGGCCGAGCCGCGGCGGCTGCCATGTCCGCCCCCGCCGAGTTCCACCGACTGGAACTGGAGCTCGCCAGCGATTACCTGACCATGACCGAAATCGCGAGATCCTCTCCCGCGCCGTGGGCGTGCCGCTGACGGCCCCGGACATGACCGAGGAACAGGCCCGCGCCGCCGGAATGGGAGACATGGGTGCCACACACGAGTTCATGGAGGTTGTCGGCCAGCCGGCCCGGCCACAGTTCGCTCGTGCGCTGGGCATCGACCTGACCAGCTTCGAAGAGTGGGCACACGAACACCTGCGGACCGCCGCCTGAGCAGGGGGCTTGGCGTCAGCGTGTCGCTGCGCGCCTGCTCGACGGCTTCGGGGTGAGCCTCGCGCTTGGCGTGCTCGGCCGGTGCCTTCTGCTCGCCGGCGGCAGCGAATTCGGCAGTCGTCCCGTACTCGTTCAGTGTGGCCGGTAGCATCGACCGTTCCCGAACCGGCGAAAGTGTGTCGCATGTTGACGATCCGCGTGCTCAGTGTGGCAGGACGCGAAGCCGAGCGTGCCACGGAGCCCTCGGTATCTCCGGCGGTGTTCGCGCGGCCGGAGGACCTGCCGGATCAGAGGGAACACGCCATCTGGTCCGGCTCGGCCGAGGCACTGGGGGCCCTGGGGCTTCAGCGGGGAGGCGAAGTGACGGCCCCCTACCTGGAAGCGGCGATAGCGGGGCGGCACGTGCGCAGACGGGTGCGGGTTCGCGCGGAGGGAGACGCGTACGACCTGGCATTCCGCGCTCCGGATTCGGTGTCCTGGGTCTGGGCTCAGGGGGATCCCGCGCTGCGCGTGGACCTGGAACGATCGGTCCTGGCAGCAGCCGACCGGTGTGTCGGCCACCTCGTACGGACCAGGCCGCTGGTCGACGGCGTTGAGCCCGGTCGGGGATACGCCGCCGCGTTGACACTCCACGCAGTGGGCAGTCCAGGGCCCTGGACACAGCCTCCGCCTCCCCTGCTGCACGTGCACGCCTATCTCGTCGGTGTGCTCGACGGCGCAGGAACGCTGCGCAGCCCGGACTACGGACATCTGTACGAGCAGTCCCTGACCCGCGAGGGCGGGGCCGTGGGCCGGGCCGCGCTCGCCGGCGACCTGCGGGACCTCGGGTTCAACATCACGTCCGGCACCGGCCACGACGCGCGCGGTTTCGAGGTCACAGGAGTACCGGAGGCCCTGTTGCGAGCAGCGCAGTCAGCCGACAAGGGCTGCGCGGGCTTGGGCGAGGAGACCGACCGCGACCCCTGGGACTATGTCGTGTGACGGTGAAGCGATCCAGGGCGTCCTCGGCTTGGTCCCGCCGACCCGGCACGACAGCGGTGTGCCGTCAGGGCAGTCGCGTCCGCGAGCGTGGCGGCGGGTACATCCGCGAAGCCGAGCAGCCCCTTCTCGGCCCAGGCCCGCGTCGCGCCCCAGCGACCGCTGTCGACATCTCCCCGGGACTGCTCGGCACCTTCACCCAAACCGACGTGGCCAAAGTCAGTCAGCAGAGCGGCGGATCAGCCCGGCGTCACCGCGTCCTCCGGCACTCCGAACCACTCCTCCAGCGCCTCCGTCAGCCCGGCCGTCGACGTCGGCGCCCCCGCGTCGGCCGCCCAGGCGGTGAAGCCGTCCGGCCGGACGAGGACCGCCGCCAGTTCCGGGCGGGCCGGGCAGCCGACCGTCAGGGTGTCGACGCGGCCGGCGTACCCCACGGCGAGAGCCCGGAGCTCCGGTTCGTCGGTGAGGTCGAGCAGGAGGGCCCGGCCGCCGTGGAGGTGGTCCGCGAGGCGGCTGCCGTCGGCGAGTTCGAGGTCCGGAGCGCTGCGGCCGGTCAGCGGGTGCTCGCCCGGCAGCCCGTAGCGCACTCCGGCGCTGTTGAGCCGGGCGGTGAGGTACGTGGTGCCCGTGACCGTCTCCGCCAGGTCGCTGATGATCGCCCGCAGCGCTCGGGACTGGGGGTCCGGGCGCATGGCCGCGACCTGGGAACGGGTCCAGTCGAGGATCCCCGCGCCGACCGAGTGCCGTTCGGCGGTGTAGGTGTCCAGCAGCCCTTCCGGCGCCCGGCCGCCGATCACCGCGGCGAGCTTCCAGCCGAGGTTCATCGCGTCCCCGATGCCCAGGCTGAGCCCCTGGCTGCCGAACGCGGAGTGCACGTGCGCCGCGTCGCCCGCCAGCAGCACCCGGCCTTTGCGGTACTCGGTGACCTGGCGGGCGTGATCGGTGAAGCGGGTCGCGGTCCGCACTTCGGTGATCGTGACGTCCACGCCGGAGACGCGGCGCAGCCTCGCCTGGAGATCCTCGGCGGTGACCGGCGCGTTCCGGTCGGCCGGCGGGCCGTCGAACTCCACGGTGACGACGCGGCCCGGCATCGGCCCGTGGGCGTAGACCCCGGTGTCCGTGGTGGTCCAGCCGACCGTCAGGCCCTCGGCGCCGGTCATCTCCACGACCGCCTGATGACAGGTGGTCTCCGGGTCCGTGCCGGGGAATGAGAACCCCGCGACCTTGCGGACCGTGCTGCGGCCGCCGTCGCAGCCCACGAGCCAGGCTGCGCGTATGGTCCCGTGGCCGGTCCGCACCGTGACGGCCCCGTCGTCCGCGTCGAAGCCGGTCAGCTCCACTCCCCGGCGCACGTCGACGCCGAGCTCGTCCGCCCGCTCGCCGAGCAGCCGCTCGATGTCCTGCTGCGCCACGAAAGCGATCTCGGCGGCGGGTCCGGCGTCGCCGAGGCCCGGCTCCGTACGGTCGACCAGGTCGGCGCGCAGCATGATTCCGGCGAAGTGCCCGACGAACCCGAGTCCTTGGCCCGCGGCCCCGCCTCCGTCCCCGCCGTTCCGTTCGCGTATGAATGCCTGGAAGCGGTCCATCGCCTGCCGCTGCACCTCGGCCAGCGGGGGCAGCATGCCCCGCCGGTAGAGCGCCTCGGCGCTGGGCGTGGTGATCGCCCCGCCCTTGATCGTCGGGTCCACTTCGGTGAGGCGCTCCAGGACGGCCACCCGCGCGCCTCCGAGCCGGAGTTCACAGGCCAGCATCAGTCCGACCGGGCCGCCTCCGGCCACCACTACGTCATAGTCCATGGCGCCGACTATGACCGAGGACCGGGAAAGCCAAAAAGCCGACGCGATGTCAAGGAGCCAACCCCGCCCCGAGGAACGGGAGGCGGGCCATCCGCGCTCCTCTGAGCCGTCGAGCACCGCGGGACTCCGGGCGGCCACATTCTCATCCGCGATCTCCAGCGCGCCGCAAGCAACGTGGCCACCGTCCTCTTCGCCGCCGCTCATTCCCCGATGGTGGCGGCCACCCATGTCCAGCCGGACGCCGAGCCCGGTGAGGCTGACAGAGAAGTGCAGGTCATTTACCAGCAGCAGACGGATAATCCATTGGAGGCTTTCAGCTACGAGCCCGGCATTACCGCTGTCCCGTACCAGCGCAGCTCCGGTCGTTGCGGAGTGCAAGACCCCAGGACCAGTCGTGGGTTTTGGGCTGCCAAGTCGTCCTGGAACAGGCAGTGCCCGCCGGATTCGATCCGCCCGTGCTTGTCCAGGCGCCATTTCTGGTGAGGGCGGCCGTCACACTTCGATACGGTGGCCCTTCGTGAAGCAGCTGTGAGGCAGAGCCGATTCGCATTCCATTCGAGAGTCCCGAGAGATCCGAGGTTCCCGAGAGATCCGGCGTGGATGCGCCAGGACTGGGTGACGTTGCCGTCGCAGTCGAAAGTGCTCGCTGCCAGGGCTTCGCCTGAGCCTTTCGGGCGGCCCGCCGAACCGAGGCAGCGCTCGTGCCGCCCTGCTTGATTCGCCAGGCCCATCGCCGACACGATCTCTCCCTGGCGCGCTGCCCGGGGTTTCAGGGAGTACTCCCTGCGCACCCACTCCTGGTATTTCCCGCTCATGTAATGCCCGGCCGGACACGGCCTGGACTCGCACCCCGCACCTCTGCGATAGGACTGGAAGATCGCGTCCTTCTGCCGCGCCCGGACCGGGTCGAGGTTTTCGGGAAGCCGGGACACGCCGTATCCGAGATATCCCCTCGCCGCGTCCTGAGATCCGCCCGACAGGCCGAACGCGACGCGTCGGAAGTACCTGGCGGCCACTCCGTGGTCGCTGTGATCGGCACTCGGCACATATGTGTGTCCGAAGGTCGCATTGTCGTAGTCAAGAGTGAGGACGCGCTTGATTCCGTCCCGCCCGGCGAGGACGGTGAGTGAATCGACGAGTTGCCGCTCCGTGTAGCTCCGCGTCCCGTCCACCGGCTGGATGGTTCGGATCTCGCCGCGGAAGAGTTTGAGAAGACTCTGGTGGGAGTACCTCGCGTTTCCGCTTCCGTCCGGGCTTCCGTCCGGAAGCCTGAGAAAGGAGAGCCTTACCCCGGTCTTCCCGTTCAGGGTGTAGGAGGCGATAGTGCGGCCGGCCGTGTGGAGGTCGGCCCGCGTCCAGTGGTCCGGGACGCCCGCCATCTCGGCGTAGGCCGCTCGTACGCCTTCTTCCCTGCTCTGTACGTAGTCGCCCTCGTCGTAAGGCCGGCCGGCGTCCCCGGCGGTCAGATAGACCGTGCTGAAAGTGCACCGCGGCCCCACCGACTGCTGGATCTCCGGGTTGATGAACAGCAGGTCGTCGTCCTGATGCGCCACCCCCACCATCGTGTGCTCGCAGACGCGCGAGCGGTTTCGGTCCCCGGGTCCGTCGAGGAGCGCGGAGACCCGGTCGGCGGACACCCCGGCCGGCCGGTCGAGCAAGGGAGGGAGAAGGAGAAGACCCGTCGCCAGGCACGGCATCGCCCAGCGCAACAGGAGCGAACGGCGCCTGGCCGCGTTCCCCTTCCCATCCGCACGCACCACATCCATCGTGCCTCCACCACCTCGCTCGCTCGTACGCCTTCGCAGCGTCACGCGACTACGCAGTAGTAGATGCTCCCCAACACCCGCCGTTCCCACTGGCCACCGGGCCGGGGCCGACACCCAAGTGCGCCGGAAGAGCGCACCGGGATCGGCCATTCGCGTTGCGTTGGCCACGCAGTTCGCGTGTGCGGAATCCCGGCCGCCGAACCCTTGAGGTACTGCGGACACGACGGAAATGGGCAGCCGCGGGGGATTTTCGGATCGCCGGTGGCCGATCGAGGACGGATTCCGCAGTGGGAGCAGAAGAGCAGTCGGCGCGTGCGGGCGGTCCCGCCTCCCGGAGGTCGCGGGCCGTGCCGTGGGCGTACGTCCTCTGCCTCTTCCCCCTGGGCCTCCTCGTACTGGCCTCGACGTTCGCTCGCTGGGTGCGGCCGAGCGGCGATGAATGGTGTTTCCTGCCGGTCATCCGCGACCACGGATTCTCAGGAATGGTCAGCAAGTTCTACGACCATGACAACGGGCGGGTCATGAACGGTGTACTGGTCTGGCTCTACGGGAGATTCGGCGTGGCGGGGCAGCAGTGGTTCGCCCCGATCAGCGCCGTGCTCGTGCTGGGGATCCTGTGGGCCGTGACCGCGCTGGCCCTGCGCAGGGCGGCGTTTACGGTGCCGCGCGGGGTTTCCCTTCTTGTGGCGTCCATGGTGACGGTGGTCTTCCTTCTGGGATCGCCCAACACCTACAAGACGTTCTACTGGCCCGCCGCATCCGTCTCGCACACGCTGCCCCCGGTTCTGGCCTGCGCGGCGGTGATCCCGTTCCTTCTCGCCCGGTCGCGCAGGGCCAGGGCCGTCGCGCTGGCCATCAGCGTCGTCATCGGCCTCTGCATCGGAACGTTGTCGGAGCAGAGCACCGTCGTCGTGCTGGTGGTACTGCTCGCCGCGCTCGTGCTGACGTTCTGGACGGCGGGCGGGCAGCAACGCCGTCGGCTGCGGGTCTGGGTCGCCGTCGGCCTGGCCGGAACAGTGGCCGGTGCGCTGATCCTGGTGACGTCTCCGGGCTCGCGGCGCCGAAGAGGCCGGTTCGGCGCCGCGAAGGACACCTCGCTGATCGCTCCGGACTCCCTGGCCGGGGCCGCCCGCAGCTTCGCGCACATCATGATCGACACGCTCTCGGCGTGGCCGTACCTGGGCGCGGTCGCGGCCGGTGTCCTGCTCGGTCTGGTGCTGCGGGGCCCCGGCGGCGCTACGCCGGGCCCACCCCGCCGCCCGGTCCTGCTGGTGGGCGCCGGAGTGGTCACCTTCCTCGTCAGCGGCTATCTCGCCACGCTCGTCGCGTATCCCGTCTTCAAGGCCGGTGTGGTCGCCTCCACCCGGCTCTGGAACGACTTCCTCTTCCTGTACATCGTGCTGCTGACCGGCCTCGGCGCGCTCCTCGGGCAGGCACTCCGGAGCTTCCGGTCACATCTCGCCGTCATGCGCTGGGTCGCCGCGGTGCTGTGCGCCGGCACGTGTATCGGCCTGGTACCCCCGCTCGTCCACCTGGGCAATCAGATGCGGGTGCGGGCGCACGACTGGGAACGGCAGGACCACTGGATCCGCGCCCGGGTGGCACACGGGGCCCGGGTCGTCCCGTACACGCCGACGCCCATCGGCAAGATGACGGAGCCGTTCGGTAACGGGAAGCGAAGCTGGTCGACGGCGTGCGTGGCCCGCTACTACGACGTGAAGCACGTGAACTACTCGCCGCGGCTGCCCTGACCGGACGGGGCCGACCCGGCTGCGGGCGAGAACGGGGAGCGGGATTGCGGCCGGTCGGGCATCGCGGTGGTGATGAGTAGGGCGCCGGCACTGCTGATGCTCATACCGCGGACCAGGGTCACGGGGGTGCCGGCGCGGGCTTCCAGCCGCAGGATGCGGACCGCGAGGCGGCTCCAGAGGCATCGGATACGCCTCGCACTGGCCTGAGAGGCCACCGCGGCTTGAACACACGTCGTCACCTACGCCCCTCACGACATCGACAGGTGAAAGGAGGTGTGCCAACTAGTCAGCCCACATGTCCAGTTGACTTCAGAAAGTGAATGTTGCAGGCGCCTTGACGGGGTCAGTCACCGTGCCCGACAGTCGTTCGCACGGCGGCTGAGAGCGCTCTCAGCCTCCTCTCCCCCCACCCCCACGAAAGCAGCCCCCATGAACAGGATCGCTTTCCTCGGCAGGTCACCAGGTATCTCTCCCGCCCCCGGAGGCCGCACCCGACGGCGTCTGCCGGTCGCGCTCGCCGCACTCGCACTCTGCCTGCCACTGGCTGGACTCACGGGTCTGGCGGATCCCGCCGGGCTCTCCGGCGCCGCCGCGGCCGTCGAACCGGCCGCGAAGGCCCGTACAGCCGCCGACTGGACCACCATGTTCAGGGACGACTTCGACGGCGCGAGTGGCACGGGCCTCGACAGAGCCGACTGGCTCTACGACACGGGCACCAGTTACCCGGGCGGCGCCGCCAACTGGGGCACCGGCGAGATCGAGACATCCACGGACTCGACGGAAAACGTCTATCAAGACGGCTCGGGCCACTTGGTGATCAAGCCCGTACGAGATGCCTCTGGGCACTGGACGTCAGGCCGGGTGGAGACCCAACGCACCGACTTCGCCGCACCGGCAGGCGGTCAGATGCAGCTCAGCGCCTCTCTGAAACAGCCCGATCCGGCCAGCGGACTCGGCTACTGGCCGGCCTTCTGGGCGATGGGCGCCGACGCCCGCCCTGCCGGGGCCACGAACTGGCCCAGCATCGGCGAGCTGGACATCATGGAAGACGTCAACGCGCTCAGCCAGCACTCCACCACCTTCCACTGCGGCCAGTGGGCCGGCGAGTGCCACGACCCCGACGGGATCAGCAGCGGGTTGCAGGCCTGTGACGGCTGCCAGTCCGGCTACCACACGTACTCGGTGACCGTCGACCGCAGAGACACGGCGGCCGAGCAGTTGCGCTTCTACCTGGACGGTGTCCAGACCTTCGCGGTGAACCAGAACGAGGTGTCCGACGCGACCTGGAAGGCCGCCGTCGACCACGGGTACTTCGCCATCTTCGATGTGGCGATCGGCGGTTCGTATCCGGACAAGGTCTGCGGCTGCACCTCCCCTTCGGCCGACATCAGCTCCGGCGCGGGGATGAGCGTGGACTGGTTCTCAGCCGAGGTCAGTCAGTCGTGAACCGCGGAGGCAGATAGCCCGGACCCACTCGAACGGCCGGCGCCGAGCCACAACGCCCCGCAGGCCCGGCGCCGGCCACGGGTGCCGGGCCTGTGCGTGATTGGCTGCCGATGAGCGACTCCGCGAGAAGGGCGGGCCGCGGGTGGCAGTCATCAGGGGTGCCTGGTGGTGGTCGATGATGATGCGGGTGACGGCCCGAACGCACCGGAGTTCCCCGTCGGTGCCTTCATGGCCCTCGGGCTCACCGCCCCCCAACCTCGGTGGGATACCAAGGGATCGGCATTCACACAGGTCAAAGCATCAGGGATGCTGGTTGCCAGGCGTTGGAGCGTTGTTGGCCGCTGTCAAGGCTTTGCCGGGGCCCTCGTGCGCGGGGTAGCGGGCGGGCAGGCTAGTTTGGCTCGGATGAGTCTCCTTGATGATGTGGCCGAGCGCGACGGCTGGCGATGCTGGGTCTGTGACGAAGCGGTCGACCCCGACGAGTCGGTGAACGACCCGCGAGGGCCCAGCGTCGACAGCCGGACCGCCGACCGGAAGGCCAAGGTCGCCGAGCGGCTCGCGCACCGCGGATGCAACACCCGCAAGGGCGCGGTCAAGGTGGTCATCGCCTGGCCGGAGCACCTGTACGTGGTCGAGCCCGCGCCGTTGATCACCGTTGCCGGAAGGCTGGAGCGCAAGGGGGGCCGCGAGATGGTGGGCCGTTGTCCGACCAGGCGGGACGCCCACGAGGCGGCGGATTGGCTGGTGGACCGGTTCTCCCGCCTCGTACCGGGACTGCCGGTGTCCGCCGCCATCGAGCCGGGCGGCGGTCAGTTCCTCGTCACCCTGGCCACCGGCCGCCGCTGACCAGGACTCACCAGCGCACGCTCGTGCCGGGCTGAACCGTTGTCCCACTCGATACCTGATTGCCCACGTCGCAATACTGCGCCTGGTGCGAGGAAGCGTGGCCGACCACGGCGACAGTCGCCCAGCACACCGAACGGCTGAAGCTCCCGGTCGCCTTCCGTCCCGGCTTCGTCTCCCCCACGCTCGCCGACCAGGTGGCCGCCACCTTCCAGCGGCGGGCCGGAGGCCTGCTCCTGCTCGACATGGTCACCGTAG
The DNA here is from genome assembly GCF_044744085.1 of Streptomyces sp. NPDC087428. Classification (NCBI taxonomy): domain Bacteria; kingdom Bacillati; phylum Actinomycetota; class Actinomycetes; order Kitasatosporales; family Streptomycetaceae; genus Streptomyces; species Streptomyces sp. NPDC087428. The sequence continues at coordinate 172,356 of NZ_JBIUXR010000004.1, forward strand.
GCGAGCCCACGAACAGGCGCGCCTACGGCGACTTCCTCGACAACGGGGTCCGCTGCCGGGAGGTCGCGAAGCCGGCACCGGGGCGAACGTCCGGCACAGGTAGCCGAGAGGATCACCCGGATCCGAGAGCTCGCCGCGAGAAGTACGCGGCGCTGGGGATCGACGAGTTCACCTGTGGACCTTCAGTACGACGATGCTGGTGGGGGCGGTGAGGCACATCAGCACACCGCAGCCGACGAGGACGGTCGGCGCACTGCTCCGGTCGAGGAGGAGGCCTCCGAGCGCGGCTCCGAGGGGGGACGCTGTCAGGAGTACGGCGCTGCGCGCAGCAAGGACCGTGGTGAGCGAGTCGGCGGGTGCGCGTTCCTGGATCAGGGTGAAGGAGAGCGCGGAGTACGGGCCGTAGACGAGTCCGGCGAAAGCGAACCCGATCAGGGAAGGGAGGGCGGTGTCCGTGAGGGCGAAGGGGAGCATGCCGATGCCGTGGCCCGCGATGATGCCGAGCATGGTCGGCCACAGGGGAAGCCGTCCGGCCGCACCCAGCGCGAGAGCGCCGATGACGGCTCCGATTCCGAAGGCGGCCCAGTAGGCACCGAGCAGCCCCGCGCCGGCGCCGAGGTTGCCGGAGACGAACAAGGGCAGGGCGACTTCGACGGGGCCGAAGGCCAGGTTGAACACCCAGGTCACGAGGAGCAGGCCCAGGAGCTCCGGCTGGCGGCGCAGAATTCTCAGCCCGCGCTGTGCCCCGCCGGTCACCGGGGGTACTGGTGACCGGGGCAGGGTGGTGCGGGCGGTCTGGAGTGCGAGCACGGCGAAGGTGACGGCGTCCATGCCGATGATCCACGCCGGGGACACCGCTCCCACGAGAAGGCCCGCGAGAGCGGGACCGGCGATGGTTGCGCTCCACAGACTGGTGCTGAGCACGCTGTTGGCCGCCAGGCGCTGGTCGTCAGGGAGCAGAGGCGCGAAGAGTGCGTGCTTGCCGGCCTTCCCCCAGGCGTGAAGCAGCGAGGACGCGCCCAGAAGCCCGACATACACGGCGGGGGTGAGCAGCCCCGCCATGTGTGCGAGCGGAACAGCCCCCAGCAGTAAGGCCCGTAGCGCCGAGTCGGTGACCAGGAGCCGCCGCGCGGGAAGCCGGCGCATCCATCTGCCCAGGACCAGTGCGCCCAGTGCGCCGGGCAGGACGTAAGAGGCGACAGCGACACCGGCCAGCGTGCCTTGGCCACCGTCGGGCCCCAGTGCGAACGCCAGCCACACAACCGCGACGACGGTCATGCCGTCGCCCAGGTCGGACAACGCGAAGACCGGCAGCAGCCTGCGAAAGGTGCGGTCGGCGAACAGTGAGCGGTAGGGGCCGGGGGTCGGCCGTCCCGGTGTTGCTGAGAGCATGCAGGTCACAGTCGTCCTTCAAGCTCGCTTGAAGTCAAGGCCGGACCGAGGGTCAGGGAAGGGGCGGACATGCGGTATCTGCCCATCGGTGAGCTCGCGGACAGAGCTCGTGTGCGACCTTCGGCGCTGCGCTACTGGGAGGAGCGCGGTCTGCTGCCCGGCGCGCATCGCGAAGGGGGACGCCGCGTATGGCCCGTGGCCGCCGTCCGCCGGGTCGCCCTGATCAAGATGGCGCAGCGGGCAGGGTTCACCCTCGCCGAGATCACGCGGCTGCTGGCCGATGACACCACTCCGTCCGCCACCCGCCAGTGGCGGGAGATGGCTGCGCGCAAGCTGCCCGAACTCGATCGGCACATCGCGCAGGCTCAGGTCCTGCGGAAGGCGGTTGCGGACTGTCTGGAGTGCGGCTGCATGAAATTTGATCAGTGCGCACTGCTCAATCCCACGGACGCGGCGCCGTGACGCAGAAACCCGCCGCCATGCAACTGCCTGGCCCTGTCGATGAGAAGGGGCGACGCGCGCCCACATTCCGTAACGGTCGGCCGGAAGCCGATCCCATCCTGGGACCTGATCAACGACGGGACCGTGGAGCCGATCCCGGCGACCCCCGCCTCGCCGGGTCACCTTCGCCGGCACACGCGTCCGGCTCGATCGATGACCGGCGAGACGTCCCCCAGGGGCGACCGGATACAGTGCCGCCTTGGCAGTCCGGTTACTTCAGGAGGGAAGCGTGACCGACATCAGCGAAGCCCGATCCGCGGACGGTGCGGCGCCTGCACCCCAGCAGAGCCCACTGCGCCGACTGATGCGCTACATCCCCTTGATCGCGCCCGTCCTGCTGTGGGCGGTGCCTTGCTGGGTGCTGCTGCACACCGGCCAGCACTGGCCGCTCCCCGTGGCGCTGGGCGGTACCGCACTGTTCGTCGTCGGTCTGATCGGTATGCCGCTCGCGATGGTGCGCGGCCACGGCCGGCGGCAGCAGGACTGGGCGGCCATCATCGGGGACACCCTCCTCGGGGCCAGCTGGGTACTGTTCACCTGGTCCGTCCTGCTCGGCACCCTGCTGCGCCTCGCCCTGACCGTGACCGGCGTGGGCGACGGGCAGAACCGGGCCCGGATCGTCACCTGGGCGGTCCTCGGCGTAGCCGCCGTACTGCTCGCCTGGGGGTACGCGGAGGCCCGCCGGGTACCCCGGGTTCGCCGACTCGACGTTCACCTCCCGCGTCTGGGGGCCGGGTTGGACGGCACGCGCGTCGCCCTCATCACCGACACCCACTACGGGCCGCTCGACCGCGCCCGTTGGTCGGCACGGGTCTGCGAGTCGGTCAACACGCTCGAAGCCGACCTGGTCTGCCACACCGGAGACATCGCGGACGGCACGGCCGAGCGCCGCCGTGCCCAGGCCGCCCCGCTCAGCACCGTGCGAGCCACCCGGGCCCGGGTCTACGTCACCGGAAACCACGAGTACTACAGCGAGGCCCAGGGCTGGGTCGACCTGATGGACGAGCTGGGCTGGGAGCCGCTGCGCAACCGGCATCTGCTGCTCGAACGCGGCGGCGACACCCTGGTGGTCGCCGGCGTGGATGACGTCACCGCCGAGTCCTCCGGCCTGGCCGGTCACCGCGCCCACCTCGCCGGGGCCCTGGACGGCGCCGACCCCGACCTGCCCGTCCTGCTCCTGGCCCACCAGCCCAAGTTCATCGACCGAGCCGCAGCAGGCGGCATCGACCTCCAGCTCTCCGGCCACACCCACGGCGGCCAGATCTGGCCCTTCCACCATCTCGTCCGCATCGACCAGCCCGCCCTCGCCGGCCTCAGCCGCCACGGCGCCCGCACCCTCCTCTACACCAGCCGCGGCACCGGCTTCTGGGGCCCGCCGTTCCGCATCTTCGCCCCCAGCGAGATCACCCTGCTCGTACTCCGCTCCCCGCAGCGGCCCCCCACGCCGTAACACGGAGCGGGCCGGCAATCCCGCACGCCCCGGTTCACCGAAGTCGACGTCCGCCTTGCCCTCCCCTGCGCGGACATCGCCAGTCGGTCGTGTCCACCCGTGAACCTGACGTAACCGTTGACGCTCCTCACAGCAGCCGCCTAAGGTCTCGTGAAACGTTTCATCCCCGCGCCTCGCGTCCTACGGCACGGGGAGCGGCGCCCTGCCCACCACGGCCCCTGCCCGGCACCAGCAGCAGCCTGCGAAAGGCTCTCCCCCATGTTCCTACGCGGCACCCGCGCCACACACCGGAGAGCGCCGGCACCCTTGTGTGCCGCCGTGCTCCTGACGGTGGCACTGCTCACCGGCAGCGCCCATCCCGCTCTCGCTGCCGGTGGGCTCCACCTGCAAGGCGTCACCGTCGACGGTCGCACCGATCCGTCGGCCGTCGAGGCCGAACACCCGCTGCTGGGCTGGAAGCTGACCAGCGGGGAGCGCAACGCGACACAGTCCGCCTACCAGGTCCTGGTGGCGAGCGACCCGGCTGATCTGGCACGCGGGCACGGCAGTGCGTGGGACAGCGGCAAGCGTCGTTCGAGCGAGTCGGTCGCCGTGGAGTACGGCGGCAAACCGCTTGCCCCGGGTGCGCGTTACTACTGGACGGTCCGCGTCTGGGACGGGCACGGCAGGCCGTCCGCGTGGAGCGCGCCCGCGCACTGGAACACGGCGCTGCGCACGGCCGACGACTGGCACGGCGCGCAGTGGATCACTCCGTCCGAGGACAAGGCGGAAGCCCCGCTGCTGCGCAAGGACTTCCGCGTCGCGGACAAGAGGGTCACCAGTGCGCGCGCCTACGTGGCGGGGCTCGGCTTCCACGAACTGCGGCTGAACGGAGCGAAGGTGGGGGATCATGTTCTCGCACCGGCCAACACCCCTTATGACCGGCGCGTGTTGTACGACACCTACGACGTGACCCGGCAGCTGCGGAGCGGCACCAACTCCGTGGGGCTGTGGCTCGGGAACGGGTACGGCGCGAACTTCAGCCCGTACGGATTTCGCTGGACCGGCAAGCGGCAGGCGGTCATGCTGCTCGACGTCACGTACGCCGACGGCAGCCACCGCCGTCTGACGACCGATCCGACCTGGAAGTGGTCCACCGGTCCGATCACCGCCGACGACCTCTACGACGGCGAGTCCTACGATGCCCGCGAGGAACAGCGGGGCTGGGACCGGCCCGGCTTCGACGACGGTGCGTGGCAGCCCGTCAGCGGCGCGGACGCCCCCAAGGGGGAACTGCGCGCGCGCACCATGCCAGCGGTCGAGGTGGCGGACACTCTGGATCCGCTCAAGGTGACCGAGCCCCGGCCGGGCACCTATGTCTACGATTTCGGGCAGAACATCGCCGGCTGGGCCCGGCTGCGGGCCGAGGGCGCCGCGGGCACCCGTATCTCGCTGCGGACCGCGGAGGAACTCGGGGCCGACGGTCTGCTCGACACGGCGACGAACCGGAACGCCGCCGCCACGGACACCTTCACGCTCGCCGGCACGGGCGAGCCGGAGACGTACGAGCCGCGCTTCACCTACCACGGCTTCCGGTATCTGGAGGTCACCGGCTCCCCCGGGCGTCCGGCGAAGGGTGCCGTGCAGGCGCGTGTCGTGCACGCCGACGTGCCGTCGACCGGCAGCTTCAGTTCCTCCAGCGACATGCTCAACAGCATCTGGCGCAACAACCGCTGGAGCATCATCAACAACTCCATGAGCACCCCCACGGACACCCCGGTCCGGGACGAGCGCACCCCACCGGCCATGGACGTCCAGGCCTACGGGGACGCGGCCGTGCGTGAGTTCGGGATGGGGAGCTTCTACGCGAAGTACCTGCAGGACATGCCGCCGGGCACGGCCCTGCCCTCCGACGACGTCAAGGCGCAGTACCCGGACATGGCCGGCGGCCAGGTGATCCTGGCGTGGACGGTGTACGAGCAGTACGGCGACCGGGACGCGCTGGAGACGGCGTACCCGGACATGAAGCGGTTCGTCGACCGCAACGCCGCGGACGAACCCGGGCTCATCTGGCCGCAGGACAAGGGGTTCGGTGACTGGTGCCCGCCCGACCACGGACCCGAGGCGAACAACGGGATGGGCAGTCCTGATGCGGGCGACTGCACCAGCGAGGTGTCCCTGGTCAACACCGCCTTGTCCTATCGGCAGGCCGAGGTGACCGGGCAGGCCGCGGACGCGCTGGGGCACTCCGAGGACGCTCGCCACTTCGAGGAGCTGGCCGCTCGCATCAAGGACGCGTTCAACGCGCACTTCCTCAACGAGGCCGGCGATACCTACGGCAGCGGCCGCCAGGTGACCAGCATCCTGCCGCTCGCCTTCGGGATGGTGCCCGAGGCGCGCGAGAAAGCCGTCGGCGACCAGTTGGTGCGGACGATCACCGAGAAGAACGACAGTCATCTGGACACCGGCATCTTCGGCACCCGCCACCTGGTGGACGCCCTGGACCGCATCGGTCGCACCGACCTCGCGCTGACCATGCTCCAGCAGCCCGACTACCCGGGCTTCGGCTTCCAGCTCGCCCACGGCGCCACGGCCAGCTGGGAGCAGTGGCTCTACAACTCCGCCATGGAGACGCACGACCACGCGATGTTCGCGGGCGTCAACACCTCGCTGTACACCGTTCTCGCGGGCATCAAGCCCGCAAAGGCAGGCTACGGCGAGATCACCGTGGCGCCCACGACGCCCGCCTCTCTCGACCGCGTCTCCGCCGCGCTGGAGACCGTGCGCGGGCGCGTCGCCGGCACGTGGGAACGGTCCGGGGGTTCGCTGCGGCTGACCGTCACGATTCCGGCCAACAGCCATGCGAGGGTGCACGTCCCGGTGACCGCGCGGCACGACCGGGTCGAGGCGCCGCGGGGAGCCGAGCGTACCCGGGGCACGGACCGGGCCGCTGTCTACCGGGTCGGCTCGGGCGTGTGGACGTTCACCGTGCGCTGACCGCCACCTCAGGCAGAGACCGGTTCTTCACCACTCGTCCTCGCCCCTCGACCACCACCGTGTGGTGCTGCGCAACCTCGGTCTGACCAGGCTTTCGCTCAAAGGGCCAGAGTGAGCCCGGTACCGAAATGGATCGGGTGCGTCGGGGTCGTTCGCCTGACGTCGTCTGCGGCTGCGACCGCGGCCGGCTTCATCCCAGGTCACCCGCGCGGTCAAGCACGAGCTGAAGGGGGTGCAGTGCGGCAGTCCGGCGTGCGACGAATGGCTGGGTCGATAGCGTGATCGGTATGCCGGAGGGGATCGCCTGGTTGGGCGCGTACAGCTACACGAACGCGGGAGGCGTGCCCGGGATGCGAGGTCATGTCTCCCTGACAGCGGCCCGCGGTACCGGGACCGAAGAGTTCCTGATGGCTCTCGGTGCGGACCTTGCGCAACTGGAGGACGGGGCGCCGTACAAGGATTGGCGAACGCTGACCGCCAACGGGGGCGCCCTGGACGACGCCAATCGCGCGATGTACGGCACGCACGGAGAGTGGGGGCCTCGCCCCATGGTGAACAAGCTCAGTCGCCGAGGATCCGCTCCCACAGCAGCCCGTCCCGCCAGCTCCCGTCGAGAAGGATCGAGGAGTGCGCGACGCCGTACGGGGTGAACCCGTTGCGGCGCAGGACCCGCTGCGACGGGAGGTTCTCCAGGTTGGTGGACGCCTCGGCGCGGTGCAATCCGAGTTCGTCCGTCATCACCCGGAGCGCGAGCCCGACGGCGTGCCCGGCGTGCCCCTGATTCTGGGCGAGGCCGGTGATCCAGTATCCGACGGAGCCGCGTCGCAGGTGCGGCTGCGGCAGGATGCCTCCGACGGTGATCTGCCCGATGACCTGGTCGTCGGCGAGCACCACGCCCGGCCAGACCGTGCCGGCCCGGTATCCGGCCAGCAGGCCGTCGATCCGCTCCGCCTGGCCCTCCGGGGTGAAGAAGTCGGCCGACTGGGCCGGTTCCCAGGGCCGGAACGCCTCGAAGTCCCGCACCCGATGCGCGGCTATCGGGGCTGCGTCGCTGAGCTCGATCAGGCGGATCCTGGTGGTGCTGCTGCGCATGGGCTGATCCTCGTCGCGGTGCGCCGGATGAAGCGGCCAGCCTATGCGAGGGCGTCGGGGCCGCCCGCGCCCACGGAAGCAGGACGGGGGCACTCCCACCCCACTTGCGCACCGTCTTCACGCTCACCCCCGACTCCCGGGCGGTGGCCCCATTCGTGAGCCCGTCCGCAGCCGCGAGCACGCTTTGGCCCGCAAAACGCTCGCTCCTCGGACTTCGCCGATGCGGCCCTCCGCACCAACCGCTCGCGGACGTCCGTCGCCAGCACCGCTGAGACCGCCGCCGCCCGCCGTACAGCCTCCACGGCCAACGATCATCAGGGGTCGGCGCCACCGGCAGGATGGACTGTGCCAAAGATCCCCCGGGATCGATGCAACTTCGCATGCGCCGTGGTGTGAGCCATCCCGCCCACGAGGGATGGCCGCAGGTGAGCTGCCATCACGGCACAGGCCGGTCCGGCCGTCCTGGTCCCCCGGCTCCCGGCCGCCCCGGGGTCAAGCCTCGGAGTTCGGAAGCCGCCAGTCGAAGGGCATCAGATCCTGCTCCCAGGCGGGCGATCCGATCAATGCGTCAGCGGCCTCGGGCGCGCGCAGAAGACAGCGATGGCGCAACAGCTCGCGCCGTTCACCTGATGTCAGGAGCCTTTCCTCGGGGCTGAGATTCTCCGGGTGGTCGGGCGGCAGGTCGGCACTGCCGTCGATAGGGCGGTCCCCCGACACGTTGAGACGATCGCCGGCCGGGGTCCGGTAGTCGAGGCGGAAGTCGGTACGCCACTGGGAGTTGCTGCCCCAGCCCTGGGACAGGTCTACCGTCGGCCGGTGGCGGCGCCGGAAAGCCCAGTACAGCGGTGAGCGGTCCGCGACGCCGCGCTGGGCGTGCTTGATGCCGGCGCGGATCCGCACGCCGGCCCGGCTGAACTGCAACTGGCCCAGCATCAGGCCAGGCCAGAGGATCTCGGTGATCTCGATCGGCGCGTGCGGGTCATCGGCCTGTTCGACCTCGACAATTTCGTGGAGGAACGGGTCGAACGCATCGCCGTCCTCGAACGGTGTCATGCCGAGCGAGGTGAACACGTCGCGGTACTGCCTCTCCGAGGGGAAGGGCCGCGGGACCGGGGAGCCGGGCTCGTCGGAGGAAGGCCGGAAAGTGAACAGCAGCCGGTCGCTGACCCGGTGCAGAGCGTAGAGCTCCCACACGAGTTCCTGCCCGATGGGCTCCGCGCCCTTCCCGGTCCACCACAAGCCGTCCTCGGCCGCCGCGGCCAGCCAGGCGCGGTAGCCGCCCTGGGCCCGATCGAGCCACGGCACGACGATCTCCTCGTACGGCTCCATCCCCGCGTACTGCCCCAGGGCCTCGTACAGTTCCCGCGCATCCACCCCGTAGGACATGCCAGGAGCCTACGAGAGGCACGGACAGCTTCTGAGCAGAGGGCCCAAAGGAGCCGGGCGACCGGTGCGCTGTGGAGACCGATGGTCTTACGAACGCACTCCACTCAAGGCGACCTGGTCAACAGCGCAGGGCCTGGCGACCGATACGGATCACCCGCCCGCAGACCCTGCGGAGACACGCGGCGAGCTTGCGAATCAACCAGCGGGCGAAGGGCCGGGCGAGGCCAACACCATCAACGCGCGCCGGTACCGCACCGAGCTGGTGCCGCGCCGCCGCACGATCTGCCGCAGCCGCGGCCCCTCCTGGTCGGTCGGTCAGTCGGCCGCCCGCCGACCTGCACGACCCCACGGATCAGACAGAAGGTTTCTTGCGTCGTATCCGCAAATAATTTCGCAATACGCACGCACTATTGCTCAGATGTAACCTCGTCGTTACGATCCCCGCAACGGATCCCCGGCCCGCCCCGAACCCAACCAGCCCTGCGGAAGCCGGAGTTGACCTACTCGGAGGAGCGTCCAGATGGGTGTCACACGCCGGACATTTATGCAAGCGGTGATCGCGGTCACCGCCGTGGGCGCGGCAGGGGGCACGCAGACCGCCCTCGCCGGGGCAGCGGTGGCCGCAGGCAGTCCGCCGGGCGATGTGGTGGGAAAGGTCACCGTCGGCTATCAGGGCTGGTTCGCCTGTACCGGTGACGGGGCCCCGATCAATGGCTGGTGGCACTGGACCCAGGACTGGAGCCGGCCGCCGTCCCCGTCGAACACCGGCACCAAGTGCTGGCCCGACATGCGGGAGTACACGCACAGCTACCCCACCGCCTACGGCAACCTCGGCAACGGGCAGCCCGCGACGCTCTTCTCGTCCCACGACCAGCAGACCGTCGACACCCACTTCCAGTGGATGCGTCAGTACGGGATCGACACCGCCGCGTTGCAGCGCTTCAATCCGACCGGCGGCGAGGGACCGACCCGCGACGCGATGGCCGTCAAGGTGCGCTCCGCCGCCGAGTCGCACAGCGTGAAGTTCTATGTGATGTACGACGTCAGTGGCTGGACCAACATGCAGTCGGAGATCAAGGCCGACTGGACGAACAAGATGAAGGCGCACACGGCCTCACCGCAGTACGCCACCCAGAACGGACAGCCCGTGGTGTGCGTCTGGGGCTTCGGCTTCAACGACGCCAACCACCCGTTCTCAGCCGAAGCCTGCCTGGATGTCATCAACTGGTTCAAGGCGCAGGGCTGTTATGTGATCGGTGGAGTGCCACGCGAATGGCGCACGGGCGGCGCGGGAACGCGCACCGGGTACACGGACGTCTACCACGCCTTCCACATGATCTCCCCGTGGATGGTCGGCGCGATCGGCAACGCGGGCGACTCCGACAACGCCTACTCCACCTACACGGTCGGCGACGAGGCGGACTGCGTCGCGCACAACATCGACTACCAGCCGTGCGTGCTGCCCGGCGACATATCCGGCCGCCAGCGAGCGCACGGCGACTTCATGTGGCGGCAGTTCTACAACATGTGCCGCGCCGGGGTGCAGGGCATCTACATATCGATGTTCGACGAGTACAACGAGGGCAACCAGATCGCCAAGACAGCCGAGTCCCAGGCCTCGGTCCCCGTGGGGTCGGGTTTCCTGGCGCTGGACGAGGACGGAACCGTCTGCTCGTCCGACTACTACCTGAGACTGACCGGCGACGGCGGCCGGATGCTCAAGGGCGAGATCGGCCTCACCTCGGTCCGCCCCACCCCGCCGACGGCCTCGGGCGGAGCCGACACGACCCCGCCGACCTCGCCGACGAACCTGCGCGTCACCGACCGCTCCAGCAACTCGGTGACGCTGACCTGGAATGCGGCGACGGACAACGTCGGCGTCACCGGCTACCGGGTGCTGCGGGTGGACGGCCCGGCCGGCACCCAGGTGGGCACCGTCACCGGCACCTCGTTCGCCGTCACCGGTCTCGCGCCGTCCACCGGATACACCTTCCAGGTGGTCGCGCTCGACGCGGCCGGCGGCGTCTCACTGCCGTCGAACCAGGTCACCGTCACGACCGGCACGGCTGGGAACGGCACTGACCTGGCCCTGCGCCGGCCGACCACGGAGAGCGGCCACACCCAGGGTTACGGCTCCGGCAACGCGGTGGACGACGACGCGAACAGCTACTGGGAGTCGGCGAACGGCGCCTTCCCGCAGTGGATCCAGGTCGATCTGGGCTCAGCGACCGCCGTCCGGCGGATCGTGCTCACACTGCCACCGTCCAGCGCCTGGGGCGCCCGCACCCAGACGCTCTCGGTGCAGGGCGGCACCGCCGGCGGCAGCCTGGGCCAGGTGCTCGCCGCGTCGGACCACAGGTTCGACCCGGCGAGCGGCAACACCACCACTCTTACCCTGCCGACGGGTTCCGCCATCCGGTACGTACGACTGACCTTCACGGCCAACACCGGGTGGCCGGCCGCCCAGATCTCCGGGTTCAAGGTCTACGCGGACTGAGCCGGCGGCAGCGGGGCCGGAGCGCGGGTGCCGTCCGCGCCCCGGGCCTCTGCCACTCGGCCCGCTGCGTCTCAGCCTCCTGTGGCCAGTTCGCGCCGACCCGCGGCGGTCGTGGCCGTGCCGGAAGCGGACGCCGCCCCCGGCCCCGCGGTCCCGGGCGTTCTCAACCGGCTTCTGGTGCGTGACGGGAGAAGTCGTACGCGACGAAGTCGTTCAGCGGGACGTATCCGATGCGCTGGTAGAGGGCGTTGCTGGTCGGGTTGGCCGGGTCCGCGAACAGTACGACGTCGGTCGCGCCTCCGGCCAGCGCGGCCCTGCTCACCTCGGCTGTCAAGGCGCCCGCATAGCCTCGGCCCCGGAATCGGGCCGGGGTGTAGACCGGGTCCACCCGGACCATGCCGGCGATCATCGAGGTCACGGCCGCCATGGAGACGGGGGTACCGTCCGGGGTCTCCCAGAACGCGAAGTGCCGGTCGGCGAAGCGCGATCCGGCCCAGGTGCGGGCGTCCACGGCGGGAACCTCCCCGACGTCGGCGGCGAACTCACGGCAGAAACGGATGAGTTGCACGCGGGCCTCCTCTCCCACGACGCGGCCCCGGCCCGCCGGGCGCGGCTCCGGTGGGATGAGCGTGCCGAGACGGTGGAGGCGGGCCCGCCAGCTGGGCACCGGCGCTGCGCCGGTGTGCCGTTGCCATGTCCCGGCGAACGCGGTGGCGGTGTCCTGGTCCGCGAGGACACCGGTGAGGAGGTGCCCGAGGCCGGCCAGGTGAGCGGCGAGGGTGTCGGCCTGCTCAGAGGAGAGGGGGGTGAGGGTCAGGCGGTGGGACGGAGGTCGGTAGAAGACGGCGCGAACCTCGCCCGCTGCTTCCAGCACGCCGAAGACGGTGGCTTCGGCGCCGTGTCCGTCGCCCCCGCGTGTCCGCAGTCTCTCGATCACTGTCAGCGGGGTGTTGTGCAGGGCGGGGCGCGAACGCAGGAAGTCCCCGGCTCGGGTGAGTAAATCGTCGAGGTCTTCGGTGAGGTGCCAGCCATCCGGGCGCATGCTTCAGGATCCCTGAGTACCTGAGAACCAGGCTTGGGGGGGGGACCTCTTCCTGCCCACGGGTCATGAGCCGCGCGCGCCCGGCCGGACCAGTGCCTTCCGTCACGAGCCGTGGGAACCACGTCGCGTCCGCCCACCGGGTTCGGCGCGTCCCGGCCCGGTTCAGCTCGCGAGGGCATTGTCAGACCCTCGTCGTACGGTCACACCATGAGCGTCTCCCTGTACTACAGCGCACGCCGTGCGGCGCCTTTGACCGAGGTCGAATCGTCCGCGATCGAAGGCGTCGTCGCCGCGCACTCGTCGTCGTTCCCGTACGCCGACGAGGAAGGCCTGTATCTGTACGAACTGCCCGACGACGGATCGGCGGAACGCGTCGACGGGTCCACCAAGATGCCGTCCGACTTCGACCGGCTGATGCCGGTGGTCACCCATGTCCTGCATTCCGTCACGGAGTTGCGCAGGGTGCTGCCGGATGCCGAGTGGTCGGTGCACATGGACGACATCGACATACCGTGGGACGAGGCCGAAGGGTACGACCTGTCCCGGCTGAGCGACGAGGCCGAGAACCAGTGAGGACGGGCCGGTCGATGTCGTGGGGGCGGCGGTCCGCTGTGTTGTCTCAGCGCCGGCCACGGCGGCAACCTCGATCGCCCCGGTGCGCAAAGGCTGCGATCGCCTGACGACAGGTACGGGAGTGCGCAGTGAGACATTTCGAGGGCTTCGATGCCGCCGGGTTCTGGGACGACTCGGTGTACGCGTTGGAGGAGTACGTGGAGGAGGTCCCGCCCTCGCGTGAGCTGATCGCGTCGTTGGAGGAGGAGCTCGGCGGACACCGTCTGCCGAGCTCGTACATCGCGCTGATGAGCACGCACAATGGCGGTACTCCGGCCCGGTCCTGTTTCCCGGTGCCCGCTTCGGTCTCCTGGGCGGACGACCACATCGAGATCACCGGTATCCGGGACGTCGGACGGATCCGGCCGCAATCACTGGGCGGTGAGTTCGGCAGCCGGTTCTGGATCGAGATGTGGGAGTACCCCGACATCGGCGTCTACTTCGCCGACACGCCCTCGGCAGGGCACGACATGCTCGCCCTCGACTACCGCGCGTGCGGCAGGCGGGGCGAGCCGGCCGTCGTACACGTCGACCAGGAGGACGCCTTCTCGATCACCTTGGTCGCGGAGAACTTCGAGGCGTTCATCACGGCCGCATCGTCGAGACCTCCCATGGTTTTCGCCTGACGGACGCAGCCGTCGCCGTGCTGCTCTGCGAACTCGCCACCGTCGCAGGAGACGGCGATTAGGCACGCTCGCCGACGCGACGGCGCACCCCTGGACGCTGTGCCGCGCCGGCGACCCGGCACAGCGTCCAGGGTGCCGAGGCATGTGTGTGTTCAGTCCGGCACGCGGGCGGAGGCGGGCCGGAGCAGGGTGAGCTCGGCCGCTCCTGCGTAGGGGAGGCCGTTCGCCGCAGAGGTAGCGGTGAGCCGCACATGGCGTGCGGGGGTCCGGGAGAAGATGATCTCCTTCTCCGTCTGGTCGTCCCCGAAGGAGCCCCGGGCGACCGTGCGCCAGGTGGCGCCGTCGGTGCTGACGGCGAAGGTCCAGGCGCCGATGCGGCCGTTGGCTGCGGCGTCCTGTCTGGGCAGGTAGCGGAACCCGGCGAGCTGCCGGTCGGCACCCAGGTCGAGGGTGACGTGGTGCGGCATCGGCGCCGAGGCCGGGCTGTAGGCGGTGTGCCAGGTCGTGTACGGGTTGTCGTCGATGATGTTGCCGGCGCGCCCGTCCTCCGCGGCAGTCTCCTCGCTGTCGGTGGTGGCTGTCAGGCCGGCCTTGGGCAGTGCCGTGAGGTAGCCGGTGCTGCTGCCGGGCGGGCCGCCGACGGCGTCCGCGCGGCCCAGGAACGTCCACGCGGAGGCGGCCCGTGGCGAACCCCAGGTGCGTGCGGCCATCACCTGCAAGGGCCTGTGCGCGAAGTGGTCGAAGAACGCGGTGCTCTGCGCCTCGGCGCTGTCGGACCAACGCGCGATCTTGTAGCCGAGGACGCGGCCGCCTCCCGCAGCCGGTGTCGGGAACGCGTAGTTCTCGTAGGTGTCACGGATGTCGACGTAGCCGTAGTCGCCGAGCTTCTGCCCGAAGCCGGGGCTCACGTACAGCACGGGTTCGGGTGCGGCGACCACCGTGTAGCCCTGGGCGACCAGCGGCGCCGGGTCCCGGTCGATGTAGTCGTCGAGGACGATCGTTCTGTCGGGTGCGATCGAGGACTGCTGCCCGTACTGGTTCCACCACGCCCATGCCTCGGTGATCTTGCCGTGTGAACGGACCTGCTCGTTAAGAGAGTTGAGGAAGTCGACGAAGACGTCTCCGGTGTAGTCGAATCCGCGGGCGTCCTGGTAGGAGACAAGCTCCGGACAGGCGTTCTTCTTGTCGTCCAGGCCGATTTCGTCGCCGCCGACATGGACGTAGTCACTGTCGAACAAGGGCATGACGTCCTCCAGCAGGCCGTGCACGAAATCACGGGTGTGCTGCTTCGTGATGTCCAGGGTCCAGCCCCCGCGTTCACCGCCGGGCCAGGTCGCACGGTCCATCGAGGTACAGGCGAAGCGCAGCGTCGGGTCATAGGTGGTGAGGGGGGTGGAGTGGCCGGGGAGGTCGATCTCAGGAACGACGTCGACATGGTACGTACGGGCGTAGTCCTGCAGTTCCCGCAGCTCGGCGGGGCTGTAGGAGTCGGCGGACGCGAGGCCGGGGAATTGGGGAAGCTGGATGCGGAAGCCGGACCAGTCGGTGAGGTGCAGATGAAATGTGGTGAGTTTCTGCCAGGCCATCTCGCGGATCTGCGTCTTCAGATAGCTGAGGGGGAAGTACTTGCGGCCCACGTCGAGCATCTGGGCCCGCTGCTCGATGTCCGGCCAGTCGCGGGCGGTGCCGCGCGGTACGGAGACGTGGCGACCGTCGAGCTTGATGGCCTGCTCGATGGTTTGCGTGGCGTAGAACACGCCGGTGTCTCCGGCGGCCTCCGCGGTCAGGATGTCACCAATGTCCAATGCGTAGCCCTGCGGGCCGAGTTGCGTATCGGCGCTGCGGCCGCGCAACGCTATGTCGTCCGCCCTGGGAGTGGCGGTCACGACCGGGAGGGTACGTCCGGTGATGGCGGACAGGTCGGTGGCGAAGGTATGTGCGGTGGAGCTGAGTTCAGCGGATTCGGCTGCTTCGAGGACGATGCGCGAACGGTGGCTCAGGTGGAACATGCCACGCCCGCCGTGCCATTCACGGATGCCGGGCTGAACGGCCGGGGCGGGATTGGCGGAGGCGGCAGCGGGGGCGGCAACAGCAACGGAGGCACTGGTGCCAAGAGGGGCTGTGCCGACGATGAGCAGGGCGATCGGCAGGACATGCCGGATGAAGCGTCTCATGAGCGTTCCCGTCCCCAGGCTCGACGACTCTCTGACATCTGATGTCAGACGATAAGAGCGGGTGCGGCGGCAGTCCAGAGTTCATGCACGCACGCGACGGAAAAGGCGAGCTTGCGAACAACTTCGAGCAGAGCGGCCGGTTAGTGAGATTGCGCGACTGCCGAGCGGCGCACCGGCTGGCGAGTAGGTGGCAATTTTGCAGGTTCTGCATTTTTGCCTACTATGCAAGTTGTGCCCACCCAGAAGCCATCCGCATCGGGGCCGCCGGAGCGTAGGAGGCCATCCTCGCCGGGGCTTCGGGAACGCAAGAAGCAGGCGACCCGCAACGCCCTAGCGGAAGCAGCCGTACGTCTGGCCGCCGAACACGGCGTGGAGAACGTCACGGTCGAGGCCATCAGCGAGGCCGCCGGCGTCTCGCCCCGGACGTTCTTCAACTACTTCCCCAGCCACGACGACGCGTTCGTGCTGATCGACGAGGGGGTGGGCGAGCGGATCAGGGCGTCCGTACGCCGCGCCCCGGCCGACCGTCCGCCACTCGACGTGGTCCGCGCGGCCCTCGCCGACGAGCTCGACGGATTCGAGCAGCGCCAGGAGTTCTGGGCGCTGCAGGCCAGGGTGCTCCAGCGTTCCCCCCACCTCATCCAACGCGGCCTCCAGGCCCAAGTCGCAGACCAGCGGGCACTGGCCGCCGCGATTGCCGACTGGCTGAAGTCCGGGACCGCTGCCACGGGGACGGGCCGGGGAGGATGCCGCGACCGTGCGGCGCATCCGGGCTCCGCAGCAGTGCACGGCGGCGACAGCCTCTTCCCCCAACTGCTCGCCGCGGTCGCCCAGACCGCCGTGCGGGTCGCCGTCGAGCACTGGTGCGACCACCCCGGAGAGGTGCGACTCGCCGACACGTTCCAGGAGGTCTTCGCCCAACTGGCCCAAGGCCTGCCACGACCACCCGGATAGTCCCGCGGTTCGAATGCTCGAGGGTTCGGCGGTTCGCCGGTTCATCGGCTCGGCGGCTCATCGTTGCGCCGGTCAGCCGTTCACCGCTCCCCCGCCCGTCCGGCCCCGTTGCCCGCCCCCGCTCCTCACCACCAACCTCTGTTCTGTCCCAGCACCGAAGAAGGACACCGTGACCGCAGTAGAGGCGCCCGATCAGGCGCCGTCCTCCATGTCCAACCGGCAGATACTCCAAGCGATGTCCGGCCTGATGGCAGGCATGTTCGTCGCCATCCTCGCGGGTACCGTCGTCGCCAACGCCCTGCCGCGCATCATCGCCGACCTCGGCGCGAGCCAGTCCGCGTACACCTGGGTCGTGACGTCCGAACTCCTCGCGATGACGGCCACCGTGCCGCTCTGGGGCAAGCTCGCGGACCTCTTCAACCAGAAGCTGCTGCTCCAGCTCTCGCTCAGCCTGTTCGTCGTCGGGTCCCTGGTGGCCGGCTTCTCGCAGGACGTCAACACCCTGATCGTCAGCCGGGTCATCCAGGGCGTCGGCGCCGGTGGCCTCACCGCGCTCGCCCAGATCGTGATGGCCGCCATCATCCCGCCGCGCAGGCTCGGCAAGTACGCGGGCATCTTCGGCGCCGTCTTCGCCGTCGGCACGGTCGCCGGACCGCTGATCGGTGGTGTCCTCGTGGACACCTCGTGGCTCGGCTGGCGCTGGTGCTTCTTCGTCGGCGTGCCGTTCGCGCTGGCCGGGATCATGCTGCTCCAGCGCACCCTGAAGCTGCCGACCGTACGCCGCAAGGTCAGGATCGACTGGCTGGGTGCCTTCCTGATCGTCGCGGGCGTCTGCGCGCTGCTGATCTGGACCTCGCTCGCCGGCAACAACTTCGACTGGGCCTCCTGGCAGACCGCCGCACTGGTGGTCACCGGTGTGGTGCTGCTGACCGCGGCGGTGTTCGTCGAGTCGCGGGCCGCGGAGCCGATCATCCCGCTGGACATCTTCCGCAACCGCACCGTCACGCTCACCACCCTGGGCAGCTTCTTCGTCGGTATCGCGATGTTCGCCGGAACCGTCTTCCTCTCGCAGTACTTCCAGATCTCCCTGGGCAAGTCCCCGACCGTGGCGGGCTTCATGAGCCTTCCGCTGATCGGCGGTCTGCTGGTGTCCTCGACCGTCGCCGGGCAGATCATCTCCGCGACCGGCAAGTGGAAGCGGTACCTCGTCGCGGGTGCCGTGATCATGACGGCCGGGCTCGGCATGCTGTCGACCATCGACGCCGACACGCACTTCGGGCTGCTCAGCCTCTACATGGCGTTCATGGGCATCGGCGTCGGCATGCTGATGCAGAATCTGGTTCTCGCCGCCCAGAACGACGTGCCCGCGCACGAACTGGGCGCGGCCACCTCCGTCCTGTCCTTCTTCCGCAGTCTCGGCGGCACCATCGGAACCAGCGTGCTCGGCGCGGTGCTCGCCAACCGGGTCGCCAGCGAGATGACCAAGGGACTCGCGGAGAACGGCCTCCCGGCACCCGCCGGCGGTCACGGCAGCGCCGTGCCCGACATGACCAAGCTTCCCGAGCCGATGAAGAACATCGTCGAGCACGCCTACGGAGTCGCCACCGGCGACCTCTTCCTGATCGCCACACCGTTCGCCTTCCTCGGTCTCCTGGCGGTCCTCTTCCTCAAGGAGAAGCCCCTGAAGACGACCAGCGGCATGGAGCGCCTCGCCGCGGAAGGCGCCCCCTCCGATGTCCCGGCACCCCGCGACGAGGCGGGCGACGCCCCCGAGACCACCGCGACCGGTGGCCCGGTCGGCGCCGGGAAGGACTGACCCGCACCCAGCACCTCGTACGTGAGAGCCCGCACCGCCCGTCCGGGCCGTGCGGGCTCCCGCGTGCCGGAGGGGCCGGGAGAACGGTCGCCCGTGGATGAACGACGTCGCGGCCCGTGTCAGGATGCTCGGCATGTCTGGTCGCGCGCTGAGCTTCGGAGTGGTGGCGGAAGCATACGAACGGTTCCGGCCGGGGTATCCCGTGGAGCTCTTCGACGTGGTGACGGGGTACGCAGGCCGGCCGGTGCGGACCGCACTGGAGATCGGCGCCGGGACGGGCAAGGCGACCCGCCTGCTGGCTCGACGAGGGGTCGCGGTCACCGCGACCGAACCGGACCTGGCCATGCTCGCCGAGCTGCGCAAGCACGTGCCGGCGGGTGTCAGGACGGAACGGGCCGCGTTCGAGGACCTGCGGCCGGGCGAGCGGTACGGGCTGCTCTACGCGGCGGCCGCGCTGCATTGGACGAAGCCGGAGGGCCGGTGGTCACGCATGGCCGAGCTGCTGGAGCCGGGTGGCGTGTTCGCCTCGTTCGGCGGGCCGGTCCAGCCGGCTGACCCGGCGGTGCAGGAGGCTGTCCGCGCGGCACGGGCACCGTTCCTGGAGAGCGACGATGTTCCGTCCCCGGACGGGACGCCTCCGGAGAACGACATGCAGTGGCCGGGTACCGAACTCCAACGGTCCGAGTGGTTCACCGGGGTTCAGCAGTCCGTGATCGAACGGCGCTTGACGATGAGTGCTCGCGACTACGTCGGCCATCTCTCGACCATCTCGGCCTATCTCGTGCTGCCGCCCCCGGCGCGGAAGCAGGTATTCGGCAAGATCATGCAGGTTCTGCCCCGGACGGTCGAGATTTCCGCCGACGTCATCGTCCATCTCGCCCGTCGGCGCTACGAGCCGTAATACCTCGACGGTCCGCTGTACGTCAGTCCGGTACGTCCGTGGGTTCGGGTCGGGCACGTCGATGCCGGTTGCCCGTCATGGCCGAGGGCGTCGGCCGGACCTCATCGGCTATGACCGGCGCCCGCCGAACTGCCAGTTGTGCACCTCGACGTCCGCGTACCGTTCCGGGGTCAGAATGGCGCGTGCCGTCTCGGGGTCCGTCGACCGGGCTAGCACCGCGGTCCCCAGCCAGGTGGCACCGTCGTCGGACAAGAGGGGCCCGTAGGCGATCAGCTCGTCCCGGTCGGAAGGCACCGCGAGGTCGACGGCCTCCCCCGCACCGAGGCCGAGCACCAGGTAACGGTTTCCCTCGGTGGATCCGCCGGGGAAGTCCCACATGGTGTGCCCCAGCAGATTGCGCCACCGTCGCAGCAGTACGTCCCGGTAGGCGCCGGCCTGGTAGTTCGGCTCGTCGAAGGCGAAGGCGCGGGCGGCGGCCGGATCGGGCAGGTCGAGTATGTGCACGCTGCCGGTGGGCGTGTCGCCGTCGTCGGCGAGGGTCGGACCCCGGGCGATCATCTCCTTCGCGTACCGGTCCATGTACGACCAGTGCTCTTCCAGCAGCTCCTCGCGGAGCGTCAGGGAGCCGGGCCGGTCGCGGTGGTAGCAGAGAAACTCCATGCTCAAGAGTCCCTCAAACGAGGTATCCGGGTCCAGCGGATTTCACAACGCCGGCCGCCCTCACCTCCCGCTCCGCCGGACCCCGCGAGGTGCGCCGGCTACCGGCCATGCGTACGCCCGTGGAGCCCGCCCGAGCGGCGGTCGGGCCCCACGGGACGGGGTTACTGTCCGATCCGGGCGCCCTCGGCGGTCACCCGCACCCCGTCGACGGTGAGTGTCCCGTCGTGGTGCGCGGTGACCTTCGCGGCCATCGCACCCGCGAGGTCGATGCGCTGCCAACTCCCCCCGTCACCCTGCTCGTCGAGCACCGAGCCGGAGGGGATCTGGGTGGCGGCGAGGACGGTACGCCGCTGAGCGCCCGTGAGCTTCGGGTGTGCCGTGCGCAGCAGGTCCTCCGCCCCGGCCGGAACGGCCGGCGGCCGGTGCTCCGCGCCGATGTGCGGGAAGCCGTACGTCATCCGCTGCTTGTACACCTTGAGCGCCTCGGCCGTGGGCAGGTACGGCTTCGCGCCGTGGGCACACCGGGTGAGCGAAGCGCCCGCACCGGCCTCGCGGCATTTCTGCACGAGGACTGCCTCCAGCTCCGCCTTGGCCTGCTCCAGGAGGCCGCGGAACCCGGGGTCGGACCATCGCAGCTGGGCGGTCTGCTCGCCGACGATCCGGCCGCCCATGATGTCGGTCGGATAGTGGAAGGCCAGCAGGATGCGGTTGTTGCCGTACTCGGAGGCGCGCGCCAGGATCTGCGGTGCCAGTTCGGGCAGCAGGGTGGCGAGGACGACGCCCTGCGCGTAGCCGTGGCTGGTGTGCCCGCTCGGGAAGGAGCCGTCTCCCGCGAGACCGCCGTAGCCGGCGGCGCTGTCCCACGGCTCGATGAGCCCTTCCTCGTCGGTGAATCCCATGCGGACGAAGGGGCGCTTGTACCGGTAGTTGTTCTTGGCGGTCTGGTACCAGTCGGCCGGGGAGTCCGGGGTGTGTTCGACGCGTCCGGACAACAGCGCCTGGGTCTTGGGGAGTTCGCCGCTCTTCAGCGCCTGCTCGTAGAGCCGGCCGAGGGTGGTGCCCAGTCCGTCCGCCATGGTTCGGTACGGGCTGTTCGCACCGTCCACAAGCGCCTTGTGCACTTGCGGATCGGTGGGCCCGGAGGGGCCGTTGTTGATGTCGACGACGGTCCGGTCGTTGAGCGCGGCCAGTTCCTCGTACGTCGTTCCCTTCGGCAGTGCCTCGTTGGCTCCCATGACCGACGGGGTGTTCCGTGCTGCGTCGAACGAGCGCAGCAGCCAGGTGAAGTAGTCACCGCCGCCGGGCGCTGTGGGCTGGGTGTCGGAGGCGTAGGAGGTGCCCAGTTGCTCATCGGTGAAGGGCAGGGAGCCGGCGGTCTGTGTGAGCGAGCCGAGCCCGAGGTAGACGTCGGAGCTGGTGCTGTTGCACTGGTGTACCTCGACGGCCAGGGTGTTGGTGCCCACGCGCAGGGCCGAGGCCGGCACGCCGAAGCGTGCGGTGGCCGGGTCGCCCTCGCCGGTGGTGCCGTCCGGGGTCTCGTACTGGAGGTTCTTCTCGATCTTTCCGTCGCCGTGGCCGGCGATGCGACGGCCGTTGAGGTAGACGGTCACGGTGTCGTCGTAGACAACCGTTCCGAGGAGTCCGGTGATCGCGTCGAGGGAGGTGCGGTCCATCGAGAAGGACGTCCGGAAGAAGTACGCCTCGACGCTGTCCCCCGCGTCCTTGCGGAGCCTCAGCTTAGTGCGGACGGGAAAGCCGGCCCCGAGGTCGGTGCCGTCGTTCTTCGCACCGAAGGGACCGGCGGCCGTCTTCCAGGGAACGTCGCCGGCGTCGAAGCCGGTCCTGGTCCATGCCGTGCGGTCCTCGTCCCCGCGCGCCGGATCGACGCCGGGGGTGTCGAGGTAGCTCCAGGAGGTCGAGGGGCCGACGACGGCTTTGCCGATGCTGAGATCGTCGATCCAGCCCGTGGGCTCGGCACCGGATCTGGCGTGTGCGTCCTCGTAGCGCAGCCGGATCTCACTGACGCGCTTGCCTGCGAGCGCGCCGAGGTCGGCCGATACGGTGTTCCACTCCCCCGGGACGGGTGCCCTGCTCCCCGTCCTCACCGCGCGGGTGCGGGGGTGCCGGCCGTCCGGGTCGGTGTAGACGACGTCGAGTGCGACGTGGGCGGAGGCGGCGTCGTCCGGGCGGATCGCGTAGCTCAGCCTCGACTTGCGCACGAGTGGGACATCGAGGCCGGAGCGCAGGACCACCGTGGAGGAGGCCGGCCCGGGGGCGAGGACGCGGCCCGCGTACCGCAGCGCGGCCGAACCGTCCGCCGCGCCCACGGAGTCGGCGTTCTCGACCCCGACGCCGAGTGCCGAGGCCGGGGAGCCCGCGGAACTGCGCAGGGTCCAGTCGGCGAGCTGGAGCTTCTCGCCGTCACCGGCCGAACCCTGGCACCGGTCGGCGCAGTTGTCGGTGATGCGGAGCTGGTAGTGGCGGTACGCGTGCGAGGTGCCGATCGGGTAGAAGTTGCTCTGCCCGCGGGCGCCGAAGCGCTGCCCCTTCTCCTGGTCCAGGACCTTCCACGAGGAGTCGTCCGCGTCCCTTCCGGCGGAGTCGCTGTCGCTCCCGAGGACGGTCCACGCGGCCGGGTCGCGCGGCGGTGCGTCGTTCGCGGAGGTGAGCGAGTAGCCGGTGACGGCCGCCGGAGTGCGCAGGGCGTAGAGCGCGTACACGGGCTCTTCCCCGGTCGGCCGGCCGCTGTCACGTGCGTACCACTTGGTGTCCGGGTCCTGGTCGGCGAGGTTGCCGACGCCTTCCTGCGCGCTCGTGTCGTTGGGGTGATCGGAGTGCACGTCGCGCACGGTGGTGGTGATCCGGGTGGTCTCGCCGCGCAGGTTCCGCGCCGCCCCCTGAGCCGGGAACCCGGCGGGCCGGGGCGTCCCGGGCTCGTAGGACGTGGCCCAGTACCCGCCCACCTCGGACGCCGCGCCTGCCTTGTCCGCCGCGTCGGCCGAGGCAGCCGAGGAGGCCCCCGCGACGAGCGACCCTGCCACGAGCACTGCTACGACAGCACCGGTCCCCGCACCTCGCCCACGTCTTCTGAACACCCGCACGGCTCGCCTCTTCTCTGTAGACAACGTTGTCAGCACAGGCGAGCCTGAGGGCTCGATAGGAGACATGTCAACGCTCAGGAGACTGTGTGTCTCGTTCGCACCGCTGGAGTTGAACAGGACGGGAACGGGTGCCCGCAACAACCGGTCAGGGGGCGGCGGCTGCCGAATCGGCCTCCGCCGCCAACTGCCCGGAAGCCTTGCCTGCCGTGGTGAGGGCGTGACGGCTGGACCAGGTCAGGGCTGCCGTCGCGGTCAGGACGAGGAGCGGGACGGCGAATCCGGCTCGTGTGCCGCCCGGACCGTCGACGAGTCGGCCGACCGCTGCGGCAAAGACGGCGATGCCCGCCCAAGAAGAGGCCCAGGGCCAGGTTGACGGCCAGCAGAGTGAGGAAGTTCCAGGTCCACAGAATTCCCGGGCCCCCGGCCGCACGCTCCGGCAAGGGCGTCGTGGGCGCCGGGGCCGTACGGCGCGGAGTCGCGAAAGCAAGTCCGGCGCCGACGACGAGCGCCCCCGCCGGCACCGTGCCCGCGGCCGAGGGCGGGACCGAGGAGAAAGGCGGCATCGTTGCTGATGGTTCGAGAGTTCGAGCCTGAACAGCGGGTCAGGCAGAGAACGACACTGGTGGCGACGCCGGGCGGAGAGAAGACCTCCCGGACGGAGGATGCGCCCGGGGCCGGGAGCCGCAGCCGGGCGCGTGGTCGAACCACGACGAGCCGTTTGGGTTACACGTCCTGGTGGCTCCACCGTGATAGCCCTGGAACAAACCCGTGAGGGTGAGAACGAGGGCCGCACGTCCTCCAGGCCATGCTCCTGACGGAGAATCACCCGTAGGGCCATCGAGCACCGCAGAGAGGGTTCATGATGCGTACCACCCGGAAGATCGCCGTCGCCATCGCCGCCACAGCACTGTTGGGCGCTTCGGGTGGGGAAGTGGCGCAGGCCGCGTCCGTGAAGGCCGCCGGCACCGCACCCTCCGCATGCCGTCCGGCCAACCACCTCGCGAAGATCACCAAGGCGCCCAGCAGCGCGGGACACCGCCACTACCGCGTCACCCTGACCGCGCCGCGCGGGTACGACCCGTGCCGGCTGGCCGGTTCGCCCACCGGTGTGCGGTTCTCGAACCACGGCTCGGAGGACAGGATCACCGCCGGCCGTTACGGCAGCCAGCGGACCGCGGTGACCTTCGGCCCGGGGCACCCGGTGCACTTCGACATCCAGGTTCCCGACAACGGGCGCGGCGTCGCCGCGGACGAGGCGTCCTTCACGCTCCGCGCCCCGGACGGGGAGATCCCGGGCACGTCCGTCGCCGAAGGCAAGCTCACGGTGGCCACCGGCACCCTGGTCGGTCCGGTCCGGCGCGGCGCCTGAGCGCCTTCGCCCACCTTCCGGTTCCGGGGCCCGTCTCCTCTCCGAAATCCCGTCCGCCCGCTCCCCGTCCTCTGGCAAACCAGTTCTTCGCGGCGTCCGTTCCGGCGGGCGCCGCTTTGCTGCGCCCGCCGGAACGGGAGCGCCGCCACGGGGCGCGGCACGCGAGACCGGTACGCGTTGGCATCGGCCGCACACATCACACCATCGGAGGACGCATCCGGATTCGCCGACTCGGTCCTCGGTCCGTCGGTAGCGTCGGGGTGAGTAGCGGGGGGCGGCTCCGAGCCGCATTCGTCGCGCGGCCCTGGAGGGAGGGCACTCGCACAACGCGTGGCCCGGCAAGCCCGATGGTCTGCCCTGAGCGCGGAGGGAGTGTCCTCCGGCCGGGCCGTCGCCCCCGCACCCGTGGCGATCATTCGCACGCTCACCGCAAGCCCGTCGAACCTGGCCTCCCACCCGGACGGCCACCGCCCGAGGAGGCAGCACGTGAGGAAGTACTTACGCCGAGTCCGGATGGTCGAGCCGGCCGTCTCCGCGCCCGAGCAGGAGTTGTTCGGCGGCCCCCTGCGCTACGACATGGGCTTCGCCGAGCACGAGCACGCCAGGCTGGATCTGACGATGGTCTCGGCGATCCGGGCCATGCCGCGGCTGGTCGGCAGCACACTGCGCCGGGCGTGGGCGGCCGACCGGCCGGCGCTGCTCGTCGTCGGCCTCAGCGAGATCGGGCAGGGCATCGCGGCGGCCGTGGGGCTTCTGGCCATCAACTCCGTGATGCATGCCCTGCTGGGCAGCGGGGAACCCGTCGACCGGCTGCACGTTGCGGTGCCGGCGCTGGTCGTCGGTGCGGTGGTCGCCGTGGTCAACGCGGGTCTCGCCGGCCTGTCCACGTCACGGGCCGGCCGTCTGGAGCCGCTGGTCGAGAGGACCGCGACGACGGAGTACCTGGCCGCGGCCACGGTGGTCGAGCTGGAGGCGATCGAGGATCCGGAGTTTCGCCGCCTGATCGATGTGGCCCAGTACGGGGCCGCCTCCGCCCGGCGCATGATCGGCGCCTGCGTGGCCGCGCTCAACGGCACGATCTCCTTGATCGCGACGGCGAGCATCCTGACCGTCCTGCACCCGGCGCTGCTTCCGATGCTGCTGCTGATCGCGGCCCCGCGGGGCTGGGGTGCGATGCGCGTGGCGCAGGAGCGGTACGTGTCGGTGATGACATGGGTCGAACACGTGCGGGCCAGCCGTCTGATCGGGAACCTGCTGACCGAGCGCAGCGCGGCGCAGGAGGTGCGGATCCACGCCGTCGGTGCGTTCCTGCTGGACCGGTACCGCGGCATGGCGGAGAGCGCGGAGGCCGAGCAGAAGCGGCTCGCGAACGGCAAGGCGATCACCGAACTCGTGGCTGCCGCACTGTCCGGCCTGGCGATGGCCGGTACGTACGGGGTGATGCTCTGGCTGATCATGGCCGGCCACATGGGCCTGGCCGTCGCCGGGACCGCGGTGATCGCCGTGCGGTCCGGGTCGGCGAGTCTGGGGGCTCTGGTCATGAACATCAACCAGTTGCACGAGGAGAGCCTCTATGTGCGGGACCACGACAGGTTCCTGTCAGAGGCCGCGCAACGAGCCATCCCCGACGGCGGGCAGCACCTCCCGGAGCGGGTGGGCCGTGTCGTGCTCAATGACGTCACCTACCGCTACCCGGACCGTGAAGCCCCCGCGTTGGACGGGGTCTCGATCACGCTTCCCATGGGGTCGGTGACCGCGGTCGTGGGCGAGAACGGTTCGGGCAAGAGCACTCTGATGAAGGTTCTCGCCGGCCTGCTGCTGCCCCAGGACGGCACGGTGTACTGGGGCACGCACGAGCTCTCCGGCCTCGACCGCTCGCGGCTGTTCGACCGGGTGGCCTTGCTGACCCAGGATTTCCAGCGCTGGCCGGTCACCGCCGCCCTCAACATCCGCATCGGCCGCCCCGACCGGCATGCCGAGCACGAGGAACTCCAGCCCTCCGTCGACTACGCCGGCGCGGCCCCCGTCATCGCGAAACTCCCTCACGGCCTGAGCAGTCTGCTGGCCCGTGTGTTCCGGGGGGCCAGTGAACTCTCCGGCGGCGAATGGCAGAAGATCGGTCTGGCCCGCACCCACTGGCGTACAGAAACCTGTCCGGCGGACAGTGTGCTGATCGTCGACGAACCCACCTCGGCCCTCGATCCGGAAGCCGAGATCGCCGCCTTCGACGCCATCCGCCGGCTTGCGGCGCCGCACCGCGCCGTCGTGCTCGTCACCCATCGCATGTCCGGCGTCCGCCACGCCGACACCATCTACGTCCTCAACCGGGGCCGCCTCACCGAACACGGCAGCCACGACGAACTCATGGCTGCTCAGGGGCGCTACGCCGCCATGTTCGCCACTCAGGCGGCCCAGTACGCGGCGCAGCCCCGTGCCGCCGTTCCGCACCCCGGTACACCGCCCGTCCCGGAACGCGCATGACCCCGGGCGCCTGCGCGCCTGCCACCGCCCGGGACCACGCCCACGAACTCACCTGACACCCCCGAGGAGCCCATGATGGAACCGGAACAGGCGAACACCGCAGCATGGGAGAGGTACGGAGCCCACCACATCGACCGGCGGGCTCCCCTCCCCGTACGCCGACGCGTCCCCGACTCCTCGCGGCCACGCGCCTCCCGGCCTCCCGTGGCGCACACCGCCGCCGATGCCGCTTCCCTTGCGGGGCACAGCACGGCCGTCCTGCTCGTCAACAGCGCCGGTCAGTACCTCCTGCATCTACGGGACGCGCACAAACCGATCTGCGACCCGGGCACCTGGTCCCTGGTCGGAGGCGGCCCCGAGGGGGCGGAGTCGCTCGACGAGGCCGTCGTCCGTGAGATTCGCGAGGAGACGGGACTGGTCATCCCCGGTCTGGTGCCCTTCGCACGTACCCGAGCGACCGGGCCGCACGTCTCCGAAGGGCACATTCAGGTCTATGTCGGACAGTGGGACGGTGACGCCGAGGCCCTGCCCGTCACCGAGGGCATCATGTTCCGTTGGTTCGACGTGGAGACGATGGAGCAGCTGACCATGTGCGCCTGGGCACACCGCATGATCCTCGCCCACCACAGAGCCGAGCGGGCCGCGCTGCCACCTCGGAATCCCGTCATCGTTCAGAAGGATCAGAGCCCTTGACCGCGAACCATGTTCATGAGGAACCCCGCATTCTCGCCAAGGGCGTCCAGCCGCAGGCGGGGCACGGCCGCCAGAGTGTGAGCCCGGTGTGGATGCCCGCCGAGCAGTACGCCGAGACGGTACTGAAAGCGACAGCGTTCGCGTGCCTGCTCTTCACCGACGAGCACGACAACCCGCTGCAGCTGAGGGCGGTGTACTCCAGGACCCATCCTTGGCAGTTGGTCGGCGGGACCATGGATCCGGGCGAGCGGCCGTGGGAGACGGCCCTGAGGGAGTGCCGCGAAGAGACCGGGATCGCCTTCGAGGGTCCCACGAAGCTCCTTGCCTCCATTTTCGGCCAGCCGGGAAAGGAATGGCCCTACGCCACGATCGGCTTCGTCTTCGAGGGCGGCCGGCTGACTTCCGACCAGATCCGGTCCGTGGTCCTGGACCCGGCCGAACACGACGACGCGCGTGTCCTGCCCCTTCCTGAATGGCAGCCGCTCATGCCACGGCGTGACTTCGCCCGCCTGGAGGCCGTCATGGAGGCTCGTCGTACGGGCACGGCGGCCTTCTTCGATTCATGGGACTGGGAAGACCAGTGAGCAACCGGCCGGGCGTCTCAGCCGACACACCCGTGGCCACCGCGGTCGCGGACCGGTTCGACCGGATCACTTGGGTGCGGCGCCCGGTCGTGCGTGTGGGCATGGGCTGCCGAAGCTGAGCACATCCGTATTTCCGGGGAGAAGTCCACCCTGTGGGATACCCCGTTGTGAGGGCCGGCAGCAACGGCCATAGGGTCCTAGCATGTCTCTACGTATGCGAATGCGCCAGGCCCTCCCGGATGCGATGCGTGCCCGCGACAAGGTCGCGGTGAGTGCTCTGCGCGCGACGCTCTCGGCGCTGGACAACGCGGAGGCGGTGCCCGTGGGCGAAGCCGGGACGCGGGGTCTGTCCATCGAGGAGTCACCGGTCGGCGTCGGTGTCACCGAGGCAGTGCGACGCGAGCTGAGCGAGCGCGACGTGACGGACATCGTGCGAGCCGAGGCGACGGAACGACTGGACGTCGCAGCGCAGTTGAAGGCGCCCGCTCACGCGGACCGGGTCGCGCGCCTGCGTGCGGAGGCCGCTGTGCTGCATGGCTTCCTCGACGGCCACGACACCCCGGATCAGCCGTAACGCGCCCGCATCCCGGACACCGGTCCCTGGCCGAGCAGTTGGCGACCCGCCCGAGCCTGACGGTTCCCGGCCTCTCTCCCCCACGCCCGGTTCTCAGCCGTGGCGGCGGGGTCGAGTCAACTTCGCACCACCCGTGACCAGCGAACGCACCCGCGCACCTCCGCTAGCATGTTCGAACTCACGACGAGCGCCCTCATCGCCCGTCATTCACCGGAAAACCGGTCTTTCCGGCATGAAAAGTGACTTAGTCCACCAACGTCTAGTAAATCGGCCAAACAATTGATACCTATAGCATCGCGGGTGTTTTCGCGAATAACCAGCAGAATCACGTTCGCCGCGTGGCGTCAGCCGAGGACAATACTGTGGGCCGCGGCGGGTGTGGTGACCCTCGGATTCCTGATCGCTCTGGAAATCGCCGCGCGTCACTACGGCCTGCCGGGGCCGATCACCACCCAGGTGCAAGAGGTAATAGTCGCCCCCCAGTCGGGCTTCCTGCTCTACGCCAGCATGGCGTTGATGATGGTGGTGCTCACCTGGCGGCAACGGTTCATCGCGGTCGGTGTCGCGGCCGGAATCGACGTCGCCATTCTGCTGGTGCGATGGGCGCTCGACGCCGAGGTGACCCACGGCCACCCCTTCGGCAATGGCGCGTTGTGGGTGATTCTGGGCTACGGGGTCATCGCCGTCACACGCCGCACGGGCGCGGAACGCATCCTGCTGCTGAAGGGCGTCGGGCTGGGCCTGCTTCTGGTGGCCGGCCGCAAGACCGGTGACACCTGGCTGCTCATCACGTCGAAGACCCGCCCGGAAGTGCTCGACCAGTACGTGGCAACCGCCGATCACGCGCTGGGCAACCCGTCGTGGCTGGTGGGCCGGATGGTCACGGCCACCGGCCCGATCGGGGCCCACTTCCTCGACTCCGTCTACACCCAGCTCGCGGTGGCCGCGGTCTTCGTCGCGCTGTACCAGCTGCGCAACGTGGCGGCCGACCGCCGCTTCCCTGGCCACCACCTGGTGCGCACCTTCCTGGTCATCGGCCTCCTGGGACCGGGCATCTACGTGCTCTTCCCGGTGGTCGGGCCGATCTTCGCCTACGGCGCCGACGGCGGACACTGGGCGGTGTCCAACCTGTGGCCGAACACGACGCCGCCGGTCATCGCCCCGCACCACATGTCGTTCGACGAGATCACACCGCGCAACTGCATGCCCAGCCTGCACACGGCATGGGCGACCGCCATCTTCATCCATTCCCGCAAGGGTCCTCGCTTCCTCCAATTCGCGGGCGCTTTCTGGCTGATCGCCACACTCGCCGCGACCCTGGGCTTCGGCTATCACTACGGCGCGGACATCATCGCCGGCGTGGTGTTCACGCTCACGATCGAGGCGGCCCTGCGCGCGCTCGACCGCGGCTGGGACCGGTCGGGAATCCAGCTCGTCGCCTACGGGGCGACCGTCTTCGCCGCACTCCTGGTCTCGTACCGCTATCTGTCGATGCAGATGGCCGGCCATCCGTGGGTGTTCGGTCCGCTCCTCGTTCTGGCGATGGCCTCGGTGATCCACGGCTACGTACGGACCACCGAACGGTGGGAACCGAAGACCGCTCCGGTACGGCAACCGGAACCGCTGCCAGAACCGGTTTGAGTCATGCCGCCTCAGCAGGAGGCGGCAAGTGCCCGGTGACCCCCGCCCCTGGGCGGGGCGGGGGTCACCGGGCACCGGCCACGCACGTCCGTCAGGCCACGCCCGTGGCGGTCGTACGGACGGCGGGGGCGACCGGGACGCCGTCCCCGCGTGCCGAGGAGAGGGCGGCCTCGACCACCGCGACGGCCGCGTGCATATCGGCCGCCGTCACCAGCGGAGTGCGCCCGTAGCGGATGTCGTCGCAGAACTCGGTGAACAGCAGCCGCAGCGCCGTCACCCCGGCGGGCCCGCCGATCTGCCGGGAGGCGCTGACGCCGTCCGCCCCGCGCACGGCGACCGAGGGAGCGTCCTCGTCGGCGAGTACGTGACCGTGCGAGCCGAGGACGCGCAGGGTGGACGAGACGGGAGCCGGGCCGATGCCGGCGGGGGTGCGGGCCACGGTGGCCGTGGCCACCACTCCGTTGCCCAGCCGGAGCGAGAGGACCGCCGCGTCCTCGACCCCGTAGGTACCGTGCGGGCCGTCGAAGAGCGGCGTTCGGGGCGCCGCGCTGCTGAACGCGACGACCTCCTCCACCTCCAGGCCGGTCAGATGCCGGATCGCCAGAGCCGGATACCACCCGAAGTTCATCAGTTCGCCGCCGCCGGACAGGGCGGGGTCGCAGACCAGTTCGGGGCGCTCAACAGTCGCTCCGTCGAGCCCGCCCGCCGCGAGCCACTCCGCGTCGACGGCCAGGGGCAGACCGATCGCACCGGAGTCCACGATGCGCCGGGCGCGAGCGATCTGCGGGGAGTAGAGGCGGTGCACGGCGCTGAGCAGCCCGCGTGATCGGTCGGCGGCGTCCCACAGGCGCTGCGCGCCTCGGGTGTCGGTCGCGGCGGGCTTGTCGACGAGTACGTGCCGGTCCGCTTCGAGCGCTCTCACCGCGAGGTCGACGTGGCGGGTGGGTTCGCTGCACACGAGGGCGATGTCGCAGGAGGCGAGACCCTCGTCCAGGTCGAGCAGCGGGATGTCCGTCGCGCCCGCGAGGGCGGCGCTGTCCTCGGCGAAGGGGCTGTCGGCGGTGTCCGCGCAACCGATGACCTCGATGCCGGGCAGGGACCTCAGCAGGGGTACGTAGTCACGGGCGTGCCGGACCCCGGATGCGATGAGAATTCGCATGTCAGCAGATCTCCTTCACGTCGACGGGGCGGCCTTCGTCCGCGCTGAGCTGCGCTGCCAGCGCGGCGGCGAGGGCCGCGCGGATGTGGTGAGGTGCGGTCAGCGGGGCCGCGACACCGTCGAGCACATCGCGCAGGTGTCTGGTCTGCTCGGTCATCGCACCCTCGATCGACGCGGGTGCGACGGGCGACGCGGAGTGCGCTCGCGGCTCGTCCTCGCTGCTGTGGTGCAGGGTGCCGGCCGTGCCGGAGAGCATGAGCCGGCGGACGAACGTGCCGCGTGCGACGAGGGCGTAGCACAGCTCGATGGTGGCGAGAGCGCCGCCGGCGAAGCGTACGAGGATCTGGAAACTGTCGGGGGTCGGCATCCCGGATGCCCACGTACGGCACGGGCGGGCGAACACCCGGACCGGTTCGTCGTCCATGAGCCAGGTCAGCAGGTCGAGGGCGTGCACGCCGTTGTGGGCGACATGGCCTCCGGAGCGGGACGGGTCCAGTTGCCAGCCCCGCCAGCCGCCGGGCCAGACGTGCCCGGTGTACCAGGTGAGGTGCGCCAGCCGGGGCGTGCCGATCGCGCCTTCGGCGACCGCTCGGGCGATTTCGAGGTGGACGGGCTGGAAGCGAGCCGTCTGGGCCACCAGCAGGGGCCGGCCGGCCGTCTTCGCCGCTGCGAGGATCCGGTCGGCGTCGGCCACGTTCAGGGCGGCGGGCTTCTCCAGCAGGACCGCCCGGCCGGCTTCGAGAGCGGACACGGACAGTTCGGTGTGCGACTCGGGCGAGGTGCACACGGCGGTGACGTCGATGCTGTCGGACCACGCGGTCGCCGGATCGGTGGACCATGTGGCGCCCTCGGCGAGCGCGGCCAGCGCGGCGGCCCGTTCGGGATGCCGGTCGACGACGTGGGTCAGCCGCATTCCCGGAACGGCCGCGATCGCGGTGGCATGGTCGCGGGCGATGGCGCCCGCACCGATGACAGCCACGCGGTGGTCGCCTCCCGGCTGTCCGGGATCACGCGACCTCTTCTCTCCGGGCACTGGGGCGTGGCTCATCCGCGACTCCTCACTCGACGACAACCTCAAACATCAGACATCTTACGTCTGATGTTTGAGGGATGGCGGAGAGGTCCGCCGACCGGATACGCCGCAGGGCGCTCAGCGGGCCTCCGGCCGCAGTAATTCCTGCCGAACCACCAGTAAGTCGGAAGACATCGTTGAGTCATCAACTCCCCTCCTCTAATGTCTCGTTCATCGACCGGCCGCCCTCGGTCGGGAGTGCGCCACATGGAGCCCAGCCGCCTCGAGGGGTGGCCCGGAGAAGGGAGATCCACCATGGTCAAGCACTACGTCAAGTACGCCTTCAGCACGCTCACAGCGGCGATGTTCGCCAGCATGGTCTGACGGATCAGCCCCGGCCTGGACCGGGAGTTCAGTCCCGGTCCAGGCGTCTGGAGGCTCCCTTGTTCGGAACCGCGCTCAGCCAGCTCCGGTACGGCGCGGCGATCCTGCGCAACCGCCGCATCCGCCCGCAGGACCTGGAGCGCATCGCCCGGGACCTGGTCGCGACGCTCGCGGAGTTCGGCGAGCCGGGCGCGGACTCGGCCCTGCTGCCCGGTCAGGCCGGGGCCGTCGATCCCGCCGTACGGCGGACCGTGACCGAGCGCAGCCTGCGGGCGACGGCGCGGGCCGCCGCCCGGCACACGGCGTACTACCGCCGGACGTTCGACAGCCTGGGCCTCGACCCCGGCACCCTCACACCGGACAACTGGGACCAGGTGCCGGTCACCCCGAAGGCGGCCCTGCGCGGCCTGCCGGCGGCCTTCGTGTCCGCCGTCTCCGCTCCCGCGCTGATGGCGCTCACCACGGGGACGAGCGGCACCCCCACCACCGTCTGGTACTCCCGGGCCGAGGTGGAGATCGCGGTGGCCATGAGCACGGTCTCGGCCGTGCTCGCCCTGGGCCTGCGCCCCCGCCACACGGTGGCGTACGCGGGGTGCTCGCGGGCGACCCTGCCGTTGCTCAACGTGGAGGAGTCGGTGACCCGGATCGGCGCGGCGTTCGTCCAGATCGGCACCGTGGATCCCGCGGTGGCACTGGACCGGCTCGCGACCCCGCTCGGGCTGCGCGGAAAGGACCCGCAGATCACCCACCTGACGGTCTCCGCGTCCTACCTCTCCGCCCTCGTCGAGGAGGCCGAGCGGGGCGGCTGGAAGCCGTCGGACTTCGGCCTGGAGTCCATCGGCGTCGGGGGTGAAGTGCTGTCGGATCCGCTGAGGGAGCGGGCGTCGGCGGCCCTGGGAGCCAGAATCTCCACCTCGTACATGATGACCGAGACCGTGCCGTCGGGCGGTACGGCGTGCGCCGAGGGACATCTGCACCACACCACCGAGTTCGGGCATCTGGAGATACTCGACCCCGTGACCCACGCGCCGACGCGGCCGGGCGCCGTCGGCATCATCGTCCAGACCCCGTACGTCCCCTACCGGGACTGCACCCTGCTGTTGCGGTACGCGACCGGCGACCTGGTCCGGCTCCCCGAGGGCCCGACGGCGTGCGAACTGGCCCACCTGCCCGCGACCTCGCCGGTGCTCGGCCGCTGGACGGGCCCGCTGAGCGGCGCGATCCCCACCTGGTCGGTCCTGAACCTGCTGGAGGCGGAACCGGACATCCCGCTGCCCGCGCGCTACGCCCTGGTGGACGGGCCCCCGGGCCCGCGCCTCCATGTCCTGGTCCGCGGGCTGCCCGCCGCCGGTCTGCTCGGCAGGCTGGAGGAGCGCGCCACCGCTGCGGGCCTGGCACTGGACGCGATCGTGCTCCACGACGACCCGGCCTCGATGCCGCCCACCGGCCCGGTACGCGCCGATCTGCGGGAGCACACCTTCGAGCCGGCCCACCCCGCCCCGGTACGCGTCGTGAGTCCGGCGTGAGCGCCGCCGCCCTGGTGGGCCTCAACGCGTGCGTCGCCGCGGTCACGGCGGCGGGCGCCGCCTACTTCGGCCGGGTCCGGATGCCCCGTCCTCCGGTCGGCCGCTACGAACTGCCCGATGTCGCCGTGGTGTCCGCCGTGGTCGTGGCGGCTCCCCTGGTCTATCTGGAACTGCCTCGGGCCGCGGTGGCGGTCGTCTTCGGTCTGGTCCTCTGCGCCGCGCTCCAGTTCACCCTCGCGCCCCTGTTCGGCGGGGGCCTGGCGTGGATGGTGGCACTCGGCTCGGTCGCGGCCACCGCCGGATGCGCGTTCGCGGACCGGCCGCTCGCCGTGATGGTCCTCACCGATGTGCTGCTCGCGGTCGCCGTCGTGGGGGTGGCCAACATGTGGGCGCAGAGCGGCATGCGTTCCGCCCACGCCGCGTGGTTCGCGGGGGCGCTCGCCTGCTACGACCTGGTGGCGACGGGGCTCACCTCGGTCATGGACCGGTTCGCCGCCCAGGTCATGGGGCTGCCGTTCGCTCCGCTGCTGGCCGTCACACGGGGTGATCCGCCCGTGGCGCTGGGACTGGGCGACCTGCTGCTCCTGGTGCTCTTCCCGCTGGTGGCGTTCAAGGCCTTCGGGCGGGCCGCAGGTCTCCTCGCGGCCGGGATCGGGCTGGCGGTGTCCGCCGCGGTCAGTCTGCTGTTCGCCCTCGGGGCGCTGACCGGGGCGTTCCCACTCCTGACGGCACTCGGCCCGCTGATCGTGGTCCAGCACGTGCTGTGGGTGCGGGTACGGGGAACCGAACGGACCGTGGCCGAGTGGCGCCGGAAAGCATCCCAGGCGGCCGCGGCCCCGACGGACCCCGACCCGGCCTTGCTCAAGGCCCTCGAACCCGCCGATACGGAGGGGTTGCGGGCCGGCCTGCCCGATGGCGGCTGGCTCGCGGTCCTCGACGGCCGAGTGGTGGGAACCGGGGCGTCTCCCGGCCGGGCACGCGCGGACGCGGGGCTCCGCGGCTGCGCGTCGGTGCCTGTGGTGCGGCAGGACTGAAAGCGCCGGCCTCGCGTTCCCGACCGGTGAGCCGCGTCGTCGGTGCCGCGAACGGGGGACGGCAGCCGGTTCCGTACTCTTGAGACATGCGCATGCGCCCCACTCTGAGCTGGGCCCCCACCGAGGACCTGCCGCCCGCCACCACGGATCTGGAGCCGATCACCGATGCCCTGAGCACCGGCGGCGTGCTGGTGCTCAGCGGGGCGGGTATCTCCACCGAGTCGGGCATCCCCGACTACCGGGGCGAGGGCGGGAGCCTGAGCCGGCACACTCCGATGACGTACCAGGACTTCACGGCAAGCGCCCAGGCGCGGCGCCGGTACTGGGCGCGCAGCCACCTCGGCTGGCGCACCTTCGGCCGTGCCCGCCCCAACGCCGGGCACCGGGCCGTGGCCGCGTTCGGACGGCAGGGCATGCTCGCGGGGGTGATCACGCAGAACGTCGACGGCCTGCACCAGGCCGCCGGCAGCGCGGACGTCGTGGAACTCCACGGAAGCCTGGACCGGGTCGTCTGTCTCTCCTGCCGCACCTTCACCTCGCGCCACGAACTGGCGCGGCGGCTGGAGGAGGCCAATACGGGCTTCATGCCAGTGGCTGCCGCGATCAATCCGGATGGTGACGCCGACCTCACCGACGAGCAGATCGGGGACTTCCGTACGGTGGCCTGCACGGTCTGCGACGGCGTCCTCAAACCGGACGTGGTGTTCTTCGGCGAGGCGGTGCCCCCGCAGCGGGTCGAGGACTGCCGCGAACTGGTCCGCGAGGCTTCCTCGCTTCTGGTCCTGGGTTCTTCACTGACGGTGATGTCCGGGCTCCGGTTCGTCCGCCAGGCGGCCCAGGCCGGGAAACCGGTGCTGATCGTCAACCGGGACCCGACCCGCGGCGACCGGCACGCCGTCACCCGTGTCGCGCTCCCACTGGGAACGGCCCTCACCACCGTGGCCGACCACGTGGGTGTCACCGTCGACGATGAGACGGCAGGGCCCGCGTAGAGGGGCCGGTGTTCCCTGCGCGCCGGCATCGGGCCGAGCACGGTCTCCGCGCCGAAGGCGACGTCCGCCGGATACGGCAGCTCTCACGGACGTCGCCTCGCGCCGGGTGGTACGCCGGGTCAGCGGACCTCGGTGACCCGGTGTTCCTTGAGCTTCGCGCAGTTGGAGTTCTCCACCGACGCGTACACGTTGGCGATGTGACCGCCCCAACTCACGCAGTGGCCCTTGCCGTAGACGTAGCTGGGACCCGCGTACGACGTGTAGTTCCCGGAGTCCCCGGCCCAGTCGTCGGTGTCGGAGACGTAGATGTACGTGGCCATGTCCTTGGCCGCCCCCGGGTTGGCACGGATGGTCGCGACGCAGTTCTTGCCGTTCGCGGAGTTGTACGTCAGGTAGACGGTGCCCAGCGAGCCGACGGGCACGGAGTTCACCGTCTTGTAGGAACCACCGCAGACGCCCTGCGGCGTGACGTTGGGCGCGGCAGAGGCGGTCGTGCCGAACGCGGCCGTGGCGCCCAGCATCAGTGTGGCCAGAGCCCCGACAGTCGCGACATTACGCATGCTTCGCATATATCCCCCTTGTGTCCCCGAGAGCGGATTGCTCCCACTTGATGTGACCCTCGAACGGCAAGGATGGTTGTGCCGGGTGCGTACAGAGATGTCAGCCGCTCCCCGTCCCGGACGGGTCGGCGCCCGGGAGTATCCGGTGGAGCTCAACGTGGCGCACCGGGTGGTCCACTCGGCTCACGGGGCAGTACAACTAGGGCGTGTTGCGTAAGTACTGGTCACAACCCATCACCGTGGGCTCCGACCAGCACGGTCGCCTCACTTGCAGGCAGGACGGGCTATTGGCGGTTCAGATT
The DNA here is from genome assembly GCF_044744085.1 of Streptomyces sp. NPDC087428. NCBI lineage: Bacteria > Bacillati > Actinomycetota > Actinomycetes > Kitasatosporales > Streptomycetaceae > Streptomyces > Streptomyces sp. NPDC087428. Next base: position 209,847 of record NZ_JBIUXR010000004.1, read on the forward strand.
GCGCGTCACTCCGGCGGCAATGGTTGTGGCGAGGATCCAACCTGCTGCGATCAGGACATACGACAGCCACTGGTAAGGGCCGGTCGGAGTGAATGCCTTTTCCTGGCCAAAATCAATGATGGGCAGGAGGAGGTCGAGAGCATAGATGACGGGGTTGAATTCCGGGCCTTTGCCCCGCTCGGCCGCGGGTGGATGGTCCAGTCCGTAGGCGACTGAGCCGAGGAGCAGAAGAGCCAGGAGCCAGGCCACAGCACGAATGGGGCGGAACCCGTAGCCGACAGTGGTGTCCTGGAGGTAGCCCCAGAGTCTTCCGTACCATGGCAGCGTGGTCCGGTGCCGGCGTTGCTTGGCGAGTTGGACCGCACGGGCTTCGGCGTCGTCACCGACGCGGCGGTAAGAGGCAGCGAGTTGCTCGTAGGCGTGCTGTACGAAGCCGTCTTCGTCTCGCTCGAGCAGAGCGAGCCGTTGTGCCGCCGGCAGGCGCGGAGCGAGGGTCTCGTATGTCAGGCCCTCCAGACGTACCGTGACGGGCCAGACTTCGGGCTTGGCGTGGATGATCTTGAAGTTGGCGTAGTGCATTTTGACGTGGCCTGAGATTGGGGCCGCGTCCCAGAGCGAGAACCCTGCTGCCTCACAGCTACTGATGCCCAGTGCGACCCCGCCCGGATTGCGGAGCCGGGCCTCAATGAAGGTGAGCCAGCCGGTGACCTTGGTGGCAGTGAGTCTGACGCGGCCTTCGGCCACGAGGCCGCCCGCGTTGACTCTGGTCCCGACCGTCAGGTGGGCGGCGTTGAGGGCATCACCTCCCGAGTTATCGATGTGGGCGTCTTCGAGATCAAGGGCGCCTTCTATGCGGGCGGCTCCGATGCGGATCTCGCCGTGGGCCACCAGTTGGGGTGCCCAGAGGTCGTTGCCAATGGAGGCATGGCTGAGCTGGAGAACGCACCCGCCGTCGACACCGATACGGGCGCGGTCGAGGAAGATTCCGCCGGAGACTTGTGCGCTGCCCAACTGCACGCTTCCGGGAATACAGCAGCCAGTGAGCCGGAGGTCGTCGTCGACGCGTATGGCGGTGGCCATGAGGGTGGGGAGGAAGGACGCACTGACGTCAAGCTGACGGGTCTGCGCTCCGCGGAAGTCTGGCGGATGCTCGAAGTGACAGAGGTTCAGGCGGATGGGGTGCGATATCTCTGCGTGCTGAAGGTTCAGGAGGCCGGTGATCCGCGCACCAGTGAGGTAGAGGGCGGGCACCTCGCCGGGTTCGGACGGACCACTGAGGAGGAGGGTGCGGATGATCTCGGCGCGAACGGTCCGTTCGGGACCCCAGGCACTGGGTTGTCCGGCGTTCTCGTCCTGGGACTGGCGGAGGTCGATCGGTTCGCCGCGAGGGAATGCCTGACAGAGGCGACGTTCCAGCGAGGTCATTTCCACGATCTCCACCTGCGGGACATTACCCCGTAGGGGCGAGAGCGTAGGCATCTATTGCGAAAGTGGATCTTGGTTGTGAATGATCACGTGCAGTGAATCGTGGTGACCTGACGAACAATCAGTGGGCCTGACTGGAGCCGTTACTGCCGCACGGCATCAAGCCGGGCCGTCCGCCGGTGTGGACCCGGCGGCAGCTGATGGACGGCATACGGTGGCGGACCCGGACTGGTGCACCGTGGCGCGATGTGCCCGAGCGGTACGGCCCGTGGGACGACATCGCACCCGTCTGGGTGGGCGCGACAGCTGTTCGTGATCCTTCCGGTGCTGGAACCCCAACTCCGTTGATGACGGAGGCGTCCTCAAGGACGGCTGGAGCACGGTCGACGCGGTGAAGAACGGCTGTCTGGCGGGTGTCAAGGCTCCCGGATTCGGTGACGGCGGCGGAAGTGACGGCAGCGGCGACGGTGCCTCCGCGGTCCCGGTCGGGCCCGCCTCCCTCGCGTGGACGGCGGCGTCCGTGGGCAGCGGCTGACCCGGACGCCGCTTCCGGCGGGGTCAGCCGCTGCCCACCGGCAGCTACGGCCTGGCCGGTACCCCGGGGGCGGGCAGGAATCCCGTTTCGTGGAAGTACGTCAGGTAGCGGATCAGGATCTCGTCGGTCAGGGGCGGCTGGTGGATTCCCGCGGCCGCTGCGGCGCCGGCTGTCAGGTGGGAGTCGAAGCGGCGGAGATCCGTCGCCTCGTTCCGGGTCCGGCCCTCGTCACCGAGGAACAGTTGCGCCGCGTTGTCCGGCTGCGCCGCCACCCTGGCCTGCCAGTCGGCCGCGGGAACGGTGCGCAGCCCGTGCCCGAGGCCGGCGGCCGCTTCGAAGACCCGGTCCAGGCCGGGCGCGTCCGGGTTGGTGAGGTGATACGTCTCCGTCCCGGTCCGGCCTGATGCGGCGAGGGCCACGACCGCGGCGCTGACGTAGTCGACGGGCACCCAGTCGGTCGACCCGTACGGCAGGTCCGGCACCGCTCCCGCCTGGAGGCAGCCCTTGATGAGCTGCCACAGCAGATCTCGGTCCTGGCAGGCGCCGGTGGCGGTGTCGCCGCTGATCCGGCCGGGCCGGTGGACGGTCACCGGCAGACCGCGTTCGCGGGCCAGGGCGACGAGTCCCTCGGCGACCCACTTGCTCTGCGCGTACCCGTCGGGGAGGTCGGGCGCCGGGCCGGTCGGGGTCGCCTCCGTGATGGTGACGGGATCGGGGCCGGGCGCCGGGGCGTACACGCTGGTGGTCGAGATGTAGTGCATCCCGGGTGAGGAGGAGTCCGCGAGCAGGCGCAGCAGTTCCCCGGTGCCGGCCACGTTGGGGGCGCGCAGATCACCGTACGCGGCGGCGAAGTTGACGCGTGCGCCGTTGTGCAGGACCGGGCCGAGGCGGCGGACCAGAGCGGTCCGGTCCGCCGCCGACAGGCCGAGGCCGGGGGCGGCGAGGTCGCCCGGGACGGGGTGGATCAGTTCCGCGTACCGGGGACGCCACAGGCCGTAGCGTTCCAGATTGGCCCGGAGCCGCTGCGCCGCGGTGTGGTCGTCCGCCGCGCGTACGAGGCAGTCGACGGGGCCGTCGGTGGTCTCGACGAGATCGCGCAGGAGGAAGGCGCCGAGGAAGCCGGAAGCACCGGTCAGCAGCGGCCGGGCGGACGGACGCGGGTGCCTGCGTGCCGGGGCGGGGACGTGGGCCGCCGCCTCCCGGCCCGTGCCCGTGATGTCCGCGGCCAGCACGACCTCTGAGGCGAGGTCAGGTGATGCGGTGTTCTCCTGGTCCTCCTCCCCCGCCTCGCTCCCCAGCAGACGGTCGACGCCCTCGACCGTGGGCGCCGCGAACAGGGCGCGCAGGGACGGGCGCACGCCGCAGCGTTCCCCGATCCGCCTGGCCAGGGTCACGGCGAGCAGTGAGTGACCGCCCAGGGTGAAGAAGTCGTCCGTGACGCCTACTCCGGGCACACCGAGCGTCTCCGCGAACACCTCGCACAGGACGCGCTCACGCGCGGTGCGCGGCGCCCGGCCCCCGGCCGGCGGCCCGGCGCGGTGGGGTGCGGGCAGGGCGCGCCGGTCGGTCTTGCCGTTGGGCGTGACGGGCAGGGCCCCGAGGGCGACGTGGGCGGCGGGGACCATGTGGGCGGGCAGGCTCGCGGCGAGGTGTGCGCGCACCTCTGCCTCGTCGGGACCCTGCGCACCGTCCGCGGCCACGGTGTACACGACGAGGCGGCGGTCGCCGGGCCGGTCCTCGCGGACGGCGGCGCAGGCCGCGGCGACGCCGGGCAGGGAGGCGAGCACCGCCTCGATCTCGCCGAGTTCGATGCGGAAGCCGCGCAGTTTGACCTGGTCGTCGACCCGGGAGACGTAGACGAGTTCTCCGGCCGCCGTCCAGCGCACCAGATCGCCGGTGCGGTACATGCGGCCCCCGGCGCGGTCGAACGGATCGGCGAGGAACCGGGACGCGGTGAGCGCGGCCCGGCCGTGGTACCCGCGGGCGACTCCCGCCCCGGACACGTACAACTCGCCGACCACGCCGGGCGGTACGGGGGCCAGCCGGTCGTCGAGGACGTGGACCCGGGTGCCGTTGACCGGGGTGCCGATGGGCACCGTGCGGTCGGGTGCCGGCGGGCCGTCCGCGTGCTGGTGGCCGCTCATGGTGGCGCAGACGGTGGTCTCGGTCGGGCCGTAGGCGTTGACGAGGAACCGGTCCCGCGCCCAGGCGTGCACGAGGGAGGGCGGGCACGCCTCCCCGGCGAGGACCATCGTGGTGCCTGGGGGCAGCGAGCCGGGTGGCATCACCGCGAGTGCGGCGGGCGGCAGGGTGAGGTGGGTGATGCCCCGTTCGTGGACCAGGGCGGCGAGGGTGGGGCCGGGCAGCAGGGCTTCGCGTGCGTCGATCTCCAGGCAGGCTCCGGAGAGCAGCCCCATGCACAGTTCCCAGAACGCGGCGTCGAAGCTGACGGACGCCATGTGCAGCACGCGGCTGCCGGGGGCGACGCGGAGCCGTTCGCTCTGTGTCCGGGCCATGGCGCCGACGCCCCGGTGGGTGACCACGACGCCCTTGGGGCGGCCGGTGGAGCCGGACGTGTAGATGACGTACGCCGGGTGTGCCGGGTCGAGGCACGGGAACGGGGCGGGGCCGGTGCGGGCACCGCCGGACCCGGCCGTGCGGGGGCTGTCCGCGAGCTCGTCGGCGTACAGGTGCGGCACGGCGGTGTCCGGCAGGGCGCGGTGGATGGCGGGGGTGGTGAGGAGCAGGCGCGGGGCGGCGTCGTCGAGCATGTGGGACAGGCGCCGGGCCGGGTAGTCGGGGTCGATCGGCACGTAGGCCGCGCCGGTCCTCAGGACGGCGAGCAGGGCGACGACGAGGTGGTGGGTGCGGGGCAGGGCGACGGCCACCCGGTCCTCGGGTCCGATGCCGTGGGCGGCGAGGTGGCGGGCTAGGGCGTCGGCGCGCGTGTCGAGTTCGCCGTAGGTGAGGGTGGTGCCGGCGTCGCGGACCGCCGGGGCGTCGGGGGTCCGCCGGACCCACCGCGCGAAGAGCGCGGGAAGCGTCGACTCGGGCAGGTCCTCGACGGGACCGGTCCCCCAGGCGGCGATCCGGGTGTGCTCGGCGGTGGTGAGCACGTCGTAGGTGCGCAAGGGGCGGTCGGGGTCGGCGCTGGCGGCGTCGAGCAGCAGGACGAGCCGGTCGGCGAGGTCGCGGACCGTTGCCGCGTCGAAGAGTTCCGTCGCGTAGTCGACGGCGGCCCGCATCCCGTTGAGGGCTCCGCTGTCGTCGTACGTCTCGGTGAAGGTGAACGACAGGTCGAACTTGCTGACCCCCGCGTCGACCGGGACGCCGCTCACGGTCAGGCCCGGCAGGTCGATCGGGGCGGCGGGGGCGTGGTTCTGCAGGACGAGCATGGTCTGGAAGAGCGGATGGTGGCTCTGCGAGCGCGCGGGGTTGAGCAGTTCCACCAGCCGCTCGAAGGGGACGTCCTGATGTGCGTACGCGGAGAGGTCGCGCTCCTTCACCCGGTGCAGCAGTTCGAGGAAGGTCGGGTCGCCGGACAGGTCCGTGCGCAGGACGAGGGTGTTCACGAAGAGACCCACGAGGTCAGAGGCGGCCTCGTCGGTCCGTCCGGCGACGGCCGTGCCGAGCGGTATGTCGTCGCCGGCGCCGTGCCGGGACAGGACGGTCGACAGGGCGGCCTGGAGCACCATGAAGACGCTGCATCCGCCGGTACGGGCGAGCTCCGCGACCTGACGGGAGGTGGCGGGGCCGACGGTGAAGTCGTGGGTGGCACCGGTGTGCCGGGGCACGGCCGGGCGCGACCGGTCCCAGGGCAGCTCGACCATCTCCGGCAGGCCGTCCAGCGCGTCCTTCCAGTAGGCGAGCTGGCGTGACACGACACTGTCCGGGTCGTGCTCGTCGCCGAGCAGGCGGCGCTGCCAGAGAGTGTGGTCGGCGTAGTCGACGGGCAGTGCGGTCAGCGCGGGTTCCCCGGTCCCGGCACGGGCCCGGTAGGCGGCGCCGAGGTCGCGGGCGAGCGGGGCGAGGGACGAGCCGTCGGCGGCGATGTGGTGGATGACGAGCACCAGGACGTGGGCGTCGTCGGTGAGGCGCAGCAGGGTGGCCCGGAGCGGAGGACGGTTCTCGATGTCGATCGGCTCGGCCGTGGCGGCTCTGATCCGGTGGTGGAGCTTGTCCTCCTCGACGGCCTCCAGGGTGAACGGGAGGCGGACGTCGTCCGGGGCGGTGATGTGCTGGTGCGGTCCGCCGTCGCCCTCGGGAAAGACGGTGCGCAGGGCGGCGTGCCGGCCGGCGACGTCGTGCAGCGCGCGGCGCAGGGCCTCCGTGTCGAGCGGTCCTTCGATGCGTACGGCGAAGGGGATGTTGTACGTCGGCGAGGGGCCTTCGAGCCGGTGGAGGAACCACAGGCGCTGCTGGGCGTAGGACAGCGGGAGCGTGTGGGGGCGTGCCTGCGGGACCAGGGCGGGGCGGGCGGACCGGCCCGCCGTCTCCAGGGCGTTGGCGAGTGCGGCGACGGTGGGGTTCTCGAAGAGGGTGCGGATCTCGGTCTCGGTGTCCAGGGCGGTGCGGACACGGCCCACGAGACGGGTGGCGAGCAGGGAGTGGCCGCCCAGGGCGAAGAAGCTCTCGTCGATGCCGACGCGTGGCACGCCGAGCACGTCGGCGAACAGTCCGGCGAGGATCTCCTCCAGGGCGCCGCGTGGCGGCCGGACATGGGTGGCCGACGGGCCGGTGGGCTCGGGCAGGGCCGCTCGGTCGAGCTTGCCGTTGGGGGTCAGCGGCAGCGCGCAGATCGGCTGGATGACGGAGGGCACCATGTAGGCGGGCAGGTGGTGGCCCACGTGTGCGGCGAGCTGGGCGGGGTCCGGGGTGCGCCCGGGGGCGGGGACGACGTAGGCGGTGAGGGTGCGGTCGCCGGGCAGGTCCTCGCGGACCAGGACGCAGACGGCGTCCACGGACGGGTCGGCGCGGAGCACCGTCTCGATCTCGGCGGGTTCGATGCGGTGGCCGCGCAGTTTGATCTGCTGGTCGGTCCGGGCGACGTAGTGCAGGGTGCCGTCGGAGTCACGGCGCACGAGGTCGCCGGTGCGGTACATGCGCGCCCCGGTGCCGTCGAAGGGGTCGGCGACGAACCGGGTGGCGGTGAGGCCGGGCCGCCCGAGGTAGCCCCGCGCGACACCGGCGCCCGCGACGTACAACTCGCCTTCGGCGCCGGGTGGTACGGGTCGCATCGCGGCGTCCAGGACGTAGCCGCGCATGCCGTCGAGTGGGCGCCCGATGGGGGCGGCACCGGTGGGGGTGTCGTCGGGGCGGAGGTGGTGGGCGGTGGCGAAGGTGGTGGTCTCGGTGGGTCCGTAGACGTGGAGGACGGCGGTGCCGGGGTGGGCGGCGGCGAGGCGTTGCAGAACGCCCGGCGCGGCGGCCTCGCCCCCGGTGGCGACCAGACGCAGCAGGCCGAGGGCGTCGCTGTCCGTTTCCGCGAGGACGTTGAACAGGGCGGTCGTCAGGAACGCCGCGGTCAGGCCGTGCCGGGTGACGAGGTCCCTGAGCACGGCGGGCTGGAGCGTGCCCTCGGGCGCGACGACGACGCGGCCGCCGTTGAGGAGCGGGGCCCAGATCTCGAAGGTCGAGGCGTCGAAGACGTACGCCGAGTGCATCAGGACGGCGTCGGCCGCGCCGTCGGCCCAGGCCCGGTGCGCCGCGAGGCCGGTCACGTCGGCGTGGGTGACGCCGACGCCCTTGGGCAGGCCGGTGGAGCCGGAGGTGAACATGATGTACGCGAGCCGGGCTCCGCCGGTGACCGCGGGGAGAGCGCCCGGGGCGGCCGGTCCGCCACGCCGGACACGGCCTTCGGTGTCGACGGTCAGCACGCTGGTTTCCGGGCCGAGTTGGCTTGCCCAGGGGTGGGTGCGGGTGGTCTCGTCGACGATCAGGGTACGGACGCCGGCCACTTCGGCGACACGGCCGAGTCGGTCGGCCGGCCAGCGCGGGTCGAGGGGCACATAGGCGGCGCCCGCGCGCAGGGCGGCCAGGGAGGCGGTGACCATGGCGGTCGAGCGGCCGACGAAGATGCCGACGCCCTCCTCGGCGCCGACCCCGAGCCCGGTCAGGGCACCGGCCAGCTCGTCGGAGAGGTCGTGGAGCCGGCGGTAGGTCAGCTGCTCGCCCGCACCGGACACGGCCACCGCGTCCGGGTGCCGGGCGGCCTGCCCGGCCACGGCGTCCGGGATGCTCATGCCCCTTGCCCCGCCGGTCAGTTCGTCACCGGTCGCCTGGGAGAACAGGGTTTCGCGTTCACCGTCCAGCAGGACGGGCAGGGTGTCGGCGCGGCGGTCGATCCCCTGAGCCATCGACGTCAGCACGTGCCGCATTCGGGCGACCGTCCGGGCCACGCCGTCGCGGTCCAGGACGGCGGTCCGGTAGCCGAACGTGATCCGCAGGCAGTCGCCGGGGGCGATGGTGAGGGTGAGCGGGTAATGGGCCGCGTCCGTGCCGCTGAAGCCGGTGACGGCCAGGTCCCGCAGGCCCTGCTGCGCGGTGCGCAGGGACTCGTCGTCCATCGGATAGTTCTCGAACACGGTGAGGGTGTCGAAGAGTTCGTCCAGGCCGGTGGCGCCCCGGATCTCGCTCAGGCCGACGTGCTGGCTGCCCAGGAGGCGGCCCTGTTCCTCCTGGAGCCGTGTCAGGAGCCCGGCCAGGGTCTCGCCGGGCTCCGGGCGGAGCCGTACCGGCACGGTGTTGATGAACAGGCCGACCATGGACTCGATGCCGGGAATCTCCGGCGGGCGGCCGGACACGGTGGCGCCGAACACGACGTCCTGGCGCCCGGTGAGGTGCCCGAGCACCAGGCCCCAGGCGCCCTGGACGAGGGTGTTCAGGGTGAGCCGGTGGGCGCGGGCCGTCTCGCGCAGCCGGAGCGTCGTGGCCGCGTCCAGCTCAAGGACCAGGGTCTCGGGCAGTTCGGCGGCGCCCTGCCCGCCCGCGCCGCCGGGCCCGGCGAGCAGGGTCGGCGCCTCGATCCCGGCCAGGGCGGTGGCCCAGGCGTCCAGCGCGGCGGTGCGGTCCTGCTGCGCGAGCCAGCCGAGGTAGGTCCGGTAGGGGGTGACACGCGGCAGAGCGCTGTCGTCCCCCTGGGTCGCGTACAGCTCGAACAGTTCCCGCACGATGAGGGGCATCGACCAGCCGTCGAACAGGATGTGATGACTCGTCATCACGAGCCGGTGGCGCTGCGGCGCGGTGCGCACCAGGGTGAACCGCATCAGCGGCGGGGTGGTCAGGTCGAAGCGGCGGACACGGTCGGCGGCGAGGAACGCGGTGAGCCGTTCCTCCCTGGTGCCCGTGCCGTCCGTACCGGCCAGGTCCCGTTCCTCCAGTGGTACCGGAACCTCGGCGGCAATGGCCTGCACGGGCTCGTCCAGGTCCTCGTGGAGGAAGCCGGCCCGCAGGTTGGCGTGCCGGCGCAGCAGGCCGGCGATGGCGGCGCGCAGCGCGGGAACGGAGACGGGGCCTTCGAGGTCGAAGACGAACTGGGCGGTGTAGACGTCCACGGCACGGGAGTCGTACAGGGCGTGGAAGTGCATGCCTGCCTGAAGCGGCGTCAGCGGTAGTACGTCCTCCAGCTGGAAACCGGTCACTTGCGTCCACCCCACTTGTTCTGCAGTCGGTCGATCTGGGCCTGGTTGAGTGACACCAGGGGAAGGTCGGACGGCGTGTAGCCGCCGGCGTCGGGTCGTTCGGCATGGTCGGCGATGGCGCGCAGCGCCCGTGTGAACGCGTCGGACAGGGCGCCCACGTCCTCCTCCTTGAGAAGGTCACTGGGCCAGGTCCAGCGGGCCACGAGGCGCGGGCCGTCCGGCAGGTCCTCGGTGTGCGCGTTGATGTCGAGGACGTGGTGCACGGTCATGTCGGGGTCCTGGCTGCGCGGCCCGCCGCCGTCGAGCAGTACGGCCCAGTCGGAGCCTGGGCCGCCGTCCGCCGTCTCGGGCGAAGCGGCGTACCTACCCAAGTAGTTGAAGCCGATCTGGGGTTCGGTCGCGGTGGCCAGCAGGGGGCCGGTCGCCGGGTTGAGGTGGCGGAGCATTCCGTGTCCGACCCCGTGGTCGGGGACGGTCCGCAGCTGTTCCTTGACCCGCTTGACGGCGCGTTCGACCAGTGCGGCGTCGAAGCCGCCGGGGCCTCGGGCGTCGACGGGTCCGGGGTCGATCCGGACCGGGTAGAGGCTGGTGAACCAGCCGACGGTCCGGGACACGTCGATGTGGTCCGCGATCTGCTCGCGGCCGTGGCTCTCCAGGTCGAGCAGGACGCCGGTGCCGGCCGGCCGGGACGCGCCGGGGGTCCGTTCCGCGCGCCAGGCGCAGACGGCGAGGGCGAGGCCCGTGAGCAGGATGTCGTCCACACCGGCGTGGAAGGCGCCGGGAGCGGTGGTGAGCAGGGACTGCGTCCAGGTGGCGGGAAGGTGGGTGACCAGGGTGCGTGTCCCGTCGGCGGTGTCCAGGTGGGGGTCGAGGGGCCGGTATCCCAGCTGCGGGTCCGGGGTGCTCAGCACGTCCTGCCACAGGGGCAGTTCGGCTTCCCGTGCGGCGCTGTGCGCCTGGGAGGCGAGCAGGTGCGCCCAGCCCCGGTAGGACGTGGTGACGGCGGGGAGCGCCGTGGCCGTGTCGGGGCGCTGCCCTGCGGCGGCTTCGGTGACCGTCTGCCATGCGCGGGCCAGGTCAGAGGCGAGGATGCGCCAGGAGACCGCGTCGACGGCCAGGTGGTGCACGACGAGCAGCAGACGCCCGCGCTCATGTGCTCCGGCGTCGCACCAGACCGCTTCGACGACGTCCCCCTGGGACGGGCGCAGCCGCCTGCGTACCTGTTCGCCCGCCTCGGTGAGGGCGGCCCGCGCGGCTTCCGCGTCGAGTCCCGCGATGTCGACGCGGGTGAGGCGGCGGCGGGCGTCCACCGTGCCGGGCGGCAGGGCTTCGAGCACCGGTTCGCCGCCGTCCGGAAGGGTGACCCGCAGGCGGAGCATGTCGTGGTGGTCGAGGAGGAGTTGGAGGGCGGCGACGAGGGTGTCCTCGTCGGCCCCGGCGGGCGTGCTCAGGACCCCGGACTGGTTGTACCCGTCCGTGGCGCCGGGTCGTGCGAGGAGCCAGGCGGCGATGGGCGTCGGCGGCATCTCGCCGGTGCCCTGGTCGGCCGGTGCGGTGGTGTGTTCGTCGAGCGCGGTGGCGACGGCCGCGATGGCCTCCGGTGTGCGGTGGAGGAAGACATCGCGGGGCTGAACCCGGAGGCCGGCCTCGCGTACCCGGCTGACGAGCTGGATCGAGAGGATGCTGTCGCCGCCGAGCGCGAAGAAGTCGTCGTCCGCGCGGACGGCCGGGGCACGCAGGACGGAGGCGAACACGTCGCACAGGACGCGTTCCCTCGCGGTGCGGGGCCGGCCGCCCGGCCGGGTGGCGGCGGGGCGCGCCGGGGCGGGCAGGGCCTTGCGGTCGGTCTTGCCGTTCGGCAGGAGCGGCAGCGCGTCGAGGGAGGCGAAGACGGCGGGCACCATGTACGGCGGCAGGGCCGACGTCAGCCGGGTGCGCAGTTCCGCGTCGCCGGGGTGTACGGCGCCGCCGCGCCTGTCGGGGACGGTGTAGGCGACCAGGCGCCGTTCGCCCGGCCGGTCCTCGCGGACGACCGCGCACGCGGCGGCGATGCCGTCGAGCGCGGTGAGCGCGGCATCGATCTCGCCGAGTTCGATGCGGAAGCCGTGCAGCTTGACCTGGTCGTCGGCTCGGGAGACGTAGGTGAGCAGGCCGTCGGTGCCCCGTTTCACGAGGTCGCCCGTGCGGTACATGCGGCTGCCGGCGGGGCCGTACGGATCGGCAACGAACCGCGCGGCGGTCAGGCCGGGGCGCCTCAGGTAGCCGCGTGCGAGGCCCTCTCCGGCGAGGTGGAGTTCACCGGTGACGCCCGGCGGCACCGGCCGGAGCCCGGCGTCCAGGACATAGGCGCGGGTGTTGTCGACGGGGCGGCCGAGCGGCACGCCCCCCTCACCCGCCGTGGTGTCCTGCTCCCCGGTCCGGTGGTGGTGGGCGGTGGCGTCGATGGTGGTCTCGGTGGGCCCGTACAGGTTGTGCACCTCGACCCGCCAGGCCTGTCCGGTGCGCTCGGCCAGGGACCTGGGCAGGGGTTCGCCTCCGCACAGGACGGCCCGCAGGGTCGCGGGGGCCTCCTCGGGACCGGTCTCGGCGAGGACGAGCGCGAGATGCGAGGGCACGAACTGCGCGACGGTCGCCCCGGCGTCCCGCATCCGGGCGAGCAGACCGGAGGGGTCGTGGTTGACGGCAGGCGGCACGGGGCAGGTGGAGCCGCCGTGCAGCAGCGGCAGCCAGGTCTCCCAGACCGAGGCGTCGAAGCTCGGCGAGGTGCGGGCGAGAATCCGGTCGTCGTCGGTGAGGCCGAGGTGGCGGGCCATCCAGGCCATGTGGTTGGTGAGGGACGCATGGGTGACGACCACGCCTTTGGGGCGGCCGGTGGAGCCGGAGGTGTAGATGACGTAGGCGGCGTCGAGCGGGTCCGGCGCGGTGGGGAGCGGCGCCGGGCGACCCGTGGACCAGGCCGCCCGGTCGTCGAGCGCGAGGCAGGGCACGGAGGAGACGTACCGTGCGGCGCGGGCGGTGCCGTGGGTGAGGAGGAGCGCCGGGCGGGCGTCGTCGAGCATGTGGGTGATGCGCGCCTCGGGGTACTCCAGGTCGAGCGGCAGGTAGGCGGCCCCCGTCTTGGCCACGGCCAGCATCGCGACGACCTGGTCGGCGGTGCCCTCCAGGGCGAGAGCGACGAGGTCGCCGCGGCCGATGCCCCGGCCGTGCAGGTGGTGGGCCAAGTCGTCGGAGAGTGCGTCCAGTTCGCGGAAGGTGAGCCGGTGCGCGCCGTCCCGCACGGCGATCGCGTCGGGGGTTCTGGCGGCCTGTCGGCGGAACGCCTGGGGCGCCGTGGTCGCCGTCGCGGGCCGGACGGGTCCGCGTGCGACCCGCTCCAGATCCGCCAGCTCACCCGCCTCCAGGAGGCCGACGGCGTGGACGCGGCGGCCGGGGTCGGCGGCGAGTGAGGCGAGCAGCCGGGTCAGGCGGGCGGCCAGGGCGTGGGCGGTGGTGTGGGCGAAGAGTTCGGTGGAGAACTCCAGGACGCCGTCGAGGCCGGTGGGGCGGCCCTCGCCGTCACGTGTCTCGGTGAAGGTGAAGGTGAGGTCGAACTTGCTGATGCCGGTGGGCACGGGCTGTCCGGTGACCGTGAGACCGGTCAGGTCGACGGTGGTGTCCGCCTGGTTCTGGAGGACGAGCATGGTCTGGAACAGCGGGTGGTGGTTCTGGGCCCGGACCGGGCTGAGGGCATCCACCAGCCGCTCGAACGGGACGTCCTGGTGGGCGAACGCGGCCAGGTCGAACTCCCGCACCCGGTCGATCACTTCGGCGAACGTGGGGTCCCCTGTCAGGTCGGTGCGCAGGACGAGCGTGTTGACGAAGAAGCCCACCAGATCGTCGAGTGCTTCGTCGGTGCGTCCGGCGACGGCGGTGCCGAGCGGGATGTCCTCACCGGCGCCGTGCCGGGACAGGAGGACCGACAGGGCCGCCTGGAGCACCATGAAGAGGCTGCTTCCGCGCGACCGGGCGAGTTCCGCGAGTGCCCGGTGGGTCTCGGCGTCGACGGGGAAGGCGAACGCGTCTCCGCGGTACGCCGTGACGGCGGGGCGCGGCCGGTCGCACGGCAGGTCGAGCAGGTCGGGGGCGCCGGCGAGTGCGTGGCGCCAGAAGTCCAGCTGGCGGGCGGCCTGGCTGGAGGGGTCGTCCTCCGCGCCGAGCAGCGCGCGCTGCCACAGCGTGTAGTCGGCGTACTGGACACCGAGTTCCGTCCAGGCCGGCTCCTCACCCCGGGACCGTGCCCGGTAGGCGTCGCCGAGGTCGCGGGCGAGCGGAACGAGGGACCAGCCGTCGCCCGCGATGTGGTGGACGATCAGGACGAGGACATGGGACTCGGCGCCGAGCCGCAGCAGCCGGGCCCGTACGGGGAGTTCGGCGCTCACGTCGAAGGGATGCGCCACCTCGGCCCTCAGGACCGCGTCGAGCCGGCCGGGGGCGGTGTGGCAGGGGCTCAGGTCGAGGTCGGCGCCATGGGCGTCGCGGATGACCTGGCGCGCCACGCCGTCGGTCTCGGGAAAGACGGTGCGCAGGCTCTCGTGGCGTTCGACGACGTCGACGAGGGCGCTGCCCAGGGCGTCCGCGTCGAGCGGGCCGTGCAGGCGGAGCACCAAGGGCACGTTGTACGTGGCGCTGGGCCCCTCGAACCGGTTGAGGAACCACAGGCGTTGCTGGGCGAAGGAAAGGGGCAGTGGATCGGGCCGGTCCGGGGCACGCTCAAGGGGGCTCCTGGCTCCTTCCGCACCGTCCAGCGTGGCCGCGAGCGCGGCGGGCGTGGGGTGCTCGAAGACGGCCTTGACCTGGATCTCCGCCCCGAGCGCGGTACGGATGCGCGCGGCGAGGCGGGTGGCGAGCAGGGAGTGGCCGCCCAGCGCGAAGAAGTTGTCGTCGGCACCCGCCCCGTCGAGGCCGAGCACGTCGGCGAACAGCGCGCAGAGGACCTCCTCGCGCACGGTGCGGGCGGCACGCCCGAGCAGGGGTGTGTGGTGTGCGGGCTCGGGCAGAGCGGTCCGGTCGACCTTCCCGTTGAGGGTCAGTGGCAGCGCCCCGATCAGGACGAACGCCGAGGGCACCATGTAGGCGGGCAGGGACCGGCCGACGGCGCGGGCGAGGTCGGCGGGCTCGGGACGCGCCCCGTTGGCGGGCACCACGTACGCGACGAGCCGCCGCTCGCCGGGGGTGTCCTCGCGGACGACGGCGAAGGAGTCGGCGACCCCCTCGCAGCAGGCCAGCACGCCCTCGATCTCCCCGAGTTCGATGCGGTGGCCGCGCAGCTTCACCTGGTTGTCGGCGCGGGCGACGTAGGCGATCTGCCCGTCGCGGGTCCACCGGACGAGGTCGCCGGTGCGGTACATGCGACCGCCCGACGTGTCGAAGGGGTCGGCCACGAAGCGGGTGGCGGTCAGGCCGGGAAGGCCGGTGTACCCGCGTGCCACACCACGCCCGGCGAGGTACAGCTCTCCCGTGACGCCCGGTGGGACCGGGCCCAGCGAGCCGTCGAGGACGTAGAGCCGCATGCCGTCCAGGGCGCGCCCGATGGGCGGCGGACCCGACGGCAGGTCGGCCGCGACGTCGTAGCGGGTGGCGAAGGTCGTCGTCTCCGTGGGGCCGTACACGTGGAGGACGCGCACGCCGGGCACGGTGGCGGCTACCCGCTGCATCGCGTCCGGTGAGGCCAGTTCTCCTCCGGCGCAGACGAGCCGGAGACCGGTGAGTGCGCCCGGATCGGTGTCGGCGATGACGTTGAACAGGGCCGTCGTCAGGAAGACGGCGGTCACCGCGTGTTCGTGGACGGCGTCGCCGAGGACACGCGCCTCGAGCACGCCGTCCGGTGCGACGACGACCTTGCCGCCGTGCAGGAGCGGGGCCCAGATCTCGAACGTCGAGGCGTCGAAGACGTACGCCGAGTGCATCAGGACCGCGTCGGCGGCGCCGCCCTGCCAGGCGGCGTCGGCCGTCAGCGCCACCACGTCGGCGTGCGTGACGCCGACTCCCTTGGGCAGTCCGGTCGAGCCGGAGGTGAACATCACGTAGGCGAGGGCCCCGGGGCCCGCCACGGGGGCGGGGTGCCCCGGCCGCTCGGGCGCGCCGCGGACGATCCGGCCGAGCCGGTCCACGACCACGACCGGGATCCGGCGGGCCGTCCCGGTCACCCAGGGCGAGCTCAGGGCGTCCTCGTCGACGACGAGGACCCGCACGGCCGCCACCGCGGCCGCCTGTTCCAGCCGCTCCCCCGGCCAGCGGGCGTCCAGCGGGACATACGTACCGGCTGCGCGGACCGCGCCCAGGGACACCGCCACGACCGCCGGCGAGCGGGTGAGCAGCACGCCGATCCCGGACTCGGGGCTGATGCCCAGGCCCGCCAGGGCTCGGGCGAGGTCGGCGGAGATCCGGTCGAGTCCGGCGTAGGTGAGGGCGGTGTCCTCGTCCTCGACGGCGATGGCGTCCGGTGTGCGGCGTGCCTGGGCCGCGAAGAGCGCGGGCAGGGTGGCCTCCTCGGCGGGTGCCGGCAGATTGCCGCCGGTGCCCCAGTGGGTGACGCGGGTGTGCTCGTCCGGCGTCATCAGGTCGTAGGCCGCCAGCGGCCGGGCGGGGTCGTCGGCCACCTGCTCCAGGAGCCGGACCAGGCGGTCCGCGAGCGCTTCGACGGTGGACCGGTCGAAGAGCGCGGTGGCGTACTCGATCCCCGCGGTGAGCCCGCCCTCGCCCGGCTCCTCGCCGAACGCGAAGGTCAGGTCGAACTTGCTCAGGCCGTTGTGCAGGAGCCGGCTCTCCACGGTGAGGCCCGGCAGTTCGGGGCGGGCGGTCTCCTGGTTCTGCAGGACCAGCATGGTCTGGAACAGCGGATGGTGGTTGCGCGCCCTGACCGGGTTGACGCTCTCGACGAGACGTTCGAAGGGCACGTCCTGGTGCGCATAGGCGGCGAGGTCGAACTCCCGCACGCGCAGGATGAGTTCATGGAAGGTCGGATGGCCGGACAGATCCGTGCGCAGGACCAGCGTGTTGGCGAAGAAGCCGACGAGGTCTTCCAGTGCCTCGTCCGTGCGGCCGGCGACCGGCGAGCCGAGCGGGATGTCGTCACCCGCGCCGTGCCGGTGCAGCAGGGTGGCCACCGCCGCCTGGAGCACCATGAACAGACTGCTGCCCGACTCCCTCGACAACCGCATGAGCCGGGCGTGCAGAGCGGGCGGCACGTCGAAGGTGTGGACGGCTCCCGCCGGATCGACGGTGACCGGGCGCGGCCGGTCCAGCGGCAGGTCGATCAGTTCGGGCAGGCCCGCGAGGGCGGTGTGCCAGTGGTCGAGCTGCTGCCTCAGGACGCTCTGCGGTGCGACACCGTCGCCGAGCGCGGCGTGCTGCCAGAGGGTGTAGTCGGCGTACTGGAGCGGGGTGCCGGCCACCGGCCCGGCCTCCCTGCCGGTGAGACGGGCCCCGTAGGCCTCGCCGAGGTGCCGGGCGAGCGGGGCGAGGGACCAGCCGTCACCCGCGATGTGGTGCAGGACGAGGACCAGGACGTGGTGGCCGGGTGCGGAGCGCAGGAGCAGGGCGCGCAGGGGCGGGTCCGTGCTGACGTCGAACGGCTCGCGCACGGCGGCGAGCACGGCCGCCTCCAGGTCCGCGGGTGCGGTGCTCACGACCGGCAGCCGGGGCGTGACGTCGGTGGCGGGAAGAACCAGCTGATGCGGCACACCGTCCCGTTCGGGGAACAGGGTGCGCAGCGCCTCGTGCCGCTCCACCACGTCGCGCAGAGCGGCCCGCAGGGCGTCCGTGTCCAGGGCGCCGCCGAGTTCGAGCACGAGCGGGATGTTGTAGGCGGAGCTGGGGCCCTCAAGGCGGTTGAGGAACCACAGGCGCTGCTGCGCGAAGGAGAGCGGCAGCGGATCGGGCCGCCGCGCAGCGGGCACCACCGGCGGGTGGGGCCGGTCCCGCAGGTCCAGGACGCGGGCCAGGCCCGCGACCGTCGGGTGGTCGAAGAGGGTGCGTACGGCGATCTCCGCACCCAGGACGGCGCGGACACGGCTGACGACGCGCATGGCGAGGAGCGAGTGCCCGCCGAGGTCGAAGAAGCTGTCGTGCGCACTCACCAGGGGCCGTTGCAGGACATCGGCGAAGATGCCCGCGAGCACGCCCTCCTGGAGGCTGTGCCTGCCCACGCCCTCGGTGGCCGCGGAGCCGGGCACGGGCTCCGGCAGAGCACGCCGGTCCACCTTGCCGTTGGGCAGGAGCGGAAGTTCGTCCAGCACGACGACGGCGCCGGGCACCATGTAGTGCGGCAGGCCCTCGGCGAGGGCGTCGCGCAGGGTGACGGGGCGCAGAGCGGGGTCGCCGGTGACGGCGTAGCCGACCAGACGGCGGTCGCCGGGGGTGTCCTCACGGATCACGGCGCAGGCGGCCGTGACACCGGGAAGCGCCAGCAGCGCGGCCTCGACCTCTCCCAACTCGATGCGGAAGCCGCGGAGTTTGACCTGATCGTCGGCGCGGGCCACGTAGTCCAGCAGGCCGTGACGGTTCCACCGCACGAGGTCGCCCGTCCGGTACATGCGCCCGCCCTCGCCGTCGAACGGGTCGGCGACGAACCGGGCGGCGGTCAGGCCCGGCCGGTCCAGGTAGCCACGGGCGAGATTGGGACCCGACAGGTACAGCTCACCGGTGACGCCGGGCGGTACGGGCCGCAGCCGGCCGTCGAGAACGTAGGCGCGCATGGCGTCGACGGGGCGGCCGATCGGCACGGTCTCGTACGGCGTCGCGGTGTTCGCGCGGCCGCCGTGCTCCGGGACGTCGACCCGGTGGGCGGTCGCGTCGATGGTTGCCTCGGTGGGCCCGTAGAGGTTGTGCACCTCGGCCCGCCACAGCGCGGCCACCTCGTCGGCGAGCGTGCGGGGCAGGGGTTCGCCGCCGCACAGGACGGCGCGCAGACCGGGCAGCGGCGCCGCGTGCGCCGCCTCGGTGAGCACGAGGGCCAGGTGGGAGGGGACGAACTGGGCGACGGTGACGCCGAATCGCCTCATCCAGGAGACCAGGGCGCGGGGGTCCGTATTGGCGCCGTCCGGCAGCACACAGACTTCGGCGCCGTTCATCAGCGGGAGCCAGAGCTCCCACACGGAGGCGTCGAAACTGAAGGAGGTACGGGCGAGGACCCGGTCGTCCGGAGTGATCGCCAGGTGCCGCGCCATCCAGGCCATGTGGTTGGCCAGGGCCGCGTGCGACACGACCACGCCCTTGGGGCGGCCGGTGGATCCGGAGGTATGGATGACGTAGGCGGGGTCCGCCGGATAGGGGGCGCCCAGCAGGCCTCCGACGGGGCCCGTGGCCCGGCCGGCCGGTTCGTCCAGGGCCAGCCACGGAACGTCGCAGCCGGACAGGTCCGTGTGGACGTCCTTGGTGGTGAGCAGCAGGACGGGCCGGGCGTCGTCCAGCATGTGGCGGATGCGGGTGGCCGGGTAGCGCGGATCGATCGGCAGGTAGGCGGCGCCTGCCCGCAGCACGGCCAGCATGGCGACGACGGTGTCCACGGACGGCGGCGCCGCGATGGCCACCCTGCTCTCACGGACCGCGCCACGCCCTCTGAGGACCTGGGCGAGGGCGTCGGTCCTGGCATCGAGTTCGGCGTAGGTGAGGCTCGTGTGCGCGTCGCGCAGGGCGACCGCGTGGGGGGTGCGCGCGGCCCGGTCCCGGACCGCTTCGGGAACGGTGCGGGAGGCCACGGGCCGTCCCACACCGCGGCCCTGGGCCAGCAGACGGTCCCGCTCCTCCGGGGCGAGGGGGTCCAGGTCGCTGATGGCCCGGCCGGGGTCGCTGACGGCCAGGGTCAGGACGCGGGCGAAGCGGGTGCACAGGGCCCGGGCGGTGGCGGCGTCGAAGAGGTCGGTCGCGTACTCCAGGTATCCGCCGATGCCTCCGGCACCGGGCGGGGTGTCCTCGGCGGCGCGCTGTGGCGGGTCGGCCGGTTCGGTGAGCTCGGTGGGTTCGGTGAGCTCGGCGGACCTGCCGGCCTCGGCGGATCTCTGTTCTTCGCCGGCTTCCGTGACTTCCGTGACTTCCGTGACTTCGGTGACTTCGGTGACTTCGGTGACTTCGGTGAGCGAGAACGTCAGGTCGAACTTGCTGCCCCCGCGGTGCCGGGACCGGTCGCGGACGGTGACGCCGGGCAGATCGAGGTCCGCCCGCTCCTGGTTCTGAAGGACCAGCATGGTCTGGAAGAGCGGGTGGTGGTCGCCGGACCGCTCGGGGTTGAGGGCCTCCACGATCCGTTCGAAGGGGATGTCGCCGTGGCTGAGGGCCGCGATGTCGAACTCCGCGACCCTGTCGAGCAGTTCACGGAACGTCGGGTCGCCGGACAGGTCCGCACGCAGGAGGACGGTGTTGACGAAGAACCCGACCAGATCATCGAGGGCTTCGTCGGTGCGTCCGGCCACCGCGGTGCCCAGCGGGATGTCGGGGCCGGCGCCGTGGGCCTGCAACGTCACCGCGAGGGCCGCCTGGAGCACCATGAAGGGTGTGCAGCCGGCGGCACGGGCGAGCCGGATCACGGCGGCGTGCGCGGGGGCGGGCAGCTCGAAGGGGACGGCGCCGCCCCGGTGGCTGGGCACGGCCGGGCGGGGCCGGTCGAGGGGCAGGTCCAGCAGGTCGGGGGCGCCGTGCAGCGCCTCTTTCCAGAAGGCGAGCTGACGGGCGGCCAGGCTGTCCGGGTCGCTGTCGTCGCCGAGCAGCCGGCGCTGCCACAGGGCGTAGTCGGCGTACTGCACGCGCAGCGGTGCCCAGCCGGGCGTGCCCGTGCCCTCGGTCCTGGCGCGGTAGGCGACGCCGAGGTCGCGGCTGAGCGGGGCGAGGGACCAGCCGTCGGCGACGACATGGTGCAGGACGAGAACCAGGATGTGGCGGGTGGGGTCCAGGCGGAGGAGCCGGGCGCGGACGGCGGTGTCGCCCGCGAGGTCGAAGGGCGTGGTGGTCAGGTGGCGCACGGCGCTCTCGGCCCAGGCGTCGGCGTTCTCACCGGCAGGGGGGTGCGCGACGAGGAGGGGGACGAGCGATTGCGCGGCGTCCGCGTCGAGGACCTCCTGACGGGCGACGCCGTCGTGTTCGGCGAAGACCGTGCGCAGGCTCTCGTGCCGGGCGACCACGTCGGCGAGGGCGCCGCGCAGGGCGTCCGTGTCCAGAGGGCCGTCGAGTTCGAGGACGAGCGGAACGTTGTAGGCGTCGCCCGGCCCCCCCGCCCGGTTGAGGAACCAGAGGCGCTGCTGTGCGAAGGACAGCGGTACGGCGTCGGGGCGCGGCTGCGGGGAGAGGACGGGCCGGACCGCCCCGGTGGTGTCCAGGGCGGCGGCCAGGGAGGCGACCGTGGGATGGTCGAACAGGGTGCCCAGGCCGAGTTCGGCGCCCAGGGCTGTCCGCACCCGGCCGGTGAGGCGGGTGGCGAGCAGTGAGTGGCCGCCCAGGGAGAAGAAGTTGTCGTCGATGCCGACCCCGGTCACGCCGAGGACATCGGCGAACAGGCCGGCCAGGACCTCTTCGTAGGCGGTCCTGGGCGCGCGGCCCCCGGTGGTGGCGGCGCGGGGGGCGGGCAGGGCGCGGCGGTCGACCTTGCCGTTGGGGTTCAGGGGCAGCGCGTCCAGTGGCACGAACGCGGAGGGCACCATGTACGCGGGCAGGGCGCGTCCGACCCGGCGGGCCAGGGCGGAGTCGTCCAGCCGGGTGCCGGGGGCCGGCACGACGTAGGCGACGAGCCGCCGGTCGCCTGGGGTGTCCTCACGGACCACGACGCAGGCGCCGCGCACGTCCGGGTCGGTCAGCAGGACGTTCTCGGTCTCGGCCGGTTCGATGCGGAATCCGCGGAGTTTGATCTGACCGTCCGCCCGCCCGACGTACTCGATGTCGCCGTGGGGGGTCCAGCGCACGAGGTCGCCGGTGCGGTACATCCGGCGGCCGGACGCGTCGTACGGGTCGGCGACGAACCGGGCGGCGGTGAGCGCGGCACTGCCCTGGTAGCCGCGGGCGACGCCGTGGCCGCTCACGTACAGCTCCCCCACGACGCCGGGCGGCACCATGGCGAGGCCGTCGTCGAGGACGTAGAGGCTCGTTCCGTCGAGGGGCCGGCCGATGGGTGGCACGCCCCCGGCGCCGGGGGCGACCGGATGGCGCGCGGCGAAGGTCGTGGTCTCCGTGGGGCCGTAGACGTGCAGGACGCGTGTGCCGGGTGTCGTGGCGGCGACTCGCTGCATGAGGTCCGGGGTGGCCGCCTCGCCGCCCGTGGCGACCAGGCGGAGCCCGGCGAACGCGGCAGGGTCCGCCTCGGCCATCACGTTGAACAGGGCCGTCGTCAGGAACAGCGCGGTGACGCCGTGCCGGTCCACCAGGTCGTGGAGGACCCGCGCCTCCAGGACGCCGCCGGGTGCGACGACCACGCGGCCGCCGTTCAGGAGCGGCGCCCAGATCTCGAAGGTGGAGGCGTCGAACACGTAGGCCGAGTGCATCAGCACGGCGTCGGACACGCCGTCCGTCCAGGTGCGGTCTGCGGCCAGCGCGAGGACGTCGGTGTGGGTGACGCCGACGCCCTTGGGCTGTCCGGTCGAGCCGGAGGTGAACATCACGTACGCGAGCCGGTCGCCGCGGATCCCGCGCGGCAGGGGGCCCTGGCGCGGAGGGGCGCCGCTTAACACGTCGCCGTGCGCGTCGAGGACGATCAACGGCAGGCCGGCGGCCGCCTGCCGCACCCAGGGCTGACCGGCGGCTGCCTCGTCGACCACCAGGGCGCGGACGCGGGCCGCTGCCACGACGCGGTCGAGCCGTTCGGCCGGCCAGGCGGGGTCCATCGGGACGTACGCCGCTCCCGCGCCGACCGCGCCGAGTGTGGCGGTCAGCACGGCCGCCGAGCGGCCGACGAGGACGCCGACGCCGTCCTCTGCACCGGCTCCCCAGCCGGCCAGGGCACCCGCGAGGTCGTCCGCCGCCCTCGCCAGCTCCCGGTAGGTGAGCGTGACGGCTCCGTCCACCACGGCCGGGGCCTGCGGTGTCCGGCGTGCCTGCGCGCCGAATGCCTCCGGCAGGCTCGATGCCACGGCTTCGGCCGGCAGGGCGTCGCCGCGCCCCTGTGCGTGCAGGCCGGCGGCGGTGTCCGCGTCGAGGAACGGCAGATCGCGCAGGGGCGTGTCGGGGTCCGCGTCGGCCAGGGCGGACAGGAAGGAGACAACGGCCTGCTGGTGCAGTCGCGCGTCCTCGGAACGGTAGAGCTCCGGGTTCGCGTCGAAGCCGATCAACGGCCCTTTGCCCTCGGCCCGTTCGGAGACGAAGAGGGACACGTCGTCGACGGGTCCGATGGACAGCACGCGGGAGACGCCGGGGCTGCCGGCGAAGTCGAGGTCGTAGTCGTAGCCCATGAAGTTGACGACGACACCGGTGAGTCGGGCCGCGTCGTCGGCCATGTTCAGTTCACGCGCGAGCTGTTCGCGGGAGAACCGGCGGTGGCGCAGGGCGCCGCGCATCTCGGCGGCGGCGGCGCGTACGAGGGATCCGACCGTCATGTCGGGGGTGACGGTCAGGCGCAGCGGCAGGATGTTGGCGGTCATGCCGACGATGTGCCGAAGTCCGCCGTGCCGGCCGTTGGAGGCGAGGCCCACGGTGACGTCGCGTGATCCGGTGACGCGGCCGACGTAGGCGGCGACCGCGCTCACGAGGACGGCGCTCCAGCCGGTGCGGTGGGCGGAGGCGAGTGCGCGAAGGCTGTCGAGGACGGCGACGGGGAGTGTCTCTCCGGTGTGCAGGCCGATGCCCGGCCCGTCGAGGACGGCCGCCGGTGCCGGAGCGTCGGCGCGCCGGCGGATGAGCGCCCTGCCGCTGTGCGCGTCCGCTTCGTCGGCACCGGGCGTGCCGGTGGCCAGGTCCGCGAACCGGCCGGTCCAGTAGGCGCGGTCGGCCTCGTAGCGGTCGGAGCCGCGGTAGGCCTCCTCGTCGGCGACGAGATCGCGCAGCGGTGCGGCGGGCACTTCGGCTGTGGCGAGGTTCTCGCCCCGCACGGCGCGTCCGTAGAGGTCGGCGACGCTGCGGGCGAAGACGGCGCCGCCGAGACCGTCGACGGCTATGTGGTGAAAGCGGACGTACCAGTAGTGCAGCCGGTCGCCGAGACGGAGCAACGCGAAGTGGTGGTGCGGGGCGTCGAGCCTGTCGACGGCTGCCATGTCCTCGGCCAGGTAGCGTTCGGCCGCGCCGGCGGGATCGTCGGCGTCGGTCAGGTCGACCAGGCGGAGCCGGCCGGTCTCGGCCGGGGGGCGCCGGACCACATGCTGGCGGACCGTGTCGTCCGTGGTGACGAACTCGACGTTGAGGCTGTCGCACAGCGCGACAGCACGGTCGAGCGCTGCGGCGAAAAGGGCCTCGTCGAGGTCGCCGCGAATCTCGAAGCATTCCCCGATGTTGTATTTAGGGCTCTCCGGATCGACCAGCTGCCCGTACCAGACACCTTGTTGAGCCGCGGTCGTCCCGAAGTCCTCGTCGAGAACCGGGAGTACGGGGACTGATTCGTTTTCGCGCATGCGGAACCACACCTTTGGGGAGAGTTTTCGTGGGGACGAAGAAGGCGCGACGGAAACCGGCCGCGCTGATGCGGCATCCAGAGCCGACGGTGGCCGGAGAAAGAGAAGAGGGAAACGCCGCAGCTGTGACAGCAGGCACTGACGGGGCGCTACCGGGCAGGACAACCGGCAAGGCAGCCCGATGCCTTCACGTATTCAAGGACGAGCCACGAGGCAGTCCACCGATGATTCATGAAAACCACGTGAAGGCGACATGAGCACTTACAGGCGAGGCATGACTGAATGTCACTCCCGTCTGATCGATTCTGCTCGATTGGGAGCGACTTCGATCAGACGGGAGTGCCAGAACCTGCCCGCCCCGGTGGCGGCCTACGACACCTCCGACGGCTCGGACGCCCCCTATCCGGCGTCGGCCTCCATCAACCGCACGAGGCTGGCGGGCCGCATGTCGGTCCACGCGGCCTCGATCGCGTCCAGACACTCCTGACGCGACCCTTCCGGACCGCCGACGCGCCAGCCGCCCGGGATATCAATGTGCGCCGGCCACAGCGAGTACTGTCCCTCGCCATTCACCAGCGTCACGAACCGCCCCGACTCGTCATCGAAAGGATTAGCCACGACCGTCCCCCACCTGTTCTCGCACTTTCCACGACATGTTCATCAGCCTTTTCCGGGCACGCTGCACCGATCAATTCATGCAGCCACCCGCCGGACCGCCCGCCCCCTCACGGTGCGATCTCGACGATGCGGGCGGAGATACGTTACGCCTCGGGATACCGACTTGCGCCGATAGCCGAGCCGGAACACCCCGGCTTCACCCGCTCGCGTCAATCACAATAGAGGACCCTCGTCGGCCGAAGACGCAAATTCAGCCCATTGCCCACACGTACTCAATGAACCGGCAAGGGCCGCGACCCGTCCAAGACATATGCCGACCCGACTCCAACAGAAACATTCAGCCATCGCATGCCCCTATTGTGCGAGTATCGCTGCGTACGACCCGATCAAATCCGGATAGCCGCTGGCGTACGCCCGCAGACTCTCCGGCATACCCAGATCACATCGCGCTCCCGTGCGCCGGGCACGCGCTCCCGCTCGCGCCCCCATCCCCCCAGCCAGCCGGCCGACCGGAGGCGGCCCCGTCACCACCGACACCCTCGGCGAACCACGCCCTCCGCCATCCTGTCCCGCGGTACGCGTCCAGACGGTCAACGGCCCCCGGAGCGCCGAGGACACGGTCACGCCGCTACGCGACACCCGCACGGGCGAAGGAGGACGGACTTGGGGAACCGGGATTCGGACCGTCAATTTCTGCTCCACTCACGCCACTTGGAGAAAGTTCCACCCGAACTCGATCCGTTTCCCCAGCTCACCGGAGTGCAGAAAGGTCTAGACCACTAACGAATCGGAAAACTATTTACCGCATGCACGTTCCTATGGCTCACTGTGTCGTGTTCGCGTCATGTGGACGCGCGTAGATCCCTCTCCGGGAAGCGTGCGGCCGTTTCCTCCTGACCGGACGCACCCCGGCCTCTCCGTCCGGCGCGCCGTTCCCGCACCGGCGCGCCGGGTTCCAGCGCACCGCCCCTTCGGCACCACAGAACCCCACCCCCCACAGCAGGAGGAATCCATGTTCCCCCGGAGCCTTTTCCGCAAGTCCGTACAGCAGAGACTCACCGTGGCCGGTGTCCTCGGCATGAGCGCCGCACTGACCCTCAGCCTGATGTCGGGCACCGCCACCGCGGCGCCGCTGCCGTCCGACAGCACCGTGCCACTGGGCAAGGGCTACATGGGCGTGGGCTACGTCCAGGACAGCAAGGACTTCAAGCCGGACACCCGGCAGCCGAACCTCGGCACGAAGCCGGACGCGAACCTCCTGGCGAACCCCGTGGGCATGGACGTCTCCGGTTACCAGGGCAGCATCAACTGGAGCTCGGTCCGCGGCGCGGGCATCGAGTTCGCCTGGATGAAGGCGACCGAGGGCACCACGTACAAGGACTCCACGTTCAGCGCGAACTACCTGGGCGCCTACAACGCCGGCGTGATCCGGGGCGCGTACCACTACGCGCGGCCCGACGTGTCCGGTGGCGCGGCGCAGGCCGACTTCTTCGCGAGCAACGGTGGCGCCTGGTCACGCGACAACCTGACGCTCCCCGGCGTGCTGGACATCGAGGGGACCTGCTACGGCAAGACGGCCGCGGCGATGCAGTCCTGGATCCTGGACTTCTACAACACGTACAAGGCCCGCACCGGCCGCGACGTCGTGATCTACACCAGCGCGAGCTGGTGGAACTCCTGCACCGGCGGCTGGACCGGCATGTCCGCCAGGAGCCCGCTGTGGGTGGCCCACTGGACCTCCGCGAGCAGCCCCAGCATCCCGCAGGGCTTCCCGTTCTGGACCGTCTGGCAGTACACGTCCACCGGTTCGGTCAGCGGCATCTCCGGAAACGTCGACCGCGACCGCTTCAGCGGCGACCGCTCCCGCCTGCTGGCCCTGGCCAACAACACCCCGTGACAGTGGGTCCCGGGGTTCGTTGACCTCCGCCGGGCCCCCGTGACCCCGGCATGATCGGCACCACGGGCCGGAGCAGGCCAACTGAGCTGCTCCGGCCCGGAGTTACGGCCGAGGGCCCGGCCGGAACCACACCAGTTCGCGAAGGAGACTGTCATGAGCTCGACACCACAGCCCCTCAGCAGGCGCGGCGCTCTGCTCGCCGGAACGGCGGCCCTGGCCGGCGGGCTGGGGCTGGCAGGCCGTACGGACGCGGCCGTGCGCACTCCCGGAAGAGCACGTTCCCCCCTGGCCGCCCTGACCCCGGCCCAGCGCGCCGGGCAGCGCGTCATCCACTCCTACGCCGGACTCACGCCTCCGGCCGGGCTGATGGACGCGATCAGGCAGGGCCGTACCGCCGGGGTGATCTTCTTCGGGGAGAACATCAAGAACCTGAGCCAGATCGACGGTGTCATCCAGGCGATGAACGAGGCGAACGCCTCGGCCCCCGTGAAGGCCCCGCTGCTCCTGATGACCGACCAGGAGGGCGGCCTGGTGCGCCGTCTGCCCGGCGAGCCCGTGCTGTCCGCGAAGGAGGTCGGTGCCTCCACGGACCCGGAGGGACAGGCGGAGTTCACCGGCAGCGGTGCGGGCATGAACCTCGCGGGCGTCGGCATGAACGTCAACCTGGCACCGGTGCTCGACGTGTACCGCACGGCCGGCGACTTCACCGACCAGTACAAGCGCTCGTACAGCAAGGACCAGGCGGCGGTGAGCGCCTGCGGCTCGGCCTTCGTCACCGCGCAGCAGGACGCCGGGGTGGCGGCCACCGCCAAGCACTTCCCCGGCCTCGGGGCCGCCTCCGCCGGCCAGAACACCGATCTGGGTCCCGTCACCCTCACCACGTCCGCGGCCACGCTGCGCGGCGTCGACGAGGTGCCGTACCGGGCGGCGATCTCCGCCGGGACCAAGCTGGTCATGCTGTCCTGGGCCGTCTACCCGGCGCTGGACGCCGACCGGCCCGCCGGCCTGTCCGCGACCGTGGTCGGCGAGCTGCGGAACCGGCTCGGCTTCACGGGCGTGACGGTCACCGACGCCCTGGAGGCCGGGGCTCTCCAGGCCTACGGCAGCACGGCGAAGCGCAGCGTGCTGGCCGCCGCGGCCGGCATGGACCTGATCCTGTGCTCGGCCCGCGACGCCGACCAGGGGGCGGAGGCGGTGACCGCGCTGAGCGAGGCGCTGGCGGCCGGCACGCTCGACGGGGCCGCCTTCGACGCGGGCGCCGGGCGCGTCAACGCCCTCCGCGCCGGCCTGTCCTGACCGGTACACCGCCCGTGCCCGCCAGGTGGCCCCCGCTGCCGGCCCGGCCCGGCCGGCAGCGGGCACGGGGTACCTGTCCGGCCGGTACGCTTCCGGAGTGACGCAGCACTCCGTGCCGGACGGGCGGCGGCCCGCGAACGACGGGCCGAAGGCCGCCGCACGCAACCGGGCCGCTCTGATCACCGCTGCCCGCGAGATCTACGCGGAGCACGGACTGGACGCCGCGCTCTCCGCGATCGCGCGTCGGGCCGGAGTGGGGCAGGGCGTGCTGTACCGGCATTTCCCCGACCGGGCCGCTCTGGCGGCCGCGGTCCTCGAAGAGAACGTGCGGCAGGTCGAGCAGGCGTCCGCGGCCGAGAACGCGACCCTGGCCGGCGTTCTCGGTGTGCTGACGTGGCATCTCACGGAGTCCGCGGCCTTCATCGGTCTCCTGCACGCCGACAGCGCGGGCAACCGCTCCCGCATCGGGGCGCACGCCCTCGCCCTGTCCGAGCGGGTGGAGCGGGTCCTGCGGGGACACCTTCCGGACGGCCACCGGCTGGGCGCCGCGGACGACCTCATGCTCACGATCGCCATGGTCTCCGGCGCCATCACCGGCCCCACCCGCGCGGAGCGGGGACGCCGGGCGTCGGCTGCCTGGCGGCTGCTCGGCGTCGAGGTGGGACCGGTCCGGCCCTTCGACGGGTGAGTGCGGTCGGTGTCAGCCGCCGTTGGACTGCCGGATGCCTTCGGCCAGGGCGTCGAAGGCGTACAGGTATCCCCCTGCGGGCCCGCTGACGGTCATGTACGCCGTGGTGCCGCCGGGTGTGATCGCCACGTTCGTCGCCGACTCGAGCCCCGCTGCCGCGGCGCGGGCGGGTATCTCGACGGTCGCCAGGCGCTCGCCGTACTTGTCGTACACGACCATCGCGGGCCTGCCGTGGAGCGCCTGGTAGAGGTTGCCGTCCGCGTCGACGGCGATCGAGTCGGTCTGGGCGACCCCGGCGTCGACACGGATCGCGGTGTGCCGGGACGTCACCTCTCCCTCTCCGTCGAGGCGCAGGTAGGAGATCCGGTTCTGTGTGAGCTCGCTGAACCACAGCCCGCGGTAGTCGGCGTCGAAGGAGATCCCGTTGACCGACGAGAGGTCCCGGGCCAGGACGGTGGCCGTCCCGCCGTCGCGGTCGATCCGCACCACCCGCCCGAGTGCCTTCCCCTCGGACAGGCCCCGTGAGTCGCTGACGTACAGGTTGCCCGCCTCGTCGAAGGCGATGTCGTCGGGATTCATCTGCGCCCCCTCGACCTTCCCGGAGAAGAAGGTCCGCGGGTCGCTGCCGTCCGGAGCCAGGCTCACGACCTCCCCGTGGGCGTAGTCGGTCAGGTAGAGCCGTCCGTCGTACGGGCTGAACTGCGCCGAGGTGTAGGCCCCCCGGCCGTCGGTGTGGACCGGCCGTGACGTCTTCTTCCGGACGTTGACGCGCATCACCTTGGGCTTGCCGGCGGGTGCGGTGACATCGACGACGAACAGGTCGCCGTCCTCGTTGAAGGTGGGGCCCTCCAGCAGCGTCATCCCGGTCTCCTCATGCACCTGTGTCAGCCGCATGACCTGGTGGGCGTGGATCGTCCGGCCCGTGCCGGCAATGGCCGCTCGGCCAGCGGAGTCAACGGAGTTGCCCGTGTCCGTACCGCATCCGGTCAGCGCGAGCACGCCGATCGTGGCGAGCACGGCAAGGGACCGGATCGGGGGTCGTCGTCGCATGGGAAATCGCTCTTCCTGTCCGTTGTGCGCGGGTGCCGTTCGCCGGGTGCGGGACGTGCGTGGGCCCGTCCGGAGCGCTGACGCGCTCTGGCCGAAAGCCGTCGCACCCCCCGCACTCCAACCGGACAGCGCTGTCCGGTAGTTGTTACCGTAACGGACGGCCGCTCACACCTGGGCGGCTCGACAGGCAGGATCGAGAGGCCCCCACATGACATCCCCTCACGCGCCGGCTCCCGACGAACTCGCCGCACTGAGGCGGCGGTACCGCCTTGAACGCGAGCGGCGTGTCCGGCCGGACGGTGCCCGCCAGTACCGTCCCACCGAGGCCGAGTTCGGCTACTACGCCGCCGATCCGTACGCGGAGGAGGCGGCCGGACGCGAACCGCTGCACGACACCGTCGACGTCGCCGTCGTCGGCGGGGGATTCGGCGGCATCCTCGCCGGCGCGCGACTGCGGCAGCAGGGTGTGCAGCGCGTGCGGATCGTCGAGAAGGGCGGTGACTTCGGGGGCACCTGGTACTGGAACCGGTACCCCGGCATCCACTGCGACATCGAGTCGCACGTGTACCTGCCGATGCTCGACGAGACCGGGTACGTGCCGGAGTGGAAGTACTCCCCCGGCGAGGAGATCCGCCGCCACGCGGTGCGCCTGGCGGAGAAGTACGGCCTCCGCCCCGACGCCCTGTTCTCCACCGCGGTCACCTCCCTGACGTGGGACGAGGCCTCCGAGACATGGATCGTGGCCACCGACCGCGGCGACGCGTTCCGGGCCACGTACGTCGTCACCGCCACCGGCACCCTCTCCGAGCCGAAGCTCCCCGGGATACCCGGCATCGAGGACTTCGCGGGCCACACGTTCCACACCTCGCGGTGGGACTACGGCTACACCGGCGGCACCCCGGACGGCGGGATGAAAGGCCTGGCAGGGAAGCGGGTGGGCATCGTCGGCACCGGAGCCACCGGCGTCCAGGTGATCCCGATGCTGGCCGAGGACGCCGGGCACGTCTACGTCTTCCAGCGCACCCCGTCCACCGTGGACGTGCGCGCCAACCGCCGCACCACGGCCGGGGACGTCGGCGCCGACCGCGACGGCTGGGCGCGGGAACGCCGGGACAACTATCTCCGCATCGTCTCCGGCGAGCCGGCCGAGCAGGATCTCGTGGCGGACAGCTGGACCCACTCGGCGGGCCTCCTGGAGAAACTTCTCCCGAGCTTCCGCCGCCAGGGGGACCGGAAGGCCTTCGAAGCGGCCTACGAGGCCGCGGACGCGAGCAAGATGAACGAGCTCCGCGGCCGTGTCGAGCGCACCGTCACGGACCCCGACACGGCGGAGAGGCTCAAGCCCTGGTACCGGTACGCCTGCAAGCGCCCCACGTTCTCCGACAAGTACTATCCGGCGTTCAACCGCGGCAACGTCACGCTGGTCGACACCGCGGACACCCATGGCATCGAGCGGATCACCGAACACGGGGTCGTCGTCGGGGACACCGCGTACGAACTCGACTGCCTGATCTTCGCCACGGGGTTCTCCGTCGGAACCTCCGGAATCCACTCCGGCAAGCTCCCCGTACACGGCCGGGGCGGCACCCAGCTGCTGCACGCCTGGGCGCAGCGGGGCCCGCGCACTCTGCACGGTCTCACCAGCAACGGCTTCCCGAACCTCATCCAGATGGGTTCGCTGCAGAACGCCAGCAGCGTGAACTACACGCACATCCTCGACGAGCAGGCAGGCCACGCAGCCGCTCTCGTCGCTGCCGCCGAGGCGGCGGGTGCCCTCGTCGAGCCGTCGCGCGAGGCCGAGAGCGCCTGGGTCGCCGAACTCGCGGAGGACGCCCCCGACCACGAGTGGTTCCACGCCGAGTGCACCCCTGGCTACTACAACCGTGAGGGACGCGGCCGGCCGAACGGCCCCACCGCCTATCCTCACGGCGCGTTCGCCTTCCACGCACTGCTGGAGCGCTGGCGCGAGGAGTCCATCGGCGGGATCCTCCGGCCCAGGACCGTTCGGCCCGCGGCGAGCCGAGGGCCGAACGTCCTGCCGGACGAGCTGACTTGAGGGGACGTCCGGTGCGTCAGCTCCGTACGGTGAAACCGTCCACGATCATGTACTGCCCGGTCTTCATCGTTCCGGTGAGGGTGTGCACCCCGGCCGGGAGACCGCTGACCGAGTAGAGCTTCTGCTGATACCGGCGGGAGTCGCTGGTGGCGTCGACCGTCTCCCGGTGGACCCCGTCGATCGCGATGTCGATCGTTCCCTCGTCCGCGTTCAGCTCGGTGAGGAAGTCCGCTCCGGTGCCGTTGAAGGTGAGGGTGAAGGAATCACCGATGGTGGTGGTGGCGTCGATGTCGTTCTGGAACGAGTTCTGGCCGCCTGCCGCGGCACCGCGCCATCCCCAGCCGGTCCCGGTGTAGGTCACTCCCGCGGTGTTGTTGTAGTCCTGCGGCCCGGTGGGCTTGACGAGGCTGACGGTGGTGGCGGCCTGCGCGCGCCAGACACCCAGGGTGACGGTGCTGCCGGGGGCGAGCTTGTTGTAGCCGGTCCAGAAGCTGCCGCGGTCCGTCACACCGGTCCCGTTCACGGACCGGATCACGTCGAGAGGACGCAGCCCCTGCCCGTAGGCGTACGAGGAGGACGGGACGGCCTGGAGGTAGAGCCCGTCGAAGTCACCGAGTCCGACGGCGGACTGGGTGGCCTTGTCGTAGACCTGCCGGGCGGTGGCGCCCATCAGCGGTTCGGGCTGGGTCTCGATCACGGCGTCGGGCTGCGGGGCGGCAGGCCACTGGACCGCGGGGGGTGTCGCCTCCCCCTTCCTTCCGGTGCCGAACCGGTTCATCGGGAAGCCGACGAATCCCAGGGCCTTGGCGGGTGAGTCCGCGGCCGGCGTGTAGTTCGTCATACCGGGCGAGTCCCACGGCGATCCGCCGGCGAACCGCGGGTCCGCGGTCACCGAGTGGGCGTCCAGGGCAGCGGCGCTCCAGACACCGGGCAGGGCGACCGGCCCGCCGTTGGCCCAGAACAGATTTCTGTCCGCGGTGTACTTGGCGGCGGCCGGGTCGCTGCCGGTGAGCGAGTAGGGCGAGTCCGCCAGGATGATGTTCCTGCCGATGGTGTCGCCGTTGTCACGGTGCGAGATCTGCTCGTAGACGGAGCCGCCCACGAGGATGTTGTTCGTGACGGTCCGCTTGAACCCGTCGCGCAGCTTGATGCCCGCGCCCAGCAGCAGGTTGTTCTTCACGACGTAGTTGCTCGAACCGTCGTCCAGGTCGACCGCCCACTCGCTGTTGTGCCAGATCCGGTTGTTGCTGATGGTGATCGGCTTGACGACGTCGAGCAGCGAGTAGCTCTTCTGCAGGGCGTCGGACTCCGCGCTGGGGTTGACGCTGGGTCCGGCGATGGGCCAGTACCTGTCCCGGCCCCAGGCGTTGACCGGCCCGTGGTCCGACGTCTCCTTCACGCAGTCGAAGATGTCGTTGTACTGGATCCGGTGCCCGCCCCAGGTGCCGTCGTTGACGTTCACGCAGGACCGCGGGCTGCCGTGGACGGTGTTGTGGGCGACGGTGACCCGGCTGCTCATCGAGATGTTGACACCGGCGCTCTGCTTCTCGAACCGGCCCATGTCCGCCATGCTGTTGTGGCTGACGTCGATGTCACGGGGGTAGTCGTCGGTCCTGGGACCGGGGGTCAGGTCGGTGGGCGGATCGACCATCTCCGCCCAGGTGGAGGGGTTCCGCACGGCGCGGGTGGAGCCCACCACCTGTACGTCGCTCGCACCGGATCCGGTGAAGGTGTTCCCGGTGACGGCCTCGCCCTTGTTGTACCCGTCGATGAAGACACCGTTGCCGCCGACCTGGGCGAAGGTGGAGCGGGAGACCGTGATGTTCCTGGCGTTCTTGAGGTGGACGGCGCCGGCGCGCGCCACCGCCCAGTCACCGAGTTGCAGCGGCTCGTACGGGGTGTCGAAGAGGGTCCGGTGCGTCGCGGTGTAGGTGAAGCCGTCGAAGGTGAGGTCATGGACGGGGCGGGAGGCGGACGCGCCCTCGACGCGTACGAGTTCGTCCAGTTCGGCGGTGTCCACCGTGGACTTCGACAGATCGGTGCCGGCCGGCGGGATCATGTACAGCTTCCCGGCGTCCTTGTCGTAGAACCACTCACCCGGCGCGTCGAGTTCCTCGCGGATACCCTCCGCGACGACGTTCGCGGTGTCCACGTCGCCGCCCCGGTTGTTGTCGCCGACCCACTTCAGTCTGAGTCCGGACGCGTCGCGCCCGGTGATCGTGTAGTCGTTGCCTCCCCAGTGGGAGGAGTGCAGCCCGCGGATGTCCCCGGTGGACGGGTTCTTCCATTGTGCGGAGCGGGCGTTGAGGGTGGCCATGGTGGTCGAGCCGTTGAGTACGGCCGCGTCCGGGTCGAAGTCGGGGTAGCGGGCGAGGACCTGCCGGGTGCCGCCCACGAACAGCCCGTCGATCTTCCGGTGCGCGCCGATGTCCGCCACCCGGATCGCACTGTTCTGCCGGTCGGCCTTCCACGCGGCCGTGACTCTGCGGCCGCCGCTGAGCACGGCCCGCTCTCCGGGATAGGAGGAGTACGTCACCGGGGCGGACGCGCTGCCCGAGTCCGCGGCGCTGAACTTCAGGGTGGCGGCGAGGTGGTAGGTGCCGCCGCGGACCCACACATGGACCGGGTGACCCGCCCTGGACGCCTTGCGCGCGGCGGCCTGCGCGGCCGCCAGGGTGAGCAGGGGCCGACGGGTGGAGTGCCCGGAGTTTCGGTCGCTGCCGGACGCCGATACGTAGATGTCCCTGCCCGACGGGGCGTGGGCCGCCATCGCGGTGCCCGCGGTGAGCGCGGGAGCCACGCCCACGGCCATCGCGGTGAGGACCGCCGCTGTCGCGAGCCGTCGTTTCCGGGCGGCTCTGTTTCCTGGTCTTCCGTCTGAGCTGCGGTGCACGTCTGACTCCCTGACATGGATAGGGGTGAACCGTCCCGTTGATGCAACTGCCGCAACAAGCTTTCATCGGATGTATCGATGAATTCGCGATCGGGCGGAACTCTGCTCCCCGTCTCCTCGGCATGTCAAGAGATCTTGCAGAATGAGGTCCTTGCAGTGCGTTCAGTTGCTTCGGGGAACTTCGGCTCCCTCTTCCACGTCGGATCTGCGCCCTGCGCTTACCCTTCAGTAGTCCGATGTATCGACAGGAGGCAGGAGCGGGCGATCACGTTGACCGCACACGCTGGAGCGGCTGGGGGCGAGCCTCCGTCGCCGGTGACACCGGGGAGAGCGCCGAACCGCACGGCCGCCTCGCGTCCACCTTCCGGCGTCCCAGTCCTTGGCCCGGGTACGGATCAGCGGGGCTCCGCACAGCCCCGCGATCACACGCGGCTGGCCCCGGCCCCGCTCGACGCTGTCAGGCAGCCGGGTACTCGTGGGCGGGCGCGCCCTGCCACTCGGTGAGCGACGGGGTGTCGAGGGCCCGCTCGGGGTCCGCCATCCCGGCGTCGGCGAGGAACACGATGACGTCGTGGTCGCTGTGGGCGAGGCCGAGCCGTTCCTCACGGCCGGCGATGTGCACGGTGACGAGCCGGGCGCCGGATGGTGCCGGCCGGTGGATCACGATCGGAGGTGAAGCCATACCTCCAGCGTGGCCCGGACCTCCGGTACCCGCATCCGGACCGGATACGGGTACCCGCGGGGGCCTGGGATGTGTGCCTGCGATGCCACCGGCTGGAGTGGAGCGGTCCGGTTTCCGCTTCGTCACGATCCCTGTCCGACGGAGATCCTCATCAGCCGGCGGGTGGGATTCGATGCGTCCTGACGTAGCGGGACGGGTCACCACGATGGGTCGTCCGCCAGCGACGGGCCGTCTGCTCGGCAAAGGTCTCGTTCGTGTCCAGGATCTCGTCGAGCGGGTCGAGGAAGGCGACCGCGCCGGATTGTTCGAGCCCGGCGTGGACGCGGGCCTGCAGGCCCGCGCGTGCCAGCCCGAGCAGGTGACGGGCCACGTCACGAACGCTGTCCTTGCCCAGGAGCGTGGCCAGCCCGTCCGTGGGCAGGGCTCGCTGCGCCGCGTCGCTCTCCTGGGGCGTGTAATGCCGCAGGAGCTCCCAGGCGGCCGCGCGGCTGGGTGCGTGATAGGTCAGTCCGGTCCACAGGGCCGGCACTGCGGGAATGTGCGGGTACGGGGGGCCGTCCGGAGCACGGGTCTCCAGAGTCCGGCGCACCCGGACCGTGGTGTAGATCTGGTCGAGGTGAGAGAGCCAGTCCTCCCAATGGGGAGCGGTGCCGTCGTCGAAACCGTGACGAACATGGTCTGCGAATGTCCGCGCTCCGGCAAGGCAGTAGCCGCCGGGACCATGGCGGTAGATCATGGGCATGCCCAGCGCCCAGTCGGTGAGAGCCTCCGCCGTGAGCGGGGCCCGCAGTGCGGGGCGCGGGGAACCGCATCGCCGGGGGTCCATGCGGAGCCAGTCGCGGCAACGGTGGGAGAGAACACCGTCGAGGCGGCCGGCATACAGCGGCGAGTTGACGAGCAGCGCCGCGACAACAGGCGAGGCGGCGACTTGAACGCGCAGCTTCGAGGCCAGGTCTTCCTCGGAGACGTGATCCAGCGTGGTCTGGGTCGAGGTCGACAGCTTCATGATGTGCGGTGCCCCCTGCCCTTGGGGGCCGAGGCCGGCGAAGTACGTTCGCATGACTCCACCGCGCACCGTGGGAACCCAGGTCGCGGTGTCGACTCGGTTGAAGGGGAGGTTCCCCCCGGGAACGATGGCCAGCCCGTGTCGCTGAGCCACGGCGGCCAGGGCTTCCATGGTGCCCTGCATGGCCGTCACCAGAGTGACCAGGTCGTCCGCGGGAGGGGAGGAGTATTCCAACTGGCCGCCGTGTTCGAGCGTCAGCTTCGTCCCGTCCGGGAGGTGCACTCCCGTCAGGACGTCTCCGGCCCACTGGGGTGCGCCGCCCCACTCCCCCAGTACCTGGTGCAGGAGGGCCGCCATACCGTGTGGTCCGGCGTAGGGGGCGGCGAGACCGGTCGCCTCGCCCAGCACCCCTGCCTCGACTTCCAGGCCGATGCGTTCGCGCGTGCCGTGCGGGGTGAGAAACGCTTCGTGCAGGTCCGACATGCGCAAGGGGATACGAGCACGGACGTTCTCCATGTCCTGCGCGCTCATGACACCGCTCCTTCCCTGATGAAGTCTTCCGTTTCGCGCTCCCCGCGCTGCTTGCCTACTTCCGCGGTCGCGGACAGACGACTGAGCAGGTGGCCGACCGTGCGGAGTGCCGACTGGGCGGCACCTTGCATCCACGCGTGGGCGGCCGAGAGGTGCTCACCCGCGAAGAAGAGGCGGGGATCGCCCGCCGGGTGCGGCGCCGCGAGGCCGTCGAGGTATCTCGTGTGCTCGCCCGGCGCCAGGTAGGCGAAGGACCCTCCGCTCATTCCGGGCCGGCTGTCCCAGTCCCAGTGCACGAGGTCGTCGATGTCGTCGCAGATGCCCGGATGCAGTTGCTCCAGGCTCCGCATCACGACCCTGTCGCGGTCCGCGGGTGGCAGTGCGGTGAACCGCCGAGCATGCGGGCCCCAGAGGTAGGCGCCCGTGAGTACCCCCGGCTCGTGCGAAAGGTCGGCGTTCCTGGCCGTCAGCCGCCGCGTCGAAGACATGCCCGCACCGGGGACGGCGCGGGCGTTGTCCGAGGGGTACCAGCACTGCTGGACAGGAAGGTCGGTGAAACTCCCGCCGCCGTAGATGCCGTCGTCGAGTTCCCACGTTCTGCGACGCAGGTGCACGAGAGTCTTGGTGCTGCTCGCATAGGTGAGACCGCGCACGGCCTGTGCTTGCCGATGGGGCAGTGCCGGGGTGATGACGATCTGGTCGAGCGCGGGCAGCGGGACGCAGGCCAGCACCGCGTCGTGTGTCTCGTCGAGGGGCCGCCCCACGCACTGACCGCTGATCCGTGCACCGTCCGAGAACAGATCCACCGTGTCGACGCGCGCGGAGAGGCGGAGCGTTCCCGGCCTCAGACGCCGTACGAACTCACTGACCAGCGTGTCCATCCCGCCGACGATTTCGAGGGGCGCGGCATGGAAGAGGCCGAAGTAGTCGACGAGCACCTCGAGGAGCGAGGCCTGCTCGTAGTGCACCAGGCCGCTGGCGTGCCCGAGCAGGTCCCAGACATCCTCGGAGAACTGCCGCCGTGCGAACTGCCACAAGGAGGTCGACATCAACTCGTCCAGAGCCGCGTCCTGCCAGTCGCCCTCCAGAACACTCATTTGCTGTGCGGGACTGAGCGCGTCCCACGCCGTACGCAGTACACGGTCCAGCCACTTCCTCGGGTCGTCCCGTTCGGTGACACGGAGACCGTAGGCCGGATACAACTGGCGCACTTGGCTTAATCGAACCCTTCGGCCGCGCAGATGGTAGTACCCATCAGGATTCAGATTGATGAAGGGGCGAGTCCGCAGCCCGAACTCCCGAACGTAGTGCAGCACGCATTCATGGTTTCCGGGAATGCGCATCGCACCCACCTCTGCGTGGGTGCCGTCCCAGAACCGATGCGTGCGCACCCGTCCCCCAGGGCGCTCGGCTCGCTCGTAGACCACGGCGTCCACCCCGCGCCGCTGGAGTTCATAGGCCGAGACCAGCCCGGCCAGGCCACCACCGATGATTCCCACACGTGCCGGGTGAGCGGGCGCCGCCACTCGCAATTCGTCCGGAAACGCAAAGCACTGATCGAACAACTCTTCACACTCCTCTGCTCACACGTCTTTCCTCGGACGGCCTGCGCCCACCGCAACGACGTTCGCTCGGTTCCACGAGCACAGAATATGAATGGTCATCAGCACCACTGCCGAAACGCTGATGTTCGCGACCCGGATGCGGTATTCGGGTGCGTCGATCCGCGCGCAGTCACCGACCGGGCGGCGTCCGCGGGAGTGCCCGCGGACGCCCGCGCGGTCAGCCGACGGCCGGCGGAACCGGCGGAGTGAGGTGCTGCCACAGGAAGGTGTGCATCAGGGCGCTGTTGTGGGCGGCCTGCTCGTTGTCGCCGGCGCCCGCATGGCCGCCACCGGTGTTCTCGTGGAGCAGCACCGGGTGGCCGAGTTCACGCAGCCGTGCCGCCGCCTTGCGGGCGTGGCCGGGGTGGACCCGGTCGTCACGGGTGGAGGTCGTCAGGAGCACCGGCGGGTAGGCCCGGTCCGCGGTGAGCTGGTGGTACGGCGAGAGCGCGCGGAGGTGGGGGCGGTCGGACTCGTTGTCCGGGTTGCCGTACTCGGCGGTCCATGACGCGCCGGCGAGCAGCTCGTGGAAGCGGAGCATGTCCAGCAGGGGCACCTGAGCAACGATCGCGCCGAACAGCTGCGGACAGCGGGTGAGCATCGCGCCCATGAGCAGTCCGCCGTTGCTGCCCCCCGCGGCGCCCAGCATGGCCGGGGTGGTGATGCCCCGCGCGACGAGGTCCGCGGCGACGGCCGCGAAGTCCTCGAAGGCTCGCGGCCGGTCCGCGCCGAGGGCGGCCCGGTGCCAGTCCGGTCCGTACTCGCCGCCGCCCCGGATGTTCGCGATCACGTAGGTGCCGCCGCGTTCCAGCCATGCCCGGCCCGTCAGCGCGCCGTAGAAGGGGGTCAGGGAGACCTCGAAACCGCCGTAGCCGTAGAGCAGGGCGGGGCCGGGGGCCGAGCCGGCGGCGGATCGGGCGGGGCCGATCACGAAGTACGGCACCCGTGTGCCGTCGTCGGAGGTGGCGAAGAACTGCTCGGCCGCCAGGCCTGCGGTGTCGAAGCGGGCCGGGGCCTGCTTGAGGATCTCCGAGCCGGCCCCGATCTCCCCGTGGTACAGGGTGGACGGCTGCAGGAACCCCGACACGTCCAGGACGTACTCGTCGGAGATGTCCGGGTCCGTGTCGACGACGCTGACGGCGGACAGCGCCGGAACGTCCGCGAGCGGTCCGCGGTCCCACCCACCGCCGGGGGCGGGGGTGAGCACCTCGATGCGGGTGCTGACGTCGCGCATCGTCTCCAGGATCAAGTGGTGGCGGGTCCAGGAGTGCCCGGCCAGGGCTGTCCGCTCGTCCGGGGTGAACAGGGCCTGCGCGGTGCGGTCGCCCGCCAGGAAGGCGTCGAAGCCGAACGCCAGCAGGGAACCCGCCCGGTGCCCGAGCCATGCGGACTTCAGGCCCACGATCAGGTGCTCGCGATGGGCGTAGGCGTCGACGTCGTCCGGAACGTCGATCCTGACGAGGGAACCGTCGGGGGTCAGGAGGTGCGTCTCGCTGTGGTGGAAGTCCAGCGACCGGAAGA
This sequence comes from Streptomyces sp. NPDC087428, assembly GCF_044744085.1. Taxonomy (NCBI): domain Bacteria; kingdom Bacillati; phylum Actinomycetota; class Actinomycetes; order Kitasatosporales; family Streptomycetaceae; genus Streptomyces; species Streptomyces sp. NPDC087428. The sequence continues at coordinate 249,847 of NZ_JBIUXR010000004.1, forward strand.
CGAAGTCCCGTTCGAAGCCAGGTGTGCTGTCGTGCCAGGCCCCGGCCGACACGTCCTCCGTACGGCCCTCGAACACCGGGGTGGCCTCCTCCGGCGGCGTGCCGCGCCGCCACCTGCGGACGGTCCGCGGATAGCCGGAACCGGTCAGCGAGCCCGGCCCGAAGTCGGTGCCGACGAAGACGGTGTCGGCGTCGATCCACCCGATCCGCGTCTTCGCCTCCGCCACCTCGAAGCCGCCCTCGACGAAGGTCCGGGTGGCGAGGTCGAACTCGCGGACCACAACGGCGTCGCCGCCGTCGCGCGACAGGCGCACCAGTGCCCGGTCGTACTCGGGCCGGCGCACCCGCGCGCCGGCCCACACCCACTTCTCGCCTTCCGCGGCGGCGAGCGCGTCGATGTCGAGGATGACCTCCCACTCGGGAGCGTCCTTGCGGTACTGCTCGAACGTCGTCCGCCGCCACACCCCCCGCACATGCCCGGCGTCCCGCCAGAAGTTGTAGAGGAACGCGCCGCGGCGGACGGTGTAGGGGATACGGTCCGAGGCGTCCAGCACCTCCCGCAGTCGCTCCTTCAGGGGGGCGAACCCCGCGTCGGCGGCCAGCGCGGCCGCCGTCTCGGCGTTCCGTTCGGCCACCCACGCGAGCGCGGCCTCACCCTCGACGTCTTCCAGCCACAGGTACGGGTCGTTTTCGATCACACTCCGAATTGTGCAGGCCCGGGGAGCGCGGCGGGACCACATGCTCCGACGCGGTACGCACGGCAGGGGCTCACCAGTCGTGGACGGTCCCGTCGTGGAGGCGGTTGACCGGCAGGTACGCCGGGTCGTACGGATGGGCCGCCGCCAGCTCCTCGTCCAGCTCCACCCCGATCCCGGGCGCCTCGCCCGGGTGCAGGTGGCCGTCCGTGAACGTGTAGGAGTGCCGGAACACCTCCCCGGTGAGGGGGGTGTGGCCCGAGTACTCCTGGATGCCGAAGTTGTGGACGGCGAGGTCGAGGTGGACGGCGGCGGCCATCCCGACCGGGGAGATGTCCTCCGGTCCGTGCACGGCGCTCTTGATCTGGTACTGGGCGGCGAAGTCGAAGAGCTTGCGCAGCGGGGTGACCCCACCGAAGTGGGTGACCGCGGACCGCACGTAGTCGATCAGCTGCTCGGTGATCAGTGCCTGGTAGTCGTACACCGTGTTGAAGACCTCGCCGACGGCCAGCGGCGTGGTGGTGTTGCGGCGCACCAGGCGCAGTGCCTCCTGGTTCTCGGCGGGGGTGCAGTCCTCCAGCCAGAAGGGCCGGTAGGGCTCCAGGTCCTTGCCGAGCCGGGCGGCCTGGATCGGGGTGAGCCGGTGGTGGGCGTCGTGCAGGAGCGGCAGTTCGGCGCCGAACTCGGCGCGGACCGCCTCGAAGACGGCCGGCGTGTGGCGCAGGTAGGCCTCGGTGTCCCAGTCCTCCACCAGGGGGCGTGCCTGCTGGTGGAGGACCGGTGCGCCCGCGTCGTCGGTGTCGGACACCCCGTAGACGGCCTTGAGACCGGGGATGCCGGACTGGATGCGTACGGCGGGGTAGCCCTCGGCGAGCCTGGCCCGCACGGAGTCGAGGAGTTCGGGCAGGTCGCGGCCGTTGGCGTGGCCGTAGGTGCGGACGCGTTCGCGGCTGGCGCCGCCCAGGAGCTGGTAGAGCGGGAGGCCCGCGGCCTTGGCCTTGATGTCCCACAGCGCGACATCGACGGCGGCGATGGCGGCCATGGTCACCGGGCCGCGCCGCCAGTAAGCGCCCCGGTACAGCGACTGCCAGGTGTCCTCGATCCGGTGCGGGTCGAGACCGATGAGCAGCGGCGCGACATGGTCGGTGAGGTAGCTGACGACGGCGAGTTCCCTGCCGTTCAGGGTGGCGTCGCCGAGGCCGGTGAGGCCCTCGTCGGTCGTCAGTTTCAGGGTGACGAAATTACGGCCGGGGCTGGTGACGACGACCTTCGCGTCGACGATCTTCATGCGTGTGTTCTCTTTCCGGGTGTCGGGGGTGTGGGGGTCAGCCCTGGGCCGGTGCGGAAGCTGTGCTCCGGCTGCCGCTGGGCGGGGGCTCCTCAGCCCTTGGTGGCGCCGGAGGTCAGCCCGGCGACCAGGTATTTCTGTCCGAGGACGGCGGCCAGTACGACGGGCACGGTGATGAGGGTGGCGGCTGCCATCAGTCCGCCCCAGTCGGTGCTCGCGTAGGAGATGAAGTTGAACAGGGTGACCGGCACGGTCTGGGTGCGGTCGTCGGCGAAGACCAGCGCGAACATGAAGTTGTTCCAGCTGAAGACGAAGGCCAGCAGGGAGGCGGTCGCGGTGCCCGGCGCCGCCAGCGGCAGCGAGATGCGCCAGAAGGCGCCGAACGCGCTCAGCCCGTCGGTGCGGGCGGCCTCCTCCAGTTCGACCGGCAGCCCCGCGAAGAAGCTGATCATGATCCACATGATCAGCGGGACGGAGACGAACATGTGGCTGAGCACCAGGACGGTGTAGGAGCCGACGAGGCCCATCCGCGCGAACAGGTAGTACCAGGGGACGAGCAGCGAGATCGCCGGGACGATGCGCGCGACGAGGATCAGGGAGCCGGTGCGGTGCATGTTGAACCGGCCCACCGCCCAGGCCGCCGGTACGGCGATGACGGCGGAGAGTACCGTCGACACCACCCCGACCAGCAGCGAGTTGCCCATCGAGCGCACGATCTGCCCGGCCTCGACGATGCTGCGGAAGTTGTCCAGGGTGGGCCTGAACCACAGGCCCACCGACGGATCGGTGACCTGCACGTTGGTCTTGAAGGCCGCGGCGAACATCCACACGAGCGGCAGCGCGAAGACGAGCGTCACGATCGTGATGGCGGTGCCGCGCAGCCAGGCCCCGGTCCGGCGCCCGCGGGCCCGCGGCGCGGGGTGCGGGGCGGCCTGCGGACGGGCGGCACGGGAGACGGTGGCACTCATGTGTTCTTCCTTCCGCCACGGCGGCGCAGCAGCACCACGACGCCGATGATGAAGAGCGTGAACAGGACCAGGACGGCGGCGGCCAGCCCGTACTCCTGGTAGTCGAAGGTGAGCCCGTAGGCGTAGACGTTGAGGGTTTCCACCTCGAAGTCCGAACCGCCGCCGGCGCCCTTGGTGGCGTAGAGGATGTCGAAGGTCTTCAGCGCGTCGACGGCGCGCAGCACCAGTGCGGTGGCGAGCGTCGGCCCGAGCATCGGCAGGATGACGTGCCGGAACCGCTGCCAGCTGTTCGCCCCGTCGACCAGGGCGGCTTCCTCGGGTTCCTCGGGCAGTGTGGTCAGCCCGGCGAGCAGCAGCAGCGTCATCATGGGTGTCCACTGCCACACGTCGATGAGCATCAGTGTGGGCAGCGACTGGCTGACCGAGCCGAGGAACTCCTGCCGGGGCAGGCCGACGGCGGCGAGCAGGTGGTTGGCTATGCCGTTGGTGGGGTCGAGGATCAGCAGCCACAGGATGCCGATCGCGACCGGTGTGGCGAGCAGCGGGACGATCAGGACGGTGCGCACCCAGCGCATCCCGCGGAACGGCTTGCGCATCAGCATCGCGAGGGCGAGCCCGAGCACCGTCTCCAGTACCACCGCACCGACGGTGAAGACCAGGGTGCGGCGGGCGGCGGGCCAGAACCTGCGGGTGTCGCCCAGCGCGTCGGTGAAGTTGCGCAGGCCGATGTGGGCCTTGTCGGCGTTCACGGCGCCGAAGGCGTCGGTGAGGCTGAGGTCGAGCGTGAAGGCCAGCGGGAAGACGATCATCAGGCCCACGAAGAGCAGCGCGGGAGCGAGCATCGTCCACTTCAGCCGCCGGTTGGCCTGCTCGAAGGTGCGCGGCCGGCGTACGCGGGGCGGCTTCGCTTCCGGCGGGCGCGCGGCGGTGCGGGCCGTGGAGACCTCGGTGGTGGACATCAGGACTCCTTGTGGCGGTTGTCGCGTACGAGGAACTCGGCGAACTCCGCGTCGGCGTCGCGCACGACAGGGGGTACGGACTCGCCGAGGATGCCCGCGACCAGTGGGCGGCCGACGATGTCGCGGGCCCGGCCGACCTGGAGGACCCGGGGCCGGTCGTAGCCGCGGCCGCGCTCGGCGTTGATCCGCATGGCCTCGGCGAGGTCCGGCGGGAAGGAGGCCAGCGTCCTGGGGTCGGACCAGGCCGAGGAGCGGGCGCCGGGTATGCCGTCCGACTGGAGGGCGGCCGACATCTCGGGACCCGCGGCCCACCTGATGAACTCCCAGGCGTCGTCGCGGAGCAGGGAGTACGTGTTGATGCCGAGGCTCCAGGACGGGATGTTGTGCGGCCTGGCGCCGGCCGGCCCGGCCGGGAACGGTGCGAAGCCGACGCTGTCGCGGACCCTGGACACCTTGGGGTCGAGGAAGCTGCTGTAGATCGCGTCGGCGTCGATGCAGAAGGCCGCCTTGCCCTGCGCGAAGATCGGCATCGCCTGCTCAAGGCTCATGTTGGTCGCCCCGGGCGGCCCGGCCTTGGCCAGCAGGCTGCCGTAGTACTCGTACGCGGCCAGGGCCTCGGGAGTGCCGATGCCTGACTTCCCGTCCACGACGAAGTCGCCGCCGTGCGAGTAGAGGAAGCTCGACCACTGGGACACGGCGCCGCTGCGCTGGCCCCGGCCGACGTAGCCGTAGAAGCCCTGCTTGCGGCGGGTGAGTTCCTGTGCGGCGTCCATCAGCGCGTCGAGGGTGCGCGGCGGTCCGCCGAGGTCCTCGACCAGGTCCTTGCGGTAGTAGAGCGCCGGGCGTTCCGTCACCACCGGGACGCTCAGCACCCTGCCGGCGGTCACGGACGCCTCGCGCGGGGCCTTCTGGAAGTCCGCCCAGTCGAACTCCGTGTCGTCCGTGACCCGGTCGCTGAGGTCGGCGAGCCAGCCGTTGTGGCCGAAGACCAGCTGCTCCTGGAGCGCGCGGACCATCATCACGTCCACGTCGGTGCCGGAGGCGTTCAGCTTGACGTTGTAGCTGCTCGAAAGCTGGTCGGCGGTGAGCAGGGTCATCGAGACCCGGCGCCCGATCCGCTCCTCGAACTCCTTGGTGCGGCGCCGGATCGCCTGGGACCACACGTGGTTGATCGCCATGATCCGCAGCGGGGTGCCGGCCGAGGGCTTCCCGCCCCCGGCCGAACAGGCGCTCAGCGCCCCTGCCCCGGCGGCTCCCGCGACCCCTGCCGCCAGCCTCCCGAAGGCGCGCCGGCTCAGGAGCTGGCTGCTCGTGGACATCCTTGTCCTCGTCTCTCTGCGGTGTCGTGCGGAGTCTGCTGGTGCCGTGGCGGTGCGCGTCGCGTCCCGGACCGCACCACCCCGGGCCTATCTGGTCCAACTGGTAGGACCAGTTGGTTCAGACGGGACCGTAACAGCAGAAGAGGCATGTCGACCAGCCCCTGACGGAGGACAGCCCCCGGAAGGGGGCTCGGTGAAGGAGGGTCCGGCGCGGGGAAGGGCCGCCGGGCCTGTCGCCGGACTATTCGCCCGTCCGGTTCCTGCCCCGGCGCCCCTCGGCCTGGCCGAGCAGGGTCTCGATGTGGTTGCGTGCCATGGTGTCGACCTGCAGATCGAGATCCGCCCCGTAGGTACGCAGCCCCAGCAGCAGGTGCTCCCGCATCCGCGCGCAGGCGAGGTCCACGTCCCGCGCCTCGACCGCCTCGAAGATCTCCGGGTGGTGCGGCACACCGGCCTCACCGATCGACGGATCGGAGTTCGAGCGGAGCATCATCTCGAACATCATCCCGCTGATCGAGGACAGCATGATCCGCAGGACCGGGTTCTTGCTCGCCACCGCGATGGCGTCGTGGAAGTCCATGTCGGCCTGGGCCTTGACGACCACGTCGGTCGCCGCCTCCAGGGCGTCCCGCGCGGACCGCATGACGGCGATGTCCTCGTCCGTCGCCCGCTGGGCCGCCAGCCGGACCATCTCGACCTCCAGCGGGATCCGCGCCTCGATGAGCTGCCGCACGGTGGGGCGGCCCGCCCGGTACAGCGCGTCGTACCCCCTGGCCTGCCCGGAGGACTGTTCCCGGACGAAGGAACCCCGCCCCGGGGCGACTTCGATCAGGTGCTGGGCCTCCAGCCGTCGCAGCACCTCGCGCACGACGTTCCTGCTGGAGCCGAACTGGGCGGCGAGCTCGCGCTCAGAGGGGAGCTTCGTCCCGACGGCGATCTCTCCGGACCTGATGTCGTGTTCCAGCTGGCGGGCGATGCGCTCCGTGAGGAGTCCGCGCCGGGCGGGGTCCGCGACCGGGCCCGACCGCTCGGAATCTGACGGGGAGGAGGGGGCGGACGGCTGCATGCTCGCAGCGTACAGGCCGGTCACGGCCGGTACGTGTCCCCGGGCCCGGCTGCGTACGGCACAGGTCCGCCCCTCCCCAGGACCTCGGTACGCGCCTCGGACGACGACGCGGTGGTGCCGGTGGCGATGACGGCACCCCGATGCTCAGAAGTCGCCCGCCGCAGTCCGCTCGGCCAGTTTCTGGAACTCGCCGAGGTCGTAATTGGCCAGGACCGAGTCAAGGTTGGTGAGGGCTCCCAAGTGCTCCACGAAGCCCTGGGGGTCGTATTCGATCTGCAGAGTCAGCCGGCTCGACTCGTCGTCCAGCCGGTGGAAGGTGACGACGCCGGCGTGGTGGACGCCCTCCGTCGTCTTCCAGGCGATCCGGTCCTCCGCCACGACTTCGGTGAGTTCGGCGACGAAGACCTTGTCGACACCGGGCAGGGCGAGCTGCCAGGCGAAGCGACGCTCGTCCAGCGGGTCGACGCGCTGGACATGGCTCAGGAACCTGGGCCACCGGGCCACATCGCTCCACAGCGCCCAGCTGATGGACACCGGGGCCTTGATATCGACGGTCTCGACGATCGAGGAGGACATGAGGGCTCCTTCGCAGGTGGGTGGATTCATACGTTCGCGAACGCCGCCGGTTGGCCGTGGGGTCGTCTCCTCGCGGGGTTCGCAGGGCTACGTCCCGCACGGCACGGCAGCCGGACGCATTCACGCGGGCGTGACTCTCACTGGTCGTGCGTGGCCAGGGTGAAGGAATGTCCGGCGGGATCGGAATAGAGGCGCGTGTCACGGGCGCCCCCGTTGTTCTTCGTGTCCAGCGGACGCGCACCGAGCCCGACCGCCTCGCGCTCCGCCTCGTCGATGTCCTCGCGTGCCACCAGGATCCGCAGATGGGCCTGCTGGGAATCATCGGGCCGCGGCCAGCTGGGCGGCGCGTAACCGTGGTCCCTGCGGACCGCCAGATGCACCCCGCTGTGGCCCACGATCTCGACGATATCGAGCTCGTTGCCGACACGAACTTCCGCGTTGAGCAACGCGGCGTAGAAATCGGCCAGTTCCTCCGGCTCCGCGCAGTCCAGCACCAGCACGCTCGTCTTCGGCACCGCCATCGCCATCCTCCTGTCATCGGACATCCGGTCTCCGGACTCCGTCCCGAGTACCCGCGCCGAGGAGCGGCACACCCACCGCCGAACGGAAACGGCCGTCCGGTGCTCGGCCGGCTCGGTGAGCGCGTGCGCGTCGCGGCTGTCGGCGCGTTCGGGGCCGTGTGCTCCGGCGCACACGTGAGGTCACCCGCCCGGCAGGGCGAGCGGCCAAGGGTTCCTTGACCGGATTCCATCCGTGACCCGGCTGCCATAACGGCGCTGGCCCTGTCAGGCACCAGGATCCCGCCCTGGCCCGACTCCGTGGCGGCACTGTCCCTGCTCGCCGAACGGTACCCGCTGATCGGGCTCTCCAACGCGAGCCGGACAGCCCTGCTGGGACTCAACGCCCACGCCGGACTGCGCTGGCACCAAGCCCCGTCCGCCGAGGACGTCCGGACCTGCAAGCCGGACCCAGCGGTCTACCTGCGCGGTGCACAGGATTTGGGGCTGCGCATTCGTCGCCCGGCCCGTCGGCGACCCGCCCACCGTCTCGGACCGGTTCGACCTGTACGCCGACGGGCCGGCCGAACGGCTCGGCAAAGCCTGACTCATCTTCCGGAACGGGGCCTGTTCGGTCACTGGTCGTCGAGTCGTTGAAGGGTGGGGCCGAAGTCGCCTTCGTCGAGCAGGCCGGTGGTCATCTCCGTCAGGTCCTCGATATCCTGAGCACGGAGCCTTGCCCGCGATCACACCGATAGGCGGCCGGTGACGCCCTCTACCCACATGGACTCCATTCTGACAGCCTTTGGGTTCGCAGGGCTCAATGACAACGCAACGGCACTTCCCACATCCATTGTCGACGCCGCGATCCAGATAATCCATGCCTGTGCGCGAATCACGATCACCTCCACTGCACGCAGAATGAACGACCCGAATTCCATGGGAATGCCCCTTCCTCATCAGCTCCTCATCGCAGGCGCGTAATGTATGCGCCGACGTCACGGGAATGGGATCGGAGCCGACGGCGTGAACAGCAGTGATCCCGGACTCGAAAGGGGAACGGTTCCCTCAGTCCGCATCGCCGACCTGGCCTTCGACGGTTCTCAAGGAGCCTGCGAAAGACGCCCCCGCCCCTTGGCCGGCGCCACCAGCCACGGACTCGCGTGACCCACCGAGAAGAACTGGAGACCCGAGTGAGCCTGACCTTCCACTGGTTCCTGCCCACCTACGGTGACAGTCGCCATGTCGTTGGCGGTGGCCATGACCTGCCTGCCGGGGCCACAGCTGAGGAGCAGCGGCCTGCCACCATCAAGTACCTCACGCAAGTCTGCTCCGCAGCGGAGCTGTTGGGCTTCGAGGGGGCACTCACTCCGACCGGCGCCTGGTGTGAGGACGCCTGGCTGACCACGGCCATGCTGGCGCGTGAGACGGAGCGCCTCAAGTTCCTGGTCGCGTTCCGGCCCGGATTCGTCTCCCCTACGCTTGCCGCCCAGATGGCCGCCACGTTTCAGCGTCACTCCGGGGGCCGGCTGCTCCTGAACGTGGTGACGGGCGGCGAGAGCCACGAGCAGCGCGCCTATGGCGACTTCCTCGACAAGGAAGCCCGTTACGTCAGGAGCGGTGAGTTCCTGGAAATCGTCGGTCGGCTCTGGAGGGGCGAGACCGTAGACTTCACCGGGTCGCATCTGCGGGTCGAGGCGGCCAGGCTCGGACGGCTGCCCGATCCGGTTCCGGCCGTCTACTTCGGAGGATCCTCACCGTCCGCCATCCAGGTCGCCGCGCGCCACAGCGATGTCTACCTGACCTTCGGGGAACCCCCCGCCCAGGTGGCCGAGAAGCTGTCCCGCGTCCGGGCCCTCGCCCCGGCGGGGCGCGACCCTGTGCGTTTCGGCATCCGGCTCCACGTGATCACCAGGGACACCGCCGAGCAGGCGTGGGCCGAGGCCCAGCGGCTGCTCGGCGGTTTCACCCCGGAGGTGATCCGCTCGGTCCAGGAGGGTCTGGCCCGCAGCGAATCGGAAGGCCAGCGCCGCATGGCCGCGCTGCATGGCGGACGTAGCGATGCCCTGGAGGTCGCGCCCAATCTGTGGGCCGGTATCGGCCTGGTCCGAGGCGGCGCGGGTACCGCCCTGGTGGGCAGCCATCAGGAGGTGGCCGCCCGGATCGTGGAGTACCACCGGCTCGGCATCGACGAGTTCGTCCTCTCGGGTCAGCCTCATCTGGAGGAGGCCTACTGGTTCGGTGAAGGCGTCCTGCCGCTGCTCACCGCCATGGGCCTGTGGGCCCATCCGTCCCGAGTCGCGACTGGGCACACGACCGCCGTCGCACTCGACTCGGGCCAGTAACGACCGACCCGCCCGGCCCGGCTCTTCACCGGCGCGGTGGCGGTCGGTACTCGGTGGCCTACTCGTGTGCCCCGATGCGTCGATTGGGTCCGGAATCGTGAGCCGCGAGGAGATCCAGGACGCTGTCGGCACCGGCGCAGTACCGCACGAGCCGTTCGAAGCCGAGACCGAAACCGGCCGTCTGGATCCCTGAACGCTCCTTCCAGTCGGCGTACACCGGATTGGGCTCGCCACCCAGCAGCCGGGACTGTTCGGTGATCTCCCTCCTGTCCCGCGGCCGCAGTCCGCCGGTGGCGAGTTCGCCGTACCCCGCGGGCAGCATGAGGTCGTAGGTCTCCTGAAGACCGTCCTCACCTCGCTGATAGAGCGAGTCACGCACACCGAGTGGGTACCGGTGGATCCAGAAGGGTGAGTCGAAGCTGTCGGTGAGGGTCCACTCCTCCTCGCGGGTCAGATCACTGTTCTGCGGCTCGTCCGGTTTGCGGCCGCCGAGCTTGAGCGCGTCCGCGAAGGAGACTCGGGGGTAAGGACCGCTTCGCAGTCCCTGGAGACGGGTGACTGCCGTGCCCGCGTCATCGGGGAGAATCGGCTTCATGTGGCGGGCCAGGCTCCCGAGGATGCTCTCGGTGACGGTGAGTGCCTCGTCCGCGTCCGCGGCCCGCCACTCGACGACCACCTGGAAGAACGTGTAGAGGTGCTTGCCCGACGCCTCCTCTCCGTCCATGAGGAGTCTCAGACACGGCGTCAGGCAGTAGACCCGGTCGGCGTGCTCAAGAGCCATCTGCTTTTCCACCGAGTGACTCACGGGTAACTGGTACGCCCATTTCCCGTCCACCGAGACCCGGCCGTCGCTCTCCGCGGTCACCTTCGGTCTCGCCCTGTCGCCGAGGACCGCCACCGAGTGCCGCGCGCCCGGCTCCGCCTCGGACGAGAGCAGAGCCGGAAGTATTTCGAGGAAGTCATGTTCGAGAAGGCTACGGCGCAACGACTGCAGCACCCGACCGGTCCATTGGTACGACTGCGCGGAAGACAGGCTCACTACACTCCCAGGGGATGAGGCAATCGCTGTGCCGAGGGCTGACTTCGGAGCCACAGACGCCGGAGATCTCGTCGGATCGATCCGACTCGCCTGCGGTCTCCTCGAACGGAGCCCCCTTCACATTCGCGTATTCGTCAGCGGGACCGGACGCACGATTGCAGTATGAAATATCCTGTGATCCTAGCCCATTTTCAACATCAATAAACATTGCTCATGCGTGAATGAGAATGGGTGAACACATGGCCGGAATGAAACCCTTGCCACCTTCGTGGCGTATTCGTTCGACCGGATGAATGTATTCCGTTTCGCTTCGCACCTGCGGGCAGCCAACGCACCCCATGGATAAGCATCGAATTGATACGATGACGCATTCGCTGAGAACTCACGTGAATGAGCCAAGACAAGGGCGTACTCATGGCTGAAATACGGTCGGGCGGACTGGGATTCTTCGATCTCGACGGCAAGGTGGCCGTGGTCACCGGTGGAAGCAGCGGCATCGGGGCCGCCTGCGCGCGACGCCTCGCCGAGGCCGGGGCCACCGTGGTCGTCGGCTACAACACCGGCGGCAGCCGCGCACAGGAACTCATCGCCACCCTGCCCGGCACCGGACACAGCTCGGCGCGCATTCCCCTCGACGACTCCTCGGCCATCCGCAGAGCCGCAGAGGAAACCGCCCGCCGCCATGGCGCGGTGGACGTGCTCGTCAACTCCGCCGGCGTCACCGAGAAGGTGTCACACGCCGACCTCGAGGCGCTCACGGACGAGGCCTTCGACCGCGTCCTGACGCTGAACGTGCGCGGCACCTTCTCGGTGATCCGCGCCTTCCTGCCGCTGCTACGCGCTTCCGGCGACGCCGCCGTCGCCAACATCTCCTCGATATCGGCCTTCACCGGGCTGGGCAGCTGCATCGCCTACTGCGCCGCCAAGGCAGGCCTGGACGTCATGACCGCCTCCCTCGCGCGCGTGCTCGGCCCGCACATACGCGTCTTCAGCCTCTCCCCGGCAGCCGTCGACACGAACTTCGTACCCGGCCGGGATCCAGCCACCCTCCGGGCACAGGCGGAGTCCGCGCCTCTCCCGGTGGTCGCCGACCCGGACGACGTCGCCTGTTCACTGATCGGTGCTGTCACCTCCCTGCGGCTCAGCACCGGCAGCAGCATCGTCATCGACGGCGGCCAGCACCTGTGACCGGGCCGGACCGCCGGTCGGCCGCGAGTCAGCTCCGCTGGAAGAACTCCACCTCCGCCAGGGCCAGATGACGTCCCTTGGTCAGGCCCGTGGGCGAGTGCAGGATCAGGCGAATCGTCTTCACGTCGCTGATCCCGGTGGGAACCGGCTGCGAGCCCGGTTTGTCGCTGAGGGTGACCTGCTTCGTGTGCTTCTCGCCGTCCTCCGTCGTCACCTCCAGGTCGATCCGGAGCGCGCGTGCCTCACGGGCGTAGGCCTCCGGGGACTTGGACGCCCCGTTGGTGATGAGCACGTCGACCAGCCGGAACGGCTTGCTGAAGGTGTACGTCACCGAGGCCTCCGGCCCGGGGGCGCCCCAGTAGCGGTTGTTCAGGCCGTCCGTGGTGTTCTTCGCCGGGTGCCGGGGGATCTCGGCGCTGGCGGCGATGGCGACCGGGGTCACGGCCTTGGGCGTGCCCATCTTGTCCCGGGTGTCCTCGATCAGCGCGCGGCCGGCCGGCAGCAGCAGGAAGCCTCCCGCGCACAGGGCCACCAGCACGGCCAGGATCACCAGGCCCCGTACCACCCGGCCCGAGCTCGCCCGCGCCCGGCGACGGCGGAACGGCCACACGGTCCGCCACCACGGCAGCGGGGCGGGCTTCGCGGTGGGGTTCAGCGGAGCCGCGCAGCGTCGGCAGAACCGGCGGTCCGGCAGATTGGGCGTGTCGCAGGCCGGGCAGGGCACCCCCGCCGCCTCTTCCCGCACCGCCTCGGACCGCACGACGGGACGCCTGGCCACCGGCTTCGCGGGGAGTACGGGCAGCACGGGGTCCGGTACGGACGCCTCGGGGGCGGGCGTGGCCGGGGGCCGCGGTGGCCGCGCCGCCGGCCCGGTTTCGGCAGGAGTCGGCGAGGGCGCGGGGGGCGCGGCGGGTGTGCCGCCGGGGGAAGGATCCACGGACGCGGGCTCGTTCGCGGCGGGCGCTGAGGCGGGCGCCGCGGTGGTGTCGCGCGGGGTGGGTTCGGGTGGGGCCGAGGCGGGCGAGGGTGTGCCCGGGGCCGGTGTGGTGTCCGACCACCCCAGGTACGCACCGCAGTTGCCGCAGAAGTCGTCCGCTGAGCCGTTGGACGCCCCGCACGTGGGACACGCACGCATGGCGTCACCTCCCTTCATCGGCGGGTGGGCCGGGCAGGACCTCCACCCGGCAGACGGTGTGCACCGGGCACATGGCCCGGACGATCTCGTTGACCCGGTCCGCGTCCACCGCGGCCTCGCGGCCCGGCCACACCCGGACCAGGATCTCCGCGGGGGGCCGCGGCGGCAGGTCGGCGCCGGAGGTACGCGACCACACCGCACCGCCGTCCCCCGTCACCTCGGCATGGACGCCGAGCCCGAGCCGTAACCCCTCGACCAGACCACGCCTCGTGCCGCGCCAGCGGTGCAGCTCCACCGCGTGGACGACCGCCTCCCGGCGCAGTTCCACGGGCCACCGCGGGTCGTCGCCCGCACCCACCCAGGAGGCCAGCCAGGCCAGGAAGTCGGCCGGGGTCACCCGGGGGTCGAAGTAGGCGGGCAGGTTGTCGAGGGTCGCGAACACCGGGGCGAGCACGGTGTCGAGACCCTCGGTGAACCGCTGCGCGAAGTCGTCGTCGGCGTACAGGGCGGGCAGTTGCTCCCCGATCGGGTACCTGCTGGGCAGGCCGGGTACGGCGGCGCGGCTCATCCCCGTGCCTCCGGTTCGATCGCGGTGACGACCACCTGGTGCTGGTAGGAGAAGACCAGCGCGCCCGCGCCCACGTCGATGCGGTCCGACGGCGCGCTCCGTCGGCCCGTCGTCGGGTCTGCGGCGAACAGCCGGATCTCCTCCACGAGCGCGTTGCCGGTGGCGCGTTGCAGCACGCCGAACACCTCGCCGTACTGCACCGGCCGCCCGAACGGCCACCCCGTTCCGTCCGGGCCGCCGTGCAGCGGGTTGAGGAGCCGGAACAGTGCGGCGAGCGCGGCGTCACGCACCCGGTCGGTGTCGCCCGGCGCCGCCGCGAGCCGGGCCACGACGGTGACGCCCTGGTAGACCGGCGGCTCCACCACGAGGCGGGTCCCGATCAGCCGTCGCTCGTCGAGGCTCGCGGTGATCGCCTGGAGCACCTGGTCCGAGGGGATCAGCTGCTCAAAGCGGAGCCGGTCTCCCTCGTCGGCCACCGCGTCCGGCACCACCAGGACCCGCACCGCGCCCGCACCGTCACCCGCGGGCAGGCAGCGGACCCGGCGCACCGAGGGCGCCGCCCGGCGGCTGATGATCTCGTAGTCCTCCGCGGTGACCGCGCGCTCCTGCATCCGCAGCGCGTCCGGCGCGCGGAGCTTGGCGTTGGCGACGGTCTCGCCGGCGACCCCACCGCGCGCCGCCTCCCGGTTGGTGACCCGTGCCACGTACGGCACGGAGCTGCGCAGCACGGAGATCACTCCGCGTGCGACATTGCCCGCGGGGCCTCCGCCGGTGCGGTAGCGGGCCACCCGTATCTGCGTGCCCTTGGGCGGTACGGCGCCGCACTGGCGCAGCGTGCCGTCCTGTTCGCGCAGCACCGGGGGGAAGGTGAACTCACCGCTGGTGGCGTCCACGCGGACGTGCCGGTCGGCGGGCCCGGAGCGGCCGAAGTGCTCGACCACCTCCCAGCGGTGCCATCCCTCGGCCGAGGACACCTCCACCACGGGGGGTTCGCCGTCGAGGAGGACCGGCGGGCGGCCGAGCCGGAACGTCTGCCCCGCGACCCCTTCCGAGGTCCCGAGGGGTACGTCGGTCACCGTCTCGGCGTGCTCGACGTACATGGTGCCGCCCACGGTGAACACCGCCGCCTCGCGCACCGTCGGGGACTCCGAGTAGAACGGCTGGCCCGGCTCCGGCTCGGTGACGCGGCAGCGCAGCCAGCCGGCGCGGGTGCCGCCGATCACCGACGCGGTGTGTCCGGCCGGAACGTAGACGATGACCTCGCCGGGACGGTTCAGTCCGCCGGTGGTGTCCGTGCCGGTCTCGCACTCCCGCCAGCCGCCGCCGTCCCACGCCTCCCACACCAGCGGGGGCTGGCGCGGGTCCACACCGATGCCCTCCACCCGGCTGTCCACGCGCACCGCGACCACGCAGCGCGGCACGGGCGTCGGCAGGCCGAAGAGCAGCGCGTCGCCGGGCTCCGGTGTCGCCTGGAAGCAGGGCACGTCGAGGCCCTCGGCGAGGGTCCTGGTCCGGTCGCTCTGCTCACCGGTCCGGGGCGCGGTCACCAGACGGGTCAACTCGCTCGGGATGATGCGGAGTTCGTCCGTGGTCGTGAAGACCACGGCCTCCTCGGTCTCGCCGCGCACGGTAGTCACCTCGGTGCCCGCGGGGAGCGCCACCGTTTCGGGCTGCGGGGCCGACAGCCAGAAGTCGACTTCGGCCCCGGCCGCCGCCGGCGGGAACAGGCAGATGCCCAACAGGTCCAGGAACGCGGTGTAGTTCTTGTCCGGGACGCGGTTCAGCCGGTACAGCAGCTGGTCCACGAGGTAGGCGAACGTCTCGATCAGGGTGACGCCCGGGTCGGAGACGTTGTGGTCGGTCCACTCCGGGGCGCGCTGCTGCACGTACCGCTTCGCCTCGTCGACGAGTTGCTGGAACCGCCGGTCGTCAAGGTTGGGGAAGTCCAGAGCCATCAGTCCGCGACCAATTCCTCGGTCTCCTCTTCCGAGGGGATCGTGTAGAAGGGGAAGACCAGGTTGCGCCGGTCATTGGTGGAACGCACGGTGTAGTGCACGTCGATGTAGAGGGTGCCGTCCTCGACGGCGTCGAAGGCGACCACCACGTCGTCCACCGCGATGCGCGGCTCCCACCGTTCAAGGGCCTCACGCGTCTGCTGCGCGATGCGTCCGGCGGTGGCGCCGTTGCCCGGGGCGAAGACGTAGTCGTGGATGCCGCAGCCGAACTCGGGGCGCATGGGGCGCTCGCCGGGCGCGGTACCGAGCACGAGGCGGATCGCCTCCTCGATCTCCTGCGCCCGTTCGACCATGGCGATCCCGCCGGTCGGCCCGACCCGCAGCGGGAACGCCCAGCCGCGCCCGATGAACCGCTCGCTCATCACATGCCCCCGATGCGCACGTTCTGGGCTCCGGTCACGATGTTCCCTGAGCACGCCGTGCGGTCGCCCGCCCGTGCGGCCGGCAGCCCTCCGATCAGCACGACGCCCGTGGCGAGCGCGGCCGGGTCGGGCAGGATCACGTTGGCCGGTCCCAGCAGTGCGTGCGGCGGTATCGGGCAGGTGTGGAGGCTGCCCACGACGGCGGCGGGACGGCCGCCGATCAGCACGCGCATCACCGCGGCGGCGGCGCCGGGCGGCGGGGCGGCGATCACACCGCCGTGGCTGGTGGGGTCGCCGGTACGGGCTGCGGCTGGCATACGGCACTCCTTGCGGAAGGTCCTGGGCCCGGGGGCCGGTCGCGGATTCGGTCGGTGGGACGCGTGGGGCACGGGGTCGGGGGCGGGTTCGGTGGGCGGGGGCCGGGGGTGGGACGGGCGGGCTCTCAGTTGATCCGGATGAGCCGGGCCTTGAGGACGCCCAGCAGACCGCCGTCGACGGTGACGTCCGAACCGCCGGTGAGCTTCACCGAACGGCCGCCGATCCGCACCTCGTCCGTTCCGTCGATGTCCACCTGTCTGCCCCGAACACTCACGTTGCCGAGCTTCGCGTCCAGCGTGATGCCGTCCTTGTCGAGCACGACGGAGGTGAGGGGGCGGCCACGCCCCGCGTACACCGTCAGTTCGATCCGGTTCCGCCGGTCGTCGAGGCGTACTTCGAGACGCTCGTCACCGGTCAGGAGCCGCAGCCCGGACGGGCCCGGCGCCCTCGCGTCCAGGAGCTCCACCCGGTGCCCCGAACGCGAAACCACCGAACGGCGGTTGACCTTTCCGCTGGTCCTGTCGATCAGCGGGACGTCATGGGGCGACGGCTGGTCCACGCCGTTGTAGAGCCCGCCGATGACGTACGGGCTGTCCAGCAGGCCCTGTTCGAAACCGACCAGCACCTCGTCGTTGACCTCCGCGCTCACCACCCCTCCCCCGCCGACGCCGCCCCACTGCACGGTGCGCACCCAGTCGGTGACGTAACTCTCGTCCAGCCAGGGGAACTTCAGCCGCACAGCGCCGCGTTCCGCGCCGTCCGGCTCGCGCACATCCGTCACCACGCCGATCGCCAGACCGGGCATCCGGGGACCGCGGTCCGGCCCGCCGGTCACCAGGCCTGTCAGGGAGCGGTCCGGGCCAGCGCCTACCCAGACCGTCGTCCGGTACCCGTTGTGCGGCTCCAGAACGTGCTGCACCGCCGTGGCCGTGTAGCGGCCCGAGAACGCCTGCCCGACGTTGCCGAGCGCCACGGGCTTGCCGGCCCGCAGCCGGGGGTTGCCCTCGGCCACCGCCTCCAGTTCCCCGAAGCCCGCGCTGACCTGGGCCGCCGTCGCGTCCGCTACCGCCGTCGTCTCGGCCTGGGTGCGGTACGGGGTGTCCGTGACGGTCACCTTGGCCGTGCCGAACCGGGCACTCACCGACGGGCTCAGCCCCGGCACCGCCGTCTCACTGACCACCGACGGATTCCGGGCCACCAGCGGCCGCTTCGTGGTGACGTCCCAGCCGCGCACCTCCACCGACGCCGCACTGTCCGCGGCCGACAGCGAGGCCCGCAGCGCGAGGAGGTTGCGGCCGTACTCCAGGACCATCGGGCTCCGCGTGGCCGAGGTCGACGGCGCGGGCGCGCCGGACGCCTTCTGCGGCCGGGTGAACTGGAGCAGCCCCTTGTCGTCGACGCGCACCTGGGCCCCGCTCTCGCCCGCCAGGTACTGCAGGAAGTCCCAGTCGGACACGTTCGCCTGCGAGAGCTGCTGATACGTGACCGGGGCGGCCTGCACCGTTCCGCAGGCCAGCCCGGCTCCGGCGGCCACCTTGCGGACGATCGCCGCCGCCGTCATGTTCCGGTACGCCACCACCTTCCGGCCGCGCTGGAGCCGGTGTGCCTTGGAGTACGCGCGCACCACGGTGAACGAGCCGGTGGCGTCCCGGTCCAGCTCCAGAGCCGTCACCTCACCGTCGAACAGCCGCTCGCGCGCCTGCCCGGATGCGGTCACCACCGAGACCCGCAGCGGGGTGCCGATGGTGACGCCGGTCGCCTGAAGGAACTCGTGATCGGGGTCGCGGAAGGTGAGAACCGCCGCGTCGGGCAGGCCAACGTTCTCGTCCACCACACAGCTCACCAGCTGGGCCGCCCAGACCTGTGGGAGTTCGGCGGGCGTCTCCACGACGGGGTCCGCCGTGAACGACCGGCTGCCCTGGGCCTCGGTTGTGCTCACCGTTCCTCCTCACTGCCCGTGTCCCGCAGCGCCGGCACCACGAGTTCGGTGCCGGGCGCGAGCGCCATCGGGTCGTCGATTCCGTTCGCCTCCGCGATGACCCGCCAGGCCGTCGGGTCGCCGTACTCCCGCCAGGCCAGCATCGCGAGGCTGTCTCCCGCCACGACGGTGTGCGTACTGCGGGCGGTGCGCGCGCCGGACGTCGGGTTCTGGCCCGCCGGGTCGACGCTCGCCTCCTCGATGGACAGCGAGCAGGTGGCCCGCAGCGGCTTGCCGTCCACGTCGAACAGCGTGTAGCTCACCGACAGGCTGGACAGCACCCCGTCGAACGCCGTCGTCCGCGCGGTGCCCCACTCGAACCGGACCCACGGGCTGGCCGGCTTCTTGCGGCCCAGGCTGGCCGGGGTCGGCACACACGCCTTCATCAGCTTCTCCACCGCCTGCTCCACGGAGTTGTCATGGGTGGCGGTGGCGTCCAGGAACACTTCGAGGCTCAGCGTGCGCGGGCCACTGCCGACGAACTCGGGCAGCGCCGACTGCCCGGCCATCCGCGACGGGGAGCGCCGCCACTCGGTGGTCTTGCGCAGCTCCAGAGTGGAGGGGTTGAACTGGAGGTCGAGCTGCGCGACCGTCCCGCCGGGCTTCGCGCCGACCGAGGCCGGGGGCTCCTTCAGGGTCAGCTGGGCTCTGGCCCGGCTGGAGCGCACCGCTGGAGACATGCCTGGAGTTCCTTTCCGGTGCGGGTTGCGTGGGCGGAGGGAGTGGACAGCGGATACGGAGGCCGTGGACAGCGGATGCAGGGGTGTGTGGCCGGTCAGGTGGTGACCACCCGGCCTGCCGAGGCTTCGCGAGGGTGTGTCAGGAAGGACGCAAGCCTTGATGGGCGATCTCCAGGGTCTCCACGGCGGCCTCCGATCGTGCGGGGTCGAAGGACGGCCCCTGCCAGCGGACCGGGACGATCCCGAACACCTGCCAGCTGATGATCCTGGTCAAGTCCGGTTTCAGCGCCACGATCTCGCCGTCCTTGGGCTCCACCCGGCGCAGCGTCTCGTCGAGCCACCGGCCGATCTTCGCCGTGTCGGCGGTGACCGGCCTGGTGAGCGTGATGTTCGTCCAGGTCACGCGTCCGGGCAGTTGCCAGGTGAAGCCGTTGTTGCCGCCCTCGGCATAGCTCTCCATCTCTACCTCGGCGCCCATGCCGGAGCAGGTGTGGAAGGCGCCGAGGTCGTTCCCGGCGATCGCGAGCCGGAAGAACACGCTGGTCGCGAAGATGCTGTCTGTCATTGGTCCGTCATCCGTTCCGTGCTCTCAGCGGCGTCCGTCGTAGGGGCGGCCCGTGCGGTCCCGGCCGCGCCGCAGTTCGGTGCGCAGCAGCCGGGCCATGGGGTCGAGCAGGCGGCGCGCCAGCTCGTCCAGTTCGGCCCCGGTGCCCTGCGGAATCCCGGCCTGCCCGGTCGCGCCCCTGCCGGGGGCGGCCGGCGCCGCGGCCGACCGCTGCTCCGTTTCCGCCGTGGCGGCCGGTCCGCCCTTGGATACGGAGACGTCACCGGCACCTTCACCGGCACCGGTGACCTCTCGCTGAACCGCGGGCGCTGCCCGGCCGGTTCCGCCGACCGCCGCTGCGGGGCCCCGCGGGACGGTCCGTGGCCGGACCACGGGGACGGTTCGTGTCGCATGTGCCGGTGTCGGTGTGACCGGGGGGCGGCCCGCGAGTGCCTGCGCCTGCGGCGCGGTCACCGGGAGGGGCCGCACCGGGACGGCACTTCCCGGTGCGGTCTCCCCAGCCGTCCCCCGGAGGGGCGGCGCGGGTCTGACGACCGGGACGCGCTGGACGGAGCCCTGAGCGCCGGTGCCTTCGACGCCGCGCCCCACCGGTCCGGGGCCGGGATGCCCGGCGGCGGCCCGCTGGAGGTGCGGCGCAGCCGGGGCCACCGGGGCCGCTGAGGACGGACCCGGTGAATGGTGTGCGGGGCCGCTCCGGTGCGGAGCCGGTGTGCCGGGCCAGCGTGCGGCCACCACGGGACGGCCGCCGGAACGGGGGGCGGCGGGCGCCGCCACGCCTTCCGGGGCCCGGGTGTTCAGGCGGAGCGGGCGTGCGGCGAGCAGCGAGAGGGTGGCGGTGCTGGTGCCGGTGTGTGGTGCCGTCGGAGCGGAGTGCGTTCCGACGCGGGCCACGGCGAACGGGCGCGAGCCGCCGACGCTGGTGGTCCGGGCGCCTGCGGTGCCCATGATGCCTGCGCGGGCTGCGCGGGCTGTGCTGGCCGTACTGGCTGTGCGGGCTGTGCCGGCCGTGGCCCCTGCGGAACTTACGGTGCCTGGGGTGCCTGCCGCTCGTCCGGTGCCTGTCGATCGTCCGGTGTCGGTGATGGCTGTGGCGCCTTCCACCGTCGGGTGGCGGGGTGCGGCGGCCCGGGACGGTGTGACCAGGGGCCCGGCGGGTCCGTCTCCGTGGTCCGTGGGACCGGGCAACGCGGTGCTTCCAATGGAGCGGTCGGCAAGGCTGCGTTGGACATCGCCAGTTCCGGCGCTGGAGGTAAGACGGGGCTGTACGTCAGTCGCGCTCAGCAGCGGCGCGTCCGCTCCGCCCCCTGCCTGCGCGGGGGGCGCGACCGGGGGTGAGACAAGCGGTGCGCCCTCGGGGCGCGTCCGGGCCCGGTCCGCCGCGGGCAGCGCAGGAGCCGCGCCGGAACTCCGGTCCTGACGTGCGGGAGCACGCTGGATGTCGGGGCCGGACGCTGTACGGGAAGCACGCGCACCGGACACGGCGGAAGCCGCCGGGCCGGCGCTGGGCGGCAGCTCGGACAACGGCGCGCCCAGCCCGCCGCGCGCGCGTGCCGTGGAGCGACGGCCGGGGGTCCGGCCCGGGGCATCGGCCCGGTCCGCGGTGCCGTCCGGCGCTACGGGGGCCGTGCCCTTCGAGCCGCCGGCGCTCGGGGCCGGGGTACCGGCCGTGCCCTCGGAACGGCGTTGGACGACGGGAAGCGCCGGACCGATCGCCGGTCCGGTGCTGGACGCGGGTCCGGTGCTGGACGCGGCGGGCACGGCGGTGGCATCCGCCGCCAACGGCAACGAAGTGGAAGGCAGTTCGCTCAGCGGGGCGCCGAGGGACGCGCGGCTGACGGTGCGCTGCGCGGGCGCAGCCGGGCGTGCCCCTGACCCGGCCGGTGCCGTCGCGGTGGTGTCGGGGCCCTGTGCCTCGGGACCGGTGCCGTTGCCGGGCGCCGGGACGGTGGCGGGCCGCAGGGCAGGAAGTCGGCGCACGGGTGGTCCGGCCGTTCGGCGGGCGACGATCGGCAGAGGGCCCACCGGGCGGAGCCGCACGGCCTCGCGGGACACCTCGGTCCCAGGGACGCGGGATGCCTCCCGCTGCCCGTCTCCCCGGGCCGACGGGGGCCCCGTCGTTCCCGTCGCGCTGCGCTGGAGGGCAGGGCCGGACGGCGTACGGCTCCCGGAACCGGCCGACGGACGGGACGCACGGCCGGAGTGCGGCTCGGACGCGCCGGACGGTGCCCGCGCGGCACGGCCAGCGGAGGCGGACCGGGCCACGGGGCTGTCGGCGGCGGTGCCCGGGACCACCGACACCCGTCGTACCAGCGGAATGTGCGGAGCGGCCGGCTCGCGGCCGGAGCCGGTGTCCGTGGGGGTCACGACCGGAGCCGCACCCGGCTCCGCTGCCCGTTGGACAGGAGGACGTGATGGGCCGAGCGTGGCGGGGGACTCGGAGGACGTGATGCCACGGGTCCGAGAGGTTTCCCCCGAACGTCCCTTCTCCACACCGGTGTTGTCGCCGGGGTGGGGCCCCGCGGCCGCCGGCTCCGGACCGGGGCCCGCGCCCACCGTTCCCCTGCCGCCCTCGCCGCCACGGGAGTGCCGTGCGGCGGATGCCGGCGCGGCGGACGGCGCCGGACCGGCCTGCCGCGCTCCCGGACGCGTCCGGCGCGAGACCTGCGGTGTCCGGGCGGCCGGCAACCGCGCCGCACCACCCGCGCTCCCGGCGTTCGGAGCACCGGCGCCCGGTGCTACGGCAGTCGGAGCACCGGGAGCCGATGTGCCGCCGTCCGGGGTGTCCGCCCCCGCCGGACGCAGGGCCCTGAGCAGCAGCGGGCCCCTGCCGGTGCGGGTGGGCTGCGGCGCGGCGGGCGGAGTGACGCCGCGCACCAGGCCGGTCGGGGCGGTGGGCAGCAGGGCGTGGCCGAGGCCGGCGTCGAACGACGGGTTCTGCCAGGCCGCCAGGCCCGCACGGAAGGCGAGGCCGTCGCTGACACCGATCGGGGCGCGGGCCACGGTCAGCTCCGGCGGTGCGGTGCTGCGCCAGCCGCCGTCCCAGTCGCCGGGCACCGAGGAACCCGGGGCGCCGGACGTGCTCCGGGCCGGGCCGTCGCCGGAAGGACCGCCCCCGGCGCGCTCCGTACGCCGGGGGCGGTCCGCGGTGTCCGGCCCGGCAGCCCGGCGGCGCAGCCTGTCCCGCCATGCCATGCGTTCAACCGCCTTCGTTCACATGGGTGTTGATGCGGGCGATCTCGGATACCCACTGCTGGCGTTCGCCGTGCGTCAGGTCGAGGATCTCCTCGCGTTGCCAGTGGAAGTGGTAGGCGATGTACGCGATCTCCTCCCGGAGCCGGGGAAGGGCGTACGTCACGATTCCCCCAGGCGCCCACCCGAGAGGTCGACCTCGAAGCCGCCCTCGCAGTGCGGACAGGTGACCGCCGCCCGCGTGTGCCCCTCGCTGTTGACGCGCCGGTAGAAGTCCTGGAGGAACGCCACATCGGTGGCGTACATCCGCTCCACCACCCCGGCGTGCACATCGGTGATCGCGCCGAGCCGGGTGATCACCTGGCTCAGCAGCACCACGCTCAGGTACGCCGGGTTCTCCTTGACCCGCAGGTCGATCTGGGGCCGCAGCTCGTCACGGGCGGTCGCCAGGCGCATCGAGCCGTGGCGGTGCACCGTGCCCGCCTCGTCCACGTATCCGCGCGGGAGCTCGAACTCGAACTCGGTGCGCAGCCGGTGCTCCTCGCCGGCCGCCGGGGCGGCGGCGGGGGTGGCCGCCGCCCGCTCCGGAGCCGGGGCGGGTTCCGTCGCCTGGAGGATCTCCTCCAGGCTGCCCGCGGACACGGTACGACGCCTCATTCGACGACGATCTCCTCGAAGACGATCGTGACCGTCTCGGTGGCAGCGGCGGACTCGCCCGCCTTGAGTGACGGGCCCTCCCACTTCGAGGCCCAGCCCTGCATCAGCTGGATGCGCCGGACGGTGCTGCCCTCGGAGTCCTTGATCTCGATGGTGAGGTTCTGCCGCGCGGTGTCCACGGCGCCTTTGTTGAGGGTCTCCTTGATCCAGGTGGTGAACTCGCTGCTCTGGTCGAGTCCCCGGGTGATCGTGACCTCGCCGGCCTGCCGGGCGCCCGGCTGCTTGCGGATGATCTGCTTGCCCTCCGCGCTGACCTGGCGGATCTCGACGACTTCCTCCTCGACGGTCAGCCCGCTGATCTCCTGAATCGACTCGACCAGGTAGCCGCCGAGCTGCACGCCGAAGACGTGGGTGGAAAGAGCATCGCCCTCTGCCATGACTGTCTGTCACCTTTCTTTGTGGACCCGCGGGTCACTCGTCGATGAGGCTGGTGCTGTCGGAGAACTGAGCCAGCCGGAACACCACGAACTCCGCGGGCTTGACCGGCGAGACACCGATCTCACAGATGACCCGGCCCTGGTCGATGGACTCCTGCGGGTTGTTGTCGCGGTCGCACCGCACATAGAACGCCTCTTCGGCGGTGCGGCCGAACAGCGCGCCCCTGCGCCACTCCTCGGTGAGGAACGCGGTGACGTTGCGCCGAATGCTCGACCACAGCCGGTCGTCGTTCGGCTCGAAGACCACCCACTGGGTACCCAGGAGGATTGATTCCTCAAGGTAGTTGAACAGCCGGCGCACGTTCAGGTAGCGCCAGGCCGGGTCGGAGGAGAGGGTGCGGGCGCCCCACACCCGGACGCCCCGGCCGGAGAAGGCCCGTACGCAGTTCACGCCGATCGGGTTCAGCAGGTCCTGCTCGCCCTTGCTGAGCCGCAGCTCCAGGTCCACGGCGCCCCGGATCACCTCGTTGGCGGGCGCCTTGTGCACGCCGCGCTCGGCGTCGCTGCGCGCCCACACCCCGGCGATGTGACCGCTGGGCGGGACGGTGGTGTTGCGTCCGGCGGCCGGGTCGAAGACCCGCACCCACGGGTAGTAGAGGGTGGCGTACCGGGAGTCGTAGCCGGCTTCGTCGTTGCGCCAGGTGCGCACCTGCTGGGCGGTGAGTCCCGGCGGGGTGTCCAGGACGGCCACCCGGTCGCCCATCTGCTCGCAGTGCGCGATCGCGGCGAGCTGCACCGTGCGCACGCCCTCCGCGTCGATGTCGCCACGCTGGTGGGCGCTCATCAGGTCCGGCACCGCGACCATGGTGATCTCGTCGATGGTCTCCAGGCCGCCGAACCCCGTACGGTCCGCGACGTCGCCGACGTACTCGGACGCGTCGAGGCGCGCCACCTCGCCGGAGCCGGGCGCGGCGGGTGCGGCCGGGGCGTCGGGCAGGGCCACGGTCTGGCCGGCGGGCCGGCTCTGGGGTGCGTTGCGCTGCTCGGTGACCTCGATCAGGCTGGAGGCACGCGCCTGGTTGACGAGGTACCCCTTGACGTTCTTCCGGGTCGAGGCCTCGTACGTCTCCACGACCTTGTCGCCCTGGCGGACCAGGACCTTGAAGCGGTCCTCCGGCGGGTTCTCGCCGTCCGCGTCGGCGATCTCCACCGACACCCCGGTGACGCCCGGCCGGGCCACGACCAGGAAGCCGCCGAGCTCCACCGGCTGCGCGGCCCCGGTCGCCGGGCGCTGGGCGCCGTCGGCCGCGGGGGCTCCCTCGGCGGGGCCGCCGATCCGCACCACGTACGCGGCGCCGCCGCCGTTGGCGAAGTACCCGTAGACCGCGTGGGCCAGATAGGTGCCCTCGGTGAAACCGCCGAACAGCTGGGTGTACTGGTCCCAGGAGGTGACCAGTGTCGGTGCGTGGAACGGCCCGTTCCGGGCAAACCCCACGAACGCGGCGACGGCGGTGCCGACCCCTTCGATCGGTCGGGCACCGGACTGCACCTCCTCCACGTACACACCCGGGGTGAGGTACGTCGGCATACTCGCTCCTTCGCGTCCTTACGGGTCACCTGTGTCCAGGCCGAGTCTTCGCCGCCGGTCCGCCACAGCGACAGGGACGCGCGGACCTGGCCGGGGGCAAGACCGCTGCCTTTCCGGACTGCCCGCACTGGCCGTCCGGACGTCACCCACCGCCGTCCTCGCGCCCCCGCCCACCAGCCCGGACGCACCGTCGGCCCGCGCGGTCCGCCGTGGGCGCGGCGGGAGCGCGCCGATGAGGAGCCGGAGGGATGGGGGCGCAGAGGCAGCGGGCACAGTCGTTCGGGCAACGCACCGAGGCGGGACGGGACCCGGGGCCGCCGGTCCCCGTCCCTCAGGCTCCGCCGGCCTCCGCCATGTAAGGGCCGAACTCGCCCTCCAGGACCAGCCGTCCGAGCTTGCGGTACTCCTGCACGACGGCGGTCACCACCTGCCGCATGGTGAGCGGGCTGCCGGACTCCGCCGCGAGGTACGCCGCGGTCACCGCGCAGGCCCGGATCGAACCGCCGGCCAGCTCGAAGCGGTCCGCGCAGAAGCCGAGGTCCAGGTCGTCGGCCCTGGGCAGCCGGTTGCCCAGGCACCGGTCCCAGAGGGCGAGGCGCTGACCGGAGTCGGGCACCGGGAAGTCCGCCACCACGTCCAGGCGGCGCGTGAACGCCTCGTCCAGGTTGGCCCGGAGGTTGGTGGTCAGCACCGCGATCCCGTCGAACGACTCCATGCGCTGGAGCAGATACGCCGACTCGATGTTGGCGTGCCGGTCGTGCGCGCCCTTCACCTCTGAGCGCTTGCCGAAGATCGCGTCGGCCTCGTCGAAGAGCAGGACCGCGTTGACCGCCGACGCCTCGGTGAAGATCCGCTCCAGGTTCTTCTCGGTCTCGCCGACGTACTTGTCGACGACCGTGGACAGGTCCACCACGTACAGGTCCATGCCCAGGTCCGCGGCGACGACCTCGGCGGACATGGTCTTGCCGGTGCCCGACTCGCCCGCGAACAGCGCGATCACGCCACGCCCCCGTCCGCCGCCGGGCCGCATCCCCCACTGCCCGAGCACCTGCTCGCGGTGGCGGGCGCGCAGCGCGAGTTCGCGCAGCCGCCGGTGGGTGAGCGGCGGGAGAACCAGGTCGTCCCAGCCGACACCCGGCTCCACCCGGCGGGCGAGCCGGTCGAGGCCCGCGCCGTTCTGGGCGCGTACGGCGCTCTGCAGATCGTCGGGGCGGACCGGACCGCCCGCGAGGGCGGCCGTGCGGACCGCCGCGTCGGCGGCGCGGCGCAGCTGCCCGGAGTCCAGGCGGTGTGCGGCGACCGCCCTGGCGAGCAGCTCGGCGTCGCCGGTCGCCGAGCCGTCACCGGCGGCCCGGTCGAGGGCGTGCCGCCAGCGCTCGGCCTGCCGGCCGGGAGACGGCGCCGCCACGGTCAGGACGACGGGGGCGTCGGCCGCCCACGCCGGGTCCCAGCCGGTGGTGCCGTGCGTGAACAGCGGGATTCCGCGCAGCGCCGCGCACAACGCCCCGAGCGTACGGGCCCGTTCCGCGGGTTCCGCGGGCAGCGCCTCCACCGGTCCGAGGACGGCCCCCGCGCCGGTCAGGCGGGCCTCCCGGGCGGCTATCCGGGCGAGTTCCGGCACATCGCCGGAGCGCCGGGCCAGCGCCGCCGCGTCCAGGACGAGCGGACGCAGCCCGGCCGCGCGCAGGGCCGCGGTGGCCAGGCCCTCGGCGTCGCCGCCCCGGCTGCGCAGGTGGACGAGGCCGGTGCCCGTGGCTGCCGCGGCCGCGGCCCGGTGGACCTCTGCCGCCTCGGCGGTCGGGTCCTCACCGGCCTCGCCGAGCACCCCGGCGAGCCGGGCGTCGGGCCGCGCGTTCCCCAAGAGGTGCCCGGACACCCGGTCGGGGACCGCGAGAACGCGGGAGAGCGGTGGCCGTTCCGGCTCGGTGACCTCCAACAGGCCTCCCTCGACCAGCGGCGCCCCGGGGGCGAGCCGGAATCGGGCGGCTGTCGCGCCGGCCAGCCCGCACAGCTCAAGGGCGAGGCCGACCGTGGGCCGACGGCGTGTCAGGTCGTCGTTGAGATAGCCGTAGAACCGTTCGAACCGGGCGTCGAGATCGGGCGCCACCGCGATCAGCAGCAGGTCCAGATCCAGCGGCGACAGGCCGAACCGCACGGCGAGGCCTTCGAGAACGGACCCGGGAGGCGGCTGCCAGGGCTCGTGGGCCGGTACGTCGAGGCCACCCGGATCGTCCAGGATGCGGGTGATCGCCTCGGGGGTGAAGTACTGGCCCCGGTACGGGTCGTCGGGGTCGGGGTCGGCGGCGCGGCGGGCCGCCACCGCCTGCCGCACCCGCTCCTCGATCAGGCGGATCCGCGCCCAGAGGTGCTCCCCCTCGACGGAGAAGTCGGCGGAGACGTCGGCGGAGACGGCATCGGGTGCGGGACGAGACGGGGGGCCGGGCGCGGCGAGGACACGGGGGTCGGCGGTGTGGGTCACGGCTGGCGGTCCCCTCGGCTTCGCCGGGCGGGGGCGGGCCGCCGCTCGCGCGGGCCCGCGAAGCCGTCCGGGCCTGCCTCGCTCGTCCCCGTATAGCGCAGCCGACGTCCCGGCACCGCTTCCCCGCCCTCGCTCCGGGCGGCGGAGCGCACGACGAGCCCTTCGGTGACCGGCGACGCGACGGGCGTGCTCACCCCGGCGAGCGGCGCGCGCACCACCACCCCGAGGGACGCCTTCAGCTCCCCGCCGAGCGCCGACCACACATCGGAGGCAGACGGTGCGTCGAGCTTGCCCCCGGCGGTGTCCAGGCTCACGGTCAGGCCGAGTTCGGCGAGCGTGCCGGTGAGGAGCCCGGCGGGCAGCGTGTCGGTGGCCACGAGGCAGGCGAGCACCTGCGAGAGCAGCCGGTGCTCGTCCTGGGGGCGGCTCGCCCACGCCGTGACCAGGTACGTCAGCTCGAACCAGCGCGGCGGGGTGCGTCGCGCCACCACGTTCCCGGCCGCGTCGTACACCTCCCCGGCGCCGCTGCCGCGCCGGGTGACGTCCTCGCGGATGTCGTACAGGAAGACGCAGACCGTCGGGGCGTTGCGGCGTGCCGCCCAGTCCTTGGTGGGTGCGTCGAAGACCACTTCGACGCCCGATGCCTCCAGGCCTGATCCGGCGAGCAGGCGGCGCATTCCCTCATCGACCTCATGGATCACCGGCGGGTCATCTCGCCGGGCGGCTGCCAGTTGCCGATGACCACCAGGAAGTCGGTCTTCACCGGGGAGAACCCGGGGCCTCCGGCCGTGATGACGCGCGGTCCGGTCTCGTCCTTGGCGAGGATGAGCAGCTGGCCGATGAACGTGCCGTCCGGCTGCGGCACGGTCGGCGCCGCCGCCGCGGTGATCCCCGGCTTCCAGGTGAACCGCACGGGCGCTCCCGGCGGGAAGTCCTTGCCGCGCACCGAGGTGACGAAGCCGGGCTTGCCGATCGGCGGCACCGCGACGATGCGCGGCTGGAGGACGCGCAGTCGCTGGCGGGCGGTGTTGTCGCGCTTGTCGGCGTCCGTGCCGGTGGTGGTGAGCCGGCCGGTGACGTCGGCGGTCAGCGCCTTGTCCGGGCTGAGGACGACGCGTACGACGGTGTTCGCGCCGGGGGCCAGGTCCGGCAGCGCGCACACCCAGGTGCGGTCGCAGCCCGGCGGCGGGCCGTTGTCCGGGATGCCCGGGGGCAGACCGACCTTCAGCCGCAGCCCGGTCGCCAGTGCCTCGCGGCCGTTGCGCACGGTGTACGTGACCACGACGCGTCCGCCGACGTAGCCGGGGTTCGGCTGGGCCGTGACACGTACCCCGGGTCCTGCCTCGGGCTCGTCCGGCGCGGGAGGCACGGTCGGCGGCGCCGTGGTGGGAGGCGCGGAGGTGGGCGGTACGCGGGTCGGCGTCGGCGGCGCCGGTGTCGTCGTCGGGGGCGGGGTGTCCTCGCGCACCGGCACCACGGTCCGCCCGGTGTTGTCGCTGGGCTGCGGGTCCACCACGGCGCCCGTCACCGACCAGTCGAACGGCGCTTCGCCGGGGGTGACTCCGACGACGGTGACGTTCACCGGGACGGTCGCACCGGGCGGGACCACACCG
The DNA here is from genome assembly GCF_044744085.1 of Streptomyces sp. NPDC087428. Taxonomy (NCBI): domain Bacteria; kingdom Bacillati; phylum Actinomycetota; class Actinomycetes; order Kitasatosporales; family Streptomycetaceae; genus Streptomyces; species Streptomyces sp. NPDC087428. The sequence continues at coordinate 279,370 of NZ_JBIUXR010000004.1, forward strand.
ACATCGCACTGGAGGGAGGCGGCATTGCACGTCCCCTCCGGCGGGGTCAGCCGGGTGATCCTCGCTCCGGGCGGTGGCGCGACGGTCAGCCGAGTGGCCGGGGAGGCGGCGGGGCCGTTGTTCACCACGTCGACGCGGACCGTCGTGGAGTGGCCGACGGCGACCGCCGGGACGTTGCCGGGCGCCTGCACCGCGAGGTCCACGGACTGCTGGACGCTGGGTTCCTTCTGCCGGCCAGGTAGACCGGTGGTGAGCGGGCTGAGGGCACAGGTCGCGATGTCCAGGAGGTACAGCTTCTCGGGACTGTTGGCCGGGAGGGCTTCGCGGGAACTGATCACCAGGCCCGTGCCGTCGGCCGTCCAGGCGGCGTCACGCGGCTGGAACGGACCGGTGGCCGAGGTGTCCGGCAGTTCCTGGCGGCAGCCGTCGGGGACGTTGTGGGCGGCCTCGGGCAGCAGCACCTGGCAGGCGCCGTCGGTCAGGGACGTCAGCAGGATGCCGTTGTGTTCGTCGATCCGGCCGCCGCCGTTCTTGCGGTTGAAGGCGATGCTGCGCCCGTCCGGTGAGAACGCCGGGCTGTCGTCGATGACGTCGCAGGCCCCCGGGCAGATCGTGTCGCTCAGGTCCTGCTGGGCGGCCAGGTCGTTCACCGGCGCGGTCCAGATGTGCTTGTTGCCGCCGGTCCCGCCGATCACCTGGTTGCGGGTGAAGGCCAGGGTGGTGCCGTCGGAGGACCAGGTGGGCTGGGCGTCGCCGCCCTGCGGCTGCCCGGCCGGCGCGGTGATCCGGTCACGGATCTCGCCGGTCGCGACATCAGCGATCAGGATGCTGCTGGGCCCCGCCGCGTCACCGACGCCACCCGGCGAAACGCGGGTGAAGGCGAGGTACTTGCCGTCCGGGGAGAACGTCGGATCGGTGTCCCAGTCCTTCGGTCCGCGTCCGTCGAGTTTCATGTACGCCTCGTGGGTGCCGTCGGCATCCACCCGCCAGATCCGCTCGACCCGGTTGCCGGCGGTGCCCTCGAAGCGGGTCAGCACGATCTGGCGGCCGTCAGGCGTGTAGTTCTGCCGTTCGGTCCACGGGTCGGACCCGGCCGCGGGCCGGAAGAGCGGGTCGTGGGACGGGTCGGTGTCGGTGTCGGCGGCCGGGTCCTCGTTGAGGATGGGCAGCCCCAGGTCCCGGGGATCGGACCCGTCGGAGCGGGCGTCCTGGAGCGTCACCTCATGCGGTCCGGCGGCCGAGATGCGCTCGACCAGCACCCGGCCGTCGGCGACCGTGCCGATCCAGGTGGGTGACTCGACCTCCCGGTCCTCACTGAGTTTCAGCTCCGGTGTGTCGCCGGAGTGCGGCGTCGCCCGGAACACGTGGTCCCAGTCGCCCTCGCAGTCACAGGTGCGGTCGGGGCTCAGGAACAGCACGTCGCCCCCGTCGGGCAGCCACGCTGCCCCGTGGGTACGCCACTCTGCCTGTGCGCCCGCGAGCAGCGGCCCGTCGGTGCGCCCGTCCGTCACCCGCAGCCGCGGTCCCGGCGGCCCGGAGGCGGTGTACGCGATCAGGTCGCGGTGCGCGGGGTCGTCGACCGGGTTCCAGGCCGGCTCGGTGGCCTCGCCGTTCTGGGGGTCCGTGACCCGGGTGGCGGCGCCGCCACCCAGGGGCCGTACGTAGATCTGCATGCCGGCGACCGGGTCGCTGCCGCCGGAGTACGCCAGGCGCTGCCCGTCCGGGGACACCGTCGGGCACTCCTCGTCCCAGGGGGTGTCGGTGAGCCGCGTGAGACCGGTGCCGTCGGTGCGCACCATCCACAGGTCGCGCTGTTTCCGGCCGTCCGGACCACCGGGTTCGGCCGAGTCGAACACGACGGACAGGCCGTCCGGTGTCAGCTGGGGGTGCCCGGCGTACCGGCCGCTGGTGAGACGGCGCACCGAACCGTCGGCGGTCCGCAGATAGACCTGCGGGGCCTTCTCGTCGCGGCGGCTGACGAAGACCGTCGTGTCCCCGAGGGCGGACGGCTGGAGGTCGAAGTGGGTCGGGCCCGCGCCGAAGAGCGGCGCGCTGTAGGTGTCGGTGTCCGCGCCCACCTCGCCGAGGCTGCGGTGCCGGGTACCTGCGTAGGCGATCCGGGTGGCCGCGGCGTCGGCCGCCTGCGGCCGGGGCTCGGCGCTGCCCTCCCCGGAGGCCGTGGTCACCGCGAGCAGGGGGATGAGGAGCAGCAACGACGCCCCGAGTCTTCCCGGGCGGAACCGCCCACCGGGGCCGGCGGTGCGCATCACGGTCCACCTCGCTGTCTGGTGCGGTATCTGGCTGTCCCCCGCCACCCTGCGACGGCCGCGCGCGGCGCGGCAGGGCGGCGGGGCCGTACCCGGGGGAAACGTGCGGTGCGCTTTCGGGCAGTGCCGGGGTGCCCGGCCGACGTCAGATCAGCCCGTTGCGCAGTGCGTAGCCGACCGCGTGGGCCCGGTTGCGCAGTTGCAGGCGCGTGATGATCTCGTGCAGGACGTTCTTGACGGTCCGTTCGGAGTACGCGGTCTTGCGGGCTATCTCCACGGTGTCCAGGCCCTCGGACACCAGGCGCAGCATGTCCGCCTCGCGTGTGGTCAGCGTGGACAGCGACAGGCTCCGGGGGTCGAGCGCCGAACGCTGGAGGCTGCCCACATGGGTGAGCAGCTTGCCGAGCAGATCGCCGGGGAGCACGCCCTCGCCGTTGGCTATCGCCAGGACCAGATGGAGGAGCTGGTCCTGGTCGGCCTCTGCGCGGCGCAGTACCGCCGAGACGCCGCACTCGATGACGCGTTGCAGCGCGCCCGCGCCGAGGGTGCCGACCACGAGGCCGGTGCGGGTCGCGGTGTTGTGCCGCAGGCGGTGCAGCAGGGCCGTCACGTCGTCGTCGACGCTGTCGACGACCACCAGCGAGACCTGGGCGTGCTCCGCCTCTGCCTCGTCGAGCAGGCTGACCTCGGGGCGTCGGCGTAACTGCTGGACGACGCCGACGTGCAGGACCGGATCGGCGGCGTACACGGCGACGGTGACCTGGTCCTGACGATCGGGGTGGGAGGTCCGGTGTGCGGCCGGTGCCTGGACGGAGAGACGTGGGGTGGTGGCGGAGACGGCCGGGCGGTACTGCTCTGGGCAGGTCATGGGCGGAGTTCCTGTTTCATGAGTTCGCGGGCGGAAGGAGTGAGAGCGGGTCGACGGCCGGTGCGAGCGCCCCTGAGGGCGGCGCGCGTGCGGGGACGTCTGGATCAACAGCTCATCGGTGTAGTGGAGTTGGTCTGGACTTCCCGGGCACCGCAACTGCCCGGGTCTTGCCCTTGCGCTCCTCGTCGCGGACGTGGTGCGGTCCTACCGTGGCGGTGTGACGCCTTCTGCAGCCCCTTCCGGCCCCAGCGCGCCCGGCCTCGACATCCCGGCGGTGACGGTGGCGCCCGGCAGCACTGCCACGACCAGCCTGACCGTCCGCAACGACAGCGACATCGTCGAGGCGTACAGCCTGGAGGTCGTCGGGGACTGCGCTCCCTGGGCCACCGTGGAGCCCCCGCGGGTCTCCCTCTATCCCGGCACGTCCGAGACGGTGACGATCCGTCTGGAGCCACCGCGTTCGCCGGAGACCCGGCCCGGCGAGATACCCCTCGGCGTACGGGTGCTGCCGGCCGAGCACCCCGAGTCGGTGCGGGTCCCCGAAACCACGGTGCACGTCGAGGAGTTCCGCGAGCTGCACACCGAGCTGGCGCCGCGCCGTCGGCGCGGCTGGCTGCGCGGCCGCTACCGGCTGGCGGTGCGCAACCTGGGCAACTCCCCGGCGCAGGTGGGCTTTACGCCCGGCCAGGCGGGCGAGGAGCTGCGGTTCACCTTCAGCCCGGCGAAGCCGAAGCTGGAGCCCGGGGAGTCGGCGGAGGTCCGGCTGCGGGTCCGCACGGGCAAGCCGGTGTGGTTCGGCTCCCCCGTGGTGTGGCCGTTCACCGTCGACACCACCGACTCCGGTGAGCAGGAGGAGCCGCGGCGGGACGAGACCGTCGTCCGGCCGCCCCTGAACGCCGAGTTCGTCCAGATTCCGGTCTTCCCGAAGTGGCTGCTCGTGGTGCTCGCGGCGCTGCTCGCGCTGCTGCTCGCCTGGTTCACCCTGGTCCGTCCGGCGGTGCGCAGCGCGGCGAAGGAGGCCGCCACCAAGGAGGTCCAGGCGCGCCCCAATCCGGGCGGGGCGCAGGACGGGCAGTCGCCGGGCACCGGTTCGGGCGGCGACACGGGCTCCCAGCCCGGCGGGGACAAGGGTGCGCAGCCGGGAGCGAGCCCCGGGGCCACGGCAGGAACGGGCGGCGACGCCTCGGGGGGCGCGGGCCAGCAGAGTTCGGCGACCATCGACCTGAAGACCCCCAGTGGGGCGACCAAGACCGGTACGTACCCGGTGCCCGAGGACCGGACCTTCGGAATCACGGACATCGTCGTCGCCAACTTCCAGGGCGACGAAGGGGTGATGACGATCAAGTTCGGCGACCGCAAGATCACCACGATCGCGCTGGAGACCTTCCGTAACCAGGACTATCACTGGGTCACCCCTATCAAGATCACTGAGAACGACACCGTGACCATCAACGTGACCTGTGCGAAGCCGGGCACACCGGCCACCGGGCGTCGGGCGCAGGAGTGCCACGAAGTCCTGAACGTGAGCGGTGTGCTCATCCCCACCAAGCAATGAACCAGGCCTTCCGGGACAATATCGGCCAGTGCGGTGCCGTCCGAAACGGTAGATTTAACGTTTCGTCTGAAAATCGACACCGGTTCCAGGAATAGGCCGCGCGCCGATCGGGGGCCGGGAACGGCGGCGCGGGGAGGCGGATCCTGAGGTGATCCGTCACCGCACCCGCGCCACCACGCGTGATTCGACCCGCGGCGGACGACGTCGGCGCCTCGGCAGCCCGCAGGCGGAACGTCCCACGTGGATCACAAAGTGGCCGACATTCGTCGTGTCGGCGCGCGTCTCCGGGGCCAGGCGGCAGAGGACCGGCGCGAGGAATTCATTCAGGCGGGCATAACCGCAGGTCAGCCGTCGCTGCGGCCTCTCGCCCGGACCACGTCGGAGTCGGCGTCTCAGCGACGCTTACAGAGCGCGTCGAGACCTGAAGGAGGGGTGCGGTCTGCCAGTTGCAGGCACTGGCAGACCGCTGGTCCCGCTCCGGCTCGACGAGTGGAGGTGTGCAGCCGGCACGGGACGTGCGCACCGGACGGCGAGAGCCACCAGAGGAGTTCCGGCTCCCCGGACCACGGTCCCGTGTGGTGGCTGGGTCCCGCCGACACGTCCGGTGCACGTGCGGGGTGACGCACGCTCGGGGCCGGATCCTGCAAGGTTGCCGACCCGGCCCCGAGCGGCCGAGGCGGACCTCTCGCCGTGAGTCCCGCCTCAGCAGTCATTCGGAGCAGCGGCGCCCGCGGATTGGAAACCGGGGTGGATTCGGCACCACCTTCACCTGTTCGGCCCCAGGAGGCTCTATCGGTGACCGTGGCTGCCGGTGAGAGTGGCGTACACGACGACGTTGTCGGCGTAGCGGCTGTCGCTCTTGGAGTAGTCGCCACCGCAGGTGATCAGGCGGAGCCCGGCGTGGTCGAGGTTGCGGTAGACCTCGACCGTGGGGAACCGGTCCTTGGGGTAGCGGGCGGTCCGGTCGACGGTGAACTCCGCGGTCCGGCCGTCCGCGCGCCTGACGCTGATCCGGTCGCCCGGACCGAGCCTGCCGAGCGCGAAGAACACCCCCGGGGCGCCGTTCCAGGTGACGTGCCCCGCTATCACGGCGGGGCCCACGGCTCCGGGCGTGGCTCCGGGGCGGTACCAGCCGGCCTTGTCCGGGTCCCGTGGCGTCTCCATGGCCCGGTCCTTGCCGAGCCCGAGTTCCTCCAAGGTGGAGGTCACCTTGAGCGAGGGGATCGTGATGCTGACGGGCCGGGACGCGGGCAGTGGCGCGGTGCTCGGCCCGTCGGACGGCGCCGCGGTCCCCGCCTCCTGCCGCGCCGGAGGCTGTGCGGAGCCGGCCGGGCCTCCCCGGTCGGCGGCGGGCGGAGCGGGCTGCTGCCGGCTTGTTCCCAGCGCCAGCAGCAGCCCACCGGTCAGCAGCAGAGCGGCGACGAGGGCGATGAGTGTGACATCGCGCCGCCGGGATCGTGTGCGGTGCTCTCCGTTGCCGGGTGTCCCGTTCATCGCTTCACCTGTCCCTGCGTCCGGCCGTCACGGAGTGTCCGACGGGGCATCCATCGGTGCGGAACGCCTCAGCCGTCGTGCCGGGCGTCCGCCGTGCGCGTCCGGCGCCGCACGACGAACAGTCCGCCGGCCGCGAGAACGGCCGCGCCACCCGCCGCGAGCAGGCCGGGCGACTCCACGCCCGCGGTGGTCCCGCTGCCGGTCTCGACACCGCCGGCCGGCATGGAGCCGACGGCAGCGCCCTTGACCATGCCGCAGCTCGCCGGAGCGGTGGCCTCCTGAGGCAGCTTCGGGTCGAGTTCGCTCTTGCCCTTGCCGAAGTCGTACTTGTCGTTGCTGTTCGGGTCGATGCCGTGCTGGACGACGTGCAGATCCTTGATGTGCTCGGTCACCGCCTGCGAGACCGCGATCGTCCGGGAGTAGCTCAGCTTGCCGTCCTTGTCCGCGACGGGCATCCGGTCGACCGCGAGGCCACTGTCCTTGGACGTGTCGCCCTTGGTCGTCAGGGAGATGTTGATGTCCCCGTACACCGGCAGGCCCTCGGCCGTGCTGACGATGCCGTCACCGTCCTTGTCCGCACTCATGTCCGGGCAGCTGAAGTCATGGCCGTCGGTCGAACCGTGGATGTGCTGGGCATGCGGCTGACCGGGCACCAGACCCTCGGCCTCGATCTTCACCGTGAGCTTGCCGCCCTCCACGCTGACCAGGGCCGTGCCACTCGCGCCGGAGTCGTTCAACTGCTTCAGGTCGATCTGGTACGTGTCACCGTCGGCGGCTTTCGCGGTGCTGCCGGCGGCATGACCGTCGTGCGCCATGGCAGGCACGGCCGCGCAGAGCGTGAGCGCGGCGGGTACGGCCAGCAGAGCGGTCAGACGGGTTGAACGGCGGGCTTTCACGAAGACGCATCCCCTTCCGGCGGTACCGGAACAAAACCGGAACCGCGTTCGGTCGCTGATGTCGTCCATTCGGTGCCGTCGGCCGAAAGGATTGGTCGGAGCACGACATCCGCCGCCGCGGTGACGGGGCGGGGGCGGAGCACGTCGGCGTGAGCGGCGGCGGCCACGTTGACGTATGAGCGGGTGGAACGTGGGCACACGGGGGTCACCCACATGAGAACAGGAGTTCCACCCATGCTCGGAATAGTCGCAGCCGTACTCTTCTTCGTCTCTTTCCTGATCAACGCCGCCGACATCGCGACCAACGACACCTTCTCCTCCGTGAACGTGATGCTGCTCGGTCTGACGGTCCTGGCGTTGCACGTGGCCGGGGTGGGCAGTGGCTGGGGGCCCGGCAGGTCACACAGACGCTGATCCGCGGTCCGGCCGCATCCGAGCCCGCCCCCAGGTGGAACGTCACTTGGGGGCGGGCTCGCGTGGGGAGTGACGGGCGGCGAATGATGCGAAATATGCGCAATCATGCACACATCACGATATTGGAGTGCGTGAAAACGCGCGGCCTGCCGGGACGGGCATTCGGGGTGGCGCGCGCCGACGCGCGGACATACTTTGCCCAGAAGTAGCACTCCGCCCCCTTTGCCCGGATACCGGAAGGCCGAGAGTTGTGAGCGCCGACAGTGACGACCCGGAACGCCTGGAGCCCGAAATGGGGCCCACTCCCGAAGGGGACCCGGAGTTCCGCCCGTATCGCCACCCCGCTGCGGGCTGGGGCGCGGCCAGGAGCGTGACCAGCTTTCTGGTGCGGGAGGGCGCGCCGGTGGACGGTCCACGGGCGATCATGCGGATGAACCACGAGAACTCCGGGTTCGACTGCCCCGGATGCGCCTGGCCCGACGACACCAAGGGGCTGCATCTGGACATCTGCGAGAACGGGATCAAGCACGTCACCTGGGAGATGACCCGTAAGCGGGTCGGACGCGAGTTCTTCGCCGCCCACTCGGTGACCGAGCTGTCCGGGTGGAGCGACTACAACCTCGAGAACCAGGGCCGGCTGACCGAACCGATGGTCTACGACCCCGACAGCGACCACTACGTCCCGATCAGCTGGAAGGACGCGTTCGAGCTGGTCGGCGGCGCTCTGCGCGGGTTGGACAACCCCGGCCGGGCATCGTTCTACACCTCGGGCCGCCTCGGCAACGAAGCCACGTTCCTCTACCAGCTGATGGCCCGTGAACTCGGTACGAACAACCTGCCGGACTGCTCCAACATGTGCCACGAGGCGAGCGGCCGAGGTCTGCACGCCTCTCTGGGCACGGGCAAGGGGACGGTCGACCTCAAGGACTGGGAGAGCGCCGACGCGCTGTTCGTCCTCGGGGTCAACGCCGCCTCCAACGCGCCCCGGATGCTCACCGCCCTGGCCGAGGCCTACCGCCGCGGTGCCCGGATCGTGCACGTCAACCCGATGGTCGAGGCCGCTGCCACCCGTACCATCGTCCCCCACGACTTCGTGGACATGGCCCTCTTCCGGACGACCCGGACCAGCACGCTGAACCTGCAGCCCCGCATCGGCGGCGACATGGCTCTCCTGCGGGGCATGGCCAAGGCGGTCCTGGAGCAGTCCGCGACCGACCCCAAGGCGCTGGACGTGGAGTTCATCGACCGTCACACCACGGGCTTCGAGGAATACCGCGCACTGTGCGAGGCCACGTCGTGGGAGGAGATCGAGAACCAGTCCGGGCTGACCCGCGCGGACGTCCTCGAGGCCGCGCGCGTGTACGGCGAGGCCGACCGCAGCATCATCAGCTGGTGCCTGGGGCTCACCCAGCACGAACACGGCGTCGACACCGTCCGGGAGATCGTCAACCTGCTCCTGCTGCGCGGAAATCTGGGACGTGAGGGAGCGGGCCCCTCCCCCGTGCGGGGGCACAGCAACGTTCAGGGCAATCGCACCTGCGGCATCGATCACCGCCCCTCCGGCGAGTTCCTCGACCGCCTCGCCGAGGTCTGCGGCATCGACCCGCCCCGCGAGCCCGGCCTGGACACCGTCCGCACCATCCCGGCGATGCACAACGGCGAGGTGAAGGTGTTCGTGGGCATGGGCGGGAACTTCGCCCTCGCCGCGCCCGACACCCCGTACACGTACGCGGCGCTGCGGTCGTGCGACCTCACCGTCCAGGTGAGCACCAAGCTGAACCGCAGCCACATCGTCCACGGCCGCCGAGCCCTCATCCTCCCGTGTCTGGGCCGTACCGAGAAGGACCATCAGCGCAAGGGCGTCCAGAGCACGTCCGTCGAGGACTCCATGAGCATGGTCCACCTGTCGGTCGGCATGAAGCGCCCCGCCTCACCGCAGCTGCTGTCCGAGCCGGCGATCGTCGCCGGGATGGCCCGCGCGGCCCTGCCCGACAGCGCCACGCCCTGGGAGTGGTACATCGAGGACTACGACCGGATCCGGGACACCATGGCCAAGGTGCTCGACGGCTTCGAGGACTTCAACCGCCGGGTGCGTCTGCCCCTCGGCTTCCGTATCAAGCAGCCCGCCCGCGAGCTGGTCTTCCTCACCCCGTCCGGACGCGCCGAGTTCTCCAGCGCCGTTCTGCCCGATGTCGTTCCCGCCGCCGGCACCCTGGCGCTCGGCACGATGCGGTCCCACGACCAGTGGAACACCACCATCTACTCCGACAACGACCGCTACCGCGGCATCAAGAACCTGCGCACGCTCGTCTTCATGAACCGCGCCGACATGCGCGAACGCGCGATCGCCGACCTGGGGCCGGTGGACATCACCAGCACCGCGAAGGACGGCAGTCAGCGGTCTCTCCACGGCTACCTCGCCGTCCCCCACGACATCCCCCGTGGCTGCGCCGCCGGGTACATGCCGGAGATGAATGTGCTGTGCGCGCTCAGCGACTACAGCACCCAGAGCGATCAGCCGATCATGAAGCACGTCAAGGTGACCATCGTCAGCGCCCGTCAGGACGCGTCGCCGGACGCGCCCTGACGGGAGGCCGTGTTCACCGCTGTCGCGCACCGGCGGGCGTCGGTGTGCCGTCGTGGTGCGGCCGCGAGGGCTCGGTCCCCGACTGCGCGACCACGGACGCCGCCACCTGCGAGGCGAACGTCAGCATCTCGGCCGCCCGTTCGCGCGACAGCCTTGTGGCGCCGCCGTCGCGGAACGCTCCGGCATCGCCCAGCCAGTTGAGCACCCCCGCCATGAACGCGTCGCCCGCGCCGATCGTGTTGACCACGTCGACCCGGACCGCGGGGACGGAGACCTGTCCCAGGTCCCGGATGAAGGCCGTGCTGCCCGCGGGACCACGGGTGAGCACCACCAGACGGTTCTCCGCGGCCAGTCGTGCGCAGGTCTCCTCGGGGGCGGTGCCCGGCCAGAGCACCTTCATGTCTTCGTCGCTGACCTTGAGGACCTGGGCCAGTTCGCACAGGTCCCGCAGCCGGCGCACGGCGGACCGGTGGTCGAGCGTGCGGTCCTCGCGGACGTTGGGGTCGACCACCAGCACGGAGTGCCCGGCCCCGGCGCGCGCGGTCGCGGCCACCGCCTCGGCGGCGGGCGGGACGACCGCGGCGAGTCCGCCCGTGTACACGGCGCCGAAGCGGCCCACGTCAGCCGTGTGCTCCGGCAGCAGGAAGGTGGCGGTGTCCCGCAGATGGAAGTGGTAGCCGGCGGTGCCGTCGGGGCCCGGGTCGGCCACCGCGAGCGCGGTGGGCAGCTCCGAGCGTGCGCACAGGCCCAGTTCCGTACCGGCGAAGCGCAGCCGCTCCTCGATCAGCCGGGCGAATCCGTCGCCGCCGAGCGCCCCGGCGAACCAGCTGGGCGTGCCCAGCCGGGCGAGTCCGGCGGCGACGTTGGCGGGGGCTCCGCCCGGCTGGGCCCGGTGCGTTCCCGGGTCGTCCGCGGCGGGCACCAGGTCGATGAGCGCCTCGCCCATCACCAGTACGGCATCGGGGCCATCGCTCACGGCTCGACCACGATCTTGCGGCCCAGCCCCGCCTTGAACCGCTCCAGGGCGGCGGGGTACTGCTCCAGCGGCAGCCGGTCGCTGATGAAGACCGCGGGGTCGATCACTCCCCCGGCGAACAGTGCGGCGGCCCGCTCGTAGCTGTGCAGCACCGCCATCGAGCCGGTGATCGTGATCTCCTGGTTGTAGATCCGGTACGGCTCGATGACGGCTGTCGTCGCGTAGTCGGCGACGCCGAACTGGAGGAACGTGCCGCCCTTGGCGACCCGGCCGAGCCCGTCCTGGATGGCGCCCGCGTTGCCGGTGGCGTCGACGACGACGTCCCAGCCCCGTACCGTCTCCAGCTCGTCGGCCGAGGCGGCGGAGCGCGAGACGCCGAGCTTCTCCGCGGTGGTCAGCCGGTCGGGGTTGACGTCCAGCACGTCCACGGAGGCGGCGCCGCTGCGCTTGGCGAGCTCCAGCATCATCAGTCCCATGGTGCCGGAGCCGTAGATGAGCACGTTGGCTCCGAGCGTGGACCTGAGCACGTCGTAGCCGCGCACCGCGCAGGACAGCGGTTCGATCAGCGCCGCGGTACGTACGTCGACGTGGTCCGGGAGCTTCACACAGTTCGCCACCGGGGCGACGGCGAACTCGGCGGCCCCGCCGGGCTTGCTGACCCCGATCGCGTTCCAGTTGTCGCAGAGGTTCCCTCGCCCGCTGCGGCAGTAGTGGCATTCGTGGCAGTGCAGCGACGGGTCGACGGCGACGTTGTCGCCGACGGACAGCTCGGTCACCTCGGAGCCGGTCTCCACGATCTCGCCCGCGAACTCGTGGCCGGGGATGATCGGCAGCGCGGGTGCGAACTCGCCCTGCAGAATATGCAGATCGGTGCCGCAGAGCCCGCAGGCCTTGACGGCGATGACCACGTCGCGGGGGCCCGGGGTGGGGTCGGGGACGGTCTCGACCGACACCTTGCCGATGGACTCGATGATCGCAGCCCTCATTTGACAGCTCCAAGAGAAAGGCCCTGGACGAGTTTGTCCTGGGCGGCGAAGCCGGCGGCGAGCACCGGCAGGGACACGACGACGGACGCGGCGCACAGCTGGGCGAGGAAGAGCCCCTGGCTGGTGACGACGCTCGTCAGGAAGACGGGTGCGGTCTCTGCCGCCACGCCGGTGAGCACCCGGGCGAAGAGCAGCTCGTTCCAGCTGAAGATGAAGCAGATCAGCGAGGTGGCCGCGATACCGGGTGCGGCGACCGGCGCCACCACTCTGATCAGCACCGTGGGCAGCCGGGCGCCGTCGACCTGTGCGGCCTCGATGATGGAGACCGGCACGTCCGCCAGGAACGACTGCATCATCCACACCGCGATCGGCAGGTTCATCGAGGTGTAGAGGATGACGAGGAACCAGATGTTGTCCAGCATCCCGGTGTTCTTGGCGAAGAGGTACACGGGCAGCAGCCCCGCGACGACCGGCAGCATCTTCGTGGAGAGGAAGAAGAACATCACGTCCGTCCACTTCTCCACTCGCCTGATCGAGAGCGCGTACGCGGCGGGGAGCGCGAGTACGAGCACGAAGAGCGTGGAGAACACGGATGCCGTCAGGGAGTTGATCAGCGGCGGCCAGGGGCTCGCCCCTCCGTCGGCGCCGAAGAACACCCGGTAGCCGTCGAGGGTGAGGGACGCGCCGAGCGACGGCGGGTTGGTCGCCGCGTCGGCCTCCGAGTGGAAGGAGGTGAGCAGCATCCAGAGCGCGGGCGCGCAGAAGACGATACCGACGACCCAGGCGATCAGGCCGAGAACGGTGGAGCGTCGCCTGCCCCTGCGTGCCACGCGGGCGTGGTCGCCGCGGCCCGCCTCCGGGGTGTGCGGAGCGGTCAGGGTACTCATGCGCGGCGTGCCTCCTCGCTGAAGAGGGACGAGACCACACGCAGGGCGAACGTCGCGACGACGATGGTGCCGATCACCACGACCACGCCTGCGGCGGAAGCCAGTCCGTATTCGTGAGCCTGGTAGAAGGTCTGATAGATCGTGTAGGGGAGGTTGGCCGTGCCGAGGCCGCCGGCGGTGATGGTGAACACCGCGTCGAAGTTCTGCACGATGTAGATCGAGCCGAGCAGCACGCCGAGCTCCAGGTAGCGGCGCAGGTGCGGCAGTGTCAGGTAGCAGAACATCTGCCAGGCGTTCGCGCCGTCCAGCCGCGCGGCCTCCATCTGTTCGCTGGACCGGCTCTGCAGTCCGGCGAGCAGGATGAGCATCATGAACGGGGTCCACTGCCAGACGAGGGCGGTCGCGACCGCGACCAGCGGCATGTCGGAGATCCAGTCGGGCTGTCCGGGGCTGTCGACGCCGAACAGTCCGGTGAACCATGCCCAGCCCCCGTTCAGCAGGCCGTACTCGGGGTTGTACAGCAGGTGCTTCCACATCAGCGCCGCCGAGACGGGCACCAGCAGGAAGGGCGTGATCAGCAGCGTGCGGACGAACCCGCGGCCGATGAACTTGCGGTCGAGCAGCAGGGCGAGGAGGAGCCCGAGCACGACGCTCACGATCACGACGCCCGCCGTGAGCAGGACCGTGGTGAACACCGAGTCCCGCAGGCTCGGATCGCTGAAGACCTCCCCGTAGTTGGCGAACGCGCTGAAGCTGCGTTCGTCGGGCGAGAGCGAGTTCCAGTCGAAGAACGAGACCACGACCGTTGCCACGAAAGGCAGTTGGGTCACGGCTATCAGGAAGATCAGGGCGGGCAGCAGTGGGGCGCGGGTGGCCCAGGCGCGGGCCCGGCCGCGCGCCTTTCCGGTGGTGCGGGGCCTGGGGAGGCCCGGCGCACCGGCCGGGACGAGTTCCGGAGTGGAGACTGGGGCACTCACTGCTGCTCCTTGCCGACCTTTTCGGCGAGCGCCTGCGAGGCCTTCAGGGCGTCGGACACCGACTGGCGGCCGGCGATGGCGGAGCTGATCTCCTGCGAGACCTTGGTGCCCAGGTCGGTGAACTCCGGGATGTCGACGAACTGGATGCCGACGGTCGGCCGGGGCTGGGTGCCGGGGTCACGGGGGTTCGCGCCGGAGATGGCCTGCTGAGTGACACTGGCGAACGCGGAGGCGTCCTTCAGGTAGTCGGGGTTGGAGTACGTCGACGCGCGCTTTCCGGCGGGCACGTTGGGCCAGCCGACCGTCTTGCCGACGAGGTTCTCGTACTCCTTGCCGGAGGCCCAGGAGATGAACTTCCAGGCGCTGTCGGTCTTCTTGGAGGCCTTCTGCATGCCCCAGGCCCAGGTGTAGAGCCAGCCGGAGCTGTCGGTCTTCTCGACGGGGGCGGCCACGTATCCGACCTTGCCCCTGACCGGGGAGCCGGAGGCCTCCAGCGATCCGGCGCCCGCGGTGGCGTCGTACCACATGGCCGTCTTGCCCTGCGTCATGTTGTTGAGGCACTCGGCGTAGCCGGCCTGGGGCGCACCAGCCTCGCCGTGCTTCCTCACCAGGTCGACGTAGAACTGGACGGCCTTCTTGAACTCCGGGGAGTCGAGCTTCGCGTTCCAGTCCTTGTCGAACCAGGTGCCGCCCATGGTGTTGACGACGGTGGTCAGCGGGGCGATGACCTCGCCCCAGCCGGGCAGACCGCGCAGACAGATGCCCTTCATACCCGTCTTGGCGCCGTCCGCCTCGGCCGCGAGATCCGCGACCTGCTGCCAGGTGGGCTTCGCCGGCATCTTCAGGTTCTTCTCGGCGAAGACGTCCTTGCGGTACATGAGGAAGGACGACTCGCCGTAGAACGGCTCGGCGTAGAGCTTGCCGTCCTCGGCGGTGAGGGATTCCTGCAGGGGCTTCAGGATGTCCTTCTGATCGAAGGTCTTGTCCTTGGCCGTGTAGTCGTCGAGCGGGTGCAGCCAGCCGTTCTTCGCGTAGAACGGCACCTCGAAGTTGCTGATGGTGGCGACGTCGTACTGGCCGGCCTGGTTGGAGAAGTCCTGGGTGATCTTGTCGCGGACGTCGTTCTCCGGCAGGACCGTGAAGTGGACCTTGATGCCGGTCTCCTTCGTGAAGTTGTCCGCGGTGAGCTTCTGCAACTCGACCATCTGCGGGTTGTTCACCATGAGCACGTTGATCTCGTCGTTGCCGCTGGACGAGGTGCCGCCGCCCGCGCCGCTGCACCCGGCGAGCAGGGCCGTGAGGGCGGCGCCCGTACCCAGACGGACACTCAGCCTGCGTCGACGTTCCTGGTGGTGGAGCATGTGGTTCTCCTGATCACTCGTCATCGAGGGATTTCCTGTAAGGGGCATGTCAGCCATCCCGGCTGACGGGCGGGGCTTCCGGGGTACGCGGTACGAAGACTGCGGGGACGGGGTCCGCGGAGTGCGTCAGACGCGGATGACCTGCGGGCCGAGCCGTGAGTAGCGCTGCGCCTCGGCCGAGGGCAGACCGGTATCGGTGACGATGGACTCGAAGTCGCCGACCTCGGCGAAGCGACAGAAGCTCACGGCGCCGAACTTGGTGTGGATCCCGGCGAAGACACGGCGTCGGGCGCTGCGCATGGCCTGGGCCTTCACCTCGCTCACGGCCGGGTCGGGCGTGGTCAGGCCGAACTCACGGGAGATCCCGTTCGCCCCGACGTACGCCAGGTCGATGACGAATCCGGCGAGCATCCGGGTCGTCCAGTGGTCGACCGTGGCCATCGTGGAGCCGCGCAGTCTGCCGCCGAGAAGCAGCACGGTGGTCTTCTCCGCGTCGGCGAGCACGGTCGCCACGGCGAGGGACGCGGTGACCACGGTCAGGGGCCGGCTCCTGGGCAGTACCTCGGCGACGAGCATGGGCGTGTGTCCCTCGTCGATGAACACGGTCTCCGCATCACCGATGAGGTCGGCCGCGGCCGCCGCGATCCTGGACTTCTGGGGTATGAGCCGGCTGGCGCGTGCGGCCAGCGTCGTCTCGAAGCCCGCGCTCTCCACCGGATAGGCGCCGCCGTGGGTACGGCGTACGAGACCGTGCTCCTCCAGGGTGTGCAGATCGCGCCGGACGGTCTCCTTGGCCACCTGAAGCGTCCCGGCCAGTGCGGTCACTTCCACCGACCCGTCGCGTCGGGCAATCTTGAGGATCTCTCGTCGGCGCTCGTCGGTGTCCACGACACACTTCCCTGCGTTTGCTGCGAACCAGGCCCCGTTCGGGCTCATGAGTCGTTTGTACAAGCAAGGCACCCATGGCGACCAGGCTCTTCACAGCTTCGCCTGTGCCCGTTCGTGCCCGTTTCACCGAGGCCGTAGTGGCTGGTCAGTCCGCATGAACCGGTTTCCCTCGCCCGGACCGATGCCCGAACGAGGCCGCACCTGTGCCCGAACGGCGCCCGCAGCGGTCGGCAGTCTTCGCTTCAGGGACCGGCCCACTGCCCGTTTCCGCAGGGCGCCCGCCCCGGTCCTCTGCCGGTGCGGTGGTGGCCGTCAGAGGACCGGAGGGCGGCCCAGCCGGGTCATACGCCACACGGTGCGCCACTTCATCGGTTCGCGCGGGCCGCACGGCGTCCGCAGTCCCTCGGCGAAACCACCCCACCAGGCCTTCAGACCGGCCGACGACCGCATCCGCAGCATGGCGAGGGAGATCCACACGCCGAGATAGACCGGGATCAGCGGCACCGGGAGACGACGGCGGGCCAGCCACACCCGGTTGCGGGCGGTGAACCGGTAATGCGCCGCGTGCCGGGCCGGCGACGTCCTCGGGTGCTGGAGGACGAGTTCGGGCTCGTAGAGGATCTTCCAGCCCGCGTCGAGGGCACGCCAGGCGAGGTCGGACTCCTCGTGCCCGAAGAAGAACTCCGCCGGCCACAGCCCGATCCCGTCGAGCATGGGCATCGAGAAGGCGTGTCCGCCCCCGAGGAAGGCGGTCACCGGACCACGCCGCATCGGATCGCCGGCCCGGAGCCGGGGTACCCAGCGGCGCTCCGTGAGCCCGTTCTCGTCGGCGACCCGGAACCCGACGATGCCGAGCCCGGGGTCGTCCGCGAACAGCCGCTGGACCCGGCGGAACACGTCGTCCGCGATGAGCAGGCCGTCGTCGTCCAGTTCGACGACGACATCCACCTCGCCCGACTCGCTCAGCAGCTTCAGCCCGGCGTTGCGGCCGCCGGGGCAGCCCAGATTCTCCCCCAGCGGGATCTTGGTGACGTCCGCCGTGACGTCGGTGAGGGGCGTGGCGTTGCCGACCAGGACCACTCTGGCCGCCGGCACGTCCTGCTTCTCCACCGAGGCGAGCAGGGCAGCCAGCTCCCTCGGGCGGGTGCCCATCGTGACGATGACAACTCCGAGGCGCGGCAATGGCATGGCGGCTTGCTCCAGCGGTCGGCGAAAGAAGCTGATGTTAGTGCCCGAACCGGCCTCGCCGTGACGGACACCGGCCGGCACGCACCGCACGGCCGCCTCGGCCGGCCGCCGGGGGGGATCACTGGTCCGCGGGCCCGGCTACGCGAGTCCGCCGAGGGCGACTTCCGTGGCTCGGGCGATGAGGGCGTCGTCGCGTTCGGCGTCCTTGGTGTCGCGGCGGGAGAGGACGGCCAGGGTGATCGGGGCGGCGCCGGGAGGCCAGATGACGGCGATGTCGTTCCGTGTGCCGTAGCCGCCCGTGCCGGTCTTGTCCCCGACCCGCCAGTTGTCGGGAACGCCCGCGCGGATGGTGTGGTCACCGGTGGTGTTGCGCCTGAGCCAGTCGGTCAGCACGGCCCGCTTGTCCGCGGGGAGCGTGCTGCCGAGGACGTACGCGCGCAGGTCGGTGGCCATGGCACGGGGTGTGCTGGTGTCGCGGAGGTCACCGGGGGTGGCATCGCTGAGCGCGGTTTCGTAGCGGTCGCAGCGGGTGACGTCGTCGCCCAGCGCGCGGAGCGCGTCCTGCAGGGCCCTGGGGGAACCGAGTTCGTGGAAGAGGAGGTTGGCCGCGGTGTTGTCGCTGTAGCGGATGGCGGCGTCGCACAGCTCACGGAGCGTCAGTCCGGTGTTGAGGTGCTTCTCGGTGATCGGCGAGGCGCTGACGAGGTCGTCGCGGCCGTAGCGCACGAGCCGGTCCATCTGCCGGAGCGAGCGCTTGTCCAGTACGGCGCCGGCGAGCAGTGCCTTGCAGGTGGAGGCGTAGGCGAAGCGCTCGTCGGGCCGGTGCGTGACGGTCCGGCCGCTGCCCGTGTCGAGCGCGTGGACCCCGAGCCGGGCGTCGAACTTCCGCTCCAGTTCGCGGAATGCCTGTTCGGTACGGGGATCCGGGGGCGGTGCGGAGGACTTGGAGGGGGCATGGCCGGACGAGGCGGGTGAGGCGGTGTCCGGGCCGGTCGTGCATCCGGTCAGCGGCAGGGCGGCAAGCCCGGCCAGTACGGCACGACGGGACACGGGAGTGCGAGAGCGCATGGCATGCGGGCTTTCTGTTTGACGGGGTGCGTCTCCACCGCCGGGGGTGAAGCGCCTGATGACGGTGGTGGCGCGCTGCCGACACGCAGCGGGCCGGCGCGGGGATGGGCTGGATGGTTACGGCGGGGCGGGCCCGTACGGCGCCGTCCGTTCAGCCGGTCAGATTGCGCAGGAACCGCGCTGCGACCGGTCCGGCGTCGGCTCCGCCGGAACCCCCGTCCTCCAGGAGCACCGCCCAGGCGAGGTCGGAGTCGCCCTGGTAGCCGATCATCCAGGCGTGCGTGCGCGGCGGGGTCGCGGTGCCGAATTCGGCTGTTCCGGTCTTCGCGTGCGGCCGACCGGGCAGATCCTTCAACGCATGGGCGGAACCCGAGGTCACGGTGGCGCGCATCAGCTCCTGGAGGCGGCGGGTGACCTCCGCGTCCAGCGCCGTCGGGGCACTGAACTTCTTCTTCACCGCGTCCGGCACCAGCATCGGCTGTTGGAACGTCCCGTTCTTGACGGTGGCCGCGATGGACGCCATCACCAGTGGTGATGTCTGAACGCGTGCTTGCCCGATGGTGGCGGCGGCCTTGTCGTTGTCGCTCGTCGTGGCGGGGACACTGCCGTCGTAGGTGGTCGTGCCCACGTCCCAGCTGCCCCCGATGCCGAACGCACAGGCCGTGTCGCGCAGGTCGGTGCCGGAGAGCCGGCTGCGGGCGTTGACGAAGTAGGTGTTGCAGGACTGGGCGAAGACGTCGGTGAAGGTCGATCCCGTCGGGAGCTCGAACTGTCCCTGGTTCTCGAAGCGCTGCCCGTTGACGCCTGCGAACTTGGGGCACGCCGCGGGGTCCGAGGGCCGGATGCCGCTCTTCAGGAGTGCCGCTGTCGTGACGACCTTGAAGGTGGAACCGGGCGGGTACCGTCCTTCGAGTGCGCGGTTGAGGCCGCCGGGCCGGTTGACGGCGGCGAGTATGCGGCCGTTGCGCGGGTCGATCGCGACGACGGCCGCGTTCTCATCGACCCCGGTCACGGCGTCGGCCGCCGCCTTCTGGATACGCGGGTCGATGGTGGTATGCACCGCCCGGCCCTCGGCCGGTGCGGTGGCGGTGAGGCTCCTGAGAGCGCGCCCGCTCTGCCGGTCCGCGACCACAAGGGTCTTGGCCGCCTTCCTGCCCCCGGACAGCATCGCGTCGTAGCGGGCCTCAAGACCGGATACGCCCTTGCCGCTGACCGGGTCGACGGTGCCGACGAGGGAATCGGCGCGGAGCGGGTCGCCGTTGCTGTCGAGCACCTTCGCCCGGCCACCGTCACTCTTGAGCGCCAGGGTCTGCCCCCCTGTCTCAGCTCCGGGTGGATCATCGGCGAGGTGAACTCGACCTTCCACTCCCCCGACGTGCGGAGCACCTGTGCCCGGGAGCTCCAGGTGACCTTCCCCGCCCCCGGAACCTTCATGGCCACGGAGAACGGGAAGTCCACCTCGCCGTCGTCCTTCCGCCTGCCTCCACCGGGAGCGATCATGGTTTCCGAGGGCTTGAGGTTGGTCAGCACCGAGGTGAGGAGTGAGGCGGCGTTGTCGGGTGTGTCGGTGTGGCCGGCCGCCTTCCGGGCGTCGTGCGCGGCCCACGCGGCGAGGAACGCCGTGAGGGGCTTCCGGGCGGCCGCCACCTGCGGATCCGGTTCCTGCGAAGCGCCGCCCCGGAGGCCGAAGGCGGCGTACCCGCCTCCCGCCAGCAGGGGTAGGGCCACGAGGATGCCGAGCAGCCGCCGGTCGACGTGCCACCGCCCGTACCGCGTGGGACTGTTCCGGCTGTCTGCGCGCGCCATGGTGCGCTCCGTTCTGGGTCCGGCCTGGATCGGCCCGCCGGGGACGGCCCCCGGCGTCGACGGGGCACCTGTGCACGGTGTCGGACCGCGACGGCCTGTCGACACCGGTACGGCCTGCCGAGCGGTGTGGCCTGCCCCTGCCCGGGAGTCAAGTCCGCCACCCGGCCGCATGTCGAATACGATCTCGGCATCAACCTCATTCACAAGCCATATCACCGCACGCCAGGAGGTACGGAGTGCTGACCGAACGGCACCTGGAAATCTTCGTCGCGCTGGCGGAGGAGGAGCACTTCGGGGCCGCCGCCCAGCGCGTGGGCATGACCCAGCCGCCTCTGTCCCAGGGGCTGCGCAGGCTGGAGGCCCTGGTCGGCGTCCGCCTGTTCGACCGTGAGCGAGGGGTGTCGCTCACCGAGGAGGGGGCTCTGCTGCTGCCGCACGCACGCCGCGCCCTGGCCGCGCTCTCGGAGCTCCGCGAGACCGGTGCGCGCGAGCGGGCCGACGGACGCCGACTGCGGCTCGGGCTGGCCCCGGAGGTGCCGGCGCCCCTCGCGGCCGAGGCGGCGGTCGCGCCGGTCCGGGCCGGTGAGCGGGCCCGGATCGGCATGGTGACGGCGTCGACCGCCGCCCTGCTCGGTGACGTCGCGGCAGGGCGGGTCGACATCGCGGTGATCCGGCACCCCTCCGTGCTGCACGGCCTCTCCGCGGGCCGGGTGATCCTGCTGCCGACGTGGGTCCTCGTCCCCGTCGGCCTTCAGGGGGCCGGTGACACGGTGCCGTCCCGTCTGCCGGTCGCGGTGCGCCCGCGCGCCGAAGCTCCCGCGGCACATGACCTGTTCATCGACACCCTGGCCAGTCGCGGCCGCCGCGTGGAGACCGTGGTGGTCTCCGACGAGCGCGCCGGTCTCGCCCTGGTGGCGGCGGGTCAGGCCGTACTCGTCACGGCGGACCACTCGCTGATGGCCTCCGGCGTCGAACGCCGCACGGCCACGGACCCACCGCTTCCCCTGCGGCTGCGGGTGGCCTGGAATCCGCGGCGTCCGGGAGCGAAGGAGACCGCGGAGACGGCGCGGTTGCTCGAGGACGCCCTGGCCCGGAAGGTGGCACCGTGAGAGAGACTCGGCGCCGCACCGGTGCGGAGCGCACCATCCGCGACATGTTCGACGACGCGGGCGTCCGCGGCTGGCTGCACGTGGCGGAGCTGCACCGCCCGTCGGCCCGGGTGGTCATCGATCCGGACGAACAGCTGCCCCTGGGTTCGGTCTACAAGGTGCCGCTCATGGTCGCGTTCTGCCGGCTCGCGGACGCGGGGCTGGTCGACCCGTCCCACAGACTGACCCTGGAGGCCGCCGACCGGGTTCCCGGGCCGACCGGCATCTCCATCCTCCACGACCCCGTCACCATGTCACTGCGCGACCTGGTGACGCTGATGATGACCGTCTCCGACAACACCGCCGCCGCAGCCGTCCTCCGAGCGGTCGGCCCCGACGTGGTCGACGCCGCCTGCCGTGACCTGGGCCTGCCGGACACCCGTATCCACGGCGGCGTCGTCAGCACGTTCAGCCGGCTGGTCGCCGAGACGGGTGCGCCATCGCTGGACGCCGCCCTGGCTCGCGTGGCGGACAACGACACCGTCGTACCGGCGGGGGTGTACGACCCGGCCTTCAAGGCGTCCGGCACACCGGCGGACTTGGCACGGCTCCTGCGGGCCGTCTGGACCGGCGAGGCCGCGTCCGAGGGCCGCTGCGCCTTCATGCGCGACGTCATGCGCCGGCAGCCGTGGACGCACCGGCTCGCCTCCGGATTTCCCTACGACGACGTCACCGTCTACGGCAAGACCGGTACCTTCGGTTCACTGCGCCACGAGGCCGGCGTCGTCGAACTCGCGGACGGCAGCACCTACACCGCGGTGGTGTTCACCCAGGCCGCCCGTGCCGACAGCAGGCTGCCGCGCGCCGACGCCGTGATCGGGGCCGCGGCCCGGGTCGCCGTGGAGGAGCTGCGGGGGAACCAGGGCACCTGACCGACCGGCCTCCTCTCTCCTGCGGGCAGCCGCCGGCGTGACGGAGCGAGGGACACGCGGGGAACGGCGTCGCCCAAGGGGGTGGCGCGTCGCGGTGCCGGCGGACCGGCCCCGCGACGTACCCCCCCCACCCCCCCACCCCACCGGCGGGCCGGTCACCTCTTGCGCCACTCCTCGGCCAGCAGCTCGTAGGACCGCACCCGGTCCGCGTGCCCGTGGGTGATCGTGGTGATCAGCAACTCGTCCGCACCGGTCGCCTCCTGAAGCCGGGCCAGTTCGTCGGCGACCCGGCCCGGGGAGCCGACGAACTGGGTTTCGAGGCGGTCCTGGACCAAGGTCCGGTCCGCGTCCGACCAGACGTGGGCGCGGGCCTCGTCCGGCGTGGGGAACTCGATCGCGCCCTCGGCCGAACGGATGCTGCGGACCCACGGGGCGTATCCGGTGGCGTGTTTGCGTGCGGTCTCGTCGTCCTCGGCGACCACGACGTCCGCGGACACGCTGACATACGGCTTGTCGAGTACGTCCGAGGGCAGGAACGCGGCGCGGTACCCCTCCACCGCCTCCAGCACGGTGGCCGGGCTGACGTGGTAGTTCGCCGCGAACCTGAGACCGCCCCGGCCCGCGACCTGGGCGCTCTGGCCGCCGCTGCTGCCCAGGATCCAGAGCTCGATGTCGGCGCCCTCGCCCGGGACTGCATGGGCCTCGACGCCGTCCGCAGAACGGTACGTGCCCGCCAGCAGGGCGAGGATGTCGTCGATCTGCTCACCGTAGTCCTGCGATTCGGCATGCGGCTGCTGGAGCAGCTCGCGCTGGAGCGCGAGGCGCGGTGAGCCGAGCAGGTGCTCGAAGGAGAAGCGGGCCGGGATGCGGAGGCCGTTGGGGGTGCGTCCGTCGACCACCGGGGTCGCGGACGGCGGCGGGGCGGCCGCCCCTGCGGGCGGGCGGCCGCCGGAGCGGCCGAGGCCCAGGTCCAGGGGCCCGGGGTGCAACGCGTCGATCAGGCCGAACTCCTCGACCGTGGACAGGGCGGTGCGATGGCCGAGTTGTACGGCGCCGGCGCCGAGCCGGATGTCCGAGGTCGCGGAGGCGGTCAGGGCGAGGACGACCGCGGGTGAGGTCCCGGCCACGCCCGGGTTGAGGTGGTGTTCGGCGAACCAGTAGCGGGCGTAGCCGAAGCTCTCGGCCCGGCGGGCCAGGTCGATGGAGTTGCGCAGGGCGTCGGTGGCGGTGGAGCCGGACGGGACCGGGACCAGATCGAGGACCCCGAGAGGAATGTCGGACATGGCGGAGGTCTCCTCTAGCGGCCGGCCGGCACGGATGCGGGTAGGGGTGCGGATGCGGGCGCCGCGGCGACCGGGCGCCAGGCGAACGGGGGGTCGGGGATCTCCCGGCGCAGCACGGGCGCCACGTCCGACTGGAAGAGTGCGAGCGAGTCCCGGTGCCGGCGGTCCGACAGTCCCCCGGCGTCCGCGTGCAGGTGCAGGACGGTGTGCCCGAACTGCTCGTGGTAGCGGTGAACCTTCTCGATGATCTGCTGGGGGCTGCCGACGAGTGCCGAGCTGCGCTCGACGAAGTCCTCCAGGGTCGTGAACACCGGTTCCAGGCCCAGCTGTCTCTGGAACGCGAGGTTGCCCTCGAACACGGGCCGGTAGGCGGCGAGCGCCTCTTGGGAGGTCCGGGCGGCGTAGAGGCCCGCCGTTCCCGCGCCCACCGCGATACCGGCCGGATCGTGGCCGTGGTGTACCCAGCGCTCGCGGTAGTACCGGATCAACTCGGCGTAGGGATCGATGGGGTTGGTGACGTTGGCGGAGAAGAGGGGGTCGCCGTAGCGGGCGGCCAGGTCGACGGACTCCCTGCTGGTCGCGCTGCCGTGCCAGACCCGGATCGGCTGCTGGAGGGGGCGGGGCCACACCTCCGCGTCCTTGAGTTCCGGACGGAAGCGGGTCACGGCGGTGACCTTGTCCTGGCGCCAGATCTGCCGGAACACCTCGTAGCTCTCGGCGTTGCGGTCCCACTGGTCGTCGGGTGTCACCTGGAACAGGTCCCGCTGGGCGGCCCCGTTCCCCTTGCCGATGATGAGTTCGAGCCGTCCGCCGGAGAGGTGGTCCAGGGTCGCGTAGTCCTCGTACGCGCGCACCGGGTCGAGGAGGCTGAGCGTGGTGACGGCCGTGAACAGCCGGATCCGGGAGGTGAGGGCGGCGATGTGGCTGAGTACGACCGGTGGTGAGGAGGAGATGAAGGGCCGCTCGTGCCGCTCCCCCACACCGAAGCCGTCGAAGCCCAGTTCCTCGGCGAGGACCGCGTTGTCGACCACTTCGCGGAAGCGGTCGCCGGTCGGCTTCCGCACACCCGTCACGGGGTCCGGGCTGTGCACGATCAGGGTGATGGCGAGGAACTTCATGAGGCCTCACGCTCTTCGCGCACCTCGTCGGGGTGGGCCAGGCCGAGGTGGTCGCGCAGGGTGGTGCCCTCGTACTCCGTGCGGTACACGCCTCGTTCCTGGAGCAGCGGTACGACCTTGTCGGCGAATTCGTCGAGGCCGCCCGGTGTGATGTGCGGGGCGAGGATGAAGCCGTCGCTGGCGTCGGCCTGGACGAATTCGTTGATGGTGGCGGCGACGGTGGCCGGGGAGCCGACGAAGGACTGGCGGTTTCCGGTCTCGATGACCAGGTCGCGGATGGACCACTTGTTGGCGGCGGCCCGCTCCCGCCACTCGCGGGCGGTGGCCAGCGGGTCACGGTACATCCGCACCTGGGCGCGGCCGCGGGCGATGGTGTGCTCGCCGGGATCGGGGTCGACGTCGGGGAGGGGGCCGTCCGGGTCGTACGCGGACAGGTCCCGGTTCCAGACGAACTCGAGGTGCTTGATCGCGGTGGCGCCGCTGACCTGGCGGCGGCGCACCTCGCGGGCGCGTTCCTCCGCGTCGGCGTCGGTGTCGCCGAGGACGAAGGTGGCGGCCGGCAGGATCAGCAGCTGCTCGGGCCGGCGGCCGTAGCGGCCGAGGCGGCCCTTGACGTCCGTGTAGAACGCCCGCCCCTCCTTGAGGGTGGAGTACCGGCTGAAGATCGCGTCCGCGCTCGACGCGGCGAATTCGCGGCCCTCTTCGGAGTCGCCCGCCTGGAAGATCACCGGCCTTCCCTGCGGGGAGCGCGGGACGTTGAACTGCCCCTCGATGTCGAAGTGCTGTCCCGTGTGCACGAAGGCCCCGGCCTTCGCGTCACTGAGGAAGGTGCCCGTCTGCCGGTCGGCGACGATCTCGTCCCCGTGCCAGGAGTCGAAGAGCTCGTTCGTGGTGGACAGGAACTCCTTGGCCCTGGAGTAGCGCTCGTCCTGCGGGAGGAAACCGCCGCGGCGGAAGTTCTCGCCGGTGAAGGCGTCCCAGGAGGTGACCACGTTCCAGGCGGCGCGTCCGCCCGAGAGGTGGTCGAGGCTGGCGAACTGGCGGGCCACCTCGTAGGGCTCGTTGAAGGTCGAGTTGATGGTGCCGGTCAGGCCCAGGTGCTCGGTGACAGCGGCGAGCGCGGTGAGGACGGTGAAGGTATCCGGGCGGCCCACGACGTCCAAGTCGTATATCTGGCCACCCTGTTCGCGAAGGCGCAGCCCTTCGGCGAGGAACAGGAAGTCGAACTTCGCGCGCTCGGAGGTCCGGGCGAAGTGGGCGAAGGAGCTGAACTCGATGTGGCTGCCGGCCTCGGGGTCGCTCCACACGGTGGTGTTGTTGACTCCGGGGAAGTGGGCCGCGAGATGGATCTGCTTGAGCGGCTTGCTCATGATCGGGGGTCCTTCCGGCTCAGGCGGTCGTGGCGGCGGCGTAGCGGTTGGCGGGGCGGGCGAGACCGAGCAGCCCGCGCAGGGTGTCGGCCTCGTACGCCCGGCGGAAGGCGTTACGGCGCTGGAGTTCGGGGACCAGGTGCCGGGTGATCGCCGGGAGGTCGTGGCCGGCCACGGCGGGACGCAGCCGGAAGCCGGTCAGTCCGGCCGCCGCCAGCTCCTGGAGCAGATCGGCGAGCCCGCTGGGCGTTCCGGTGAAGATCCGGGCGTCGCTGGTGTACGGCCGGCCGGCGAGGTCGTCCAGGCGTTCCCGGCGGGCCTGGGCCGCGGCGGGGTCGTCGTCCAGGAAGACCACCAGGTCACCGAAGACGTGCAGGGTCTCGTCGGCGCGGCCGGCCGCCGCCTGTTCGGCGCGGATCTCCTCGACGACGGCACGGGCCTCCTGGGCATCGTGCGGGGTCACGTAGCCGATGTCGGCGGAGCGGGCCACCAGCCGGTACGAAGCCGTCGCGTGGGCCAGCGCGCTGACGATCGGCTGGCCCTGGGGCGGCCGGGGGGTGATCGAGGGGCCCTTCACGCGGAAGTGCGTGCCCTCGAAGTCGATGTAGTGCAGCTTCGCCCGGTCGACGAAGCGGCCGGTGGCGATGTCCCGGATCTCCGCGTCGTCCTCCCAGCTGTCCCAGAGCCGCCGCACGACCTCGGCGTAGTCGGCGGCCTCGTCGAACAGGCCGGCCGCCAGCTCCTGTCCGGCGGGGGTCCGGTAGTACTCGATGCCGAACGCGGGGAACCGGCGGCGGCCGAAGTGCGCGGCCTCGTGCTGTCGGGCCGTGACCTGAAGGCGCAGGCCCGCCCGTCCGGTGCTCACGTAGTCGAGGGTGGCGATGGCCTTGGATATGTGGAACGGCTCCGTGTGGGTGACCACCACGGTCGGCACCACGCCGATGTGCCGGGTCAGCGGGGCGACCCGAGCGGCGATGAGGACGGCGTCGAGCCGGCCGCGGACCTGGTCGGTGCGCCCGTCCGGCTCCGCGTGGGACGAGGACTGGAGGCCGAGCCCGTCCTCGATGGTCACGAAGTCGAGCAGTCCCTGTTCGGCCTCGGTGACGAGGTCGGTCCAGTAGGCGGCGGTGAGAAGTTCACGGGGGCGGGCGACGGGTTCACGCCAGGCGGCCGGGTGCCAGCCCGCTCCGTCCAGGGCCACGGCGAGATGCAGAGGGGAGGGTGACGACGACACGAGAGAGGTGCCTTCCTGATCGACCGTACGAAGAAGCCGGCCCCCGGACACAGGGAGCGGCCGCGAGGGCAACAGGTCAGGAGCAACAGAGCGCGCCGGCGACGCGCAACAGGTCGATGTGCTGCCGGGAGTACAGCCGCGGGCGGCTGGGCATGGCGGTGTTCGCGGCGCGGCGGCGGGTCACGGCAGGCATACGCACGTGCTCCACCTCCACCCATCCGGCGCGGCGGACCCCAGGGTCCGCGCCGCCCTCGCGCTCGCGGTCCCGTTCGGGGCGCCGCTCGGTCGTTCTCAAGCACAACCGCACGGCTACGCCGTTTCTTCCGGCTGCCCGGCTTCTTTTTCCTGCGGTGCTTCCGGCTGCCCGTCCGGTGTGCGCACGAGCAGGAATCGTGTGCGGCGGCGCAGGGTGAAGCCGATCGACTCGTAGAGCCGGATGGCGTGGGTGTTGCTCGCGGCCGCGTGGAGGAAGGGGGTGTCCCCGCGTTCCCTGATGCCCGCCGCGACCGCGCGGACCAGCCGGGTGGCCAGGCCGCGGCCGCGGTGGTCCGGGTGGGTGCAGACGGCGCTGATCTCCGTCCAGCCCGGCGGGCGCAGGCGTTCGCCGGCCAGGGCGATCAGCCGTCCGCCGTCCCGGATGCCCAGGTAGCTGCCCAGTTCGATGGTGCGGGGCAGGAAGGGGCCCGGCTCGGTGAGGGCGACCAGGTCGAGGATCTCGGGTACGTCGGCGGGTCCGAGCCGTTCCGCCTCGGGGGCGGGTTCGGCGTGCAGCGCGGTGGCGATGAGCTGAACGCCGTCGCCGCCGCGCTCGATCGTCCAGCCGTCGGGCACCTCCAGGGCTCCGGAGACCGGGGTGGCGGTGCCGGGTCCGACCAGTGCGGCCAGATCGGCCCAGGCCCGGGGGTCGGCGGGGTCGTCGAGGGCGCTGAACGGGGAGATGTCCGTGGGGTAGCGGGCGGCCCGGCCCACGCGCTCGGCGAGGCCGGCGTGCGGACCGCTCAGCGCGGCCCAGGCGGCGTTGTCCAGGATGTGCGGTTCCGTCGGGACCGGGGGCGGGGCGTGATGGACGCTGGTCGACATGGCGGTGCGGGGTCTCCGTATCCGGAAGGCGGCCGGGACGGCGGCGGCTCATGGCAGCGCGGTCCGGCGGCAGATGCGCGGGCGTGGAAGTGAATGCGGATCTGAACGCGGACGCGGGTCAGGAGTTGTCGAGCGGCAGTCCGGGCGGGTCGACCAGGGAGGTGGGGACGGCCTCGTCGGAGAGGTTCCAGGCGGCGAGCCACTTGGCGTACTGGCCGTTCTTGATCAGGTGGTTGATCGCGGCGGCGATGGGCTTCGCCAGTCCACTGCCCTTCTTCGACGTGGCGGCGATGAGCCCCTGGAGCGTCGCGCCGGCGCCGGAGAACTGGCCCGCGCTACGCGTGGGTGCGGTGGTCCTGGCGTTCTGGGTGATGTGGTAAGCGATACCGGGATTGGGGCCGAAAGAGGAGTCGATCTTCCCGCTGGACAGCGCCAGGGCCGTGGCGTTGCCGTCCTGGTAGTACTTGACGGTGAGCTTCTTGCCCTCCTTCGCCAGCTTCGCCTTCCACTCCAGCAGGATCCGCTCCTGATTGGTGCCGGCGCTGACGGAGACGGTCTTGCCTGCCAGGTTGCGGTAGTCGCCGTCGAAGTTCCAGGTGCTCTTCTTCAGCGCCTCGAAGGCGAGGTTGTCCGCCCGGTAGGAGGCGAATTCGTACTTCTTCTTGCGTTCCTCGGTGTCGGTGACATTCGACAGGGCCACGTCGAACTTGCCGCTGTCGATGCCGACGAACATGTTCTCCCAGGTGGAGTTCTTCATCTCCGGCCTGAGCCCGAGAACCGCGGCGATCAGCCGGCCGAGGTCGGGTTCGGCGCCGGTGAAGGTCTTCTGGTCCTCCCCCACGTATACCAGCGGAGGGTACCCGGCAGGCAGCGCGCCCAAGCCGATCACCAACGTGCCTTTCTCGGCGATCGACTTGGGGAGCCCGGCGCTGATCGACTTCACCTCGGACACCTTGAGCTGGGTCTCCTTGGCCGCGCCGTTGGAGAGTGCGCCGATGGTGACCGATCCGGCCGGCGCGTTGTCGGTCCTGGTCGCGGCGTCGCCCGCACCGCCGCACGCGGCGAGCCCGGCGGCGAGAGAGGCGACGGCCGCGGCGGCGGTGACACCGCGGAGGAATCTGCGGCGGCGGCTGAGAGAGGGGGTGCGGGTGAGAGTGCGCATGGTGGCTGTCCTTGTCGGGTGCGGTGAGGGCGTACGGATGAGGTCTGGCCGTGGAGCGGGTGACGGGATCAGAAGTGTTGGGTGAGAGGTGCCGGGATCAGAGCACCTTGCTCAGGAAGTCTCTGGTCCGCTCGTGCTGCGGGTGGTCCAGCACCTGCTCGGGCGGGCCCTGTTCGACGATTTGGCCCTCGTCCATGAAGACGACCCGGTCGGCGACCTCACGGGCGAACCCGATCTCGTGCGTGACGACCAGGAGGGTGGTTCCGCTGCCGGCCAGGTCCTTGATCACGGCCAGCACCTCGCCGACCAGCTCGGGGTCGAGCGCGGAGGTCGGCTCGTCGAAGAGGATGACGCCGGGCCGCAGGGCGAGGGCGCGGGCTATGGCCACGCGCTGCTGCTGCCCACCGGACAACTGCCGGGGGTAGGCGGCGGTCCGGTCCGCGAGACCCACCCGGGCGAGGAGGCCGCGGGCCAGTTCCCTCGCCTCCGGCCTGGTCAGCTTTCCGGTCGCCACCGGAGCCGCGGCCACGTTGTCCAGCACGGTCAGGTGCGGGAAGAGATTGAAGTTCTGGAAGACGAAGCCGATCTGGCTGCGCTGCGCCAGGATGGCCCGCTCGCTCAGCTCCTTGAGGCGACCGCGGTGTCTGCGTACGCCGATCAGCTCACCGTTCAGGCTGACATGGCCGATCTCGGGCTTCTCCAGGTGGTTGATCACCCGCAGGAGCGTGGATTTGCCGGACCCGGACGGTCCGAGGACGACCGTGACCTCGCCGGGGCGCACCGTCAACGCCACACCTTCCAGAACGCGTTGGGTTCCGTACCACTTGTGCACATCGTGCACCTCGACCGCGGCGGGGCGTACCGCGAGCACTCCGCCGGTCTCCTCCGTCCCAGCCGTACCGGCCGCCGCCTTCTCGGCCGTCCCGGTATTCCCGGTCGTCTCGGCGCTCATATCGCCGTCTCCTTCCGGACCCGGGCCCGCAGATCACCGAGGCCGGTCCGCAGCTTCTGCAACGGGGTCAGCGGCAGGGTGCGCAGCGCGCCCCGCGAGTAGTACCGCTCGACGTAGAACTGGATGACGGACACGACGCTGGTGAGAATCAGGTACCAGACGGTGGCCACCAGCAGCAGCGGCACGATGTCGCCGGGGTAACTGCTGCCCATGCTCTGCACGGAGCCGAACAGGTCGAGCAGCGAGACGTAGAAGACCAGCGAGGTGCCCTTGATCAGCCCGATCAGCTGGTTGACGTAGTTCGGGGTGATGGAGCGCAGGGCCTGCGGGAACACGATCTTCGCGAACTGGTAGCGCCTCGGGAGTCCGAGGGCCGAGGCCGCCTCGTGCTGGCCCTGGTCGACGGAGAGGATGCCGCCGCGGACCACTTCGGAGGCGTACGCCGCCTCATTGAGGCTCAGGCCGATGACGGCGACGGCCATGTCGGTGGCGAGGCGGGACTCGTCGAAGGTGAAGAACGCCGGGCCGAACGGCACTCCGATGCTCAGCGTCCGGTAGAGCGCGCTGAAGTTGTAGAGGAACAGCAGGACCACGATCAGCGGCACCGATCGGAACAGCCAGGTGTAGCCCCAGCTGACCGCACGCAGCACGGGGCTCGGGGAGAGCCTGGCCAGCGCCAGAAGCACGCCGCCGAGCAGACCCAAAGCGGCGCTGTACACGGTGACTTCGAGAGTGATGAGCAGGCCGTCGAGGATCGTGGGACGCAGGAACCAGTACGAGAACCGGTCCCACTGGTAGAAGGGATTGGTCACCAGGCCGTGGATGATCTGGGCGACCAGCACGAGGACGACGGCTGTGATGATCCAGCGGCCGGGGCGCAGCAGGGGAAGGACCCGCTGTGCCGCCAGGGGCTTCGGCGCGGCGGGCGGGTGGAGGCGGGGGGCCGCCTCGGCGGGCGGCGCTGATCCGGAGGACACAGCGATGCCAGGGGATTCACTCACGGAGGGCTCCAGCGGATTCGGACAGTCCGGACCGCGGACGGCGGCGACGCCGCGCCGATCGGGGACGAATCGGCGGGACGCGGCACACGGCACGGGACGGGGGCCGGGCGGGGAGAGGGCGCACCGCGACAGCGGTGGACGTCAAGAACGCGGAGAGCAGAGGCCCGGAAGGCAAGAGGCCTGGAAGAGCGAGGCCGGGGATGCCGTCAGGCTTGACAGAGAATGCGTGAAGCGGCGGTACACAGCGCGCTGTTGACGCGCTGAAGGTCGACGGAGCGGTCCGCGCAGAGCAGCAGGGCGCGGCCGCGGGACCGCCAGGCAGCCATCCCCTCAGCTGCGTGCATCGCTCTCACCGTCACCATTCCGCCCCTTGGGGCCTACACGTCCGCCGAACGTCATCCGGTCCGGTCCGAACCTGGGCACCCCACCGCGTACGAGGGTTGCCGGCCGGCGCACCAGGGATTTCCGCTGACGCTCATGACCGTTCCGCGCCGCAAGTTAGGCACGGCCGGAAACGAATGTCAACGCCGGTGACCACCAGGCGAGACGGCCCGTGCGGCCTTCTTGACGGCGTCACGTGACGCACCGAAACT
Source organism: Streptomyces sp. NPDC087428 (assembly GCF_044744085.1). Lineage (NCBI taxonomy): Bacteria > Bacillati > Actinomycetota > Actinomycetes > Kitasatosporales > Streptomycetaceae > Streptomyces > Streptomyces sp. NPDC087428. The sequence goes on from NZ_JBIUXR010000004.1 coordinate 311,401, forward strand.
GACATGGACGGTCACGATTGTCAGCGCCTCCGGTGCGGGATTCTCCTGCTCAGGCGGTTATCGGCCCCGGCCCGCTGGCAGGCAACCCTTCCACCGCGACGGGGTGCCCCGGGTGACGACCGGGTCCCGCCGGCGTGGCGGGGCAAGCGTGGTCTCGCGTCTCGCGAGCCCCGAAGTCGGGACCGGTGGGAATTGTCCAGGAACGGCTTGACGAGGCGCCTGCACATCGATCTGCTGCGTGTCTCCAGCGCTTACTAGCCCGGGACAGATCCGGACGCGTACCGGACCGCTCGGTCCATCCGGACCGGTACGAGAGCGCAGTCGTTCCACATCCGGCCGCTGGTGCCCACAAGGCGGCGGTGGCTTCCTCGTTCCCGCAGGGATTCCCACCGGGATTCCCATAGGAGAGTCATGCCCGAGACAGTTTCGCGCAGTTCCAGTTCACGCGGTTCCGGTTCGCGGGGTTCCGGCACAGGGAACTCGATTGCGTGCGGCCCGGTTTCCCCGGGGCCTGCTCCGTGCGCCACGCACCCTCGTCCCCCGGCTGCCGTGCAGCCCTCCCGTATCCACAGCCGGATCGGCGTCGGGCTGGCCGGCGGCTTCTACCCGGCACCGCACCGCTACGAGCTGTTCCTGTCGGCGAGTTGTCCGCGCTCGCTCCGCATCTCGATCACTCTCGGCCTGCTCGGCCTCAAGGACTCGGTCGCCACCACGATCCTGGGAAGCCCCACCGAGACACCCGGCGCGTTCGCCTCGCTGCGCAGCGCGTACGAGGCGACGGTGCACCACTACGACGGACCGCTGACGGCGCCCGCGCTGTGCGACCGGTGGAGCGGACGGATCGTCAGCAACCACACCCCCGACATCCTGCGCGACCTCGCGGGCCTGCTGTCCGGCCATGACGAGGCCCGCCCCTCCGCTCTGCGCCCGCCGGGCCTCATCGGGGACATCGACGCCCTCCGTGACCTGCTGGACTGCGACGTCACCCCGGATGCCGGGCCCGCCGAGCGATCGGCAACGCTGGACCTGCTGGATCACCCTCTCGCCCTGCGGCCTTACGCACTGGGCGCGGAGCTGACGGCCGCGGATGTGGACCTGTGGGTGGCGCTCGTCCGTCTCGGCCCGGCCTCACTCGACGACCGCCCTCGGCTCCAGGAGTACGTGAGCCGCCTCCGCGACAACGCCGCCTTCCCCGACGTGCCGGAGCAGGACGACGGCCCCCGGCTCGCGTAGTCGGGGGCACCGGGGCCGGTGAAGGCCCCGGTGCACACCTCGTTCAACACAGCGTTCAGGTCGACTTCTTGTTCAACGGCTCCCTCAGGCGCCGACGTAGGCCGCGAGGTGCTCGCCGGTGAGGGTGGAGCGGTCGGCCACGAGGTCGGCGGGGGTGCCCTCGAAGACGAGCCTGCCGCCGTCGTGGCCGGCGCCGGGGCCGAGGTCGACGATCCAGTCGGCGTGCGCCATGACCGCCTGGTGGTGCTCGATCACGATGACCGACTTACCGGAGTCCACGAGCCGGTCGAGCAGGCCGAGCAGTTGCTCGACGTCGGCGAGGTGAAGGCCGGTGGTCGGCTCGTCGAGGACGAGGATGCCACCCTTCTCACCCATGTGCGTGGCCAGCTTGAGCCGTTGCCGCTCACCGCCGGAGAGCGTGGTGAGCGGCTGGCCGAGGCTGAGGTAGCCGAGCCCGACGTCGGCGAGCCGGCCCAGGACGCGGTGCGCGGCCGGTGTGCGCGCCTCGCCGTCGCCGAAGAACTCCTCGGCCTCCGTCACCGACATGGCGAGCACCTCGCTGATGTCGCGGCCGCCGAGGTGGTATTCGAGCACCGAGGCCTGGAACCGCTTGCCCTCGCACTCCTCGCAGACGGTGGAGACACCCGCCATCATCGCGAGGTCGCTGTAGATGACGCCGGCACCGTTGCAACCGGGGCAGGCGCCCTCGGAGTTGGCGCTGAACAGGCCCGGTTTCACGTCGTTGGCCCTGGCGAACGCCTTGCGGATCGGGTCGAGCAGTCCGGTGTACGTCGCGGGGTTGCTCCGTCGCGAGCCGCGGATCGCGCCCTGGTCGATCGACACCACCCCGTCCAGGCCGGAGACCGAGCCGTGGATCAGGGAGCTCTTGCCGGAGCCGGCGACGCCGGTGACGACGGTGAGGACCCCGAGCGGGATGTCGACGTCGACGTCGCGCAGGTTGTTCGCCTGCGCGCCGCGGATCTCCAGCGAGCCGGTGGGCTTGCGCAGGGTGTCCTTGAGGGTCGCCCGGTCGTCGAAATGGCGGCCTGTGACGGTGTCCCCGGCCCGCAGTCCCTCGACACCGCCCTCGAAGCAGACGGTTCCGCCCGCTGTTCCGGCGCCGGGGCCGAGGTCGACGATGTGGTCGGCGATCGCGATCGTCTCCGGCTTGTGCTCCACGACGAGCACCGTGTTGCCCTTGTCCCGCAGGCGCAGCAGCAGGTTGTTCATCCGCTGGATGTCGTGGGGGTGCAGGCCCGCGGTGGGCTCGTCGAAGACGTAGGTGGTGTCGGTGAGCGAGGATCCGAGATGGCGGATCATCTTGACGCGCTGTGCCTCGCCGCCCGACAGCGTGCCCGACGGCCGGTCGAGCGCGAGGTAGCCGAGTCCGATCTCCACGAACGAGTCGAGGGTCTGCCCCAGCGCGGTGAGCAGGGGTGCCACCGACGGTTCGTCGAGGTCACGGATCCAGGCGGCCAGGTCACTGGTCTGCATCGCGCAGGCGTCGGCGATACTGATCCGGTTGATCTTCGACGATCTGGCCCCCTCGCTGAGCCGGGTGCCCTCGCACTCGGGGCAGGTGGTGAAGGTGACCGCCCGCTCCACGAACGCCCGGATGTGGGGTTGCAGCGCTTCCTTGTCCTTGGACAGGAACGACTTCTGGATCCGGGGGACGAGTCCCTCGTAGGTGAGGGTGACGCCTTCGACCTTGACCTTGGTCGGCTCCCGGTAGAGGAAGTCCTGCATCTCCTTCTTGGTGTACTCGCGGATCGGCTTGTCCGGGTCGAGGAAGCCCGATTCCGTGTAGACGCGGGCGGTCCAGAAGCTGTCGGACTTCCAGCCGGGGATGGTGAAGGCGCCCTCGGCGAGCGACTTGGAGTCGTCGTAGAGCTGGGTGAGGTCGATGTCGGAGACGTTGCCCCGGCCCTCGCAGCGCGTGCACATGCCGCCCGTGCGGTTGAAGGTGGCCTTCACCGCCTTCTTGGCACCGCGCTCGACGGTGATGGCACCGCTGGCCCGGACCGAGGGGACGTTGAAGGCGTAGGCGCCGGGCGGGCCGATGTGCGGCTTCCCGAGCCGGCTGAAGAGGATGCGCAGCATCGCGTTGGCGTCGGTCACCGTGCCGACCGTGGAGCGCGGATCGGCTCCCAGCCTCTGCTGGTCGACGATGATCGCGGTGGTCAGCCCGTCCAGGACATCGACCTCGGGCCGTGCGAGCGTCGGCATGAAGCCCTGCACGAAGGCGCTGTAGGTCTCGTTGATCAGCCGCTGCGACTCCGCGGCGATCGTGTTGAACACCAGCGAGGTCTTGCCAGAGCCGGAGACGCCGGTGAAGACCGTGAGCCGCCGCTTCGGGATCTCGATGCTGACGTCCTTGAGGTTGTTCACGCGCGCGCCGTGCACACGGATCACATCGTGGATGTCGGCTGGGTGCGGCGCGGGCGACTGCGCGTCCGTCCTGGTGGCCATGCTTATCGTTCTCCATCTGTCTGTCGGTCGGGGCCGTGATGGTGGTCCCCGTCGGCGTCGTCCGGCTCGATCCGAGTAGCTGAGGGCGGTACCCACGTTCTACTTCGTCGGTGCGGGCTGTGGCAACGGTCCGCTGCCCGCCGGGTCGTGTCGTGGCCCGGTCATCGGGTGCGGGAGAGCCATGGCCGCCGGACCGCTGGCGGCACCCTGTCGCGCGTCCGCCCGCGGTGACGGACACCCCGTGGACAACTGGCCGGCGGTTCGGGTCTCAGCTGTCCTGCAGCAGCCCCAGCACGTTGCCGTCGGGGTCGGTGACGGTGGCCACCAGGCGCCCGCCGCCGACATCGTGCGCGGGGTCCTTCACGGTGGCGCCCGCGGCGGTGACCTCGGCCAGCTTCGCCTCGATGTCCGGCACGTGCCAGTACGCCACGGGTGAGGTCATGCCCTGCTGTGCCCCGGCCGGCACCAGCCCGATGTGCTGGCCCCCGGCCTCGAAGCCCACGTAGTAGGACTCGTCGGCCTGCGGCTGTACACCGAGCAGCGCCGTGTACACCGCCTTGGCCGCCGCCAGGTCGGACACGGGGTGCAGCACGGTCTTGATTCCCTGGGTGGTCGAGCTGGTCATGATCGCTCCTGTGGTTCGTGGGGCATATCGGCCCGGTGCGGACGGTGGCGCCGAGCCGATGGCGAGGCGCGGCGTCGGCGGCCGGGCTCCGGTGCCTGTCGGGGGACTCGTCGTCCGGACACTCGGTGCCTGGCTGCTCGGTGCCTGGCCATCACGCTAGCCGCGGCTCGGTGACCGCGCTTCTCCATTCCTGATCGGTCCGGTCGGCCCGGGACCGCGGGACTCTCAGGGCCGTGCACAGGACGTATTGCTGCCTTCCGGCGCCGGGTCCATGCTTATGGGCATGGGTGACGAGGCCGGGCCCGAGGTCGCCGCGTACGTCGAGCGTGCTCTCCGAGTGTTGGAGGCGGCAGGGGCGCACGGGGCGGAAGCCTCGGTGCACCAGTTGGCCAAGGAGTCCGGGCTGCCCCCGGCCACCGTCCAGCGGCTGCTGAAGACGCTCGTGCGGGACGGTTACCTCACCGAGCTGGACAGCGGGGCTTTCGCTTTTTCCCCCGCGCGCTCCTCCCTGGGTGCCGGGCAGGACGGGCAGGGGCTCCTCAACCGTGTCCGGCCCGTCCTGACGTCCTTGCGGAACGACCTCTCTGCGGCGGTCTACCTGACGCTGTACGAGGAGGGCGAGATCCGTGTCATGGAGATCGTCGACAGCGCTCGGGCGCCGCGCGTGGACCTCTGGGTCGGATTCCAGGACGCCGGACACGCCACGGCTCTCGGGAAGAGCGTGCTGCGTGAACTGGACGGGAAGGCACGCGCCGAGTATTTCTCCCGGCACTCACTGACCGATCTCACGCCCCGCACCATCACGCGCCGTGAGGAGTTGTTGCGGCAGCTCGACTCCGCACCGGCGGCGCCGGTCGTCATGGACCGGGAGGAGTACGCCCGGGGTACGACGTGTGTCGCCGTGCCCGTCTACAGCGGTGACCGGATCGGCTCGCTCGGCATCTCCTTCCGGTCCGACCGGATGTACCGGACCTCCCGGGTCCGTGCCGGGCTGCTGTCGTCGGCGCTGCGTGTGACCATGGGGCTCTCGCTCCCCGACTGAGCCCAGGCGCGCGGCAGTTCGACCTGAACTCTGGAAGTTCACCGCCGGGAGCGATATGATCATCGCGATGATGACTCACTCTGTTCACAGATTGGGGGACCCGTCCGCGCAAGGTGAGTGCTGATGCTCACCGAGACCGCGAACCGGGATTCCCGTTTTTCCTACTGGCTGCGTGTGCGTGAGTTCGCCGTGCCGCCCTCCATGATCGAGACCGCGACCGCCCGTCGTTCCACCGGGGACTGGGCAGGGGCATGTGCCGCCGCGGGCATCGACACCGATCTGAATCTGCGTTCCGTGGCACGCGCTCACGGCCGTGAACTCGCGGCCCTGATCCGGGCCGATCTCCGGCACCTGGCACCCGACCTGTTGCGCTGGCACCTGCCGAGAATCGCTCCTGACGGGTTGCTGCGCCCCGGGCTGACCATCGCCCTGGCCCGGTACGACACCGGGGGCCGTGACAGTCCGCGCCCGGTGCGACTCGTGGTCCGGACCCCACCGGCCTGGGCGGACGGCGGTCAACGGCTCAGCCTCGCCCTGTGGGACGGATCCCTCTCCGATGCCGGTACGCGCCGGCACCCGCACCCCCATCCCCACCGGCGGTTCCGCCTCGACCTGCACCGCCACCTGTGGGACGCGCGCCGGGCCGACGAGCTGCGGACCCGCTCCGGGGCCGACCGGCCGCCCGCCGACGGCCCTCCCGCACCGAACCCGCGGCTGCACCGCGCCGCCGTCGACCGGTGGGCGGCGGAGGCCGCGATACTGCTCCGTGCCGAGGGGCTGCCCACCGGTCCCGTCACCGTGCGGTGCGGGGCCCGGCACCGGCTGCTCCTGGAACCGGTCGTGGACGGCCACGGGCCACCCGCCCTGCGGATCTCGGCCGCGCCCTCGGACGGGGGCGCCGCCGCACTGCCGGTCCTGCCCGACGCGGCGACCTGGGTGCCGCCCGACCTTGAGCTGCTCCGCGCCGGTGCGATCGACGCCGGCCGGCTGCACCCGCTGGTCGCCTCGGCCCTGGCACCGGACCACTCACCGCCCGGCCCCGACCGGGAACCGGACCCGGCGGGATCACCGCGCCCCGTGGAGTGCCGGGGAGACCGGCACCGGATCGGGCTGGTCAACGGGGTGCTGGTGCCACTCGACCACGACCCGGCCGAGATCCGCCGCGAGGAACTGCTGGTCGCCCTGACCGGCACTCCGCTCCCCTGCCTGCGCGCCATCGACGAGGCGCACCGTCATCCGCACTGCCTCGCCGGTGTCCGGGAACGGCTGGTCCATGGCGACATCGCCGGAGCACTGGCCGTCGTCGAGGGCCTGCTCGGCCCCGACGCGGTGCTGCGCAACGGCGCGCTGCGGGACGAACTGGAGGCGGCCGCGCTACGGCGGGTCACCCACGGACTGTTCAGGGCAGGCCTGACCGGAGGCCGCTCCGGGCCCGACGGGGTCCCCGCGGACCGGCTCCGCTCCCGTGACCACGTCTCCCGCCCGCGCCTCGCCGCCTTCCACTGACCCGGGGGCCCTGCCCTCCGCGCCCGCTCGCCCCACCACGAACCCCATAGGTGATCAGACATGCCCGCATACACCCCGTTCGCAACGACCGCTGCCCCCGCACAGCCGGCCACCTCCCGGATCCGTCAACTCGACGTCGCCGGTGAGTTGCTGGCGCTGCTGCGCGACACCGGCACCGAACCCCGCCCCGACACCCAGCTGGAGGCCCTGACGCTGGCCGTGGCCGCCGACCTGCCGGTGATCCTGTGGGGTGAGCCGGGAATCGGGAAGACCGCTGCCCTGACCCAACTGGCCGCGGCCCTGGACCTGCCGCTGACCACCGTCATCGCCAGCGTGCACGAGCCGTCCGACTTCTCGGGGCTGCCCGTCGTCGGGGACGATCCCGCGGAACAGGGTGTTCCGATGGCCCCGCCGGACTGGGCCGTGCGACTCGTACGGGCCGGCCGCGGGCTGCTGTTCCTGGACGAACTGTCCACCGCGCCCCCGGCTGTTCAGGCCGCCCTGCTCCGGCTCGTCCTCGAACGGCGGATCGGCTCCCTGCGGCTGCCTCCCGAGGTACGGATCGTGGCGGCCGCCAATCCGCGGTCATCGGCCGCCGACGGCTGGGAGCTGAGCCCTCCCCTGGCCAACCGGTTCGTCCACCTCCAGTGGACGCACGATCACGAGGTCGTGGTACGCGGCCTCGGTGGGACCTGGCCCCGCGCGACACTGCCGCGGCTCGCCCCGGAGCGGCTGCCGGAAGCGGTGGACTTCGCCCGCCGTGCGGTGTGCGGGCTGCTCTCCGCCCGCCCCGCGCTCGTGCACCGGCTGCCCAGCAACGAGGCTCGCCGGGGCGGCCCTTGGCCGTCGCCCCGGAGCTGGGACATGACGCTGTCACTGATCGCCTTCGCGACCGCGGCCGGTTCCTCCCGCGAGGTGCTCTCCGAACTGGTCAGAGGGACGGTGGGGGACGGTCCGGGGCTGGAGCTGCTGGCGAGTCTGGACCGGATGGACCTCCCCGACCCCGAGACCCTGCTCGCCGACCCGGCACACGCGGACCTGCCCGAGCGGGGGGATCTGCGTCAGGCCGTGCTAGACGGTGTGGTGGCGGCGGTCCGCAACCGTCCGGAGAAGTCCCGCTGGGACGCGGCGTGGGCGCTCCTGGTCCGGGCGCTGGAGGACGGGGCCCCGGATCTGGTGGTCGTTCCCGCGACCACACTCGCCTCGCTGCGCCAGGAGGACTGGGACGTTCCCGCGTCGATCGAGCAGCTGGCCGGGGTCGTGTCGCTGTCCCGGCGGGCGGACCGGGCGGCGACCCGGACCGCCGCCGCGCAGGCCCGCCGATGACACCCGGACCGCCGGCCGCGCCGGAACCACTGGACCTCGACAAGCTCTTCGCCGCCCGGCTGCACGCCGCCCGGGTGCGCCCCTACTTGGCGACGGCGCTGTTCGCGCTGCACACCGTCGAGTCGCGTCGGGTGCCGACCATGGCCGTCGACCGGCACTGGCGGTGCTACGTCTCCCCCGCCTTCGTGGTGGCGACCCCGGTGGAGGAGCTGGCCGGGGTGTGGGTGCACGAGGTCTCGCATCTGCTGCGCGACCATCACGGGCGCGGCGACCGGGTCGCGCGGGACCAGGGGCTGACCGGCCCCGGGGAGCGACTGCGGATGAACATCGCCGCGGACTGCGAGATCAACGACGACGTGTTCGGCGAGGGCCTGGCCCGGCCCGAGGGGGCAGTCGACCCGAAGGCCCTGGGACTCCCCGAGGGGAAGCTCATGGAGGACTACCTGCGGCAGTTCCGGCTCGGGCCGCACACCCAGAGCCTCGCCTGGCTGGACTGCGGCAGCGGCGCCGACGGGCTGGAGAGGGAGTGGGACCTGGGACCGGACGGCGCGCACGGACTCAGCGCGCAGGAACGGGACGCGGTCCGGTTCCGGGTGGCCCAGGGCATCACCGGCCGGCCGGGGGACGCGCCCAAGGGCTGGCAGCGGTGGGCGCAGGAGGCGTTCCACCCGCCGCAGGCGTGGCGGGACCTGCTGGGGGCGGCCGTGCGCTCGGCGGCCTCGGGGTCCGGTGCCGGCCAGGACTACAGCTACGGCCGCCCGTCCCGGCGCTCGGCCGGGGTGCCCGGCGCCGTTCTGCCGAGCCTCCGCCGCCGACCGCCCCGGGTCTCCGTGATCATCGACACCTCGGGTTCGGTCAGTGACGCCGAACTGGGCAGCGCGCTCCTTGAGGTCGCCTCGATCGCCCGTGCCGTGGGCGGCCGCCGTGACCTGGTCACCGTCCTGTCGTGCGACGCGGCCGCCGGGGTCGTGCACCCGCTGTGCCGTGCCGAGGGAATCCCCCTGGTGGGAGGCGGGGGTACGGATCTGCGCTCGGGCTTCACCAAGGCGCTGCGGGCTCGGCCCCGTCCGGACGTCGTGGTGGTCCTCACGGACGGGCAGACGCCCTGGCCCTCGGCGCGACCGGGGTGCCGGACGGTGGTGGGTCTGTTCCCGCGGCGGCACGCACGCGGGTCGTGGAGCGAGGACCATCCCGACTACGTGCCGGACACCCCGCCCGAGTGGGCGCGCACGGTGGTCATCGGTTCGGCGCCCGGCAGCCGGTGAGCCGCCGGAAGCGGGCGGAGCCGCTCACGGAAGGTCCAGTCGTGGCCCGCCTGTTAATGTGGTCACGCCGTTCAGCGTGTACGGAGGAGATCAGACATGGCGGGTGACGACGACATCTCCGGGTGATACCCGGAGCTGACCGGCCACCGGCAGGCGCCCAGGAGCGCCGCCGCAGTGGCCATGTCGTTGTTCCCTCTGTCCACTCCTCCGGGGCCGCACTCCGTGCCGCCCCGGTTCACACGCGAGGTCTTGCGCATGTCCGACGCTCCCATCATCTGCTCCGGCCTTTCTTTCTCCTGGCCCGACGACACCCCTGTTCTCCATGACCTGTCCTTCACCGTGGGGAGCGGCCGTACGGGCCTCGTCGCCCCCAACGGGTCCGGCAAGAGCACTCTGCTCAAGCTGATCGCCGGTGAACTCGGCCCGACCTCGGGCTCCGTCTCCGTCGGCGGCACGATCGGCTACCTCCCGCAGACCCTCCCCCTGACCGGCGATCCGACCGTGGCAGAGGTCCTGGGGGTCGACGCGGTGATCCGCGCCCTCGACGCCGTCGAATCCGGCGATGTGAGCGAGGACCACTTCGCGGTCATCGGGGACGACTGGGACATCGAGGAGCGCACCCGCGCGCAGCTGGACCGGCTCGGCCTGACCGGCATCACCCTCGGCCGGAGTATCGGCACGCTCAGCGGCGGCCAGGCCGTCTCCCTCGGTCTGGCGGCCCAGTTGCTGAAGCGGCCCGACGTGCTGCTGCTCGACGAGCCGACCAACAATCTGGACGTCGATGCCCGGCACTCGCTCCATGACGTGCTCGACGCGTGGGGCGGCACGCTGCTGCTCGTCAGCCACGACCGTGCGCTGCTCGACCGCATGGACCGCATCGCGGAACTCGGCAGCGGCGAACTACGCTTCTACGGAGGCAACTTCACCGCCTATGAGGAAGCCGTGCGGGCCGAGCAGGAGGTCGCGGAGAAGAACGTGCGCAACGCGGAACAGGAGCTGAAGCGGGAGAAGCGGGAAATGCAGCAGGCCCGCGAACGCGCCGAGCGCCGGGCGAGCAACGCCGCCCGCAATCTCAAGAGCGCTGGTCTCCCGCGCATCTTCGCCGGGACGATGAAGCGTGGCGCCCAGGAGTCCGCGGGCCGGGCCGGGCAGACCCACTCCGCCCGGGTCGGTGAGGCCAGGGCCCGGCTGGACGAGGCCGGTCGCGCGGTGCGCGACGAGCAGCGCATCACACTCGAACTGCCGGACACCGTCGTCCCCGCCGGACGGACCGTTCTGCTCGCCGAGCGGATGCGGGTACGGCTCGACGGACGGGAACTGTTCTCCGGCGAGGGTGTCGATCTGACGGTCCGGGGCCCCGAACGCATCGCGCTCACCGGCCCCAACGGCGCGGGCAAGAGCACCCTGCTGCGCCTGATCAACGGCGAACTCCAGCTGGACGGCGGCGGGATCAGGCGGTCCGACGGGCGGATCGCCTATCTGTCGCAGCGGCTCGACCTGCTCGACCCCGACCGCACGGTGGCGGAGAACTTCGCCGTGTTCGCCCCGCACCGGGCGGAGGCGGAGCGGATGAACCTGCTCGCGCGCTTCCTCTTCCGGGGCGACAGCGCCCACCTCCCGGTCCGGGTGCTGTCCGGTGGTGAGCGTCTGCGCGCCACCCTGGCCTGCGTCCTGTGCGCCGAACCCGCCCCACAACTCCTGCTCCTGGACGAACCGACCAACAACCTCGACCTGACGAGCGCCGACCAGTTGGAGGGAGCCCTGAGCTCCTACCGGGGGGCGTTCGTGGTCGTCAGCCACGACGAGCGCTTCCTCACCAGGATCGGGGTGGACCGGTGGCTGAAACTGGCCGGCGGCGAGCTGCTGGAGACCGGGGCTCCGCAGGTGTGAGCCGCTGACGTGCCGTCCTGGCCCGCGCCCGAGGCAGACGCCCGGCGGGCCGAGAACCGATCACTTCGGAGGGGACCACCATGCCCGCACCCGCACTGCTCGCACACGACATCGTCCGCACACTCGGCTCGAAGCGCGTACTCGACGGGGTGTCCCTCACCGTCGCGCCCGGCCACCGCATCGGCCTGATCGGGGAGAACGGCGTCGGCAAGTCGACGCTGCTGCGCCTGCTCGCCGGTACGGACGAGCCCGACGGAGGCAGCGTCACCAGGCCCGCCGATGTGGGGTTCCTGCACCAGGAGACGGCGTTCGACGCCGCGTCGACGATCGCCGACGTACTGGACGACGCCCTCCGCGCGGCCCGGGAGGACCTCGCGGTCCTCGACCGGCTCACGGAGGAGCTGGCCCGCACCCCGCAGGACTCCGACGGCTACGCCGAACTGCTGGAAAGGTACGGCCGACAGCTCGAACGGGCCGAGGAGCGGGAGACGTGGGACGCCGACCGGCGCGCCGCCGTCCTGCTCGACGGGCTCGGACTCGGCACGCTGCCGCACGAACGGACGCTCGGTTCGCTCTCGGGCGGGCAGCGCGGCCGCCTGTCACTGGCAGCGCTGCTGGTGCGGCGCCCTTCGGCTCTCCTGCTGGACGAGCCGACCAACCACCTCGACGACGAGGCCGCCGCCTTCGTCGAGGCGCACCTGCGCGGCATGCCGGGACCCGTCGTGATCGCCAGCCACGACCGGGCGTTCCTGGACGCCGTCTGCACGGACCTGATCGACCTCGATCCGGCCGTCGACGGTCCCGTGCGGTACGGCGGCGGCTACAGCGCCTACCTGACCGTGAAGCGGGCGGAGCGGGCACGCTGGGAACGGCGTCACGCCGAGGAGCAGGAGGAGATCGAGGCGCTGCGCCGCTCGGCCGAGGTGACGGCGCGGCAGGTCGCGCCGGACCGCCCTCCGCGCGACAGCGAGAAGATGGGGTACGGCCTCCGGGCGGGCCGGGTGCAGAGCCAGATCGCGCGCCGGGTCCGCAACGCCTCCCGTCGGCTGGACGAGCTGGAGCGCCGTCGGACCGGCGAGCCTCCGCGGCCGTTGCGGTTCCGGCACACGGGGCTCGCCGGTGCGTCGGCCGACGGCACCCTCGTGTCGCTGCGCGGGGTACGCGTACCGGGCCGCCTGGCCGTCGGCCGCCTCGACATCGCGGCGGCCGAACGGCTCCTGGTCACGGGTGGCAACGGCACGGGCAAGTCGACGCTGCTCGCCGTGCTCGCCGGGCGTCTCGTCCCCGAGGGCGAGGTGGGCCGCCGGCCGGGGCTGACGGTCGGGATGCTCGCGCAGGACACCTGGTTCGCCCGGCCGGACCGTACCGTCCACGACACGTACGAGCGCGCCCTGGGCGTCGGCCGGGCCGAGGAGGTGCCGCTGACCTCGCTCGGCCTGATGCACGAGGCGGACCTGGACAAGCCGGTGGGGCAGTTGTCGGTCGGCCAGCGCCGCAGGCTGGCGCTGGCCCTGCTGACGGCCCGGCCGCCGCAGCTCCTGCTGCTCGACGAACCCACGAACCATCTCTCCCCGCGGCTCTGCGACGAACTGGAGGAAGCCCTGGGAACGGGGCCCGGAGCCGTCGTCCTGGCCAGCCACGACCGCTGGCTGCGCCGGCGGTGGCAGGGCCGCGACGTCCGGCTGTACGCGGAGCGGGGGGACGGGGAGGCTTCGCGGGCCGGCACCCGCGGCGGCGCACCCGGTGGGGAGTCCGGGCTGCTGTGACCTCCGCCCGGGGGAGTCCCCCGCCCGGAGGTACGGGGGACTCCCCCGGGTCAGACCTGTCCGGCGGGGCCGCTCTCCGGACGGGCCCGTCGCGGCCCGGGTCCCTTGCCGCGTCGGGCGGCCGTCGGGTAGCGCACGAAGAGGATGCCGTGCACATCGACGTCCAGCGCGCTGTAGACGTGGGGCACGTCGGCCCGCCACTGCACGGAGTCACCGGGGCCGACCGTCCGGGTGTCGTGCGGCGGTCCGACGACCGCGGTGCCCGTCAGCACCATCAGGCTCTCGCCCGTCCCCGGGACGTGCGCCGCGGACTCCTGGGTGACACCCGCACGGATGATCACGCGGAACACATCGGTGACCGCTGCCGCGTCCTCGTGCCGCTCCAGCAGGGTCGCGGTGACGGCGGTGCCCGAGACACCGGGAAGGGGCGCGCCCGGACCCGGGCCGCCGTCCGGCGCCGGGTCGCTGATCACCGCGCTGAGCGGCTGGCCGAGCGCGGTGGCGAGTGCGTACAGGGTCTCCAGTGTGGGGTTGCGCAGGCCGCTCTCCAGCTCGGAGAGCGTGCCCTTCCCCACCCGGGAGCGCCGGGACAACTCGGAGAGGGACAGGTCCTGTTCGGCCCGCAGCGCCCGCAGCCTGCGCCCCAGGTCCTCGTTCAGCCCCATTGGCGTCCACCCACTCGCATTCCAGGTTGACGGGTGTCAGCCCGCGTCTCTAGTGTTCCATAAACAGAACGTTCCGTATACGGAACATCTCTGCGGCGCGCCTGCCCTCTGCTGGCCAACGGCGTCCCGCACCGCACAGGGGAAGTGGCTCACTCATGTTCGCGATCACCCGCATACGTTCGGCCGCACCTCCCTCGGCCGTGGCCGCCGGCCTGATCGCCGTCATGGTCGGGGTCACCAGCTCGGCGGCCCTGGTGTTCACCGCGGCGAAGGCGGCGGGAGCCGACTCGCGCGAGATCTCCTCCTGGATGCTCGCGCTCGGCGTCGGCCTGGCCTGCACCTGTATCGGGCTGTCGCTGCGCTACCGGGCCCCTGTCGTCACCGCGTGGTCCACGCCCGGGGCAGCGCTCCTCACGACCGGTCTGAGCGGTGTCTCCATGGCCCAGGCGGTCGGCGCGTTCGTCTTCTCCGCGCTGCTGATCCTCCTCAGCGGGGTGACGGGGTGGTTCAGCCGTGTCATGAGCCGGATCCCGGTACCGCTGGCGGCGGCACTGCTGGCGGGGGTGCTGCTGCGGTTCGGCACGGGCCTTTTCAGCACGATGCACGGCAGCTTCGCCGTCGCCTTCCCGATGTTCGTGCTCTACCTGCTGGGCCGGCGCCTCCTCCCCCGTTACGCGGTGCTGCTGGCACTCGGCGCCGGGGTGGTGGCCACGGCGTTCACCGGCGGATGGCAGCTGGGGAAGGTCCGGTTCGCCCTGGCCACCCCGGTGTTCGTCGCCCCGGAGTTCGACTGGAAGGTCCTGGTCAGCGTCGGCGCCCCGCTGTTCGTGGTCACGATGGCGTCCCAGAACCTGCCCGGGGTGGCCGTGATCCGCGGCGCCGGCTACGACGTCCCGGTGTCCCCGCTGATGACATGGACCGGGGCGGCCAACGCCGTACTGGCACCGTTCGGCGCGTTCGGCCTCAACCTCGCCGCGATCACGGCCGCCATCTGCACGGGTGAGGAGGCACACCCCGACCGGGACCGGCGCTATCTGGCGGCTGTCTGGGCGGGCGTCTTCTACCTCTGCGTGGGCCTGCTCGGCGCGACCGTCGCCTCGCTGCTGACCGCGATGCCGCACGCGCTGGTCCTGGCGATCGCCGGAATCGGCCTGCTCGCCACCATCGAGTCGTCCCTGTCCACGGCCCTCGCCGACAAGTCGTCCCGGGAGGCCGCTGTCGTGACCTTCCTCGCCACGGCCTCCGGTGTGACGCTCCTGGGGATCGGATCCGCGTTCTGGGGGCTGGTCGCCGGCCTGATCACCAGCGCGATCGCCTCATGGGGGCGGACCGGCCGCGAAGCCCCCGAACCGGCCCCCGCCGCCGAACCGTCACCGCGCGAACTCCGCGTCCCGTGAGTCCCGTCGGGGCCGGTGCCCGACAGATGCGCCGGCCGCCGGAACTCCCCCGTCCCCTCCGTGGGACGGGGGTTGCCGCGCACGGCGGAAGCACGGTGGGATGAACTCCATGCAGAAAGCGCTTCCACCCGTCTCTGCCGAATCCTTGGCGCCCTTCGACCACCTGGACCACCGCTACCGCGGTGAGAACCCGGTACGCACCCTCGGCCACCTGTTCCGCCCCGACCGCGGCCGGCTGGCGCTCGCGGCCCTCGTCTTCGTCGTGAAGCACAGCCCGATCTGGCTGCTCCCGCTGATCACCGCGACCGTCCTCGACGTGGTCGTCCAGCACGGTCCGGAGTCCGGACTGTGGCAGTCCACCGGCATCCTGCTGTTCGTCCTCGTCATCAACTATCCGCTCCACCAGTGGTACGTACGGCTCCTCGGCGGCAGCATCCGCCGGATGGGCACGACCCTGCGCTCCGCGCTGTGCCGCCGGATGCAGCAGTTGTCCATCGGCTACCACGCCCGGGTCAGTTCGAGCGTCCTGCAGGCCAAGGTGGTCCGCGACGTGGAGTCGGTCGAACAGATGATGCAGCAGAGTGCGGACATGGGCCTCGGCGCCGTGGTGACGCTGGTCGGCGGGCTTGTCGTCATCGGCGTGCGCGTGCCCGCGTTCCTGCCCGTCTTCCTCGTCGTGGTGCCCGCGGCCGGGTTCCTGGTGATGAGGCTGCGCGCGCGGCTGCGCAGCCACAACGAGTCCTTCCGCCGTGAGGTCGAGCAACTCTCCTCCCGGGTGGGCGAGATGACCACGCTCATCCCCATCACCCGCGCCCACGGCCTGGAGCGGACCGCGCTGGGCCGGGTCGACGGTTCGCTGCGCCAGGTGTTCGCGGCCGGGCTGCGCCTGGACACGCTCAACGGCCGGTTCGGGTCGCTGGCCTGGGTCATCCTCAACACGCTCGGCGTGCTGTGCCTGACGGGTTCGGCCCTGGTCGCCTACCACGGCTGGATGCCGGTCACCCCCGGCGACGTGGTGATGCTCAGCTCGTTCTTCACCGTACTGACCGGTTCCGTGACCACTCTGCTCGGCCTGGCCCCCGTCCTCACCAAGGGCCTGGAGTCGGTGCGTTCCGCGGGTGAGGTGCTCCAGGCACCGGACCTGGAGCGCAATGCCGGCAAGGCCCAGGTGGAGCAGGTCACCGGCCGCATCGACTTCGAGGACGTCGGATTCGCCTACGACGACGCGGACCCGGCGGTCGACGGGTTCTCCCTCTCCGCACGGCCGGGCGAGACGATCGCGCTGGTCGGCGCCTCGGGCGCGGGCAAGTCGACCGTCCTCAACCTGCTCATCGGCTTCATCAGGCCCACCTCCGGCCGCATCATGCTCGACGGCACCGACATGGCAGGGCTCGACCTGCGCAGCTACCGGCGGTTCCTGTCCGTGGTGCCGCAGGAGTCGATCCTGTTCGAGGGCAGCATCCGCGACAACGTGACGTACGGGATGGGCGATACGGACGAAGCCACGCTGATACGCGCCCTGGAGGACGCCAACGCGCTGGACTTCGTGCGGGACCTGCCGCTCGGCCTGGACACGGTCGTCGGCCAGCGGGGCGCGCGGCTCTCGGGCGGGCAGCGGCAGCGGCTCGCGATCGCCAGGGCGCTGATCCGCGACCCCCGGGTGCTGGTACTCGACGAGGCGACCTCCGCACTCGACAACCGTTCGGAGGCCCTGGTCCAGGAGGCCCTCTCCCGACTGGTGCACGGCCGGACGGTCTTCGTCGTCGCCCACCGCCTCTCCACGATCCAGGGCGCCGACCGCATCGTGGCGATGGAGGGCGGCCGGATCGCGGAGGTGGGGACACACAGCGAACTGCTGGACAGGGGCGGGGTGTACGCGGAACTCCAGCCGGCCCGCCCGTGACGCGGAGGCCGGTTCCGTACGCCTCGCTCCCCAGGCGTACGGAACCGGCCGGACCCGGCAGGAGAACCCGGTGGGCCCGGGAGGCCGGCGGGCCTCCCGGGCTCTCGGGCCTTCAGGTCAGGGGCGCACCGTGCAGAGCGCCAGCAGGCACAGGTTGAAGCCCTGCGTATTGCTGGGTCCCGCGTTTCCGCCCGCGGTGGAACTCCCGACCGAGCATCGCGCCAGCAGGCAGAGGTTGCCGCCTTGGACGCCGCGGTAGACGGAGGTGGCACCGGCCGGCTGCGCCGCCCGTATGGAGCCGCCACCAGGGACCGTCGGCCCGTGCACGCCCGCCGCTCCCGCTCCGGCCGCCGACGTGATCACCAGTACTCCCGCGGCTGCCAGGGCCGCACACCAACGCGGGACTGCTGAGGGGATATTCATGGACGCTCCAAAAATCTCATGAGCACTCGATGTTCGACATGAACCATTCGAAGCCGGCGGATTCCAGGTTTGGTCGATGGCTCGAATTGCTTTCCTATTTGACTAATACGCACTTGTGAAGCGCAAACCCCGACCCCGCACACCGTGTCACGCGTCACACCACCAATCCAACACGTATGTGACTTCGAACGACTGATGTGACGGCTCAATCGGGGCGACGGCGGCATTCCGGAGGTGTGTGGTGCGGCGCTGGTGCGCCAGAAGCCTTGTTCACAACCGCGATGCGTGAACATGCGTCAGCCCTGGGCGAAGGCGCAGCGGTGCGAGAGCCGCCCGTCGGGGAACCGCATGCCCGTGCGGGCCCCCCTCGTCCTCATTCCGTCCTGCCCCGGCGCTCCGCCGCGAGCCGACCCCCACTCCGCAGGCCTTCCACAGAGGTGAGAACGCGTGACCGACGCACCGCACGACACGACTTCGCATGATGACCTGCCACTGACCTCGGCTCAGCGTGGAATCTGGTTCGCCCAACACATGGACGCGGACGGTGCGGCGTACAACGTGGCCGAGTACGCCGACGTCCGGGGGCTGCTGGACCCGGACGTCCTGCGGGCCGCTGTCAGCGACGTGGTGGGCGGGAACGAAGCCCTGCGGGCGACCTTCATAGAGCGTGACGGGATTCCCTTGCAACGGATCCACCGGCCCGGCAGCCCGGACCTGCCCCCGTTCGACGTCCCGCTGATCGACCTCTCCGACCACCAGGACCCCCGCGGCGAGGCGCTGCGGCGGATGGAGGCGGCGCTGCGGCAGCCCGCGGACGTCACCACCGGTCCCCTGGTGCGTCTGACCCTGTACCGCCTCACGGACACGCGGCACCTCTTCCACCAGCAGGTGCACCACCTCGCACTCGACGGTTACGGCGCCGCCCTGGCTCTCGCCCGTATCGCCGAGGCGTACACCGCGGCGGTCACGCCGTCCGCGGAGGAACCGTCACCCGGGACCGGCGGGGTCCTCAGCCGGCTCATCGCCGAGGAACACGCCTACAGCGCCTCCGGACAGCACGCGGGGGACGGCGAGTTCTGGGCGCGCTACCTGTCGGGCTCTCCCACTCCCACGAGGCCGGACGCGGACCGGTCCGGGTCCGCGGGCGGGTCGCTGCGCGTACGCGCGGAGGTGTCGCCCGACCGGGCGGAGCGGCTGCGGGCCGCGGCCAGGGAGTCGGGGGTGGGGTGGCCGACGTTCTTCATGACCGCTCTGGCCGTCTATCTGCACCGCAGCCAGGGCATCGGCGAGGTCGTCCTCGGGCTGCCTGTCACGGCCCGGCGCACCCCGCTGGCCCGTGCCACGCCGAGCATGCTCAGCTCCATCCTGCCGATGCGGCTCACACTCGCCCCGTCCGACCGGGTGGCCGACGTGGCGAAGCGGGCGTCGGCCGAGGCCCGCAAGGTCCTGCGGCACCAGCGGTACCCCGCGCAGGAGCTCCGGCACGATCTCGGACTCGCGGGTACGGATGTGCCGCTGAGCGGTCCCTCGGTCAACATCCTGGCCTTCGACGACAGCCTCCGCTTCGGCCCGCACCGAGCCACCCTGCACAATCTGTCCATCGGTCCCGTGGACGACCTGGCCGTCGCCGTGCACGCCTCGTACGCGGACGGCGGTCTCCACATCGACCTGCACGGCAACTCCGCACGGTACACACCCGAGGAACTGACCGGGCATCACCGTCGGCTGTGCCGGCTGATCGAGGATTTCACCGGCGATCCGTCCCGCACGATCGGCTCGCTGGACTTCCTCAGCGATGCCGAGCGCCGGCTCGTCCCCGGTCTCGCGTCACCGCATCGCGCCACCCCGGACGGTGGTGACGCCCCGTCGGTCACCCTGCCCGAACAAATCGCCCGGCAGGCCCTGGTCTCTCCGCACGCGACCGCGGTCGTCTCCGGGAGCACCCGGCTGACCTTCGCGGAGCTGGACGGCCGGGTCGACGCCCTCGCCGGAGTACTGGCAGCCGCCGGGGCACGGCCCGGAACGAGGATCGCCGTCGGCCTGCCCCGCTCCACGGAACTCGTCGTGGCAATGCTGGCGGTGATGCGCGCGGGAGCCGCGTACCTGCCGCTCGACCCCTCGTATCCGCCGGAGCGGCTCGCCTTCATGGTCGCGGACTCGGCCCCGGCCGCGCTGATCGCGACCTCGGAGTACGCACGTCTCATCGATCCCGCACGGACACTGCCGCTCGTGGATCCGGACCTCATGCGGCAGGAACCCGATGTGAGCACGCCGGTCGGCCCCGGGCGCCGGGACGCCGCGTACGTCATCTACACCTCGGGTTCCACCGGCAGGCCCAAGGGCGTCGTCGTCGAGCACCGCTCGCTCAGCAATCTCCTCGAACACCACCGACAGGAGTCCCACGCCCTGGCGGAGGAGACCTACGGCCGCGGGCTGCGAGTCGCCCTGACGGCGGCCACCTCGTTCGACGCGTCCTGGGACCCGGTCCTGTGGATGGCCGCGGGCCACGAACTGCACATCGTCGGCGACGCCGTCCGGAGCGACCCCCAGGCGCTGGTGGACCATCTCGTCCGGGAGCGGATCGACGCCATCGAGACGACACCCACCTATCTGCGCCAGATGCTCACCGCGGGACTGCTCACCGCCCCGGACCACCGGCCCCGCGTCATCGCTCTCGGCGGCGAACCCGTCGACGAGGCCCTGTGGAGGGAGCTCTCCGAGCGGGACGATCTCCTCGTCTTCAACTTCTACGGACCGACCGAGGCCACGGTCGACGCGGTCACGACACGGATCGCCGGCCGGACCCCGGTGATCGGACGGCCGGTCGCGGGTGCCCGCGCCTATGTGCTCGATCCCTCGCTCCACCCGGTTCCCCGCGGTGGGACCGGCGAGCTGTACCTCTCCGGCGAGGGGGTGGCCCGGGGCTACTCCGGACGGCCAGGACTCACCGCGGAACGCTTCATGCCGGACCCGTTCGGGCCGTTCGGCGACCGCATGTACCGCACCGGGGACCTCGCGCGGTGGGGCGACGACGGGATGCTGGAGTTCCTCGGCCGCAGCGACCGCCAGATCAAGATCCGCGGCTACCGCGTGGAGACCGGTGAGATCGAGGCGGCCCTGCGGGAGCTGCCCGGTGTGAGCGAGGCGGCGGTGACACCGGTCGCGGTGCAGGGCGGCGAGGAGCGCCTCGCCGCCTACCTGGTGCCTGCCGGTGCCGGAACCGCCCTCGATCTCGAAGCCGTACAGGACGCCCTGGCGCAGGTACTTCCGGGCCACATGGTGCCGTCCGCATACGCGACGGTGGAGCGCCTGCCGCTCACGCCGAACGGCAAGCTGGACGCCGAACGGCTACCGAGGGCCCGCCCCGTGGCCTTCCGGGGCAGCGCACCGCGCACACCCGACGAGGAGCGGATGTGCGCCGCGTTCGCGGTGTGCCTCGGCCTGCCCGAGGTGGGCCGGGACGACGGGTTCTTCCTGCTCGGCGGCCACTCACTGATGGCGACCCGTCTGGTGGGGCTGATCCGGGCGGAGTTCGGCGTCGAGTTGCCGATCCGAAGCCTGTTCGAGTCGCCGACGCCGGCCGGGCTCGTCGCGCTCCTGGACACCGCCCCGCCCGCACGCCCCGCGGTGAGCGCGGTGCTTCCCCGCCCGGAGCGGCTGCCGGCCTCGTTCGGGCAGCAGCGCCTGTGGGTGACGGAGGCGATGGGCGACGCCGGAACGGCTTACCACGTACCGCTCGCGCTACGGCTGTCGGGTCCGTTGGACCGGGCTGCCCTCTCAGCGGCGCTGGACGACGTGGTCGCCCGGCACGAAAGCCTTCGTACGGTCTTCTCCGAGGACCGCGAAGGGGTGCGGCAGCGCGTGCTCGCACCGGACGCGGCCGGTTCTCCGCTGGTCGTGAGGGAGGCATGCGACGCACGGGACGTACGGCCCGACCCCGCGCCCTTCGCGCTGGACAGGGAACTGCCGCTGCGCGCGCAGCTGTTCCCGACCGGGGACGATGAGCACGTGCTGGTGCTGGTGCTCCACCACATCGCCGCGGACGGCTGGTCGGTACGCCCGCTGCTGCGAGACCTCTCCGCGGCATACACGGCCCGTGTCTCGGGCCGTGCGCCGCGGTGGGAGCCGCTGCCGGTGCAGTACGCGGACTACGCGCTGTGGCAGCGGGCCCTGCTCGGGGACCCCCGGCAGCCGGACAGCGTGGCGGGACGCCAGCTCGCGCACTGGACCGCGGCTCTGGAGGGGCTGGCCGACGAGTCCGGGTTCCCCGCGGACCGGTCGCGCCCGGCCCGGTCCTCCGGTCACGGCGGGCGCGTCCCGGTCGTCGTCGGCCCGGCCGCGCACCGTGCGCTCGTCGAACTCGCCGCGGACAGCGGGGCCAGTGGCTTCATGGTGCTGCACGCCGCGCTCGCGGCCCTGATGACCAGGCTGGGTGCGGGGAACGACATCGCGATCGGAACCCCGGTGGCGGGTCGCACGGACGAGAGCCTCGCCGAGCTGATCGGCTTCTTCGTCAACACCCTGGTACTCAGGGCCGACACGTCCGGGGCGCCTACCTTCCGCGAGCTCGTGGCACGGGTGAAGCGGACCGACCTCGCGGCCTACTCGCATCAGGATCTGCCCTTCGAGCGCGTCGTGGAGGCGCTGGCGCCGGAACGGTCCACGTCGCGCCACCCCCTCTTCCAGGTCATGTTCAGCCTCAACAACACGCCCGTTCCCCGCTCCGTGCTGCCGGGTCTGGCGGTCAGCCACGAGTCCTCTGTACGAGGCACCGGGGCCAAGTTCGATCTCACCTGGGACCTGGCCGAGCGCTTCGACGGCACGGGGGCGCCCGCCGGGATCGAGGGGGAGCTGGAATTCAGTCACGATCTCTTCGACCGGGCCACGGCCGAGCGGTTCGCCGAGCACTTCTCCCGGCTGCTCACCGCCTTGCTGCTCCGTCCCGACGGCACCGCGGACGACGTCTGCTTCCTCACCCCCGGCCAGCGCGACGCGGCCCTCGACGAACTGCCACGGGGAGCATCCACCCGCTCGCCGGCCGGATCGCCGGGCATCGGCGCTCACCACGCCCCGGACTGGACCCTGCTGGACATCCTCACCACGCAGGCTGCCCTGCGGCCCCGCCGCACCGCGGTGGTGGCATCCGACGGACGGCTCACCTTCGGTGATCTGCTGGCGGACACGGAGCACCTCGCGCGGCGCATCCGGGAGGCGGGGGCCGGCCGCGGCGACCGCGTGGCCGTCGCCCTGCCCCGTACCACCGGGCACGTCGTGGCACTCCTGGCCGTACTCCGGGCCGGAGCCGTCTACGTACCGTTGGACCCCACCCACCCGGCGGCCCGCAACCAGTTGATCCTCGACACCGTGGCGCCCCGGCTGCTGCTCACCACGACCGCGATGTGCGCTGCCCTTCCCCCGACGACGCCCCGGCTGCTCCTTGACGGGCCGATCCGGGTGAACGCCCGCGCCGAGGGTTCCCTGCCGCCCATGCCACGGGCCGGGGACGCCGCGTACGTGCTGCACACCTCGGGCTCCACCGGACTGCCCAAGGGCGTCACCGTGGAGCACGGCGCCCTGGCCAACCTGTACGCGGGACACCGCGAGCGGCTCATGGAACCGGCGGAGGCGTTCAACGAAGGCCGTCCGCTGCGCGTCGCGCTGACGGCGGCCCTGACCTTCGACGCCTCCTGGGACCCGTTGCTCTGGATGATCGCAGGCCACGAGCTCCACCTCGTGGACGACACCACCCGGCGCGATCCCGAGGCCCTCGCCGCCCTGGTCCACGACCGGGCGATCGACGTCGTCGAGACCACTCCGTCCTTCCTCGAACAACTCGCGGCCAACGGCCTGTTCGCCCCCGGCAGACGCCACCCGAGCGTGGTGGCACTCGGCGGCGAGGCCCTCGGCGAGCGGCTCTGGCAGAAGCTGTCCGCGCTGCGCGACGTCACCGCGTGGAATCTCTACGGACCCACCGAGACCGCGGTCGACAGCGTGATGGCACGGGTCGTGTTCGGAACCCGCCCGCACCTGGGCAGTTCGGTCGCGGGCGCCAGTGCCCGGGTTCTGGACGCCCGGCTGAAGCCGGTCGCTCCGGGCGCGACGGGCGAACTCTACGTGTCCGGGGCGGGCCTGGCCCGCGGCTACGAGAATCTCCCGGCCGCCACCGCGTCCCGCTTCGTCCCCGACCCGTACGGCGCCGCCGGCGCCCGCATGTACCGCACCGGTGACCTCGTACGCCGGCAGAACGGACTCCTGGTGTTCGCGGGACGGGCCGACGGCCAGGTCAAGGTGCGGGGTTTCCGGGTGGAGACCGGCGAGATCGAGAGCGTGCTCAGCGGCCACCCGGATGTGGACCGGTGTGTGGTCGCCGCAGATCCGGGAGCGGACGGCGGCGGGCGCCTCGCCTGCTGGGTCGTGCCCCGGGGCGGCAGCTGCCCCTCGGCGCGCGAGCTGCGTTCCTTCGTGGCGGAACGGCTGCCCTCGTACATGGTGCCGGCCACCGTGGTGCACCTCCCGTCGATCCCCTTGACCCCGCACGGCAAGGTGGACTTCCGGGCACTCCCGCCGGGCGGGGGCACCTCACCCGTACGGGAGTCGGACGCGGCGGCGGAGCTGCCTCGATCGGCGCGGGAGGAGATCCTGTGCGCCTTGTTCGCCGAGTGCCTCGGCCATGAACACGTGGCCAGAGGGGCGGACTTCTTCGACCTGGGTGGGCACTCCCTGCTGGCCACGCGGCTCGTCGGCCGCATCCGGACCGCCTTCGGTGTGGAACTCCCGGTGCGAGCCCTCTTCGAGTCCACGACCCCGGCAGCCCTCGCCGAACGGCTGGACGGGGCGGGCGGGGCACGTCCCGCGTTGCGCCCGGCGGCGCACCCCACCCGCCCCGCGTTGTCCCCCGCCCAGCAACGGCTTTGGTTCCTGCACCAGTTGGAACCGGAGGGAGCGTCGTACCACATCGCTTTCGCCGTGCATCTGGACGGCGTCCTGGACAGGACGGCGCTGCACTTGGCGGTCACGGACCTGGTGGCCCGGCACGAGAGCCTGCGGACCCTCATCGGGATGCACGACGGCGAGCCGTTCCAAGCCGTGCTTCCCCCCGCCGACGCCCGGCCCGCCATGCCGCTTCGCGCGGTGGCGGAAGCGGATGTGCCGGGGGCGCTGCGCGAGACGGCGGGGCGGCCGTTCGACCTGGCGCACGGAATCCCGCTGCGCGCGGAACTGTTCCGGACGTCGGAGGAACGGCACACGCTGCTCCTCGCAGTGCATCACATCGCGGCCGACGGATGGTCGATGGGACCGCTGGCCCGGGACCTGGCCGAGGCCTACACGGCCCGGACGGCCGGCCGGGCACCCGACCGGGCACCGCTGTCGGCGCAGTACACGGACTACACCCGGTGGCAGCACGACCTGCTGGGGGACGCCAATACACCCGATTCACTCCTTTCCACCCAACTCGCCTACTGGCAAGCGGAGATGGCCGGGGCGCCGGAGGAGACACCGCTGCCCGCCGACCGTCCCCGGCCGGTCGTGCCGAGCGGCCGGGGCGGTTCGGTCACCTTCCGTGTTCCCGTGGCGACGACGACGGCACTCACGCGGCTGGCCAGGAAGTCGGCCTCCAGCACCTTCATGGTGCTGCACGCCGCGCTGGCCGCCGTTCTCCACCGGGTCGGTTCCGGCGGCGACATCACCATCGGTACGCCGGTGGCGGGCCGGACCGACGAGGCGCTGGAGCCATTGGTGGGCTTCTTCGTGAACACCCTGGCGCTCCGTGCAGATCTGAGCGGCGACCCGACGTTCGACGAGCTGCTGGCCCGGGTGCGGAACACCGATCTCGCCGCCTACGCCCACCAGGACCTTCCGTTCGAGCGCCTGGTGGAGGAGGTGCAGCCGACCCGTTCGCTCGGCCGCCACCCGCTCTTCCAGGTGATGCTCACCCTCAACAACACCCAACCGCCCCGCGCGGAGCTGCCCGGCCTGTGTACACGGGTCCAGGAGGTCGACACGGCAGCGGCCAAGTTCGACCTCTCGTTCAGCTTCACCGAACGGCGGGGCGCCAACGCCGAGGACGCGTTCCTCGACGGCACGCTGGAGTTCGGCCGGGACCTCTTCGACACCTCCACCGCGCACCGGATCACCGAGTGGTTCCTCGCGCTGACGGCGCACGCGGTCGACGCGCCGGACACCCGGGTCGCCGATCTGCCCCTGCTGGCCCGGTCCGAGGAGTCCCGGCTGCTCGCCCTCGGCAGCGGCAGCGGCGGGACCGACACGAGGACCGTCCTCGACCGGTTCGCGGAGACCGTCGCCTCACACCGTGACGCCATCGCGGTGGCCGCCCCGGACGGCGAGGCGACATTCGCGCGGCTCGACGCCCGCTCCGATCGCATAGCCGCCCTCCTGCACGCCGAGGGTGTCCGGCCGGGTGCCTGCGTCGCCGTGCTGCTGCCCCGGTCCATCGACTCCGTCGCGGCGCTGCTCGGAGTGCTGAAAGCGGGCGCGCTCTACACACCGCTCGACGCGAGCCTCCCGGACGGGCGGATCGAAGCGGTGCTGGACGACGCCCGGCCCGAACTGGTCGTCGTCGCAGGAGCGACCGAACACCGGATGCGCGGGCCGTGGCGTCCGCTGGTGATCGACGGCAGGGAGCCGGAGCCGGTAACGGGCACTCCCCCGCCCGCGGCCCGTCCGGCCCCCGGCGACGCCGCGTACCTGATCCACACCTCGGGATCCACCGGCCGGCCCAAGGGCGTACGGGTGGGGCACGGTTCGCTCGCCCGGCTGCTGGACCACCACCGGCACCAGGTCTTCGCACCCGCCGTACGGGCGCGCGGCGGACGACGGCTACGGGTCGCGCTGACCGCGGCGCTCTCCTTCGACGCGTCCTTCGATCCCGTTCTGTGGATGGTCGACGGTCATGAGCTCCACCTCCTGGACGACGACACCCGGCGCGACACCGAGGCCCTGGTGCACGTCGTGCGCTCCCGGGAACTCGATGTGCTGGAGTCGACCCCCACCCATGTCGCCCACCTCCTGGAGGCGGGGCTGCTCGCCGACGGAGCGGAGCACCGTCCGACGGTACTGATCCTGGGCGGCGAGGCGGTACCGGCAACGCTGTGGACGACGCTGCGCGGCATTCCCGGCGTCCAGAGCTGGAACTTCTACGGTCCGACGGAAGCCACCGTAGACACTCTGGTCGCCCGGATCTCGGACACCGTCCGCCCGGTGCTCGGCGGACCCGTGGCCGGCACCCGGGTAGCCCTGCTCGACGAGCGGCTGCGCCCGGTGCCGCTGGGGGTGACGGGAGACCTGTATCTCTCGGGACAGAGCCTCGCCCACGGCTACCACAACAGAGCGGCCGAGACCGCCCGCAGCTTCGTCCCCGACCCGTACGGCCCCGCGTCCAGCCGGATGTACCGCA
Organism: Streptomyces sp. NPDC087428; assembly: GCF_044744085.1. Taxonomy (NCBI): domain Bacteria; kingdom Bacillati; phylum Actinomycetota; class Actinomycetes; order Kitasatosporales; family Streptomycetaceae; genus Streptomyces; species Streptomyces sp. NPDC087428. The sequence goes on from NZ_JBIUXR010000004.1 coordinate 338,326, forward strand.
CGGGCGACCGCGCCCTGCGCGCACCGGACGGCTCGCTGCTCTTCACGGGCCGCGACGACGGACAGATCAAAGTGCGCGGCTTCCGGGTCGAACCCGAAGAGGCGGCGGCGGTACTGACCGCGCATCCCGATGTCGTGGCGGCCGTCGTGGTCGCCCACGAGGACGGCACGTCGGGGGCCCGGCTCCACGCCCACGTGGTCCTGTCACCGTCACCGGACGGCGACGGCGATCCGGCGGTCCCCGAGCGTCTCACCGCGCTCCGGGAGTACGCGGTCCGGCATCTGCCCGGCTACATGGTCCCGTCGGGCTGGCAGTCCCTGGACCGTCTCCCGCTGACGCCGAACGGGAAGCTGGACAGGGACGCGCTGTCCCGCACGGCGCCTCCCGTCGTGCCGGACGCCGCCGGGCGCAGCCCCCGGAGTCCTCGCGAGGACGTCCTGTGCACCCTGTTCGCCGAGGTGCTCGGCGTCGAACGCGTCCTGATCGACGACGACTTCTTCGCGCTGGGCGGACACTCGCTGCTCGCGACCCGGCTGACCGGCCGCATCCGGGCCGCCCTCGGCGTCGAGCTCAGCATCCGCAGCCTGTTCGAGGCGCCGACGGTGGCGGCGCTCGCCGAACGGCTCCTCGACGGGACACCGGACAATCCGCTGGCGACGCTCCTCCCGCTGCGCACCACGGGCGGCCGTCCCCCGCTCTTCTGCATCCACCCGGCGGGCGGACTCGCCTGGTGCTATGCCGGTCTGCTGCCCCATCTGGATCCCGGTCAGCCGGTGTACGGACTCCAGACGCCGAACCTGGACGGGGCCGAACCGTTCCCGGACAGCCTTGAGGCGATGGCTGCCGTCTACGTCCGTGAGCTCCGCGCCGTCCAGCCGGCCGGGCCGTACCACCTGATGGGCTGGTCCTTCGGCGGCAACGTGGTGCAGGAGGTCGCGGTCCAGCTCCAGGAGGCCGGGGAGCGGGTGGCCCTGCTCGGCATTCTGGACGCCTTCCCGCTCGCTCCGCTGGACGACCTCGACAACGCGGACCGGGACACGGTGTTCCGTGCGCTGCTGTCCAACATGGGGGTGGGCGAGGAGGGTCTCGACCGGCAGGGCGCGGTGGAGACGGGCGCCGTCCGCGACGCGTTCCGGCGCAGTGGGAGCCCGCTCGGTTCGCTCGATCCCGCCACCATCGACGCGATGGTGGACAACTTCGCCGGCCAGGCCCGGCTGATGCGGAAGTACACGCCCAGGCGCTTCGAGGGTCCGGCCCTCTTCTTCACCGCCACCGAGGGCCGGACCGCCGACACCTTCGGACTCGAACTCTGGGCTCCGTACATCAGCGGCCCGATCGAGAACCACGACGTGGCGTGCGCGCACGCCCAGATGATGCAGCCCGACGCCCGTGCGCGGATCGGGACCATGCTGGCCGCCGCACTCGGCGCCGGCCACGACAGCACCCAGGGAGAGACCTCATGACCAACCCCTTCGACGACCCGCAGACCCAGCACCGTGTTCTGGTCAACGACGAGGACCAGCACGCCCTGTGGCCCTCCTTCGCCGAGATCCCCGCAGGGTGGCAGGCCGTGTACGGGCCCGCAGGCCACGCCGCGTGCCTGGACTACGTCGAGGTGCACTGGACGGATATGACCCCCAGGAGCGCTCGCGTCGCCATGGCCTGACCGGCCCGATCACTCCGACCGTACGACGAAAGGCAACCATGACGGAGCGGCGGAACCAGCCGGCGATACGTGCCGAGGGGCTCACCAAGAAGTTCGGGGACAGACCCGCCCTGGCCGGAGTGGACCTGGAAGCGGCGCCCGGCACCGTACTTGGCCTCCTCGGACCCAACGGGGCCGGCAAGACCACGGCGGTGCGCATCCTGTCCACCCTGCTCCGGCCGGACGAGGGACAGGCGTGGGTGGCGGGACACGACGTCCGCGGGGACCCGGAGAGTGTCCGGAAGAACCTCGGCCTCTCGGGCCAGTACGCGGCGGTCGACGAGAAGCTGACGGGGCGTGAGAACCTCTACCTCGTCGCCCGTCTCTACGGAATGGGCCGCCATGCCGCCCGGCGCAGAGCCGGGCAGCTGCTGGTGAGCTTCCATCTCGAAGAGGCGGCCGACCGGCCGAGCGGTACCTATTCGGGCGGTATGCGCCGACGACTGGATCTGGCAGGCGCTCTCGTCGCCCGCCCGGTCGTCGTGGTCCTGGACGAGCCGACCACCGGGCTGGATCCGCGGGGCCGCGCCGACACCTGGCGCTCGATCCAGGAACTGGTCGCGGGCGGCACCACGGTGCTGCTGACCACGCAGTACCTGGAGGAGGCCGATCAGCTGGCCGACACCATCGTCGTCATCGAGCACGGCCGGGTCGTCGCACGCGGCACCGCCCCGGAACTGAAGGGCCGGGTCGGGGGCGAGCGGCTCTCGCTGACCGTGCCGGATCCACGTCTCAGGACGACAGCCGCAGAGATCGTCGCGGGCCTGGGACCCCACCTCCCGGCGCTCGACGAGCGGACGGGGCGGCTCACGGTCACCACCGAGCACGGCGCGCTCACCCTGGAAGACGCGCTCGGACGGCTGCGACTGGCCGGGATCGGCGTCCGGGACGTGCGGCTCGCCCCGCCCACCCTCGACGACGTGTTCATGAGCCTGACCGGACAGCCCGATCCGGCGCGCGGGCGGAGCACGCCGCCGGTCGGCGTGGCCGGCTGCGGGGAGGTGCCGCGATGACGGGGCTCCGGCGGCTGGGTCGCGACGCCTCCATCATCGCCTGGCGCAATCTGCTCAACCTGCGCCGTACACCGGGTTCGGTGATCGCCGCCCTGGTGCAGCCGGTGATGTTCGTGCTTCTTCTGGCGTATGTGTTCGGGGGCAGCCTGGGCGGCGCCGGGTACCGCACCTTCCTGATGGGAGGGATCTTCGCCCAGGCGGTCACCTTCAACGCGGCGTTCACCGCCCTGGGGCTGGCCAACGACATGGACAAGGGCATCGTGGACCGTTTCCGGGCCCTGCCCATGCCCCGGCTCGCGGTGCTGCTCGGGCGCACGCTGTCGGATCTGGTCATGAGTGCGGTGACCCTGGTCGTGACGTCGTTGTGCGGTCTGCTGGTGGGCTGGCGCATCTCCGGCTCCGTGGCAGAGGCGGTTCTCGCCTATCTGCTCGTGCTGCTCTTCGCGTTCGCCATGTCCTGGGTCGGGGCGGCCATCGGACTGATGGCGCGGAGCGTGGAGGTCGCCCAGAGCGCCGGCCTGATCTGGCTCTTCCCCGTGACTTTCGTGTCGTCGGCCTTCGTCTCGACCCACACGATGCCCGGACCGCTGCGCGGCGTCGCCGAGTGGAATCCGGTCTCGGCCACGGCGACAGCCGTGCGCGGGCTGTTCGGCAACCCGCCACCAGTGGGCATGCCGGTGAGCGAGGCGTGGCCCGTCGTGCACGCTTTGCCCTACGCGCTGTTCTGTGCCGCGGTCGTCGTCGCGGTGTTCATGGCTGCCTCCCTCGTGCGCTTCCGGCGGATCACGCTCGGCTGAGCTACCAGGGGCCCTCCGCAGCCCTCAGGGTCAGCAGCGCGCCGACGGCCAGCACCAGCGTGGCGGACGCGGCGGGGCCAATCCCCGCGAGCCGGGCGAACGGTGCGCGCAGCCGGGCGTACTTGTCCGCACGCGCCTCGAACCTGTCCCGCAGCCGTACCAGCAGCAGGCCCGCGAGGGTGAGCGTCATGGCCATTCCCAGGCCGTAACCGACCACGAGCAGCACACCGAAGGCGGTACGGCCGAGGGCCACCGCGCCGAGCAGGACCACCAGGGCGGAGGGGCTGGGCACGAGCCCTCCGGCGATGCCCATCCCGATCAGGCCGGTGCGTGACGTCCCGGTCCGGCGCGGGCCGTCGGCCGTGGCCGGAGCGGGAGCGTGATGGTGAGTGCGGTCCCTGGCCGGGGCGAGGACCGTGCCGCTGTGGCCGGCCGCGAGCGGCTGCGGCCGGCGTCTCCCCGGAAGGAACCGTGCCGTCACGGACCGGCCGTCCGCAATCGGCGACTGCGAGGCACGGCCGCGCTCGTGGTCCTGCTTGTGGTCGTGGCCCTCCGGATCTGACGCCAAGTCATGGCTGTGGCCATGACTATGGCCGTGGCCGTGGTGGTGGCTGTGGCCATGGTGGTGCCCGTGGCTGTGTCTGTGGCCATGGGCCGGGCGATGTGTCAACGCCGCGCGCAGGAGCCACAGGCCGATCCCGGTGACCATCAGCCCGCTGATGAGGCCGAGCCAGGTCAGGACGGTCTCCCCCGCCAGCGAGGTCGCGAGCGGCAGGGCGAGGCCGAGGGCCAGCACCCCCGCGGTGTGGGTGAAGGTGACGGTGACTCCGACGGTGACGGCGTCCCGCGGCGTGCCGCGGCGGCCTGCCAGATACGCGGCCATGATCGTCTTTCCGTGGCCGGGCAGGGCGGCGTGCGAGGCGCCGAGCACCAGGGAGAGCAGCAGGGCCAGGAGGCCTGCGGGGACGGTCAGTTCACGTCGTCCCACGAGTCCGTCGAAGACCCCGGACACCTTGTCCAGCGCCGCGGTGACCGGGCCCGCTCCCGGCAGGACCGTGCGCGCCGCGGCGGCGGAGCGGCCCTCGCCGGGTTCGGTGTGCAGCCGGGCGGAGCGCTGGTCCAGGGGGGTGGCCAGTGGGTCCTTGGGATAGTGGCGGAGTTCGTCGGTGGGCGAGGTGGTCGGCAGTGTCGAGCGGGTGAGCGTGACGCCCCGTCCGCGTGCGGTCATCTCCTGCCAGCCGACGCGCCGTTCGTCGTACTCCGTGCGCACGTCGATGTCCGCCGCCGTGTCCAGGTCCGCACCGGCGCTGAGTGTGCAGCTGAGCCTGCTGGTCTCCAGACCGGCTTCGCCCGGCTGGAACGTGACGGCGGCGCCGGTGGCCTTCCAGCGCACCGGTGTGCCCGCGATGTCGAGCCGCAACTGCCGGGTGAGCACGGCGCAGTCGCCGGTGGCGAAGGAGCGCGCCTCTGATGTGTCGATGGCGCCGTCGTGGTCCCGGTCGACGCGTGGGCGTTCCTGTGCGGTGGCGATCTCCGCACGGTCCACCACGATCAGCGCGTCGACGGTGTCGTTCCGGAAGGTCAGCCCGGTGTGGTGATTGACCGTGAAGTTGCCCAGGGGGTGTGCGTACGCCGTGGTGGCGAGGCCCGCGAGGAGCACGGTCAGGGTTCCCGCGAGGGTCAGCGAGGCGAGGACGCGCGAGGGCTTTCGGTTCATCGGACGGTTTCGATTCTGCTGAGCGCGGTGCGCGCCCGGGGGGCGTCCACCGGATGGAAGTGGAGATCGGTCTCCAGGGCCCGGCGGAGGTCCGTGCGGGCGGCCCCGGTCCGGCCGAGCGCCTGTTCGATGAGCGCCCGGTGGTAGTGGAACGGTGCGCTCACGGTGCCCAGCGCCAGTGCGAGGTCGGCCTGCTCGGCCGCCTCGGTGTCGCGTCCGGCCCGGTGCAGGGCCCAGCCGTACGCGTCGTGGACCGCGATGAACGGCCGCTGCCGCAGCGCGGCGCGCCCCATCTCGACCGCGGTCTCCGGGTCGCCGTGGTCGGCCTCGAAGAGGACGGCGTCCGCGTCCGGCACCCCGCCGCCCGCCCTGCGCAGCGTCTCCTGCGCCCTGAGTACGTCGTACTGCTCCTCGGCCTCCGCACGGTGTCCGAGCGACTGCTGGAGGTCACCGAGTCCGAGGAGGTACTGCGGCAGGGGTGCGGCGGCGACGGCCGCGGTGAAGTCGGTGACGGCTTGCCGGGGGTGGCCGAGTGCGGTGTGGGCGCGGGCCCGTGCCTCCAGCAGGGCGGCGTCGCCGGGCAGTGCGGCGAGCCCGGTGCCGGCCAGCTTCAGGGCGGTGCGGGGATCGCCGGTCTCCAGGGCGAGGGTGGCGAGGTGGGCCAGGGCGAACGCCTTCTCGGCCGGAGTACCGGCCGCCTGGAGGGACTTGTTCATCAGGTCGCGTGCCCGCGCCGTGTCGCCCCGGAGTTCCCAGGTGTACGAGGCACGCGCGAGGGCGCTGCTGTCGGGCCTGAGGTCGGTCATGCGCTGAACCGCCGCGTAGGAGTCCTCGTAGCGGCCGAGCTGGGTGAGTGCGTCGGCCAGGACTCCTTGGGCGGGGGCGCTGTACGGGTTGGTGGCGGTCGCCCGCTGCGCCCAGGTCAGGGCTTCGGAGAAGTGGTGGCGGGCTGCTTCGAGGGCGCCCATCCCGGTCTCCGCCGCGAAGTTGCCGGCCGGCCGGAGGGCGAGGGACTTGCGCAGCGCGGTCCGGGCCCGGTCGTAGGTGGCCGCGTCAGCTGTGCTCCGGGCCTGCTGTACGTAGGCCATGCCGAGGGACGACCAGCCGTCGGGGTCGGCGGGCAGTTTGCGTACGCGGGTCCGCAGGGCTTCCGTCGGGTCCGTGCCGCGGGGTGCGTCCGGGCCGGACGCGACCGTGGGGGTGGACGGCTGCTGGGGAGCCAGACCGAGTGCCCCGACCGCGAACAGGGTGCCTCCCAGGGCGAGAGTGACCGCCGTGCTGCGCAGTCGTCGTCTGCCACGGCGGGCGGGGGCCGCGGGGACGTGGTCGGTCGGGGCTGGCACTGGTTCTCCCGGTGGTGTGGGACGGGCGGGGGCAGAGACGGTGTCCGGACCGGCGGGACCGGCCCGGACACCGGTGTGACCCGGGATCACCCCTGGAGCAGGGGTGGCCGGTCAGCTCGTGGCGCGGCGCCGGCGCAGGCGCAGTCCTCCGACACCGAGCAGGGCGATGCCCGCGGTGCCGATCGCGGCGGCGTGCGACGGCGTCATCGCCGACTGCCGGGCGCGGCCGGACGGGCCGCTGTTGACGCTCTTGGAGTGCGGGAGCGCCAGGTACGGGAAGCGGGTTCCGAAGGGCACCTCATTGGCGTCGACCTTGTCGCCGGCCGCGAGGGCGGGGACGAGCTTGCCGGTCTGGGCGGCTCCTTCGACCGCCTGGAGGGAGATGTCGATGACGTCGTCGGCGAGCCGGCGGCCGTTCGGGAAGCCGGCCAGGTCCCCGGCGAGGACACCGAGCCTGTTGGGCTTCGCGGTGGGCGGTACGGCCATGTTCAGCCGCAGTTCCTCGGCCGGGACGATCTTCCCGAGCGGGGCGTCCTTGTTCAGCCGGTGCGCGTTCAGATCGGCCTTGATCGGTCCGCAGGCCTTGCAGATGCCGGTGAGGTAGATCTCCGCCAGGTCCTTGCGCGGGGGCTTGGGCGCCGGTACGCCGTACACCTTCTGGATCAGCTTCGGCAGGATCGGGTCCAGCACCTTGTCCACGACCGGCTGGACGGTCCGGTCCTGGCTGGGGTTGAGGGTGTTGAAGGCGTCCTTGTACTTGAGCGGGACGACGACCTCGTTGACGAGCGGGTTACCGAGGCGGGAGACCTGCTTCCAGTCGGTGTGGGCGCTCGTGGTCCGTGAGTCGGTCACCTGGACGCCGCGGCGCTCGGTGGTCGACCAGATCCCGACGACCGGGTTGCGGGTGGCGTTGCCCCGCAGTGCCAGGTCCTTCTTGGGGATCTGGAGTGCGACCGAGTTGACGTTGTACCCGGCGAGGGTGTCCTGCCCGCGCTCGCTGAGGTCCCCGCCGTAGAGCAGATCGAAGACCCGCAGGTCGGCGAAGAACGGGTCCTCCGCCTGTCCGGCGAACGCCTTGCTGCCGCCCGGAGCGTTGCGTACCGCCTGCGAGCGCAGGGTGGCGTAGTCGGGCATGGACGCCTTGCCGACGTTCGACGGCGCAACGGGGGCCCCGCGCAGCACCGTTGAGGTGCCGCGGGAGGTGGTCACCGTGAGGTCGTACACCTGGCGGATGTTGAGGTCCGGGTCGTTGAGCGAGGTGACGGGGCCGGTGTTGTAGAGGAACTGACCGCCCGCGTCCCGGGTGATGGTGCGGAAGCGCCAGCTGTACGTGATGTCGGCGTTGCCGTCACCGGTGTTGTCGATCTTGATGTTGTACCGGGCGTCATCGGCGAACTGGTAGAAGTTCGGGCCCCCGTTGGGCTCCTCGAACGGGATCCAGTTGGCGGCGAGCGTCACCGTGTCGGAGCGGTCGGGGCTGGTGAACGCGTACACGTCGGTGTTGTCCGCCCGCGGGTCACCGGCGATCAGCGGGGCCTCGCGGTGGCTGGAGGCCGCACTGATTCCGGGTGCGAGCGTGAGGATGCCGAGCCCCGTGGCCAGCGCACCGGCACCGAGGACGACGAGGGAGTGGTCGAGGACGCGCCGGCTGCGCGGCCTCGGAGTGGGGGACGTCAAGACTGGTCCTCTCGACAAGGGATCACCGCGGCACCGCCTGGCCGGGGCGCAGGTGCGGGTACGGAGCGATCCATGGGATGGGCGGAACGGGCCGACGACCCCGGACGCGGGACAGAATTCCGCGCGCCTTTCGCGGGGGCGATGCCCTCGCCGATCGTCGGAGCGATAGCGAACCACATTTCTCCGGCAGGGATTCACATATGCGCGAAAAAGGTTTTCGGCAATACGTTCCCCTGCATGCATAACCGCAGCTGAACACCCGAATGCGACCAGCCGGAACTGCGGTAAATAGGCGGTGGACACCACGCCCGAATGGGCCGGAAGCGCTATCCGCCGCTTATTGCGAGCCTTTCGCAATAAGCGGCAACCACTCGTTCACCACGGCAGCACGCGCGTTCACCCGGACGGTCTGTCGCGAAGTCCGTAAATCACCTGAACGCCATGGAGTTTCGCCGGATCTTCACCAGTTTCCACCAGGAGGCAATCCGGGGCGGACCCAGCTACGAATCACTCGGAAACCACTGAAGGAAACAGCACCCGGGACAGCTTCGGAGAGGAATTCGGGCAGAGACACCTTCAGTCGCGTCAACACATATCCGGCGATCGAGCATTCGGGTGACCGAAAAGCCGATGCCGCGGTTCGGCGTGACCTTTTTCGATTCCGCCTCGCGCGCAGATATCCGCCCCGAACCGGAAATCAACGGATCCGAGACTCAGCTGTCCCGTAAGCACAGGAGGAATTGGTGTCCGACGTTCATATGCTGACCGGCGCGTACGCACTGGACGCGCTGCGGGAACGGGAACGCGCGGCCGTCGAGGCGCACTGTGCGGGATGCCCCGCGTGCCTCCGTGAATGCGAGGAGTTCCGGGCGACCGCCGCCCGGCTGGGGATGGCCTCGACGGCGACTCCGCCCGCGGCCCTGAAAGGACGCGTACTCGACATCGTCCGCGCCACGCCGAGGCAGCCGCCGTGGCGGCGCAGGACGAGCGATCTGGCCCGGCGGCTTCGCCATCACGTGGCCGTGCGGCTGCCGCGCCGCACGCTCCGGTGACCGGGGTACGGGGCTCGGGCCCGCCCGGGGTGCACGGCACGGGAAAGCCCCGCTGCGGGCCTGGACCGGGGGGCTGATTCCGGCCGGGTCCGCAGCGGGGCGGCTGTCTGGCTTCGCCCGCGGCTACTTGGGCATCAGGACCGTGTCGATGATGTAGACCGTGGCGTTGGACGTGGGCACGTTGCCGCACACCACGCCGGCGCTGTCGTTGACCTTGTACGACTCACCGGAACCGGCGGTGGTGAGCTTGGTCTTCTCCAGCGTGTCGAAGCTGCCGTTCTCCAGCTGCTTCGGAGTGAGCTTCTGGCCCACGACGTGGTACGTGAGGATCTTGGTGAGCGTCGCCTTGTCGCTCAGCACCTTGTCCAGGTCGGCCTTCGGGATCTTCGCGAAGGCGTCGTTGGTGGGCGCGAACACGGTGATGTCCTTGGCGTTGTTGAGCGTGTCGACCAGGCCGGCCTTCTTGACCGCGGTGACCAGGGTGGACAGGTCCGGGTTGTTGGAGGCGGCCGTGGCCACCGGGTCCTTGGACATGCCGTCGAAGCTGCCCGCGCCTTCCTTCGGGACGCCCGCACAGGCCGGACCGAACGGCTTGTCCATCGAGGCGGAGTCGGCGGTGGCCGGGTCCGAGGCCTCCGGAGCGGCGGCAGCCGCACTGGACTTGCTGTCGGACGCCTTGTCGGAGCTGTCGTCCGAGCACGCGGTCAGCGCCAGCGGAAGCACGGCGGCAGCGGCGACGGCAACGGCTGCGCGACGGTAGCGAAGGGCGTTCATGGTGTTCTCCTTGATGGAATGCGGGGAGTGCGACAGAGGTCGCAGCCGACGGCTGCGTCTGCGACGGGCGGCGGCCGGTCAGGACGACCGAGTGCCAACCGCCTGCACTGTCGGGAAGAGCTCTGATGTGTTTCCGGTCCGGACCTCACCGGTTCGGCCGGCGGCTCGAGCAGCGGAGGCGGGCTCGGCCGCCGTGCGCTCGGCGCAGCCGGCGGTCGTGCCGCTCGGCGCGGCCGGCACGTTGTGGATCGAGGTGGTCCGGGGGATCGTCACGCAACTGGTTCGGTGCCGACCGCCCGGCGGATTGGTCAATCACTCGATCAGTAGAAGATTCCCGGAAACGCGGACAGGCATGGGTCGGTGCCTGTAGAGGACTCATCGCCCCTGCCGCGCAGGCCCTTCCGAGCTGCTCCGGGAGGCAGACCGGCCGCCCGGTCCACCTGCTCCAGGAACCCTCGCGTGGCCTCTTCGAGGGCCGCCTTGCCCACGGCCGCGGCCCACCGCGGACCGTCCCCGCGGACCCGAGTCGAATGGCTGAGTCGTGCGCGTCCTCGCGCCGAGCGCCGACTCACCGGGCGGCCGATCATAGGGTGACATTCGTGATCGTTCGTGAGCATGAACTGAACGCAAGTAGAGACCGGCGACCGGGATATCTGGCCGCGGCGGTGGTGTTCGCCATCGGGATGGCTGGTACCACCCTGCCCACGCCGCTGTACGGGCTCTATCAGAAGCAGATCGGCTTCTCCGAGCTGATGGTGACCGTCGTCTTCGCCGTCTACGCCGTCGCGGTCATCACCGTGCTGCTCGTGGCGGGCAATTACTCGGACAAGGTCGGCCGCAGACCCGTACTTCTGTGCGCCATGGCCTTGTCGGCCGCGAGTGCCGGGTGCTTCCTCCTGGAACGCGGTCTGCCGCTGCTCTTCGCGGGACGGCTGCTGTCCGGCTTCGCGGCGGGGCTGCTGAGCGGCGCGGCGACGGCGGCGGTCATCGAACTGGCCGCGCCCGCACAGAAGGCGCGGGCCGGGTTCGCCGCCACGGCCGCGAACATGGGGGGCCTGGGCTGCGGACCGCTGCTGTCCGGGCTCCTCGCGCAGTACACGCCCTGGCCGTTGACGCTGCCGTTCTGGGTCCATCTGGGGCTGGTGGCCGTGGCGTCCGGGATCACCTGGTTCCTGCCGGAGACCGTGGCGGAGCCGAAGCGGTGGCCGCGTCCGACGCCCCAGGGCGTGGCGGTGCCGCCCGAGGTGCGGGGCGTGTTCGTGCCCGCCTCGCTGGCGGCGTTCGCCGGCTTCGCGCTGCTCGGGCTGTTCACGGCGGTCGCGCCGAGCTTCGCCTCGCAGACGCTGGGCGTGCACAACGTGGCCGTCACCGGGGCCGTGGTGTTCTCCGTGTTCCTGGCTTCGACCTTCGGGCAGTCCCTGACGCGACGTATCGGCGCACGCCGCGCGCTCCCGGCCGGTTGCGGCATCCTCATGGCCGGCCTGCTGCTGGTGGCGTCGTCGCTGGTGGCCGAATCCCTGCTCCTGCTGGTCCTGGGAGCGCTGTGCGGCGGCACCGGACAGGGCCTCGCCTTCCGTGCGGCGCTCACCCTGGTCAGCGGTGCTGCCCCGGCGGAGCATCGCGGCGGCACCATTTCGGCCTTCTTCGTCGTCGCGTACACCGGGATCTCGGTACCGGTGGTGGGGGTCGGCGCCATGGCCACCTGGCTCGGGCTGCGCGAGGCCGGACTCGTCTTCACGGGCTGCGTGTTGCTGCTGGCGGCCGGCGCGGGAACGTACGCGGCGCTCAGGCCGCCGTCGGGGGCGTGAGCACCCAGCGGGACAGACCTTCCTCCGGGCCTGCGGGACGCCGGCTCCCACCCCGTAGCCGCGAGTCGCCCTGGCGGGGATGCCGTCGCGGGGCGCCCTCACCCCGGGGCGCGGGTCTCGGTTCCGCGCCCTCTCCCGCTCAGTCGGAGGTGCGGCGCAGGACCAGGCTGACGAAGCCCCAGGTGTCGCGGTAGCCGCGCAGCCATTCGGTTCGGCGGGTGACGGACAGGGCGAGCGTCTCCGCGCCGTCCGGGTCCGCTGGGTGGTCCAGCGCCCAGTCGGCCAGGGTCCCCCAACAGGCCCATTCGTAGTCGTCCAGCTCCTGGCGGCTGCTGACGTGACCGTGGACGGGCGTCCAGCCGTCGGCGGTGACCCGGTCCACGGTCGTCGCCAGGTCGGCGAAGTCACCGAGCATCTCGACGGCCTCCGGGGAGGGCTCGCGGTCCCAGAACCCGTCGCCGACCAGAACGCGCCCGCCGGGAGCCAGGTGCTCGCGTGCCGCCGCGAGGGTCGGGAGCAGTCCGCCGAAGGCATGGGCGGCCCCGAAGCTCAGCACCAGGTCGAACTTGTGCGGGGAGACGAAGTCGGCGGCCGGCCGGTTGTGGAGCACCAGGCGGTCCTCCACCCCGAGTCCGGCGGCGCGCGTACGGGCCTGCGCCAGGGCGGCCTCGGAGATGTCGACGCCCTCGGCCCGCACGTCCGGCCGGGCGGACAGCGCGCGCAGGAGCCACTCCCCGCCACCGCAGCCGAGGTCGAGGACGCGCTCGTCGCCGCGTGTGATGCCGCGGTCCAGCAGTTGACGTACCGACTCGTCGTCGAGCGGGGACTTGATCGGGTGGTGGGTGTGCGCGATTCTGGAGCTCTCTTCTCTGTTCACCGGCGCATCGTGACAGCGCCGGGTGCCACGTGCATCTGCTTTTCCGCCCGGTGCACGACGACGTAACCAGGCTTCTGCGGACTCGTGGGTCCCGCCCGACCGGAGCCGCGCCCCGCAACGCGGCCCGAGCGGGCCTCAGATGGTGGCGACGAGCAGATCCTCTCCGCTCGACGGGCGGAATCCGTCGGTCCGATCGGCGAAGTAGCGTTCGGCGAGCCGGGTTCCCGACACGTGCCGGGCGTCCGCGAAACCGGCGGCGCGGGCCAGTGCGAGCATCTCCTGCGGGGTGTAGAAGCTGATGAAGGGCGTCCCGGATGCCCGCGCCCGCGGCTTGGTCGCCTCCAGTTCGGCGCGGTCGGCGTCATCGACGAGTTCGGCCGGCAGCATGAACGTCATGGCGAGCGTCGAGCCGGGGGCCAGCCCGGCGAGCCGGCGCAGGGTCGCCGCGGTGGCCTCCTTGGTGAGGTACACGGTGACACCGGCGCAGACGACGAGCGCCGGCCGGTCCGTGTCGAAGCCGGCGTCCGCCAGCTCCCGCCACCAGTCACCACCCGCCTCGAAGTCGACCGGCACCAGGCGCAGCCGGTCCGGGATCCCGTAGCCGAGCTCGATCAGCCGCCGGCGCTTCCAGGCCTGGGTGGCGGGCTGGTCGATCTCGAAGACCCGCAGCCGGGAGGCGGTATCCGGCCGGCGCTGGGCGAAGGTGTCCAGCCCGGCCCCCAGGATGACGTACTGGTCGACGCCGTGGTCGATCTGTTCGGCGACCATGTCCTCGATGAAGCGGGCGCGGGCCACGATGGAGGCCCGGAACCCGCTGGTGCCGCGCGGGTCCATGTCCGGGCGGCTGCGCCACTCCTCGTCGGGCGCCACCAGCCGCAGGCCGATCTCGTCCTCGAACACGTGTGGCTCCGCGTCTGCCTGGACGTGCATCGCCCGCCAGAGTGCGACCCGCACCGCGGTGTTGTCCGGCACCTCGTACTGCTCGTCCGCCATGGCTGCTTCCACTCCTTACGGTCGGATCCCGGTCGGGGCCCGGAGACTCCGCGTGGGTCCGCGGGGGTCATGGACGGTCATCCCCGCGGCCCGGCAGAGCAATCACTACGTTACCCAAATAGTTTTATATATGGACTTTCCAGATATTTGACCTAAACAGTGCAGGGGGTAGTGGGGCGGTCACCAACGGTGGACGAATCAGCGGCTGTTCCGCGCCGTGCCGCAGGGGGGTCCGGTACCCCGGTCGCGGACCCCTCTCCGTCGACGGCACCCCCGTCCTGACGTGCGGATCCCGTGAGCCGGGTCACTTCGCGCCGCCCGCCACGCATGGCTTCGGCCTTCCGGGGAAGAGGGCCAGACCGCCGGGTTCCCCCGGCGGCGGACGAACGGCCATCGAAAGGGCAGCACACGACGTGTCGGCACAACACACGATCCATGTAGCGGGAGAGTGGCGAGCCGCCGCATCCGGCGCCACGCGCGAGATCCTCGATCCCGTCGACGCGACCGCGTTCGCCGTCGTCTCCGAGGGTGGCACCGTGGACGCGGACGCCGCCGTGGCCGCGGCCAGGGCCGCCTTCGACGCGGGCCCCTGGCCGCGCACGCCCGTCGCGGAGCGCGCCGCGCTGCTCAGGCGCGTGGCCGGTCTCCTGGAGCGCGACCGGGAACGGATCGGTGCTCTGGAGTGCCGTGACGCCGGGAAGACGCTCGAAGAGGGCCGGGTCGACGTGGACTGCGTGCGCGACGCCTTCCGCTACTTCGCCGACCTCGTCATGAACGAGAGCGGCGGGCGGGTCGTCGATGCGGGGTCCGAGGAGATCCACAGTGTCGTGGTGCATGAACCCGTCGGCGTCTGCGGGCTCATCACTCCGTGGAACTATCCGCTGCTCCAGGCCAGTTGGAAGATCGCTCCGGCTCTCGCCGCCGGCAACACCTTCGTGATCAAGCCGAGCGAGATCACCCCGCTGACCACGGTCGCGCTCATCGCGCTGCTCGTCGAGGCCGGACTGCCGACCGGGGTGGCGAACATCGTCACGGGCCCCGGCGCCACCGTCGGCGCCCGGCTCGCGGACCACCCGGGTGTCGACCTGGTCTCCTTCACCGGTGGCCTAGCCAGCGGAACGAAGGTGATGCGGGCCGCCGCCGACTCGGTCAAGAAAGTCGCGCTCGAACTCGGCGGCAAGAACCCCAACGTGGTGTTCGCGGACGCCTGCGCCACCGAGGAGGGTTTCGACACCGCTGTCGACCAGGCGCTCAACGCCGCCTTCATCCACAGCGGCCAGGTCTGCTCCGCCGGATCACGGCTGATCGTCGAGGAGTCGGTGCGCGAGCGTTTCGTCACCGAACTCGCCCGGCGCGCCGAGCTGATCCGTATCGGCCGCGGCACCGACGAGGGTGTCGAGTGCGGTCCGCTCGTCTCCGCGCAACAGCTCTCCAGGACCGAGGAGTTCGTCGACTCCGCGCTGAAGGAGGGTGCGGTGCTGCGGGCGGGCGGCGAGCGCCCCGAAGGGCCCGGGTACTTCTACCGGCCCACCGTGCTGGACCACTGCGACCGCTCCATGCGCGTGGTGCGCGAGGAGGTCTTCGGACCGGTCCTGACCGTAGAGACGTTCCGTACCGAGGACGAGGCCGTGGCTCTCGCCAACGACACGGAGTACGGGCTGGCCGGCGGCGTGTGGACCGCGGACACCGGCCGCGGACGCCGGGTGGCCGCCCGGCTGCGCCACGGAACCGTCTGGATCAACGACTTCCACCCCTATCTGCCGCAGGCCGAGTGGGGCGGCTTCGGCAAGTCCGGCATCGGCCGGGAACTGGGGCCGACGGGTCTCGCCGAGTACCGCGAGTCCAAGCACATCTACCAGAACCTCGCCCCGCGCCCGGTGCGCTGGTTCGCGGGCTGACGGGAGCAGAGGCGATGGAGCACATGACGCACTACGACTACGTCATCGTCGGCGGCGGCACCGCGGGTTCGGTGATCGCGTCCCGGCTGACCGAGGACCCCGACATCACCGTCGCCCTCATCGAGGGCGGGCCGAGCGACGTGGGACGGGACGACGTCCTGACCCTGCGCCGCTGGATGGGCCTCCTCGGCGGTGAGCTGGACTACGACTACCCGACGACCGAGCAGCCCCGGGGCAACTCGAACATCCGGCACAGCAGGGCCAGGGTGCTCGGCGGATGCTCGTCCCACAACACCCTGATCGCCTTCAGGCCGCTGCCGTCCGACTGGGACGAATGGGCCGCGGCCGGCGCGGAGGGCTGGGACGCCTCGTCGATGGACCCGTACTTCCACCGGCTGCGCAACAACATCGTCCCCGTCGACGAGGCGGACCGCAACGCCATCGCGCGCGACTTCGTCGACTCGGCCCGCACGGCGCTCGGGGTCCCGCGCGTCGAGGGCTTCAACAAGGCGCCCTTCCAGGACGGTGTGGGGTTCTTCGACCTTGCCTACCACCCCGAGAACAACAAGCGCTCCTCCGCCTCTGTCGCCTATCTGCATCCCTTCCTCGACCGGCCGAACCTCCATATCGCGCTGGAGACCTGGGCGTTCCGGCTGGAGCTCGACGGCCGCCGAGCGACCGGCGTACGGGTGCGGACCGCGGACGGCGAGGAGCGGCTCGTACGCGCCCGGCGCGAAGTGGTGGTGTGCGCGGGCGCGGTGGACACGCCCCGGCTGCTGATGCACTCCGGGATAGGCCACCGCGCGGAGCTGGAGAAGCTCGGCATACCCGTGCTGCACGACCTGCCCGGTGTCGGCGAGAACCTGCTCGACCACCCCGAGTCGGTCATCGTCTGGGAGACACACGGGCCGATCCCCGAGAACTCCGCGATGGACAGTGACGCCGGCCTGTTCGTACGGCGGGACCCGCAGAGCCCCGGGCCCGACCTGATGTTCCACTTCTACCAGATCCCGTTCACGGACAATCCGGAGCGGCTCGGGTACGAGCGTCCTGAGCACGGAGTGTCCATGACGCCGAACATCCCGAAGCCGAGGAGCCGCGGCAGGCTCTATCTGACCAGCCCCGATCCCGAGGTCAAACCCGCCCTGGACTTCCGCTACTTCACCGACGCGGAGGACTACGACGGACGGACGCTCGTCGACGGGATAAGGATCGCCCGCGAGATCGCCGCGCGGGAACCGCTGGCCGGCTGGCTGAAGCGCGAGGTCTGCCCGGGGCCCGAGGTCACCTCGGACGAGGATCTGAGCGAGTACGCGCGCAGGGTCGCGCACACCGTCTACCACCCGGCGGGAACCTGCCGGATGGGTGCGGCCGACGACGCGCTCGCCGTGGTCGCACCCGACCTGCGGATCCGCGGCCTGGACGGCGTCCGGATCGCCGACGCGTCGGTCTTCCCGACCATGCCGACCGTCAACCCGATGATCGGGGTGCTGATGGTCGGGGAGAAATGCGCGGATCTGCTCGGCGCCACTACTGGGGGTCATGACCGATGAACACACCGCCACACGTCTTCTCCGTGAACAACCTCTGGAAGGTCTTCGGTCCGAAGGCCGACCGGGTGCCCGGTGACACCGAACTCGCCGAGCTCGACGGCGCCGAGCTGCGCAGCCGTACCGGCTGCACCGCCGCCGTGCGTGACGTCTCGTTCGACGTCCGCAAGGGCGAGGTGTTCGTCGTGATGGGTCTGTCCGGGTCCGGGAAGTCCACCCTCGTACGCTGCCTCACCCGGCTCATCGAGCCGACGTCCGGCGAGATCACCATGGACGGCGAGGACGTGCTGTCGATGAACGCCGGACGGCTGCGCGAACTGCGCCGCCACCGCGCCGCCATGGTCTTCCAGCACTTCGGGCTGCTGCCGCACCGCTCGGTCGTCGACAACGTCGCGTACGGGCTGGAGATCCAGGGCATGGGCCGAACCCAACGGCGTGCGCGGGCCGCGGAGTTCATTACCAAGGTGGGCCTCGAAGGACTGGAGGATCGCCGCCCCGGGCAGCTCTCCGGCGGTCAGCAGCAGCGGGTCGGGCTGGCGCGGGCACTCGCCGTCGATCCCGAAGTGCTGCTGTTCGACGAGCCGTTCAGCGCCCTGGACCCGCTCATCCGACGGGACATGCAGGAGGAGGTCGTGCGCCTGCACCGCGAGGAGGGCCGCACGATGGTCTTCATCACCCATGACCTGAACGAAGCGCTGAAGCTCGGCGACCGGATCGCGCTGATGCGGGACGGCCGGATCGTGCAACTGGGCACTCCGGAGGAGATCGTGGGCTCACCGGCCGACGACTACGTCCGGGACTTCGTGCGCGACGTCCCGCGCGAACAGGTCCTGACGGTGCGGGCGGCGATGCGCCCCGCCGACGGCGCGGAGAGCGTCTCGGGCCCGGCGCTCACACCGGGCACCACCGTCTCCGAGGCCATCGAGGCGGTCGTCCGCACCGGCGAGACCGCGCGGGTCGTCGACGGGGGCCGCTGCCTGGGCGTGGTCGACCACGCGTGCCTGCTCGGCGTCGTGGCCGGGATCCCGGCCGTGAAGGAGGCCGCGTGATGCGGATGACCCGTTCACCGGCCCCGCCGGGCCGCCATGTCACACCGTGCCCGCGGCCGGACGCGATGCCCGCCGCCACGAGCGGGAGGTGCCCGCGATGACCGCGACCACCACCACCGCGCGTCCCACCGGGTTCGGCTCCTCCGGAACCACCGGCTCCCTCGTGCGGCACCGCACCGCGCTCCTGCTCGCCGCGGCCGTCGCGCTGCTGGTGCTCGGCACCTTCCTCGTCGGTGGCGGCGCCTGGCCCGGGGATCTCACCGTCGACCTCACCGGTCCGCTCGGCAGGGTCAGCGACTGGATCATCGACAATCGCGACACGCACCCGCTGTTCCTGTACTTTTTCGGGCACATCAGCAATGGCGTCGTGCTCTCGGTGCGGGGCGTCTACCTGGTCCTGCTCGCCGCCGGCTGGGCCGGTGTCACGGCCGCCGTCGGACTGATCGCCTGGCGGGTGGCCGGTGTCCGGCTCGCGCTGTCCGCCGTCGTCGCCTTCCTCTGCTGCGGGCTGCTCGGCATGTGGGTGCCCACCATGCAGACCCTCGCGCTGATGGTCGTCGCGGTCCTGGTCTCCGTGGCGCTCGGAGCGCTCCTCGGCCTGGCCGCGGGGCTGTCGGAGCGGGTCTTCCGCATGCTGCGGCCGGTGCTCGACACCATGCAGGTGATGCCGGCCTTCGCGTATCTGCTGCCGGTGGTGCTCGTCTTCGGCATAGGTGTGCCGGCCGCCGTGCTGGCGACCGTCGTCTACGCGGCGCCGCCGATGGCCCGGCTGACCGCTCTCGGGCTGCGCGGCGCCGACGCGGGCGTCATGGAGGCCGCGGCCTCGCTCGGTGCCACGGGACGGCAACGGCTGCTGACGGCCCGGCTCCCGCTGGCGCGCAAGGAACTGCTGCTCGGTCTCAACCAGACGATCATGATGGCCCTCTCGATGGCCGTCATCGCCTCCGTGATCGGCGCCGGCGGTCTCGGTGACCGCGTGTACCAGGCGCTCGCCTCCGTCGACGTCGGCGCCGCGCTGGCCGCCGGGGTCCCGATCGTGCTGCTCGCCGTGGTCCTCGACCGGGTCACCGGCGCGGCCGGCAACGGGCTCGACACCGCTCCGCGGACCGGATCGGCCCGGCTGGGCTGGGCCGTCGCCGCGGCCGGCACCGTGATCGTCGCCGTCGTGGCACGCCTCGCCTCCGGGACGACCTGGCCGGGCGGCTGGACGGTCGCCGTCGCCGAACCCGTCAACCGGGCCGTCGGCTGGATGACCGACCACCTGTACTCCGGCGTCCCGGTCGTCGGCGGCACGGCGGACTGGGCGGGCCGCTTCACCACCTGGGTGCTGGACCCGGTGCGCGACGGACTGCAATGGCTGCCCTGGTGGTCCGTGCTGCTGCTGATCGCCGTGCTCGCCATGCTGATCGGCACCTGGCGCACCACGGTGACCGCCGTCCTCGCGATGGGCGCCATCGGGGTGCTCGGTGTCTGGGACCCGGCGCTCGACACGCTCTCCCAGGTGCTGGCCGGTGTCGCGGTGACCCTGGTGGCCGGTTTCGCCGTCGGGATCGCCGCCTCCCGCAGCGAACGGGTGGAGCGGCTGCTGCGTCCCGTGCTGGACGTGTTCCAGACGATGCCGCAGTTCGTCTATCTCATCCCCGTCGTCGCCCTGTTCGGCGTCGGCCGCGCACCGGCGGTGGCCGCCGCGGTCATCTACGCGCTGCCCGCCGTCGTGCGCATCACCACCCAGGGCCTGAACGGCGTCGACCCGGTCACCATGGAGTCCTCGCGTTCTCTCGGCGCGACCGGCGTCCAGCAACTGCTGAAGGTCCAGCTTCCGCTGGCACGCCCCGCGCTGCTCCTCGCCGTCAACCAGGGCGTCGTCCTGGTGCTCGCCGTCGTCGTCATCGGCGGTCTCGTCGGGGGCGGGGCGCTCGGCTACTCCGCGGTGTTCGGCCTCGCGCAGGGCGACCTCGCGACCGGGCTGGTCGCCGGCGCCGCGATCGTCCTCCTCGGCCTGACGCTCGACCGCGTCACCCAGCCGACGAGGCGCCACTCCGGAAAGGGGGCCTGACATGGCTCGTCCGCGTACTCCGCTCATCGCTCTCGTCTCCGCCACGGCCCTGGTCGCCGTGGCCGGCTGCGGCGCGGCCGACATGACCCAGCAGTCCTCGCCGTTCGCCAACGCGCAGGGCGCGAAGACCGTGACCCTGTCCGTGCAGTCGTGGGTCGGCGCCCAGGCGAACGTGGCGGTCGCCCAGTACCTCCTCGAACACGAGCTGGGCTACCGCGTCGACACCGTCCAGATCGACGAGGTGCCCGCCTGGGACGCCCTCAGTCAGGGCCGGGTGGACGCGATCCTGGAGGACTGGGGCCACCCGGACCAGGAGGCGCGGTACGTCAAGGACAAGAAGACGATCAGTCCGGGCGGCGAGCTCGGGGTCACCGGTCACATCGGCTGGTTCGTCCCGACGTACTTCGCCGAGAAGCACCCCGACGTGACGGACTGGCACAACCTCAACAAGTACGCCGAACAGTTCCGCACGGCGGAGAGCGGGGGCAAGGGCCAGCTGCTGGACGGCTCCCCGTCCTACGTCACCAACGACAAGGCGCTCGTGCAGAATCTCGGCCTGGACTACCAGGTCGTGTTCTCCGGCTCCGAAGCCGCGCAGATCACGCAGATCAATCAGTTCGCCAAGGAGAAGAAGCCCTTCCTCTCCTACTGGTACAAGCCGCAGTGGCTGTTCGAGAAGGTGCCCATGACGGAGGTGAAGCTGCCGCCGTACAAGGACGGCTGCGACGCCGACGCGAAGAAGATCAGGTGCGCCTACCCGCAGACGCCGCTGAAGAAGTACCTCAACGCCCGCTTCGCAGGCAGCGGCGGCAAGGCGGCCGGGTTCCTGAAGAACTTCTCCTGGAGCACCGAGGACCAGAACGAGGTCGCCCTGATGATCGCCGATCAGAAGCTGTCGCCCGAGGACGCGGCGGAGAAGTGGGTCGACGAGAACGAGCGGGAGTGGCGGGCCTGGATCCCCCGCTGACGACACGGTCTGCTCCCGTCCGGTCGGCCTGCCCCGCCGGGGGCGGCCCGGCCGGCTCCTGTGCTCAGGCCTTGGCGCCGCCCCCGGTCTCGGCCGTGGACGCCTCGGTGAGCGCGAACCAGGCGGTCTTGCCCTCGGGTTCGGGTCGCACACCCCACTGGTCGGCCAGGATGTCGAGGAGCAGCAACCCCCGGCCGGAAGAGGCAAGTTCGACCGGAGTCCGCTGGTGAGGCAGTTCGTCGCCGCGGTCCATGACCTCGACGAGCAGCCGGCGCCGGCCGGTCTCACCGGTGACGGACGCGGTGAGTGAGCCGTCCTGATCGGTGTGCACGAGTACGTTGCCGAGCAGTTCCGTCGCCAGGAGCACCGCGGTGTCCACCTGGTCGGGCCGCGCCCAGTCGTGCAGCAGCGCCTTCAGTTCGGCCCGCGCCTCGGCGAGTCCCTCGCCATGGTCCTGGCCGATGGTCAGCACCAGCCGGCGCTGGTTCACCTCGGCGCGCGGCTGTCCGGAGTCGCGGCGCAGGAGCAGGAGGGCGATGTCGTCGCCGTCGCGTGCGGCGGCGCCCTCCCGGGCGCCCGGTTCGGGGCTGAGCACGGCCGCCATGAGCCGGTCGGCCATCCCTTCGAGGTCCTCGACGGGGCCGGGCGAGAACGCGTCGCGCACCCGTACCCACCCGCTGTACATGTCATGGCCGCCGTTCTCGATCAGGCCGTCCGTGCACAGCAGCAGTACCTCGCCGTCGTGCAGGCGCAGGATGTCGACGGGGTAGTCCTCCTCGCCCGGCATCAGTCCGAGCGGCAGCCCGCCGCTGATGTGCTTGATCAGGCAGGTGCCGTCCGGTGTGCGCAGCACCGGGTGCGGGTGGCCGGCCCGCGCGATGTGCAGGTCGCCGGTGGACGGGTCGGCCTCGATGTAGATGCAGGTGGCGAACCGGTCGTCGTCGAGGGTGGTCAGGAAGCGGGAGGCCCGTGCCAGTACGGCGTCCGGGCCGTGCCCCTCGGCGGCGTAGGCGTGCACGGCCGTACGCAGCTGGGCCATCAGCCCCGCGGCGTGCACATCGTGTCCCTGCACGTCGCCGATGACCAGGGCGAGGCGGCCGCTCGGCAGGTCGATGCTGTCGTACCAGTCCCCGCCGACCATGAGGCCTCCCCCGGTCGGCACGTAGCGCGTCGCGACGCTGAGGCCGGTCAGTGCCGGGCTCGCGGTGCGCATGCTGCGGCGCAGGCCCCGGGAGAGGGCCAGTTCCGCCCTGCTGGCGCGGGCGCGTTCGAGTACCTGGGCGATCATCCGGCCGGTCACGGTCAGCAGGGCGCGCTCGCTCGTCGTGAAGGCCACCGGGGAGCGGAAGGCCGCGAGCCACACTCCGACGACCCGCCCCGCGGTCACGAGCGGCAGGAAGGCCCATGCCTCGCGGTTCTTGCGGGCCGACATGTGCCAGGTGGCCGGGAAGCGGCTGCGGTACTCCCGCGCCGAGGCCAGGAACACCGCCCGGCCGGTCCTGGCGGCCTCGGCTGCCGGGTAGCCGGTGGTCATCGGCATCCGGAATCCCTGGTCGACTCCGCCGCCGGGCCTGAATCCGTACTGCGCCAGAGCGCTGAGGGACCCGTCGCGGACGTCGAACACGCACTGGCCGTCCAGGGGGAACTCAGGCGTGTACAGCCCGGCCACCAGCCTCAGCGTCTCGTCGAGCGAGTCGGACTCCGCGGCGGTGTGACCGGCGGACAGCAGGAGCGAGTCGCGGCGCCTGGCCGCCTCGCCGGACCGGGTGCCGTCGGCGGCGGGTCCCCGGTCGTCGGGTGGTGCCGGAGGAGCGGCATCCAAACGGTTCAGCGCGGCGATCTGGTCCAGCTCGGCCTCGAACTCGTCCGGCGACGGTTCATGCCGTTCACCACCCATCCGGCATCCCTTCGTCCCGAGTCCGTCGCCGACTGTTCGTTCCATGCTCCGACGGGGGAGCCCGGTCCGCAGTGCGAGAGGACATGGCGGCGCACGGCACCGGTGCTGCCGGGTGCCGTGGCACGGGAGATCGACGGGGTGGCGGGGGCCGGGGGCGGTGCCGCCCGAATGGGGGCCGGTCAGTTGCTAGGGCCTGTATGGGGTTGTCCCGCGGCGTCACGGGGCCGGGCACGCGCGCTCGCAGCGTTGCCGAAACGCCCTGGTGGCTCCGCTACAGGAGCGCTCCGGCGCCTTGCGACCGCATGCACCCAGCCCCGCTCCTCCTTCCGCGTGACAACCCCATACAGGCCCTAGCGGTACGCCGCCGACCTGCGTACATCGCTGAAGTCGACGGCCCGGTCGGCCTCGCGCAGAGTTTCCTCAGCCACTCGCCGCACCTCCGCCAGGACGTCCCCGTGCTCCTCCACGAGACCGGCGTAGATCGGTGCCTCGGAACTGTCTGTGAAACTCACGTCGAACTGCCTCAATCGGTTGGGTACGCCATCGTTCGGCCGGAAACAGGGGCCGATTCTACGTGGTCCGCCGCCGGAGCCGTGGGCGGCACCGAGGAGTGGTCGTTCTGCACCGGAGCGGCCTCGTCCGGCCCCCGCTCCCGATCCTCCGCCGCTGTGGCACGCGACACCGGATCAGGACGAGACCCGGATCCGGGTGGTCGGGCACCGCTGGTCGGCGCCGCCCAGCAGTACGCCCAGTGGGACCGGTGCCGCGGCGGACAGTGGATGTGCACACCCTGCTCGCTCGTCGAGACGGCCGACACCGGCATGGGAATCCCCGCCGGGTCAGGCAGTGGATCTCGCCCGGCCCAGGATCCCGCGCCGGGCGCGGAGAGGGCGGTTGACCTCAAGTCAGCTTGAGATCCTAGCGTTCTCTCTGCGCCCCTGGCCGTGTCCGGCCATCGGGAGCACCGACTCGTTCCCGGAGGCACCGCATGAGTATGGAAGTCACCGCTTGGTCATCGCTGCACAGCGCGATGAACGCCCAACAGGACCGCAGGCCCTTCTCCCGGGCCACCGTGCGCCGGATCGCCTCCTTCGCCCGGCCGCGGCGCCGTGAGCTCTACCGCTTCCTCGTCCTGAGTGTGGTCACCGCCCTGCTGGCGGTGGCCACACCGGTGCTGGCGGGCCGGGTGGTCGACGCGATCGTGCAGGGCAAGGAGAGCGGGACGGTGATCCGGCTGGCCCTGCTGATCGCCGTCATCGCCGTGGCCGAGGCGGCGCTCGGTCTGCTGACCCGCCTGCTGTCGGCGACGCTCGGCGAGGGGCTGATCCTGGACCTGCGCACGGCGGTCTTCGACCATGTCCAGCGGATGCCGGTCGCCTTCTTCACCCGCACCCGGACCGGCGCCCTGGTGAGCCGGCTCAACAACGATGTCATCGGGGCGCAGCGGGCGTTCAGCAACACGCTGTCGGGTGTGGCGTCCAACCTGGTGACGCTGCTGCTGACCCTCGGGGTGATGCTCACGATCTCCTGGCAGATCACGCTGCTCGCGCTCGTCCTGCTGCCGGTGTTCGTCGTGCCCGCGCGGCGGATGGGTTCCAGGATGGCCCGGATGCAGCGCGAGGCCGCCGGTCACAACGCCGCCATGGGCACCCAGATGACCGAGCGCTTCTCGGCCCCCGGCGCGACGCTGGTCAAGCTCTTCGGTCGGCCGGCCGACGAGTCCGCCGAGTTCGCCGCCCGTGCCAGCAGGGTCCGGGACATCGGTATCCGCACGGCGATGGCGCAGTCGACGTTCATCACGGCGCTCACCCTGGTGTCCGCGCTGGCGCTCGCGCTCGTCTACGGACTCGGTGGCTACTACGCGTTGCGCGGCAGTCTGGAACCGGGCGCGGTCGTGGCGCTCGCCCTGCTGCTGACCCGGCTGTACGCCCCGCTGACGGCGCTGGCCGGTGCCCGGGTCGAGGTGATGAGCGCCTTGGTGAGCTTCGAGCGGGTCTTCGAGATCCTCGACCTGAAGCCGCTGATCGCCGAGAAGCCGGACGCCCGCAAGGTGCCGGAGGGGCCGGTGTCGGTGGAGTTCGACGGGGTCTCCTTCGGGTATCCGTCCGCCGACAAGGTCTCCCTCGCCTCCCTCGAAGAGGTCGCGACACTAGATTCCCGGGGCGGTACGGAGGTCCTGCACGAGGTCTCCTTCCGTGCCGAACCCGGCCGGATGGTCGCTCTGGTCGGCTCCTCCGGCGCCGGCAAGTCGACGATCGCCCAGCTGCTGCCCCGGCTGTACGACGCCGATACCGGCTCCGTGCGGCTGAACGGTGTCGACGTACGCGATCTGACCGCCGAGTCGATCCGCGAGACGCTCGGCATGGTCACTCAGGACGGGCACCTCTTCCATGAGTCGGTCCGTGCCAATCTCACGCTCGCCCGGCCCGGAGCGACCGAGGAGGACATCTGGGACGCCCTGCGCCGCTCCCGCCTGGACGGGCTGGTGGCCTCGCTGCCCGACGGGCTCGACACGGTGGTGGGCGAGCGCGGCTACCGGCTCTCGGGTGGTGAGCGTCAGCGGCTGACCATCGCCCGGCTGCTCCTGGCCCAGCAGCGGGTCGTCATCCTCGACGAGGCGACCGCCCACCTCGACTCGACCTCGGAGGCGGCCGTGCAGGAGGCGCTGGCCGAGGCGCTGGAGGGCCGCACCGCCGTGGTGATCGCCCACCGGCTCTCGACCGTACGGGCGGCCGACCTGATCCTGGTCATCGAGGAGGGGCGGGTGGCCGAACGCGGTACGCACACCGAACTGCTGGCCCTGGGCGGTCGGTACGAGGAGCTGTACCGGACCCAGTTCGAGTCGCCGGCCGAGGACGGGGCGCACCCGGAGACGGAGACCGTGCCGGCCGAATGACAGGGGGGCGCCCCCGGTCCGTGCGGACCGGGGGCGGCTTTCGTGGGACGACGTGGCGTGGAGGTGTCAGTCGTTGTCCACGTGCTCACCGGTGACGGAGCCGCTGGCCGCGTCGACGTCGACCTCGGTCTCCTTCCAGTCCTTGGTGACGACGTCGACGGACCAGACGAGGACGTTCTTGTCGTTGTCGTCCAGGTCGACGGAGGTCACGGTGCCCTTGGCCTTGTCCTTCGCGGTCTTGGCCGCCTCCTGGGGCGTCTGGGTGGCCTTGGCGATCCGCTCGGCGGTCCGGCTCTTCTCCTGCGCGTCCTGACCCTGGTCCTCGACGGTCTGGAGCACCTTGCCGGTGACCGCGTCGATGCGCACGGTGTGCTCGGTGCCGTCCTTGGCCGCGACGGACGCGACCCATTCCGGGCCGGTGGAGGCGGGGCTGGCGGACGGGGAAGAGACGGTTACGGAGGGGGACGCGCTGGAGCCGCTCGGTGAGGAGCTGGCACCGGACGGGGAGGCGCTCGCGGACGCGGACGCGCCGGTGTCCTTCCCCGGTGCCTTCAGATCGAGTTCGATCAGCTTGCTTCCCGCGACGGCCCCCTCTGCGGTGGTGACGGCCTTGTCGAAGGTGATCTTGGTGGAGTCCAGCAGCTTCTTGCGCTTCTGCTGGTCCTTGGTCAGCGAAGCGCTCGGGCTGGGCGAGGTGGAGGTGGTCCGCTCCGGGACGGCGCGGGCGGCTTCGGAGGTCTCCGTCCCCGTCGACGTGCTGCCGCTGTCCTGGCCGCAGCCAGTGAGCAGGGCTGCGGTCAGGACGACGCAGGCGGCGCCGGCCGCGCGGAGGCGGTGGGCACGGAAGAGGCCGGTGTTCTTCGGTCGGGGATCACATGTCATGCCGGCATGCCTAACCGCCGTGCGGCTCCGGCATGTGGGATGACGGGTCGGAGTCACCCGATCAACCCCCCCTTCCACACCGGGCGGGGACCGCGGCGCCGGGGTACGGAGAGTTTCGTTCAGTCGCGCGGAGTGTCCGGGACGGTGCGACCGGAGGCGGTCCGATCGCCCGCGTGCCACGGGATATTGGCTCCGGCGGGTCGCGATCCGGCCGTTTTGGTGCGAGCCTGGATACATGACCTGGGCGTCCTGGACGACTCGCGGAGTGTATTCGGGGCACGGCGGCGTGCTCACCGAGGAGGTAGGCCCGCTGTCCGGCGACCTGACCGTCCACACCACATGGGCCGACGACACGGCACAGATCACCGTGCAGTACACCGGCGCGGCCGACTGGTTCACGATGTCGGGCAGCCCCGTCTCCTGCTCCTCCGAGGAGGACAGCCGGGCACTGCACGAGGCCGTGGTGGAGGCCGTCCGGCTGGGTTCCGCGGCCAGGGTTCCGACCGCGCTCCCGGAGCCGGACCGGCAGGCCGGGAAAACCCCCTCCGAGTAGCCGCGGTCCGTCAGTCGTCAGAAGCGGTGCATGCCGACGCGCCCGCGCACGGAGCGCGCGGGCGGCTGTCGGCGCGTGTCAGTGACTCGTCAGTTCGCCTTCTTGACGAACTCCGTGGTGTACGTCTTGGAGAGGTCGACGTCCGCGTTCTTGAGGTTGGGGTTGAAGGCCTTGAGGACCCGCTCGACGGTGGCCGGCCCGTCCGGGGGCATCACACCGTCCGTGGTGAACATCGGCAGGGTGTTCTTGATGGACTGCGCGTAGAGGGCCGCGCCGCCGCCCTGCGCGTAGTCGGCCGGCATCTTCGCGGCGATCTCGTCCGCACTGTGCGTCGACATCCACTTCAGGGTCTTCACGAAGGCGTTGGCCAGCTTCTGCACGGTCGCCTTGTGGGCGTTGACCCACTCGGTCTGCATGTAGAGGCTGGAGGACGGGTAGAGCCCGCCGAGCGCCTTCTTGGAGCCCTCGGGGGTCCGCATGTCGATGAGGATCCGGCCCAGCTTCTTGTCGAGGATGGTGGCCACGGTCGGGTCGGTCGTCATGCCGCCCTGGATGGAGCCCTGCTGGAGCGCGGAGATGAACGTCTGGCCGGCTCCGACCGCGACGGGCGTGAACTCGCTGGTCTGCACGCCGTTCTTCACGGCGAGGTACTTCGTCAGGAAGTCGGTCGAGGAGCCGAGTCCCGTGACACCCAGCTTCTTGCCCTTGAAGTCCTTGGCCGAGGCGATGTCGTCCGCCGCCTTGTTCGAGACCATCTCGACCTCGCCCGGGGCCTGGGACAGCTGGACCACCGACTGGACGTGCTTGCCCTTCACCTGGAGGTCGAGGGTGTGGTCGTAGAAGCCCACGGTGCCCTGTACGTCGCCGGAGACCAGCGCGGTCTCCGCCTGGACGCCGGCGGGCTCGGTCAGCAACTGGACGGCGACGCCCTCGTCCTTGAAGTAGCCGAGCCGCTCGGTGAGCATCGCGGGCAGGTAGATGACCTTGTCCAGGCCGCCCACCATGATCTTGACCCTGTCGTTCTTGTCGCCGGACGCGGAGGTGGAGTCGCCTCCGCAGGCGGTCAGGCTCGCCGCGGCGAGCGCTCCGGCGACGGCGAGTGCCGGGATCCGAGGGGACATACGCATCTGGTTCACGTCCTTGTGAAGAGGGTTCCCCGGAGGGGAGGTGAGGAGAAAGGAGCGGGGCGGCGCGGCTCAGCGCGCGGTGTCGGCCTCGGCCGGTTTCCAGCGGAAGAGCTTCTTCTCCAGGAAGGTGAGCAGCCCCTCGGCGAGCAGGGCGACGACCGCGAGGATGGCCATGGCGGCGTAGACGCCCGCCGCGTTGAAGGTGCCCTGCGAGGCGGCGACCAGCAGGCCGAGCCCCTTCGTGGCACCGATGTACTCACCGACGATGGCGCCGATCAGCGCGAAGCCGAAGCTGACATGGAGGCTGGTGAAGATCCACGAGGTGGCCGAGGGAATGACCACCTGAAGGGTCACCTGCCGGTTGCTGGCGCCCAGGATGCGGGAGTTGGCGACGAGGTTGCGGTCGACCTCCCTGGCGCCCTGGAAGGCGTTGAAGAAGACCGGGAAGAACACCAGGACGACCGCGGAGGCGACCTTCGACGCCGGGCCGAGGCCGAACCAGATCAGGAAGATCGGGGCGAGCACGATGCGCGGCAGCGCGTTGAGGACCTTGATGTACGGGCCGAGCACATCGGCGGCGAAGCGGACGCGTCCCAGCGCGATGCCGAGCAGTACACCGGCGATCACGCCGATGATCCAGCCGAGCAGCGCCTCGTAGAGCGTGTACCAGATCTGCTCCCACAGGGAGCCCTGGGCGGTGCCGTCGGTCACCCAGGTACGGATCTGGTCCCAGATCTTCGACGGCATGGAGAAGTTGAACGGGTCGATGACGGCCGTCCTGGCCAGCCATTCCCACAGCCCGACGACCGCGACGAGCACGGCGATCCGGCTGGCGAGCACCAGCATCCTGCGGTTGCGGGCGGCCTTCGCCCTGGCCTCGGTCCGCCGGGTCTTGGTCACGGGCGCATCCATGGTGACGGTCTCAGGCGGCATCGGCCGCACCCCTCTCGCGGGTGATGCGGACCTCTTCGCCGAGCGACGACCAGATCTCGCGGTAGATCTCCAGGAACCGGGGCTCCAGCCGCACCTGTTCGACCTTGCGCGGCCGCGGCAGGCCGATCTCGAAGACCTCCTTGACCGTGGCCGGTCCGGCGGTCATCACGACCACCTTGTCGGCCAGCGCGATGGACTCCTCCAGGTCGTGGGTGACGAAGACGACGGAGGCCCCGGTGCCGCCCCACAGCTCCAGCAGCTCGTCGGACATCAGGGCCCTGGTCTGTACGTCGAGGGCCGAGAACGGCTCGTCCATGAGCAGGATCTCCGGGTCGTTGACGAACGTCGCCGCGAGTGCGACCCGCTTGCGCTGGCCCCCGGAGAGCTGGTGCGGATAGCGGTCCTCGAAGGAGGTGAGGCCGACCCTGGCGAGCCATTCGCGGGCGCGTTCCCTCGCTTCCGCCTTGGGCACGCCCCGGAAGCGGGGGCCGGCCATGACATTGGACAGGACGGTGCGCCAGGGGAAGACCGCGTCCTGCTGGAAGACGAAGCCGACCTTGTCGCCGATGCCGCGTACCGGCTCGCCGGAGACCAGGACCTCCCCCTCAGTGGGTTCCTCCAGTCCGCTGATCAGGGTCAGGGTGGTGGACTTGCCGCATCCGGTCGGGCCGACGACGGCGACGAACTCCCCCCTGCCGATCGTCAGGTCCAGGTCGCGTACGGCGGTGTGGAGCGCCCCCGACGGAGTCGGGAACGCTTTGCTCGCCCCCCGCAGCTCGATGGCGGGGCTCGTTTCGCTGTTCATGGGGCGGGACGCTAGAGGCGGTCCGGCCGCGGCGGGAGCCTTGCGCTCACAACTCCGGGTTCTGCCTGTTACCCGCAGTTCTGCTCATTGTGCTCACGCCCGTACAACGAAGCGGAGACGAGGGGTAGGCAGCGAGGTCAGCGGCGTTTACCTTGCGTTTACACCGAACGGATCGGAGAACCGGATTCGAGGGCCGCGGGAGAACAGAGGACACGGACATGCGCATGCACTGGCCCCGTCGTGTCTTCGCCCAGGTCCTGCTCACCCAGGTGGTCATCATGACGGGGGTGGTCATGCTCGTCACCGGGCTCTTCCTCGCCCCGCTCAGCCACGAACTCGATGACCAGGCGATGCGCCGGGCCCTGTCCATCGCCCAGACCACCGCCGCCGAACCCGGTCTGGTGGACAAGCTGCTGAACACCCGGCCGAGCCCCTCCGGGCCCGTACAGGCCGAGGCGGAGCGGATCCGGCGGGCCACCGGGGCGCTGTACATCGTGGTGATGGACACCCGGGGGGTGCGCTGGTCGCACACCGAGACCGACCGGATCAGCGAGCGCGTCTCGACCGATCCGAGCTCGGCGCTGGCCGGCCGCGAGGTCATGCAGATCGACATCGGCACCCTGGGGCGCTCGGCCCGAGCGAAGGTCCCGCTGCGCGACCGGGCGGGCACCGTGGTCGGGGCCGTCTCGGTGGGCATCGCGTACCAGAGCGTCCGGGAGGGGCTGCTCGGCACCATTCCGGTACTCCTGCAGTACGCGGGAGCCGCGCTGGCCGCAGGGGTACTGGCGGCGCTCGTCGTCTCCCGGCGCGTCCAGCGCAACACCCACGGTCTGGCCTTCGCGGACATCTCCGCGCTCCTGGACGAGCGCGAGGCGATGCTGCACAGCATCCGGGAGGCGGTGCTCGCGCTCGACTCGCGCGGACGGATCCGGTTGCTCAACGACGAGGCGCAGCGGCTGCTGGAGCTGACCCCGGACGCCGTCGGGCGCCCGCTGGGCGAGGTGCTGCCGCCGGGGCGTACCGCGGAGGTGCTGGCGGGCCGGGTCGATGGCGCCGACCTGCTCACCGTCTCCCGGGGGCGGGTGCTGATCGCCAACCGGATGCCGACCGGGGACGGCGGGGCCGTCGTGACGCTGCGCGACCGTACCGAACTCGAACTGCTCGGCCGCGAGCTGGACTCCACGCACGGACTGCTCGACGCTCTCCGTGCCCAGGACCACGAGCACGCCAACCGGCTGCACACCCTGCTGGGTCTGCTGGAGCTCGGCAGGCACGAGGCGGCGGTGGAGTTCGTGACCGAGGTGGCCGACGGGCACCGGGCCTCGGCCGAGCAGGTCGCCGAGCGCGTGAACGATCCGCTGCTGTCGGCGCTGCTCGTGGGCAAATCCGCCGTCGCCGCCGAACGCGGCGCGTCCTTGCTGGTCTCCCCCGCCACCCGGCTGCCCGACGTCGTGGTGGACCCGCGAGATCTGGTGACCGTGCTGGGCAATCTCATCGACAACGCGCTGGACGTCGCCACGCTCGTCGAGGTGGAGCTGCTCGCCGAGGGCACCACGGCCGTGCTGCGGGTCAGCGACAACGGTCCCGGGGTGCCCGTCGCCGTGCGGGAGCAGATCTTCACCGAGGGCTGGTCCACCAAGGAGTCCCCGGCCCACCGGGAGCGCGGCCTCGGCCTGGCGCTGGTGCGCCGCCTCGCCGAGCGCTACGGCGGCGCGGCCCGGGTCACGGCCAGGGCGGGCGGCGGCGCGGTCTTCACCGTCGTTCTGCCGGAGGCGCTGGCCGTCCGGCAGCGAGCCGAAGTGGGAGAGGCGCAGTGATAGACGTTCTGGTGGTGGACGACGACTTCCGGGTGGCGGAGATCAACGCGGCGTACGTGGCCAAGGTGCCGGGCTTCCGCGTCGTCTCCCGCGCCCACACGGCGGCGCAGGCCCTGTCGGTTCTCGAACGCGAGCATGTCGATCTGATCCTGCTCGACCACTATCTGCCGGACCGGACGGGGCTCACGCTGGTGCGTCAGCTGCACCAGATCGGCCACCCGGCCGACGTGATCATGGTGACGGCCGCCCGCGACGTGGTGACCGTCCGGACCGCGATGCGCTACGGCGCTCTCCAGTACCTGGTCAAGCCGTTCAACTTCGGCGGTCTGCGTTCCAAACTGGAGAGCTACGCGACGCTGCGGCGCACCCTGGAGGGGGTGGAGAGCCGGCGCGGCGAGGCCGGTCAGGAGCAGGTCGACCAGATCTTCGGGGCGCTGCGCACCTCGGAGGCCGTTTCCGCGGCCGGGCTCCCGAAGGGTCACTCGGCGCCCACCGCGGATGTCATCCGCCAGGTCCTGTCGGCGGCCGGTGAGCCGTTGTCCGCGCACGAGGTCGCCGCGCGGGCCGGTCTGAGCCGCTCGACCGCCCACCGCTATCTCAAGTACCTGGAGGGGGCGGGCCGGATCAGCCTCAGTCTCAAGTACGGGGACACCGGCCGCCCGGAACACCGCTACGCCTGGGCGGCGGCGGGCTGAGGACGGTGCCGGTCCGCGCAACCCCTCTGCAACGTCCGGCCGGGTTGTATGAGGGCCATGCGCGCACCGCGTTCCCCGCGGTGCCACGAGAGAGGCCGATCCGTGAACCGATCCGAGGTACGGCAGCCATGAGCTCCACGGACGCGCCCCCGGTGGAACTCACCCCCGCGGCCGCCGATCTGCTGCGGCGGCTGCGCGAGCTGCACGGGCCGTTGATGTTCCACCAGTCGGGCGGCTGCTGCGACGGCAGTGCGCCCATGTGCTACCAGGACGGTGAGTTCCGTACCGGCGGCTCCGATGTGCTGCTCGCATCCCTTGAGGTCGCCGGGGTGGCGGAGACCATTCCGTTCTGGATGTCGAGGAGCCAGTTCGAGGTGTGGGCGCACACCCGGCTGATCGTCGACGTGGTGGAGGGCCGGGGCAGCGGGTTCTCGCTCGAGGCCCCGGAGGGGGTGCGGTTCCTGATCCGCTCACGGCTGGTGGGCGGCTGACCGGACACCGGGCACGCACGGTCCCGGCGGCGGCCGGTGCCGCCCGCGCAGGCCGTGCGTCACGCCGGGAGGCCCTTGCCCCGCCGCGGTCCGCCGGCTGCGCGCCGCGCTCCGGTGCGGCGGTCGAGCAGCTCGCGGCGGATCTCGGCGGCCGTGCTCCTGGCCCGGTCCGGGGTCGCCCTGTGGTCCGTCTGGGCGGGCAGGAACCGGTGCAGCGCATGCGCGCACCGCGAGCACGCCGTGTCGGTGTGGATCAGCCGGCCGTCCTCGCACTGCGGGTCGTCGCAGAGGGCCGCGCGCAGCAGATGCCCGGCGATCTCCAGAGGCGGCCAGCGGCGCCGGCCGTCCTCGTCCTTCTCCTGGAGCGTATGGGCCCAGCGGGCGTTCCACCGGCGCTCGATCCGGTCCAGGAGCTGATCCGCGCTGCGCCGGCCCAGCTCCCGGTGGATCATCTCGACGAGTTCGGCCGGGTAGCGGCCGCCGAACTCCCTCATCAGCGGCGGCGGCAGGGCGTGCAGGAGATAGCCGACCGGGTCCGCCCCGGCCCGCTGCCACTTCCGGCACTGGCAGTCGCCGTCCGCCGACAGGGGTGTGCGGCACCGGCTGCACAGGCCTCGGCAGTCGCCGCACAGTCCGTGGTCGAGCCCGTCCAGATGCCGGGCGGGCGCCCGGCCGCACTCCCGGCAGCAGGAGGCGCACAGGCCGCAGAGCCGCTCGAAGCCGACGGCCGACGTCCAGGGCCGCTGCTGGCAGCGGCAGCAGCGGCTGCTGTTGCAGTGCTCGTGGTGCACGGCGCCCGGTTCACGTCCGAGTGGCGGCAATGACATGGCTGCGTTCTCCGGGTCCCGGTTCGGTGCGGCGCCCGGCAGCCGTTGCCGGGCCGGACGGGGCCACGGTACGCGCAGTCCGGTACCCCGGCGGACCGTTTCATACCCGAATGCCCAGGGTCCCCGCATGACCGCACGACGTAACAGAATGACCGCAATCAACACGTTCCGGTACAGACCGGGACCGGTCGGGACCGCCCGTGCGCGATTCCGTGCCGCTGCTTGACCTTACCGCTGGCGGCAGGGTTGAACGATTGCCCCATGAACAGCAGCCCAGCGCCTTGCGACCACCGCGTCGTCGCCATCACCGGAGCCGGAACCGGCATCGGCCGCGCCACCGCCCACGCCTTCGCCGCCGAGGGCGCCACCGTTCTCGCCATCGGGCGGCGCCCCGGCCCGCTCGAGGAGACCGCCGCCGGAAGCGACCGGATCGTGCCGCTGGTGGCGGACATCACCGGCCCCGGCGAGCCCGAGCGGATCATCCGCACCGCACAGGAGACGTACGGCCGGCTCGATGTCCTGGTCAACAACGCCGCCGTGGTCCGCAGCGCCCCGCTCGGCACCGTCACCACCGAGATGATCGAGCCGCAGATCGCCACCAACCTGGTCGCGCCCCTCCTGCTCTCCCAGGCCGCGCTGCCGCTGCTGGAGGCCTCCGACGGCGTCATCGTGAACATCAGTACGTCGATCGGGCAGCGGGGGTGGCCGGGCGGCTCCGTCTACGCGGCCACCAAGACGGCCATGGAGCTGTTCACCCGCACCTGGGCGGTCGAGCTCGCGCCGCGCGGCATCCGCGTCGTGGCGGTCGCACCCGGCGCCATCGGCACACCGATCGGCAAGCACCAGGGACTGACACCCGAGCAGTTGGCGGCGCTCCGGGAATGGCAGCTGGCGCACACTCCCATGCGCCGGCGCGGCACACCCGTCGAGGTGGCCCGCTCGATCACGTACCTCGCCTCACCCGACGCCTCGTTCATCACCGGTGCGATTCTCCCGGTCGACGGTGGTGCGGTGGTCGCGTGATAAGAGTGGACGGGGAGGTGGTGGGGGTGCTGATCGGTGAACTGGCCGGGGCCACCGGTACGACCGCGCGTGCGCTGCGCCACTACGAGCAGGCCGGGCTGATCACCTCGCAGCGGGCCGCCAACGGCTACCGCGTGTACGAGGCGCGCACGACGGTCCGGGTCCGCAATATCCGTCATCTGCTGGCCGCCGGGCTCACGTTGGACGACGTGCGGGCATTCCTGCCCTGCCTGGACGGCGATGTCGTCGCGTCCCCGCCCTCCGCGCGAGGCCTGCGGATCGCCCGTGAGCGGCTGGGGGTCCTCGAAGCGCGGATCGCCGCCCAGACGGAGGCGCGGGACCGGCTGGCAGCGGCGCTCCGGGCGCTGTCCGGTGACCCGGCCCCGCCGGACGGAGCGACCGGACCGGCGAGAGGCTCAGGGCCTGATGCTGCTGACGACATCGGCGGTGGCCATGATGCCCTCCTGAATGGTGGGCGCCATGCTCGTCCCCGCGAGGAAGAACCCCAGCAGGCCGCAGACCAGCGCGTGTGAGATCTTCAGCCCGCCGTTGCGCAGGAAGATCACCGCGAGGATCACCAGAAGCAGCACCAGTGAGATCGAAATGGCCATGGCCAACCTCCTCCGCCGCGCCTGAATCGCGGCATTCGGCGGCCAGTTTGGCGTAGCGGAGGAGCCGTCCGGCGCGCTGGCGTGTCCGCCAAACGGGTACGGCTGGGATGCCGCCGACGGGTCCCGGCGGACCCGGTCAGCCAGTCGTACCGGGGCTCGTCGGCGGGAGCACGCCGGCCCGTGCTCCCGCCCGGTGTCACGGAGCGGGCAGCTCCATCAGTTCCGCGACGGTGTCGCGGTGGCGGCCCGCGGTGCCGTACGCGATCGAGTCGGCCTTGGCGCGCTTCAGGTACAGGTGCGCGGGGTGCTCCCAGGTCATCCCGATGCCGCCGTGGAGCTGGACGCACTCCTCCGCCGCGTGGACGGCGACCCCGGAGCAGTACGCCTGGGCGACGGCCACCGCGAGCGGAGCCTCGGGGCTGCCGGTGGCCAGCGCGTCCGCGGCGTTGCGCGCCGCCGCCCGCGCAGAGACGACTTCCAGCCAGAGTTGCGCCATCCGGTGCTTGAGCGACTGGAACGAGCCGACCGGGCGGTTGAACTGGTGGCGCTCGCGGGTGTACCGGACCGTCTCGGTCAGGCACCACTCGGCGAGTCCGAGCTGTTCGGAGGCGAGGAGTCCGGCTCCGGCCAGCAGCCCTCCGCGGACCGCCGCTTGAGCGGTCCCGGCGTCCGCGAGGCGGGTTCCGGTGGCGCCGGTCAGAGTGACGGTGGCGAGCGGGCGGGTCAGGTCGAGCGAGACGCACGGCTCGACGGCGACACCGGCGGTGTCCGCCGCGACGGCGTACAGGCCGTCGGTGGTGGGCACCAGCAGGACATCGGCGGCGGCCGCGTCGGCGACCTGGCCGAGCCTGCCGTCGAGGGCGGCGGTGACGGCGGTGGTGCCCGGTTCGGCGGCGGAGAAGGGGACGGCGAGCACGGCGACCTTGCGGCCCGCGGCCAGTTCGGTGAGGAGTCCGGCCACCGGCCCGTCCTGGGTGCCGAGCGCCAGCAGCGTCTCGGTGGCGACGACGGAGCTGGTCAGGTACGGCGCCGGGGCGACGCTGCGCCCGAGTTCCTCGATGACCACCGCGGCCTCGCGGTGGCCGGCGCCCTGCCCGCCGAGTTCCTCGGGCACCAGGAGTCCGGCGGCGCCGATGTCGGCGGCGAGCGCCTTCCAGAGCTGCGGGTCGTACGGCGTGCCCGATTCGGTGCGGGCGATCACCTCCGGTGCGGCGCACCGGTCGTCGAGGAGCGAGCGGACCGCGGCCCGCAGATCCTCCTCGGCCTCGGAGTACAGCAGATCGGGCGCCTGGCCCTCTTCGGTACGTGCGGTCATCGGGACAGATCCTTCCAGGCGACGTCCTTGTCGTTGCGCGGCTCGACGGGCAGGCCGAGCACGCGTTCCGCGACGATGTTGAGCAGTACCTCGCTCGTGCCGCCCTCGATGGAGTTGCCCTTGGAGCGGAGGTAGCGGTAACCGGCGTCACGTCCGGTGAAGTCGACGAGTTCCGGCCGGCGCATCGTCCAGTCGCCGTACAACAGGCCCTCGTCGCCCATAAGTTCGACTTCGAGGCCGCTGATCTCCTGGTTGAGCCGGGCGAAGGCGAGCTTCATCCCGGAGCCCTCGGGGCCGGGCTGTCCGGCGACGAGCTGCTGGCGCAGGCGCGCCCCGGTGAGCCGGGCGACCTCGGCCTCCACCCAGAGGGTGAGCAGACGCTGGTGCAGATCGTGGGTGCGCAGTTCGGGGCGTTCGCGCCAGGTCCGGGCGACCGGGCCGATCATGCCGCCCTCGCGCGGGACACGGGCTCCGCCGATGGAGACGCGCTCGTTCATGAGCGTGGTCTGCGCGACCTTCCAGCCCTCGCCGACCGCGCCGAGCCTGCGGCTGTCGGGGATGCGCACGCCGGTGAGGAAGACCTCGTTGAACTCGGCCTCGCCGGTGATCTGGCGCAGCGGCCGCACCTCGACCCCGGGGTCGGTCATGTCGCAGATGAAGTAGCTGATGCCGCGGTGCTTGGGTACGTCGGGGTCGGTGCGGGCGATGAGGATCGCCCAGCGCGCGACGTGGGCGCTGGACGTCCACACCTTCTGCCCGTCCACCACCCAGTCCTCGCCGTCGCGGACGGCGCGGGTGCCGAGGGCGGCCAGGTCGGAGCCGGCGCCCGGCTCGCTGAAGAGCTGGCACCACACCTCCTCGCCGACCCACAGGGGGCGCAGGAAGCGCTGCTTCTGCTCGTCGGTTCCGTAGCCGAGGACGGTCGGGGCGGCCATGCCGAGGCCGATGCCGATGCGGCGCGGATCGTTGTCCGGTGCGTCCGCCGCGGCGAGTTCCTCGTCGACGACGGGCTGAAGGGAGCGCGGGGCGTCGAGGCCACCGAGTCCGGCCGGGTAGTGCACCCAGGCGAGTCCGGCGTCGAAGCGCGCCTTGAGGAAGTCGGTGCGCTCGGTGGTGGCCGGGGGGTGGGCGGCCAGCAGTTCCCGGGTGAGGCGGCGGAGTCCGGCCGCGTCGGGGGCGGTCATCGGGCGGCTCCTGACGGAAGGACGACGATGCGGCCGGTGCTGGTGCCGTCGGCGACACGCTGGACGGCCGCCGCCGCTCCGTCCATCGTGACGCGCTCGCTGATCAGCGGCTTGATGACGCCCTCGGCGGCGAGCCGGGTCAGCTCCCGGTGGCAGTCGCGGACCGCCTGCGGGTCCTTGGTGTTGTACAGGCCCCAGTGGAGTCCGACGACCGAGTAGTTCTTCACCAGGGCGTGGTTGAGGCCCGGGGTGGGGATGACGCCACTGGCGAAGCCGACGACGATCACCCGGCCCTCGAAGGCGATGCACTTGACGGACTTGGCGTACGCGTCGCCGCCGACCGGGTCGTAGACGACGTCGGCGCCGCGCCCGCCGGTCGCCTCCTTGACGGCCGCGACGATGTCCTCGGTGCGCCGGTCGATGACCAGGTCGCAGCCGAGCGCGGTGGCGGTCTTCGCCTTCTCGGCGCCGCCGACCACCCCGATGACGGTCGCACCGGCGGCCTTGCCGAGCTGGACGGCGGCGCTGCCGACGCCACCGGCCGCCGCATGGACGAGCAGCGTCTCACCGGCCCGCAGGTTCGCCCGTCGGTGCAGTCCGAACCAGCCGGTCTGGTAGCCGATGTGCAGCGCGGCGGCCTCTGCGTCGTCCAGGGCGTCCGGGGCGGGCAGCAGGGCTGTCTCGTCCGCGACGACGTACTCGGCGAATCCGCCGTCCGGCAGGGCGGGGGTGGCGAGCACCCGGCGCCCGTCGCCGGTCCTGCCGCAGATCTCCACGCCGGGCGTGAACGGCAGCGGGGGCCGCACCTGGTACTGGCCGCGGCAGAGCAGCGCATCGGGGAAGTTGATGTTCGCCGCGAGCACCTCGATGAGCACCTGCCCGTCGCCGGGCGTGGGCCGGTCCGTCTCCTCCAGCCGCATCACCTCGCTCGGCTCGCCGTTCCGGTGCACTCGCCATGCCTGCATGAGGGGCCTCCACAACACTGTCGGCATTACCACTGCTCCGGCGCATACTAAGCGGTCGCTTGCCCCTCTGGGAACAGCCTGCGGGTGACCGTTCGCGCCGGACGGTGACATGACTGTGCGCCCGGCCCCGTCCGCAGGATCGCGGGGGCGCC
Source organism: Streptomyces sp. NPDC087428 (assembly GCF_044744085.1). NCBI lineage: Bacteria > Bacillati > Actinomycetota > Actinomycetes > Kitasatosporales > Streptomycetaceae > Streptomyces > Streptomyces sp. NPDC087428. The sequence continues at coordinate 377,775 of NZ_JBIUXR010000004.1, forward strand.
GGACGCACGGCGGGAGGTACCCGCTACTTCCCCACCACCACCTCCGCGATCTGCGGCGCGGCGGCGCCCTCGCGCCAGGCCAGCCGCACCGCGTCGGCGGTCCGGCCGTGGGCGTCGACCGTGGTGTACGTCCCGCCGAGCCTGCCGACGGTCCGCCAGTCGCCGTCCGCGTTCCGCAGCTGGATGTCCGCGGCGCCCTTGGCGCCGGCCGGCCGGAGAACCGTGACCGAGCCGACCGCACGCGCGGTGCCGAGCCCCAGTTCGAGGAACTCACCGGCCTCCGGGGCGCGTGCGCCCCGGTAGACCGTGCCCGGGTCCCCGTCGGCCGCCGCGCTCAGCGCGGATCCGGTGGCCGCGGGCGGGTTGCCCGTGACCGCGCCGTCCGTGGTCGCGACGTGGAACTCACGGACGACGACCCAGCTGGTCTGGCCCGCGGTCGCCCGCGCCCGCACATAGCGCGCCTTCGTACCGGCGGGCGCGGCCGTCGTGACCTCGGCCTTCCCGGAGAAGGCGGTGAGCTGCTGCCAGCTCTTGCCGTCGGCCGAGTACTCCAGCACACCCTCGTGGAGGTAGTCGTCGGTGCTGCCGGGCTTGCCCATGGCGAGCGTGATGTCGCCGATGTCCCTGGACTCGCCCAGGTCGACGGTGAGCTGATCGTCCACGGCGGGCGCCCCGTCGCTCCAGAAGTACGTGGAGTCGTCGCCGTCGAGGATGCGGGCGGCGGTGTTGTTCTGGTACGTCCCGAGGCTCGTCGACGCGGTCGGCCGGCCGCTCACGCCGAGGATCCGGTCGTGCTCGGCGGTGGCGGCCCCGATGAACGCGTCCAGCACCCCGTCACCGACGAGGACCGGTACCTTGCGGCCGTCGAGGCCGGTGTACACGAAGGACTTGGCCCGCTCGACCTGCGCCGGCAGTTGCTGCCGGAGCTCCCAGGCCTGTGCGCCCTTCCCGGCGCGGGCCGCGTCGACCATGCGCAGAGCGGTGCGGGACGCGGTCGCCCAGGACTCGGTGGCGTCCAGCCAGGGGCCGGAGTCCTCGATGAAGCCCTGGTCCGGAAGGGCCGCGCGCAGCCGGGCGGGGGCCGCACCGAGGTTTCCGAGCACGGTGGTGAGCCGCTTGGAGTCGCCGGACTTCCAGTAGCGCGCGAACTCCGCCGCCAGTTCCGGGGCCTTGTCGGTGTTGAGCGCGGAGCTGTAGTTGGCGTCGGCGAAGGCGCGCAGTGCCTGCTCGGTGCGGGCGTCGCCACCCGCGTACTCCTTGAGTCCCTTGCCCCACGAGGTGCGCGGGTCGTAAGCGGCGTCGTTCCAGGAGTAGTCCGCGACGGTGTACAGCGAGAGCTTCGAGGCGTACGGCTGGATCATCGGGTTGGCGGTGATCCCCGCGAGTCTGCCCGGCAGGCCCTTCTCACGTCCGTTGTACGGGCCGAGGAGCAGCCGGTCGGTCGCGTAGTCGTTCACCGGGTAGTTGTCCCACGTCAGGATCGGGTGCCCGAACACCGCACGGGCGGCGTCGGCCTGAGCCACCGTCATGGTCGGTGCGACGACTCCCACGCCGGTCCATTCGACGAGCACATCCGGGTCGAGCTGCTCGGAGATGGCCTTCTTGTACGCCGATTCGCTGACGTCGTAGTACTCGGTGGGGACCATCTGGAGCGGCTGGGCGCCGGGGTGGGTGGCGATGAACTCCTTGTTGACCCGGTTCAGCAGGTACGCCTGCGCGGCTCCCGCCGCGCCGCCGCCGGTCCCCCACTTCGCCTTGTCGGCGTCGCAGTTCCAGTCGGTGTAGCTGATGTCGTCCAGCGGCACCGCGAAGGTCCGTACGCCGATGTCCCAGATCGTCTGGAACTTGTCGACGAGCGCCTTGGCGTCCTCGTCCGAGCTGTAGCAGACCGACAGTCCGGGCGAGAGCGCGTAGGTGAACTCGACGTGGCGCTGGACCGCGCGGCCGGTGAGCTCCTTGATCTGCGCGAGCTGGTCGGCCGGGTAGGCGTCGCGCCACTTCTCGCGGAGGTAGGCGTCGTCCTTGGGCGAGTACACGTAGATGTTCATCTTGTGCTCGCCGTAGTAGTCCAGTTGGTCCAGGCGGGCCTTGTGCGACCAGGGCGTGCCGTAGAAGCCCTCGATGACGCCGCGCAGCGCGGTGCCCGGCCAGTCGCGCACCGCGAGTCCGCCGACCCGGGCACCCGGCCGCTTCTGCCGCGGCAGGATCTGACGCAGGCTCTGGGCGGCGTAGTAGGTGCCGGTGGTGTCCTTGCCCGCGAGAACGACGCGGTCCGCGCCGATACCGAGGACGTATCCGTCGGCGGGCAGCCCGGCGGGGCCTTCGAGCTTCTGGGCGGTGAGCGCGCCGGGGTCGCCGACATGGACGGTCAGCCCGCTCGCGGACGCCCGGGTGCCCCGGACGACGCGCTGCGCACCGGCCTGCTTCAGGGCGGTCTCCACCACGTCGAGCGAGGACGCGTCGGCCGTTTCGCCCGCCACCACGGTGACGGTGGGAGTGATGGTGATCCGGTCGGACCGGCGCTTCACGGACTGCGGGGTCGGGGTGATGGCCGGGGTCCCCGGGCTGTCCTGGGCCTTGGCCGGGGTGCCGGTCCCGGTGGTGCCGGCCGCCTGTGCGGACGGCCCGGCGGCCAGCAGGCCGCCGACGAGCAGGGTCGCCGCCGCGGCGAGAGCGGTGAGGCGGGGTGGGCGAGGCGTCACAGATCCTCCATTGATCACTCAAGTCATCAGAGTCGCGCAACACAACTGCACCGAATTCAACATCCTGGCGCTTGCATGTCAATGGTCTGGACAACATCACTGCGTGGACCTGGAGTTTTGCCTTCGGAAGCGGTACTTATGCGCCATGACAGAGACCACGCACACCCCCGGACTCGCCGCTCCGCCGCCGCTGGGTGCGAGCGCGTTACCGCCCGGCACGTACGACGGCAGGGTGGTACTGGTGACCGGCGGCGGCTCGGGGCTCGGCAAGGCGATCGCGGCCGAGTTCGCCCGGCTGGGCGCCGACCTGGTGCTCGTCGGCCGGAACGCCGAACGGCTGACCGCCGCCGGGGAAGAGCTCGCCCCACTGACCCGCGGCCGGGTCATGACCGCCCCCGGCGACATCCGCGACCCCGGCCGGATCACCGAGGTGTTCGACGCGGCCGGGGCCGAACTGGGGCCGCCGGACGTGCTGGTCAACAACGCGGCGGCCAACTTTCCCTCCCCCGCCGAGGACTTGTCGCCGAACGCCTGGCGGGCGGTGCTCGACATCACGCTGACCGGCACCTGGTTCATGACCCGGGAGTTCGGGCGGCGCCATCTCGCGGCCGGGACGGCGGGCTCCATCGTCTGCGTCGGGGCTTCGTACGCCTGGACCGGCGGCCCCGGCTACGCCCACTCGGCCGCCGCGAAGGCCGGGGTGAAGAACCTGGTCGAGACCCTTGCCGTGGAGTGGGGTCCGTACGGTATCCGGATCAACGGGCTGGTGCCGGGCCTGATGCCGCACGAGGACATGACCGCCGATATCCGCGGCCACCTGGACCGGGGCGGGGAGGCGAGCTCCGAGCACGGCGCGCGGCAGCCGGCGCTGCGGGTCGGCCTGCCCCGCGAGCTGGGCTGGGCGGCGACGTTCCTGGCCTCGCCCTACGCCGGGTTCATCACGGGCCATTCCCTCGTGGTCGACGGCGCGAACTGGCAGCGGCGCTCCCTGGTCGCCCCACCCGTGGTGCCGGTGCGCGAGCAACTGGGCCGAGGCCCCTTCGTGCCGCCCGGCCCCGAGGGGCACGGAGCCGGCGGCCCCCGAAGCGCGGCCGACGACGCGCGGTGACTCAGCGGCCCTCGAAGTGCGGTGGCCGACGGGCGGCCTTGGCCGCATAGCCCTCGGCGCAGTCCCGGGAGGTGAGGGTGAGCGCCGCCGCCAGCGCCGTACGGTCGAGCGCGGCCGCCATTCCGGCATCCGCGAAGGCGTCGACCGAACGCTTGATGTGCCTCACGGCCAACGGGGCGTTGGCCGCCACCGCGTCGGCCAGGGACCGCGCGGTGCGCTCCAGTTCACCGGGCGGCGTGACGCCCTGGAGCAGCCCGATCCGCTCGGCCGTCGCCGCGTCGATCCGGCGGCCGGTGAGCGCGAGGTACTTCGCCCAGCCCGCCCCGGCCTCACGGGCGATCCGCATGTCGCCGCCCGCGTCGACGGCGACCCCGATCCCGGCCTCCGGCAGCGCGAACACGGCGTCGTCGGCGGCGATCCGGATATCGGCCATGAGCGCCAGCTCGAAACCGAAGCCCAGACAGTAGCCCTGGACCGCGGCGATCACCGGCTGCGGAAGCCCGGCGAACGCGGCAAAGCGTTCGTGCACCCAGCGGATCCCCTCGTAGTAGTTCTGGGTGCGCTCGGACGGGGAACGCCCGGTGATGTCGCCACCGGGCGCGGTGACATCGATCCCGGCACAGAAGGCCCGGCCCGCACCGCGCAGCAGAACGACCCGGACCGCGTCGTCGAACCTGATCCGGTCAGCCATGATGCCGAGCTGTCTGCTGGACTCCCAGCTCCAGCCGTTGAGCCGATCGGGCCGGCAGAGGGTCAGCACGCCCACGCCGTCCTCGACCCGGAGCGTGATCCGCTCCTCGCCGTGCGGAATGTCGTGATCGAGGATGTCGAGCACGGCCGCCCCCTCCATTGCTGACGCATCGTCAGAAAGCTTGTGCGGCACAGGGTACGGCCGCACACCCAGAGGCGGCCAGAGCCCGTCCTCAGTGCGCGAAGAGCTCGAAGGTCACGGCGGGCCGCCCACCGAACCGCTCGGCCGACGCCTCGGCGTTGCCGGTCAGGAAGGTGCGGCAGTACTCCTCGGGGTCCTGGTCCGTGAGCACCTCGATGTACGTGCGGTGGGCGAGCAGCGAGCGCACGGAACGCTCCAGTCCGGCCGTGACGTCGACGGCGTGCGTGGGGGTGGCCGATCCGGCGACCGCCACCCAGCGCACCCCGTTCCACGGCTGGAGACCCTGTTCGGCCAGCTCCGGGAAGATCCAGCGGTTACCCGCGTCGGCCACCGCGTCCAGGGCCGCACGGCCGACCGCGCGGTGGTCGGGGGTGTTCCAGGCGACACCACCCCAGGTGTCGCGGTGGTTGAGCGTGACGATCAGCTCGGGCCGGTGCCTGCGGATGGCCGCCGCGATGTCGCGGCGCAGGTCCAGGCCGTACTCGACCACCCCGTCGCGATGATCCAGGAACTCCACCCCGGAGACTCCGACGACCGCCGCGCTCGCCCGCTGCTCCCGCTCGCGCAGCGGCGCGCACGTCGCCGGTTCGAGCGTGTCGATGCCGGCCTCACCCCGGGTGGCCAGCAGATAGGCGACCTCGCGCCCGCCGTCGGTCCACACGGCGACGGCCGCCGCGCAGCCGTACTCCAGATCGTCGGGGTGGGCGACGACGGCGAGCGCGCGGCGCCAGTCCACGGGCATGGATTCCAGCTGCTCGGTCATACCGGCAGGCTAGCCGGACCGGGCCGGCACGGCCCGCTGTCGCACACCCCGGCCCCGGTCCGCACACGCGACCCCACTCCCCCGGCGCGACCGGCTCCGCACCCGAAGGTGCCACGTTGCATGATCATGCGTAATGACGCATACTCTTCCTATGTCTAAGGTTCTTACCTCCCTGCCCGCCGGCGAGCGCGTCGGCATCGCCTTCTCCGGTGGCCTCGACACCTCCGTCGCGGTCGCGTGGATGCGCGACAAGGGTGCCGTCCCGTGCACCTACACCGCCGATATCGGCCAGTACGACGAGCCCGACATCGCGTCGGTGCCCGGCCGCGCCTCGGCCTACGGCGCCGAGATCGCGCGCCTGGTCGACTGCCGCGCGGCGCTGGTCGAGGAGGGCCTCGCGGCGCTCACGTGCGGCGCGTTCCACATCCGCTCCGGCGGGCGTGCCTACTTCAACACCACGCCGCTCGGCCGCGCCGTCACCGGCACCCTGCTGGTCCGGGCGATGCTTGAGGACGACGTCCAGATCTGGGGCGACGGCTCGACGTTCAAGGGCAACGACATCGAGCGGTTCTACCGCTACGGGCTGCTCGCCAACCCGCACCTGCGGATCTACAAGCCGTGGCTCGACGCGGACTTCGTCCACGAGCTGGGCGGCCGCAAGGAGATGTCGGAGTGGCTGCTCGCCCACGACCTCCCCTACCGCGACAGCACCGAGAAGGCCTACTCCACCGACGCCAACATCTGGGGCGCCACCCACGAGGCCAAGACCCTGGAGCACCTCGACACCGGCGTCGAGACCGTCGACCCGATCATGGGCGTGCGGTTCTGGGACCCCGAGGTCGAGATCGCCACCGAGGACGTGACGATCGGCTTCGACCAGGGCCGTCCGGTGACGATCAACGGCAAGGAGTTCGGCTCCGCCGTCGACCTGGTGATGGAGGCGAACGCCATCGGCGGCCGCCACGGCATGGGCATGTCGGACCAGATCGAGAACCGGGTGATCGAGGCCAAGAGCCGCGGCATCTACGAGGCACCGGCCCTGGCCCTGCTGCACGCCGCGTACGAGCGACTGGTCAACGCGATCCACAACGAGGACACCATCGCGCAGTACCACAACGAGGGCCGGCGCCTGGGCCGCCTGATGTATGAGGGCCGCTGGCTCGACCCGCAGGCCCTGATGATCCGCGAGTCCCTCCAGCGCTGGGTGGGCGCGGCGGTCACCGGTGAGGTGACGCTGCGGCTGCGGCGCGGCGAGGACTACTCGATCATGAACACCTCCGGCCCGGCGTTCAGCTACCACCCGGACAAGCTGTCCATGGAGCGCACCGAGAACTCCGCGTTCGGCCCGGTGGACCGGATCGGCCAGCTCACCATGCGCAACCTCGACATCGCCGACTCCCGCGCCAAGCTGGAGCAGTACGCCGATCTCGGCATCGTCGGCAATACGCACGCCACGCTCATCGGTGCCGCCCAGGCGGCCTCGACAGGGCTGATCGGCGCGATGCCGCAGGGCGGCGCCGAGGTCATCGCCTCCCGCGACCGGGCCGAGGGGGACGACGACCAGATGCTCGACCGTGCCGCCATGGAGTTCGGCACCGACTGACCGGCGCCTGAGCGCGTCCGACCGCCGGGCCGGGGTGCCGCACCGGCACCCCGGCCGGGCGGGCCGCGGCCCGCCCGGCTTCGTGCACCGCCGCTTCGGATACCCCGACGGGTACCCTGGCCTGTCCGGGGCAGGAGAGACCGAGAACCTGCCCCGCCCGGTGAACGAAAGGAAACACTGCTCGTGACCAGCCCCGTATCCCTCTCCCCGGCCCAGGCCGCGGCCCGTCTCACGGAGTTCACCGTCATCGACGTGCGGGCCCCGGGCGAGTACGCCTCCGGGCACGTTCCCGGTGCCCTGAACATCCCGCTCGACCGCCTCTCCGAGGCGGTGCCCGCACTCAAGTCGGCCTCCGCGCGCGGCGCCCTGCTCGTGGTCTGCGCCTCCGGGGTCCGCTCCACCCGGGCCTGCGACATCCTCTCGGCCGCCGACATCGACGCCGCCACACTGTCCGGCGGCACCTCCGCCTGGGAGGGCGAGGGCCGCGACCTGGACCGCCCCTCCGGCGCCCGTGCCACCTGGCCGATGGAGCGGCAGGTGCGGCTCGCCGCCGGTTCGCTGGTGGTCGCCGGCCTGCTGGCGGGGGTCAGGTACCCGGCCGCGCGCTGGCTGGCCGCCGGTGTCGGCGCCGGTCTCGCCTTCTCCGCGGCGACGAACACCTGCGGCATGGCCGCGGTTCTGTCCAAGCTCCCCTACAACCGCGATCCGCGTGCGGCGGCCGACCTGGACGCGACGCTGGACGCGCTGCAGGGCTGACCGCGGCCGGCCCGCCGGACGGCCCGGACCGGTCGCGGCCCGGACGCGTCACGGTTCGGACCTCGTCGCGGACCAGACCCCCCTCGCGGCTCAGACCTCGTCGCGGACCAGGGCGAGCAACCGGTCCAGGACCCTCGGGCCGCCCGCGCGCAGGCCGTCGTGCTCGTACTCGTCGGTCACCCAGGTACGGAGTCCGCGGATCGAGGCGGCGGTCCGCAGCGCGTGGGCCGTGTCGACGTACATGTCGTCGTGGTAGACGGCTGCGGCCACCGGTACGTCGTTGGCGGCCAGGCGCTCGGTGTCGTACAGCGGCTCCCAGTCGCCGCGGGTGGCGAGCAGTTCCGCCGTCTCGCGCAGCGGGCGCAGGGCCGGGTCCACGTCGAAGTGCCAGGGGTGGATGCTCTCACCGGTGAAGAGGACCGGACCGTCGCCCTGGAGCGCGGTCACCGCGTCGAACTGCGGGAACTCGGCGCGTACCCGCTCGGCCGCCCAACCAGTGGGACGCTCGCCCTGGCCGTAGATGGCCTCGTGCAGCAGCGCGTACAGCGGGTGCCCCGCGAACGAGGAGGCCGTGCGCATGGCCTCCTGGAAGGTGTCGGAGAGCTCGGTGCCGTGCGGGGTGTGGACGAAGGCGTTCTCCAGCAGGTAGTGCAGCTGGTGGCTGCCGCTGCCGCCGCCGAGCATGATGCCGAGCGACTGGAACCCCTCGGGCGTCAGCCGGTGTCCGGCGCTCTCCGGGCGGTGCTCCGCGAGGTGAGCGGTGATCTCGCGGGCGCGCTCGACGTCCTGCGGGTAGCGGGCGTAGTGCGCGGCGACCTTCCGCTCGATCCTCGGGTACGCGGCCCGGTAGACATCGTCCGCGTGGGCGTCGAGCGAGGGCAGACCACCGGTGATCAGAACAGTGCTGAGCCCCTCCGGCGCGGCGGAGAGATAGCGGACCGCGCAGAAACCGCCGAAGGACTGTCCGAGAACCGTCCAGGGGGCACCACCGGTCAGCTGCGGGCGGATCAGTTCGCAGTCCCGGACGATGCTGTCGGACCGGAAGTGCGCGAGGTAGTCGGCCTGCTCCCGCGGGCCGCCGCGCAACGGCAGGGTCTGCCGGTTCGCCGGAGTGGACAGCCCGGTGCCGCGCTGGTCCAGGAGCAGCACCCGGAACTCCTGCACCGCGCGGCCCAGCCAGGCCTCCGCGCCGGTGAAGCGCCGGGCACCGAAGCCGGGTCCACCCTCCAGGTACAGCAGCCACGGCAGCTCTTCAGCGGCCCTGGACCCGGCCACCACCTCACGGCCGAAGATCTCGATCTGTTCACCGCCCGGGTCGGTGTGATCGAGAGGAACGGTGAAGTGACGGTCGGTGAGGACGAGGCCGGGCTGACGGTAGCTGCTCAAGGGTGCTCCTGAATCCGTTGTTTCCCGGACAGTTCAGCACACCCGCGTGACCCGGACAGTCCCGGCCCGTGTGCGGCGGGTCCGGCCGCCTCCTAACGTGCAGTCATGATCCGGTTCGAGCAGGTCGGCAAGGTGTATCCGGACGGTACGACGGCGGTCCACGAACTGTCCTTCGAGGTCGCCGAGGGCGAGCTCGTCACCCTGGTCGGCCCCTCGGGCTGCGGCAAGACCACCACGATGATGATGGTCAACCGGCTGATCGAGCCGACCTCCGGACGCATCCTGGTGGACGGCAAGGACATCGCCGGGGTCGACCCGGTGAAGCTGCGCCGCGGCATCGGCTACGTCATCCAGCAGGTCGGCCTCTTCCCGCACCGGACGGTCCTCGACAACACCGCCACGGTCCCGGCGCTGGTCGGCTGGAAGCGGTCCAGGGCGCGGGAGCGGGCGGCCGAGCTGCTGGATCTGGTCGGCCTCGATCCGGCGACGTACGGCTCCCGGTACCCCGCCCAGCTCTCCGGCGGCCAGCGCCAGCGGGTCGGCGTGGCACGGGCCCTGGCCGCCGATCCGCCGGTGCTGCTGATGGACGAACCGTTCGGCGCGGTGGACCCGGTGGTGCGGGAGCGGCTCCAGAACGAGTTCCTGAGCCTGCAGGCCACGGTCAGGAAGACGGTGCTGATGGTCACCCATGACATCGAGGAGGCGGTGCGGATGGGCGACCGGATCGCGGTGTACGGGGAGGGCCGCATCGAGCAGTTCGACAGTCCGGGTGCCGTGCTCGGGTCCCCGGCGACCCCGTACGTGGCACGGTTCGTCGGTGCCGACCGGGGGCTGAAGCGGCTGTCGGTCACCACGATCGAACCGGAGGACCTTGAGGAGCCCCCGGTCGCCCGGCTGGACGAGCCCGCCCGGGTGGCGGCGGCCCGGCTCGGCGCCGCGGGTTCGCGGTGGGCGGTGGTCCTGAACGGTGCCGGCGAGCTGCACGGCTGGGTGGCGGCGGATGCGCTGCGGATCGCCGGGGAGCACGGCACGGTGGGCGAACTCGCGCGCCGGATGGACGCGTGGGTGCCGGTGGGCGCCCCGTTGAAGCGGGCGTTCAGCGAGATGCTCCAGCACGACGCCGGGTGGGTGGCGGTGCTGGACGGGGCACGGTTCGTCGGCGTACTGACCCCGGCCAAGCTCCACGAGGCCCTGCGCCGGTCGGTGGACGCGGACGCGCAGGGCGTCGGGCGCGACGAGGTGGAGTTCGATTCGGTGGCGGACGCGTGAGGGGTGCGCCGGGGGCCACCGGAACGCTTCGCGGTCCGGGGCTCAGACGCCCGTGGCGTGCCGCCAGAAGTCACGCATCAGCACGGGCGGGGTGGGACCGGCCATCGCCACCTGGCTGAGCATGATGGCGACCGTGCCGGTGGCCGGGATGATGTGCGCCGTCGTGCCGGTGCCGCCGACCCATCCGTAGCGACCCGGAACGTTCCACGGATCGAGCGTCTCGACGTCGACCGAGCCGCCGAACCCCCAGCCCTGCCCTTCGGTGAAGAGTCCGCTGGCCGCGCGCTGCGGTGGTGTCAGGTGATCGGTCGTCATCTGCCGTACTGATTCGGGCGTCAGCAGACTGCGGCTGCCCACGGCCCCGCCGTCGAGCAGCATCCGGGCGAAGGCGTGCCAGTCGTCGACGGTCGAGACCAGTCCGCCGCCCCCGGACGGGAAGTCCGGCATGCTGCTCCACTGGCCGTCGGGGGCGTCCACCAGTTCGAGCTTCCCCTCCGAGCCGGCCCGGTAGTAGCCGGTGAACCGGTCGAGCCGGTCGGCGGGTACCGCGAATCCGGTGTCGGTCATGCCGAGTGGCTCGAACAGCCGCTCCGCCATGAACTCCGGCAGCGACTGACCCGAGGCCCTGGCGATCAGCACGCCCAGGATGTCGGAGCAGGTGTTGTACAGCCACGCCTCCCCCGGCTGGTGCAGCATCGGCACCCGGGCCAGCGCCGCCATCCACGCGTCCGGCTCGGCGACGGCCGCCGGCTCCGGGGAGCCCTGGTGCAACTCGCTGAACAGGGGTGCGACAGCGGGCAGCGAGAAGTCGGACGGGAATCCGTAACCGGCACGGAAGGTGAGGAGGTCGAACACGGTGATCGGCCGAACGGCCGGGACCACGTCGTCGACCGGGCCGTCCGGGGTGCGTACGACCTTCGGTGACGCCAGTTCGGGGAGCCAAGGCCCCACCGGGTCGGCCAGGGCGATCCGGCCGTCCTCGACCAGCGTCATGGCCGCCGCCGCGGTGAGCGGCTTGGTGATGGAGGCGATCCGGAAGATCGAGTCCCGAGCCATCGGCACGCCGCCGTCCGTGAAGGCGGAGCCGACCGCCGCCACGTCGACGCGTTCGCCGCGGGCCACCAGGCCCACCGCGCCGGGCACCGATCCGTGACGGACATGCGTTTCGAGTACTTCGCGCAGGGTGCTCATCGCTCCGCCTTCTCAGCTGTGGTGTCCACAGGATGACTCCACCGGGGGTGCGAACTCATCGGACCGCGCCGACCCCGGTCCGGATCTCTTGGCCGGACCGCGGCACAAAGCCTGGGTCCCGCCGGGAGAAAGCGCTTGCCCCCACGGTGCGTGTACCGGCCCGAGGCGGCTTGGGAGGCGCCGAAGCCGTACGTCCACCGGCTGCGCACCCTGCCCGGCCGGGCAGGGTGCGCACCTGTCGGGGCAGAACCTGGGGAAACGGTCAGCCGGCCGGGATGAGGTGCTTGGACCGCAGGTAGGTGCGTGCCACGTCCTCGGGGAGCCGTCGCCAGCTGTCCACCTGCTCGTTCAGCCGGGCCAGGTCCGCGGTGGTCAGTGCGGTGTTCAGTTTGCCCAGCGCGGTGCGCACGCCCTCGCTGCCCGCCCGGGACCGGTTGACGACGGGGACGAGGTAGTCGGCGTTCTGGAGGTGCTTGTCGTCCGCGAGCAGGACGAGTCCGAAATTGTCCAGGGTGGCGTCGGTGGTGGTGGTCAGCAGCATCTGGTCCCGTCCGCTCTGGACGGCCCGCTTGGCCGGGGTGGTACCGACGCCCTTGGGGTCGACGGCGGTGATGTCGATGCCGTACGTCTTCTTCAGGCCGGGTGCGCAGTAGGGGCGCTGCACGCATTCGTCACCCGCGGCCAGCCGGACCGGGATCCCCGACCTGCCCAGGTCGCTCAGCGATTTCAGGTGGTGCGCCGTCGCGTAGGCGGAGGTGACCGCGAAGGCGTTCTGGTCGACGGCGCGACCGGGGTCCAGGACGGTGAGGCCGCGCGGTGCGGCCAGGGCACGCAGGGCCTTCATGGTGGTGGCGAGGTCCGGCGAGCCGACGGGGGCCGCGTCGGCGCCGTTCTTCTTGGCGTTCAGCCAGTCGGCGAACGTGGCGGCGTACTCCGGTACGACATCGATCTGGCCGCTCTCCAGCGCCGGTTCGTAGATCTCCCGGTTGGTGACGGAGATGATCTTCGTGGAGTATCCGGCCCGGTCGAGCAGGAGTGCGTACAGCTGGGCGAGCAGATCGCTCTCGGTGAAGCCCGCGGAGCCGATGGTGAGGTGTTCGCTGTCGCCGGGCGGTGCGGTGACCGCGCCCTGGTTCTCCAGCGCGGGCCCGGTCGTGCAGGCGGTCACCGCCAGCAGGAGCGGCAGAAGCACCGGGGCCGTGCGCCGGGCCCTCATCCGGCGTTCCCGTCGCGCACCCAGTCGGGGGCGAGGCGCTGTGCCACTACGAAGAGCCCTTCGACGATCAGGGCGAACGCGGCGACGAGCACCGCTCCGGCGACCACCTGAGCGGTGGAGGCGAGGTTGAATCCGGCGGTGATGATCCGGCCCAGGCCGCCACCGCCCGCCAGTGCGGCGATGGTGGCGGTGGCGACGAGCTGCACGGCCGCGATCCGTACGCCGGTGAGGATCAGCGGCAGGGCGAGCGGCACCTCGACCTGGAACAGCAGCTGCCTGCCCGTCATGCCCATGCCCCGGGCCGCCCGTACGACGTCCTGATCGACCTCCCGCATCCCGACGTAGGCGTTGGTGAGCAGCGGCGGTACGGCGAACAGGACGAGGGCGACGATCGTCGGCCCCTCTCCGAACCGTCCGACCGGGGTGAGCAGGAGCAGCACCAGGACCGCGAAGGTGGGAACGGCCCGGCCGACGTTGGAGATGTTGACGGCGAGGGCGCCGCCCTTGCCGAGGTGGCCGAGCACGAGTGCCACGGGCAGTGCGATGAGGCAGCTGATCAGCAGGCAGACGACGGTGAGGTAGAGGTGCTGGCCGAGCCGGGTCCAGATGCCGTCGTCGCCGTACCAGTGCGCGGAGGTGGTGAGCCAGGACCAGGCCTTGGCGAGGGTGTTCACGACTGCCTCCGCGTCCAGGGGGTCAGCAGGCGCTGCACGAGGAGGAGCAGCAGGTCGGCGGCGACGGCGATGACGACGCAGAGGACGGACGCGGTGAGTACCTGGGCCTTGAAGTAGGTGTTCATCCCGGAGTAGATGAGGTTGCCGAGACCGCCGTAGCCGACGATCGCACCGATGGTGACGAGGGAGACCGCGGAGACGGTGGCGATGCGCAGGCCTGCCATGGCGGCCGGCAGGGCGAGCGGCAGTTCCACCGCGACGAGCAGGCGTACGGGGCCGTACCCCATGCCGCGTGCCGCCTGGCGGGTCTCCTCCGGTACGGCTCGGAGTCCGGCCAGGATGTTCCGTACGAGCAGCGTGAGGGAGTACAGGACGAGGCCCGCGACGACGAGCGCGGCGGAGAGTCCGTACACCGGCAGCAGCAACGAGAACATGGCGAGGGACGGGACGGTGTAGAGGACGGTGGTCACCCCGAGCACCGGACCGGCCGCCCAGCGCCGGCGGCGGGCGGCGAGGGCGAGCGGCAGCGCGAGGACCAGGCCGATGAGGACGGCGATCACGGTCAGCTGGACGTGCTGGAGTACCGCGTCCCACAGGATGTGCCGCCGACTGGTCAGATAGGCGCCGCAGATCCATTCGTTGCGCGCGAGGCAATCGTCCGGGGGCGCGGTCACCTGTCCATTGCAGCCCGGGACACCCCGGGGGCGCGCGTCCTGATCGCCTGTTCGTGGGCGAGGTGGGCGGTGCCGGGCGGGCGGCGGTTCCGTGCGCGGGCAGTCGCCGCCCGGTAGGGCTCAGGACCGCGCGGCCGCCCCGGTCAGGATCCGGGCCAGCTCCTGCGGCCGGGAGAACATCGGCCAGTGCCCGGTGTCCAGGGTGACCAGCTCCCAGCTCGCCCCGCTCAGCAAGGCGGCCACGTCGTCAGCCGGTTCGGGGCCGTCGAGCAGGCATTTGACGTAGGTGACCGGGAGGCCGCCGAGCGGGCCGCTCAGCTTGGCGGGATCACTCAGCGAGGCGCCCGGGTGCGGCGTCGCGCCGGCCACGATCCGCGCGGTCTGCTCGCCGGTGAGCCCCTGGCCGTCGAAGTCGGGCGCGGTCGGCGGCGCCCAGACGCCGCCGTTGCCCGCGAGCTCGGCCTCCAGCGCCGCCGGGCCCTGCCACCAGGCGGAGACGAAGGACTCCCCGTCGGCCGGGACACTGGCGTCCACGAAGACGACACGGGCCAGCCGGTCGGCGATCCGGCCGGCGGCCTGACCGACCGGGATGCCCGAGTAGCTGTGGCCGACCAGAACGACATCGCGCAGGCCGAGGCGCTCCACCTCGTCGACGATGTCGGCCACATGGGTCTGCGGGCCGACCGGGAGACCCTGCTTCTCAGCGACACCGCTCAGGGTCAACGGGTGGGCGCCGTGCCCGGCCGCGCGCAGCCCCGGCACCACCTCGTCCCATGCCGACGCTCCCAGCCAGGCACCCGCCACCAGTACGAATTCAGTCATGGGGAGAACCTAACCGAGGGGTCTGACAACAACAGGATCCTCAACGCCGTTGAAGTGCCCGCCGGTCCAGGATCCGCAGCACGTTCTCGCCCCAGCGCAGGTTCTCCTCCTCGAAGGCCCGTCCGCGCATCAGCGTCAGGTAGGGGCCGATGCGCCCGGCCTGTGCCACGAAGGTCTCCTCGTCGCGGCCGTCCAGCATGCGGTCCCGAAGCCGTTCGTAGCGGGCGAGCTTGGCGCGTGCCCATTCCATGCGTTCCACCACCGAGGCACGTACCGCGTCCCGGTCGCCACCGTCCACCGCCTGGGTCATGACCAGGAGCTCGTCCCGGATGGCGGTGGGGCGGGGTGGCTCGGCGGTGAACGCGGCCAGCGCGGCGCGGCCCGCCCCGGTGAGGGTGAACACCCTCTTGTTCGGCCTGCGCTGCTGCTCGACCACCCGTGCCTCGATCAGGCCGCTCTCCGCCAGCCGGTCCAGCTCCCGGTAGAGCTGCTGCGGTGTGGTGGACCAGAAGTCCGCCACCGAGACGTCGAAGACCTTGGCCAGGTCGTAGCCGGAGGCCTCACCTTCCAGCAGCGCCGCCAGGACCGCGTACTTGAGAGACATCTGGACAGGTTAACACCGATGCGATTAATCTCTTTCACACCTATTCAACGAATTGACTATGGAGCGGCACATGCACCCTTTCCGCAAAGCCGTCGAGACGCACGACCTCGACGCGATCGAGGCGATGCTGGCCGATGACGTCGTCTTCACCAGCCCGGTGGCGTTCAAGCCGTACCCCGGCAAGCCCCTCACCGCCGCGATCCTGCGCGCGGTCTCCGAGGTGTTCACGGATTTCCGGTACGTCCGGGAGACGGGGAGCGAGGACGGACGCGATCACGCACTCGTCTTCGTCGCGAAAGTGGGCGACCGGGAGATCAACGGCTGCGACTTCCTGCACATGAACGAGGCGGGCGAGATCGACGACCTGACGGTGATGGTCCGGCCCCTCTCCGCGGCACAGGCACTGGCCGCGGCCATGGGCGAGCGGTTCGGCGAGATCACCCGGCAGGCATCGGCGGGCTGATCACGGCCGTTGGCGAACCGGCCGGGCCGCCAACGGCGTTGATACGATCACCGCCCCATGGACACAGACACGGACATCCAGATGATCACCGTCCCGGCGGGGCAGGTCACCCTGTCGGACCGCCGCACACAGCGGAGTTGGACGGTCGAGCTGAGCCCGTACCGGCTCGCCGCCTCCGTGGTCACCCAGGCCCAGTACGCGCGGGTCACCGGCGAGCGCCCGAGTGCCGCGCAGGGCGACCGGCTGCCCGTCGAGGGCGTCTCCTGGCTGGACGCGGTCCGGTTCTGCAACGTCCTGTCGGCGCACGAGGGACTGACGCCCGCGTACCGCCTCGGCGCCGAGGACGCGGCGGGCGACGGGAGCACCGAGGACGTCGGCTGGGACACGGCAGCCGACGGCTACCGGCTGCCCGCAGAGGCCGAGTGGGAGCACGCGTGCCGCGCCGGCACGACGGGCGCACGGTACGGCCCGCTCGACGACATCGCCTGGCACCGCGGCAACTCGCTGGAGCGGCTGCGCGAGGTGGGCGGGAGGCAGCCCAACGCCTGGGGGCTGTACGACACGTTGGGCAATGTCTGGGAGTGGTGCTGGGACGTCTACGACGCCGAGGTCTACGGCAGCTACCGGGTGCTGCGCGGCGGCGGCTGGTTCGACGAGCGCTGGAGCTGCCGGGCCTCGGTGCGGCGTCGCAGCCACCCGACGTTCCGGATCGATGACACGGGGTTCCGGGTGGCGCGTTCCGTCCTGTGACGATCCGCGCGGCGTCGCCCGCGGCGTCTGTCGATCCGCCGTTCCGACAGAACGGCGAAACGACGGAACGACGGAACGGCAGACGCCGTCGGCTTGCGGGCCCGCGGTGCATGGGGTTGATTCGGAGAAGGTGTGCAGGTAGCCGCCTCCCCTCTCCCGGTCTGGGGTGAGTCCCCGTGCTGTTCTCCGACCGCGCCGACGCGGGACAACGGCTCGCCGAGGCTCTCCGCCCCCTCGCAGGGGGCGATCCCGTCGTGCTGGGTCTCCCCCGCGGCGGAGTACCGGTGGCCTTCCGGGTCGCCCAGGAGCTCGGCGCACCGCTCGATGTGATCGTGGTCCGCAAGCTCGGCGTCCCCCACCACCCGGAACTGGGCTTCGGCGCCATCGGCGAGGGCGGTGTACGGGTCATCAGCGAGGACATCCTGCGCCGTAGCGGGGCCTCGGCGGCGGATCTCGCCTCCGTCGAGCGCGCCGAGACGGTTGAGCTGCTGCGGCGGGCCCGGACCTTCCGCGGCGACCGGCCGCGCATCCGCTTCGACGGGCGCCGCGTGATCATCGTGGACGACGGCATCGCGACCGGCGCGACCGCCCTGGCCGCGTGCGAGGTGGCACGTGCGCAGGGTGCGGCCCACGTCGTACTGGCCGTTCCGGTGGCGCCGCCGGACGCCGCCGAGAGGCTGCGCGGCCAGGTGGACGCGCTGGTGTGCCTGTCCACGCCGCCCCGGTTCTCCGCGGTGGGTGAGTGGTACCGGGACTTCGGCCAGACCCCGGACGAGGAGGTCGTCGCCCTGCTGGCTCGGGCCGCGGACCGGGGCTCCGGGCGGACGGCCGTCGAGGTGGACGTGGAGGCGGGCGGCGTCGTGCTGCCGGGTGAGCTCACCGTGGCCGGTTCGGCCCGCGCCCTCGTGGTGTTCGCGCACGGCTCCGGCAGCAGCCGGCACAGCCCGCGCAACCGCTCGGTGGCGGCGGCACTGAACCGGGCGGGCCTCGGCACCCTGCTCTTCGACCTGCTCACACCGGCCGAGGAAGCGGTCCGCGCCAACGTCTTCGACATCGGGACCCTGGCGGAACGGCTGGTGGACGCCACCGGCTGGCTGCGACGCCGCGAGTCCCTTCCCATCGGCGTCTTCGGCGCGAGCACCGGAGCGGCGGCCGCGCTGCGGGCGGCGGCAGCCGCCGGCGGGGAGCGCGGCACCGGGATCGGTGCGGTCGTCTCCCGCGGCGGCCGGCCCGACCTGGCGGGGTCCGCCCTCGGCGACGTCCGGTCGCCGACACTCCTCGTTGTGGGCGGCCGCGACGCCCGGGTCCTGGAGCTGAACCGGCGGGCGCAGGCGGAACTGCGCTGCGAGAACCGGCTCGACGTCGTCGCGGGTGCGACGCACCTCTTCGAGGAGCCGGGCACGCTGGACGAGGTCGCCGAGCTGGCCCGGGAGTGGTTCATCGACCACCTGGCGGACCGGTCCGGCTGACCCGGCGACCGCCTCCGAGACGAATTTCTGTACGGAATGGCCGATCGCGAAGCAACCCTCGGCGCGCATCCGCCGTCTTGATCCACAACAAGGCGGCACGCCGCACACGACAAGCTTCGTCCGACCCCCCATGAGCGCGCAGGTCAGAGTACCGATCAACTATGCACTGAATGTATACATTGGGCGTATAGTTGATGCGGCCGGCCCGTTCGCCCGCGAAAGGCCCCCATGCAGAGCAAAGCACTGGCGCCCGAGTACCAAGGCGCCCTCACCAAGATGTCCGTGAACGCCTCCCTCACCGACGTACTGGCCGAGGGGGAACGCCACTTGAGGGCGGCCGAGCTCTCCGGATCCCAGCAGGAGGTGGCCCGCACCGGCCTCGCGGTGGCCGAGGCACACCGCAGGCTGGGCCATGTGCAGGACGCCGACCGTGCCTGGAAGGCCAGTTACCGGGCGGCCAGGTCGGCCGAGGACACCGGGGCGATGGCGTGGGCGCTGTGGAGCGGTGGGACGCTCGCCCGCCAGCGGGGCGCGCTGCGCCTCGCCTTCCGCCTGCTGGGGCTGGCGGCCGAACTGGGCAAGAACGGCGGCGATGTGGTCGCCCGCGGCTATTCGCTCGCCGGGCTCGCGGAGACCGGGCGCATCCAGGGCGACTACCGGACCGTCGCCGTACTGCACGAGCAACTGCTCGCCGAGGCGCGAGCCCGCGGCGAGGCGCGCCACACTGTCTGGGCCCTGGAGGGCATCGCGCAGATACATCGCAACACCGGCCAGTTCGACACCGCGCTGGAGATGTTCGAGGAAGCCGCGCAACTGGCCGGGAACGCGGACGACCGGCGCGGCCGGGCCTGGGCGCTGCGCGGTATGGCCGACATCATCTCCGTACGGGACAACGCCCCGGAACGCGCGCTCGCCCTGCTGTCCGAGGCCGAACTCACCTGCCGTGAAATGAACTTGTCCAGCGCCCTCGCCTACAACCACAAGATGCGCGCCAATGTGCTCTACCGCGCCGGGCGGTACGAGGAGGCCCGGCAGGTCTACCAGGAGGCGCTGGGAGAGTTCAGCGCGATGACGGAACCCCGGGGCGAGGCACTGGCCCGCCTCGGTCTGGCGAAGTCGCTCGCCCGGCTGGGCCGCGACCCCGCGGAGACCGCCGCGGAGCTGGACGGCCTGCGCGTCACGCTCGACCGGATCGGACTGCTCAACGCCCGTGACATGGTCGACAAGGCCTACGCGGAACTCGGTGTGTCACCGGCCGGTGACACGGTGACCGAGGAAGAGGGCCGCCGATGACGCCCCCGGTGGCCGAGCGGGCCACAGCGCAGGAGATCCTCGCCCGCTGCCGCGCCCTTGTCCGTCCGGCTCTCGGCCGGGCCGTGCGGCAGCTGCATCCGTGGCACGCCGAGATCACCGCGTTCTCGCTCGGCTGGGACGGGCCCGACGGCCGGGCCGTCCCCGGTGCGCAGGGCAAGGGGATCCGGCAGGCCCTCACCGTGCTCGGTGCGGAGGCCGTCGGCGCGAAGGCCCAGAGCGCGGTGCGGGGCGCTGTCGCGGTCGAGCTGATCCACACGTTCTCCCTGCTCCACGACGACATCATGGACGGCGACGAGACCCGCAGGCAGCGCGCCACCGCCTGGAAGGCCTACGGGACCGGGCCCGCCGTCCTCGCGGGTGACGCGCTCTTCGCACTCGCCGTGCAGACCCTGGCCGACGCCCCGGGCGCGCACTGCGTACCGGCGGTCCGGCTGCTGTCCGGGACGCTGAACGACCTGGTCCGCGGGCAGGCCGACGACCTGCTCTTCGAGTCCCGGCCCTGGACGGGTCCCGATGCCGTGCGGCCGCACGAGTACCGGCTGATGGCCGAGCGCAAGACGGGCGCGCTGCTGGGCTGCGCCGCCGGTCTGGGCGCCGTGCTCGGCGGGGCCGGGCGGACGGAGGCCGACGCCCTCACCGCGGCGGGGCGCCATCTCGGGGTGGCGTTCCAGGCCATGGACGACGTGCTCGGCATCTGGGGCGACCCGGCGGTCACGGGCAAGCCGGTGCACAGCGATCTGCGCCGGCAGAAGAAGACCTACCCCGTCCTGACCGCGCTCGCCGCGGGCGACCGGGCAGCGCTGGAACTGGGCGCGCTGCTGCGTACGGGCGAGCCGCTCGACGGCAGTGCGGCCCGGCGGGCGGCCGGTCTGGTCGAGGAGGCCGGCGGGCGCGCGGCCGCCGTGGCCGAGGCGCACCGGCATCTGGAGAACGCCCGCGCCTGCCTGGAGAGCGTCGCGCTGGAGCCGGACGCCGTCGGGGAGCTCCTGGCGCTCCTGCCGTTCTTCGTCGAACGCACGGTGTGACCGGCCGGGCCGGCCCGCCGCGCTCCGGCGGGCGCTGGACCGGGCCGGCCGTGACCTCGCTCAGGAGTGCATGGACGCGCCCTTGAGGATCTTGTCCACGGCGTTGCGGGGGCCGTGGACGGCCAGCCCGACCAGGTCCATCGCGTCCCGCCGCACGGCCCGGACGGCGGCCCGGTTGTCCCGGTCGTTGCCCGTCGAGAAGAGGTCGGACGTGAACACCGACAGGGCCACGCCCCGGCCGACCGCACGGGTGTGGGCCGTCGTCAGCATCTCCTTCCCTCCTTCGAGGACCAGGACCGGCTGACGGAACATCGGCAGGTACGGGGTGCCGTCGGCGTCGGCGTACGGTTCGCCGACCAGTTCGGGCACCGCCGTGCCGAGGCCGCTGACCAGGAAGGCCGTGACGTTCAGCCGCTGCCAGGTGTGCAGGTCGTCCCGGAGCAGGACGGCGATCTTGGTGTCGAAGCGGACGGGGGCGAGATCATCTGTCATGGCTCCGAGCCTGCCCGGCCGTCCCCCCGGCTGTCTTGTACGAACTTTGCACGACCGCCCCGGTGCGGCGCTGTCCCGGGTGCCCGCCCCGCGACCGCCGCACCGGGGCGGGCACCGCGTCCGCCGGGCGTACGATCGGGTCATGGCTGATCGTCCGGACATCACCGCGTGGTGTCCGCCCGTGGAGGGAATCGAAGAGGTCTTCCACGCCCACTTCATCGATCACTCCTACCCCATGCACACGCACGACGCGTGGACCCTGCTCATCGTGGACGAGGGCATGGTCCGCTACGACCTGGACCACCACGAGCACGGAGTGCTCACCCATGTGGTGACGCTCCTGCCGCCGCACATCCCGCACAACGGCGGCGCCGCGACCGCAGAGGGCTTCCGCAAACGCGTCCTGTATCTCAACACCGCGCAGGTCGACGAGGAACTGATCGGCATGGCCGTCGACAGCCCCGTGCTGCACGATCCGGCGCTGCGCCGCCGGATCGCCCGGCTCCACACGACGCTCGCCGAACCGGGCGACGAGCTGGAGGCGGCGAGCCGGCTCGCCCTGGTTGCCGAGCGCCTCGACCAGCATCTGCGCAACCGGCTCGAACCCGTCCGGTACGTGCACGACCGCAGGGTCGCGCACCGGCTGCGCGATCTGCTCGACGAACGGTTCGTGGAGGGGATCACCCTCCAGGAGGCCGCGCTGCGTCTGCACGCCCACCACACGCATCTGGTAAGGGCCTTCAGCCGTGAGTTCGGGATGGCGCCGCACCAGTACGTGACGGGGCGCCGTGTCGACCTCGCGCGCCGGCTGCTCCTCCAGGGGCGGCCGGCGCCCGAGGTGGCGACGGGCGCCGGTTTCTACGACCAGTCCCATCTGGCGCGTCACTTCAAGCGTGTCGTGGGCACCAGCCCGGGGCACTACGCCCGCACCCGGGGGCCGCTCACCCCGCCCGCCGCCTGACGACGGCTACCGGCGTTCCAGTGAGCCGCGGACGAACGCGGCCTGTCCGGCGTGCTGGAGATCGTCCGACAGCACGCTGATGAGCCGTACGCCCAGGGTGACCGGCGGTGACCAGGCCTCGTCCACGACGCGGTCCAGCGCCTTGCCGTCGAGGCCCTGGACGAAGCCGACGGTCTGGAGGTGCACCGCGTCGTAGTACCCGATCAGCAGTTCCGCCGAGCCCACCCGTACGGCCTCGACCTGCTTGCTGGTCTGCCCGTAGCCGGTGGCGTCCTTGGCGAAGGGCAGATCGAAGCGGGCCGGCCAGTCCTGGGTGAACCAGATCTGCTCGGTCCCGGCCGCGTCCGCGATGTGGTCGTCCTGGACACGGGTCAGGTGCCACACCAGCCAGGCGATCGAGTTCGCGCCCTCGTCGAGCCGGGCGTGGAGGTCGTCGGGTTCCAGGCCCTCGACGGCCGAGTGCACCGTCTCCCGGACGCGGGTGAACCCGTCCACCAAAATGTCTGCGACGTTCATGTCCTCACCATGGCCGCTCTCCTGCCCCGGCCCCGCCACCGACACACCCCGGCGGGCGGCGCCGGTGAGGTGAACATGCCTCACCGGCGCCGCCCGGGTGATCAGCCGTAGATCCCGAACTCCCAGAGCGAGTAGCCCCAAGCGGTGCCCCGCTGCGTGAGGTTGAGCTTCACGTAGCGGGCGGTCTGGGCGATGTCGAGATCGTCGGCATCACCGTTCCCGGTGGTGGTGGAGAACACCGAACGCCAGTTGCTGCCGTCGTCCGAGACCAGTACCTCGTACGACTTGGCGTAGGCCGGGTCCCACACCAGCTGGAGGTGGCGGAAGGACTTCCGCTCACCGAGGTCGACCTGGATCGACTGGGGGTCGCTCCAGTCGCTGGCCCAGCGGGTGTCCATCCTGCCGTCGACCGCCATCGCGGGGGTGCAGGGGCAGCCGGTGCTGCCGGCCTGGGCGGAGGTGGCGGTGGCCGGCCGTCCGAGGGCCAGGTTGGTGCCGGTGACCGGCGGCACGACGACCTTCACGGACTTGGTCTCGATGCCGGCGTTGCCGTGTCCGTCCTCGGCCTGGATGTAGACCTTCCACACCCCGAGCCGCGCCGGCGCCGTCACCGCGAAGGTGCCGTTGCCGGTGGACCGCCAGGTGGCCTCGACCAGGGCCTTGTCACCGGTGGCGTAGTTGCCGCTCAGATAGATCTTGTACGTCAGCGCGTCGTTGTCCGGGTCCCGGATGTCGGCTCCGACGGTGAACTCGCGCCCTGCGGGGGCGCCGTTGGCGTTCTGGACCGTCATCCCGCTGATGACCGGCGGGGTGTTGTCGCCGGCGGTGGATCCGGTGTACGCCTTCTTCAGCGCGTAGTACGAGAGCCGCTTCTTGCCGTCGGGCACCACGTTGAACCAGATGCCGCCGAAGTCGTGCTCGGTTCCGTAGTGGAAGAGCGTGGCTCCCAGCGCGACGCCCTGATGCGCGGTGATGCAGTTCCAGGCCTTGGTGTACCCCTCGGCCTTCTGTACGTCGGTGGGCTCGTCCGGGACGCCGTTGGCGTCGTCGGGCACCTCCCACTCACCGGCCGGGCCGCCTTCGGTGATGATGTAGGGCTTGGTGTAGCCGCCGGACTCCCAGGCCCCGCGGACCCCGCAGATGTCGCCGTAGGAGTTGACCGAGTACAGGTCCAGGTCGGGGGCGTTGCGCTTGTAGTAGGGCCAGGCTCCCGTCCAGGCGTCGGTGGAGGTCACGGGGTGGTTGGGGTCGATCGTGTGGATCTTCTTCGCCACGTCGTTGACGAAGGTGGTGTAGGCGTTGCGCTGCTTCTCCAGTTCGTCACCGCTGTAGCAGTTCTGGAGGCCGAGAACCGACTCGTTGCCGACGTTCCACATGAGCACGCCGGGGTGGTTCTTGTACGTGTCGACCCACTTGGCGAACTCGGTGAGCGAGGAGGCCTTGTACGCGTCGTCGGTGAGGTAGTTGACGCAGCCGCCACTGCCGGGACCGCCGCCCGGCTGGAGCCAGAAGCCGCTGACGACCCGGATCCCGTTGGCCGCGGCCTCGTCCAGCAGCGGCTTGGAGGAACCGTCGGTGCCCCAGGTACGGATGGTGTTGACGCCCATCGACCTCAGGTCGGGCAGGTAGCGTGCCGCGTCGGCGACGGACGGTCCCCAGGTCAGTCCCTTGACCTGGTAGGGCTTGCCGTCGACGGTCAGCTGCCAGTTGCCCTGCGATCCGGTGACCCGGACGGCGCCGCCGGTGGCGGGCGGCGGGCCGGTGGTGCCGTAGACCTGGAACTCCCACAGGGAGTAGCCGTACCCGCCGGCCCGGGCGGTGCCGTACATCCTCACGTACCGTCCGGAGCCGGAGACGGCCAGTTCGTCGGTGCCGCCGTCCCCGTTGGTCACGGTCTTCAGGGTGCGCCAGTCGGAGCCGTTGTCGGAGGCCTGGATCTCGTACGCCTTGCCGTAGGCGGACTCCCAGGTCAGGACGACCCGGCTCAGGTCCGCGGTGGCACCCAGGTCCACCTGGATCCACTGCGGGTCGCGCCATTCGCTGGCCCAGCGGGTGCCGGTCAGGTTCCCGTCCACGGCGGCGGAGGCCGCGTAGCCCTCGCCCTCGTGGGAGGAGTCGGTGGCGGTCCTCCCCTGCGAGAGCAGGGTCTCGGCGGCTCCGGCGGACGACGCCGTGAGCATCACGAGCGACGACGCGAGCAGGGCGAGAAGGGTGATCAGCAGCGTGCCCGAACGCGGTCTCGCGGGCAGGGCTGCGCTAGGTCTGTGCACATTCACTCCTGGCAGAAGAGTGCGGGACCGATGTCCCGTAACCGAATGGGAGAGCGCTCTCCCAGGAGAGTGACGTGTACCCGTTCAGCTGTCAACGAGACTGACGCGTCCGGTTCGGTGAACCGTCCGCGCGAGGCCGGTAACGCGTCCTACGGCACGAGGTGCCGGGTCTCCCCCGCCCGCTCGGCCGGGCCGCCGGCCCCGGCGGCCCGTGCCGCGGCGTGCAGGGAACGCAGCGCCAGCATCAGGAAGCCGATGTCATCGAGGTACACGGGGTCCGGCAGCAGATCGACGGGCGACACGGTGTAGATCACCGCCGCCCAGACCAGCGCCTTGTTGTGCAGCGGGATTCCGGCGTCGACCAGCAGTTTCCTGGCGCGGAACACCCGTACCAGGAGGACGCCGGCGACACCCATGGTGAGCAGCGCGAGAACCGCTCCGATGATGAGCCAGACCGTGGTGTCCATGCCTCATCGTGTACCCGCCGGCCGGTGAATCATCACGTGGAAGGGCCGCCGGCGGTGTGACAGTGCCCTCGTCGTCATCCGTGCTCCTTGGCCCGCCTGCGGCTGCGGCGCTTCAGCGCGCGCCGCTCGTCCTCCCCCAGGCCGCCCCACACGCCGGAGTCCTGGCCGTTCTCCAGGGCCCACCGCAGACACGCCTCCCGTACCGGACAGCCGTGGCACACGGCCTTGGCGTCCTCGGTCTGTACGAGCGCGGGACCGGTGCTTCCGATGGGGAAGAAGAGGTCGGGGTCGGCGTCGCGGCAGGCCGCGTGCTCGCGCCAGTTCTCCATGGGTCTCACTCCTGACGGTCGTGTTCGGGTGTTCGGCTCAGTACGCTGCGGGTGACCGTCGTGAGGCTTCCGAAACCCCCTGCGGCCGGATCTCTGGATCCGCCGGAGCTGCGGGGGCGGCGGGTCCGGGGCGACCATGGAAGTCAGCGAACCTTGTGTCCGGGCACGGTGACGGCTTGGGAAGGACGGTCCGTGGACGGCACCGATGACATGCGGACCGGCCGGGACGACGGCCGGCGGGCAGGCGTGCGCCGCTCTCCAGAGGGCGGCCTGGTGGACGTCCTCGGCACCGCCGCGATGGTGCTCGACACCGAGGGCCGCATCGCGCTGTGGAGCCCGCAGGCCGAGCGGCTGCTGGGCTACACACCGCAGGAGGCACTGGGCCGGTTCGCCGCCCGCATCCTGGTCGACGACGAGCACTTCGAGCTGGTGCTGAGGCTGTTCTCCGAGGTGATGAGCAGCGGCGAGACCTGGGCGGGCAGCTTCCCCGTACGGTGCAAGGACGGCACCACCAGACTGCTGGAGTTCCGCAACATGCGGTTGCAGAACGACCGCGGTGACTTCTACGCGCTGGGGCTGGCCACGGACGGGGCGACGCTGCGGCAGGTGGAGCGCGATCTGGCACTGTCCGTGCGTCTGGTCGACCAGTCGCCGATCGGTCTCGCGGTCCTGGGCAGCGATCTGCGGTATCTGGCGGCCAATCCCGCGCTGGAGCGGATGAACGGGCTGAGCGCGGCCGAGCACCTCGGCCGCCGGGCCGGGGAGGCGCTGCCCTTCCTCGGCGGCGACGCGGTCGAGGCGGCGATGCGCGAGGTGCTGAAGAGCGGTGTGCCGCAGGTGGGCCGTCAGGTGGAAGGGCGTACCGCGGCCGATCCGGACACCGACCGCGTCTGGTCGATGTCGCTGTACCGGCTGGACGACTCCGGTGGTCAGGTACTGGGCCTCGCCGTCTCACTGATCGACATGACCGACCACCACCGGGCCGAGGCCGAGGCGGAGCGCGCCCGGCACCGTCTGGCGCTGGTCGCCGACGCCTCTGTGCGCATCGGAACCACCCTGGACCTGGAGCAGACGGCGAGGGAGCTGGCCGAGGTCACGGTTCCGGAGCTCGCCGACGTCGCGGCCGTCGACGTCCTGGACAGTGTGCTGAAGGGGCGCCCCCGCCAGACCGACGGCCCGGCCCTCATCCAGGCGCTGGCCGTCGTCGCCGCCCGGCCCACACCGGTCGTGGAGGCGGCCGATCCACCGGGCCACGCGGCCCACTACGGCGCCGACCGGCTGATCACCCGCTGCGTGCGTACGGCCAAGCCGGTCCGGGAGCCGTATCTCGACGCCGAGAAGCTGTCGCGCATCGCCCGCGACAGCCGTTCCGCGGGGCTGCTGGCGGAGGCCGGCGCCCACTCCTACCTGGCGGTGCCGCTGATCGCGCGGGGCGAGGTTCTCGGCGCTCTCGACCTCATACGGACGGACAATCCGCTGCCGTTCACCGAGGACGACGAAGTGCTGGCCGGCGAGCTGGCCACCCGCGCGGCGGTCTGTATCGACAATGCCCGGCTGTTCCGGCAGCAGCGGGAGACCGCGCTCACCCTCCAGCGCAGCATGCTGCCGCACAACCACCACATTCCGGCCGGGCTGGAGGTGGCGTCCCGATACCGGCCGGCCGCCTCCCGCTATGAGGTCGGCGGCGACTGGTTCGACGTCATCCCGCTGCGGGACGGCGGGACCGCCCTGGTGGTCGGCGATGTCATGGGCAGCGGGATCAACGCGGCCACCACGATGGGGCGGCTGCGTACCGCCACCCAGACCCTGTCCCGGATCGGCCTCCGGCCCGCGGAGGTGCTCCGGCATCTCGACGAGATCACCGCCGATCTGGACCCGTGGTTCGCCACCTGCGTCTACGGTGTGTACGACCCGGACCGGAACACCTGCCGGGTGAGTACCGCCGGGCACCTCCCGCCGGTGCTGATACCGGCCGGGGGCCCGCCGCGGCTGCTCGGTCTGCCGGCCGGGGCACCGCTCGGCGTGGGCGGTGTGCCGTTCAGCGACGTCACGTTCGACCTCGCGCCGGGTGACCGGCTCGTCCTGTACACGGACGGTCTGGTCGAGACCCGCGACCAGGACATAGACACCCGGCTGGACGCCCTGTGCGCGTTGCTCCGCGAGCCGGATCCGTCGCTGGAGGAGTCCTGCGACCGGCTGCTGCGCAAGCTGCGGGACCCCAGTCACCACGACGACGTGGCACTGCTGATGGCCCGGGTGCGCGACTGACACCGCCCGGTGCGGGGGTGGTTCAGCGGCCGCACCTGCGGTGCCGGCGGCAACGGCGGGCCGACGGTCCGCACCGGTGCGCTCCCGCGCCGAGGAAGCCGAGCCCGATGCCGAACATCCAGGAGTCCTTGGCCAGCGGAACGCCCGCCTGGCTGGGGCGCAGACTGCCCGGCTCACGCATCCCGGGAACCCGCAGGTACAGGCCGAGCAGCCCGCCGGAGAACCCGGCCAGCGCCAGCCCGGCGAGCCGGGTCGGCACGACGGGGACAAGCAGAGCGCCGCCGACCGCGATCTCGGACCAGGCCAGCAGCCGGGTGAACCGCTCGGCCTCGATCTTCTCGAGGAAGGGGTACGCGGTGCAGGCCATGCCGTGCAGGGTCTGCGCGGTCGCCTCGTCGGCCTTGAGCTTGCCCAGGCCGGAATTCAGGATGAACGCGCCAGTGGCGAGGCGCGGAGGGATGTCACGCGGTTCGAGCACGGACAGCATCGGAAGCCTCCACAGATCAGGTCCAAGGCCCCTTGTCGATCATAGGCAGCGGGCCACCGGACCGCTCGCAGAGAACGGCCGCCCGGGTACCCGGCTCAGAGCTCCACGGTCAACTGCGCCTGCACATGGGCGCGCAGCACGCCCGCCATGTCCGTCACGCAGCCGCTCAGGAGCCACTGGATCTGGAGTCCGTCCATCAGCGCGATCAGCTGCTGCGCGGCCTCGTCGGGATCGATCCCCGCACGCAGCGCGCCCTCGTCCCGTGCCTCCCGGTAGGAGACGGCCGTGCTGAGGACCGAGGTGCGGTAGCGCTCCACGAAGTACGTGTGGGCCGGGTGCCCGGCGGACGTCGCCTCGGCGGCGAGTACGGAGAACAGCTCGACGATCCCCCGGCGTTCGGCGTTCAGCGCGGCGAGGGCGACGAGGCGGCGCAGCCGGTCGACACCCCTCG
Source organism: Streptomyces sp. NPDC087428 (assembly GCF_044744085.1). Classification (NCBI taxonomy): domain Bacteria; kingdom Bacillati; phylum Actinomycetota; class Actinomycetes; order Kitasatosporales; family Streptomycetaceae; genus Streptomyces; species Streptomyces sp. NPDC087428. The sequence goes on from NZ_JBIUXR010000004.1 coordinate 406,697, forward strand.
GACCGCCGAGGGCGAGCCATTCCCCGTCCACCTCGTCGCGGTGTTCCAGCACCGCGAGCAGCAGCGACTGCTTGGTCGGGAAGTGGTGCAGCAGACCGGGATGCGAGATGCCGCAGCGGGTGGCGATCACGCGCAGCGAGGCCCCCCGGTAGCCGACCTCGCCGAACATGGCCATGGCCTGGTCGAGGATCTCCACGCGTTTGGCCCGGCCCTTGGCGTAGCCACGCCGCGTATCGCCGGTCACGTGCCACCCTCCCCGGCCGTCTCGGACGGCATCACTGAGTACAGTCGCATACCCACATACTTACCACCCGGTCGGGATTCGGCGTACGGTGGGTCCGGGCGGCGAGTTGAGCCGTGCCGTGCCGACCGCAGGAGGCCTCGGACGATGACAGCAGCAGGAGCGCGGACATGACGCGGCTGCGGCGATCGTCGGCGGCCCGTGCGCCGGCCGGCACCTTCCACCACCCAGGTATCCGCCCGATGAGAACGTCACCGACGTTGTGAAAGGAACTCCTGTGGGCTCCTCACTGCCCTATCTCGACCCCGCACTGTCCGTCCCCGAGCGCGTGGCCGATCTGGTCGGCCGGATGACGCTGCCCGAGAAGGTCGGCCAGATGCTCCAGCTGAACGCGAAGGACGGGGTCAGGCACCTCATCGAGGACATGCACGCGGGCTCGATCCTGCACGCCTCACCCGATCGCGTCCTGGAAGCGGCCGCGCTCACCGAGCGGACCCGGCTGCGGATTCCGCTGCTCGTCGCGGAGGACTGCATCCACGGCCACTCGTTCTGGGAGGGGGCTACGATCTACCCCACCCAGCTCGGCATGGCCGCGACCTGGGACCCGGAACTCGTGGAGCGCATCGCACGGGCGACCGCGGTCGAGGTCGCGGCGACCGGTGTCCACTGGACGTTCTCCCCGGTGCTGTGCATCACCCGGGACCTGCGCTGGGGCCGGGTCAGCGAGACGTTCGGCGAGGACCCCTTCCTCATCGGCGAGCTCGCCTCCGCGATGGTGCGCGGATACCAGGGCGACGGCCTCGACGACCCGACGGCCATCCTGGCGTGCGCCAAGCACTTCGCGGGCTACTCGGAGACCCAGGGGGGCCGGGACGCGAGCGAGGCGGACATCTCGCGCCGCAAGCTCCGTTCGTGGTTCCTGCCCCCGTTCGAGCGGGTCGCCCGGGAGGGGTGCCGGACATTCATGCTCGGGTACCAGTCCATGGACGGGGTCCCGATCACGGTCAACAACTGGCTGCTGAACGAGGTGCTGCGCGGCGAGTGGGGCTACACCGGGACGCTGGTGACCGACTGGGACAACGTCGGCCGCATGGTGTGGGAGCAGCGGGTCTACGCCGACCACGCGAAGGCGGCCGCCGCCGCGGTCCGCGCGGGCAACGACATGGTGATGACGACGCCGGACTTCTTCGACGGCGCTCAGGAGGCGGTCGCCGGGGGCACGCTCGAAGAGGCGGAGATCGATGCGGCGGTCCGCCGGATCCTGACGCTCAAGTTCGAGCTGGGCCTGTTCGAGAACCCGCGTCACCCCGACCGGGACCGGCAGGCCGCGGTCATCGGCAGCGCCGGGCACGCCGGGCTGAACCTCGAAGCGGCCCGCCGCTCGCTGGTCCTCCTCACCAACGACGGCACCCTGCCGCTGGCCGGCGGATTCACGGCCGGGGAGGACGGCCGCGCGCTCGCGGCAGGCGGGGACGCGCCGCGCACGGTCGCGGTCGTCGGGCCCAACGCCGATGACGCGCAGACCCAGCTCGGTGACTGGGCGGGGTCCTCCGGTCAGGCGGACTGGCTGCCGGACGGTCAGCCGCGCGACATGATCCGTACCGTGCTGGAGGGGTTCCGGGAGCACGTGCCGGACGGCTGGACCGTCACCCATGCGCGGGGGGCCGACATCCTCACCGTGGGGCCCGACCCCCAGGGGGCCTTCTTCCCCGACGGGCAGCCCCGGCCGGAGATCGTCGTCCCTGCGGAGCCGTCCGCCTCGCTGATCGACGAGGCCGTCGCCGCGGCGCGGGCCGCCGACTACGTCGTCGCGGTCGTCGGTGACCGGATCGAGCTGGTCGGTGAGGGGCGCTCGACCGCGACCCTGGAGCTGATCGGCGGCCAGGTCGCGCTGCTCGACGCGCTCGCCGCGACGGGCAAGCCGCTGGTGGTGGTCGTCATCAGTTCCAAGCCGCTGGTGCTGCCGCCCTCTGCGCACAGCGCGGCGGCGATCGTGCACGCCTTCAACCCGGGGATGCTCGGCGGCCGGGCCGTCGCCGAACTGGCGCTCGGCCTCATCGAGCCGTCCGGCCGGCTGCCGGTCTCCTTCGCCCGCCATTCGGGGCAGCAGCCGACGTACTACAACCAGGTGCGCGGCCAGCACGGCTCCCGCTACGCCGACCTGACGCAGAGTCCGGCGTTCGTGTTCGGGGAGGGCCTGAGCTACACGAGCGTGGCGTACACGGAGCTGGAGGTGCTGACCTCGGTTCTCGGCGCGGGCGACACCCTGCGGGCGCGCGTCCAGCTCCGCAACACCGGCGAGCGGCCGGTGCGGGAGACCGTGCAGGTGTACGTGAGCGACACCGTCACGTCGGTGACGTGGGCCGAGAAGGAGCTGAAGGCCTACCGTCAGGTGACGCTCGAACCCGGCGAGTCGCGTGAGGTCGCCATCGAACTGCCCGTCGCGGACTGCAGCCTGGTGGACGCCGAGGGCCACCGTGTCGTCGAGCCGGGCGCATTCGAGCTGCTCGTCGGCCCGTCCTCGCGCGACGAGGCACTGCTGCGGGCGGCCTTCACCGTCAAGGGCTGAACCACCCCGCGCCCGCCGGGACGGACCGGGTGGGGCGCGGACCGGGGGCCAAGGGCTCCTCCGGTCCGCGCCTTTCCCGTACCGCCGTTGTCAGCCGAGCCCGACGGCGAAGACGTGCAGGTCGGGGTCGTGAGGCAGCGTCACGCTCTTGACCCGCCTGCCGTCCGGCACGTCGAACGGGGTGGTGGCGAAGACATGTGCCGCGGGGCCACTGCCGCCGGGCTGGTTGCGGTGGTCCGTCCGGGCGACGAGCGTGTTGCCGAGGACCGGTTCCGTGCCGCCGCCCGGCAGGGTCCAGTCTCCGAACGACAGGTCGGCCTCGGCCGTGCTGCCGTCGGTGAAGGTCACCGTGGCGCGGCCCTTGTGGTCTCCGTCGGTCGCCGAGCCGACGAACAGCAGCCGCCGGGCGCCCTCACCGGCCTTGCCCAGGGTGATCGACTGGCCGTCCGCGGCGACGTTGTCCGGACTGCCCTGCGGTGCGGCCGGCCAGGTGAACGAGGTGCCGGACACCTCGGCGGGTGCGCCACCGCGCAGCCCGGCCCCGGTCAGCGCCTGCCGGGAGTAGCTGTTGCCGTCCCCGTCGTAGTCGCCCTGCCCGTGGTCGGAGTCGTCGGACATGCCGGTGTTGTCGTAGGCCGCCGAGAGGCTGCCCGCCGGTGCCACCAGAACGGTGACGGACAGCCGTACGGGATCGGCGGCTCCGCTCCCCCGTACCGTCAGCGGCACTTCGTAGTAGCCCTCAGGCGTCTCCGCTCCGGCCGTGACGGTGAGCGCCGCGCTCCCCGATCCTCCCGCACCGAGCTTCATCGTGGTCTTCCGCGCACTGGCCTTCAGCCCCTTGGGTGCGTCGGCGGTGACGGTCAGGGTCCGGTCGTGGCCGGCCAGGCGCTGCCCGGCGACCTTGAGCACCGCGCCCCTGCCACCGGGTTCGGCGGTGCTCCGGCTGGGCGTCGCGCTTGCCAGGAAGGGACGTTCACCCGTGCGGTACGAGGGCGGCGCCGCCTTCGCGGAGGTCGCCCAGTGGGTGTCCGGGGTGCCGGACAGCGAGAAGTCGAGCCGTCCGCCGTCGCGCACCGTCGACTGCGGCAGGTACGTGCGCTCCCAGTCGCGCCCGTCGAGCTTCAGCCCGTGCACGTACGGGGTGTCCGCCGCGGCCTCGGGCGCCCGGATGTCCAGGTCGGCGCCCCGGCCGGGCAGGTCCAGCACCGCACGTTCGAACAGCGGGCTGTGCACGGTGAGATCGGGCGTGCCCGGTGTCGAGGGGTAGAGGCCGAGCGCGGCCCAGACGTACCACGAGGACTGCGCCCCGAGGTCGTCGTTGCCCGGCTCGCCGTCGGGTGTCGGGCTGAACAGCGTCGTGGCGACGTCCCGGACCGCCTTCTGTGTCTTCCACGGCGTTCCGAGGTGGTTGTAGACCCACGGGACCCCGAAGTTGATCTCGTTGCCCGCCCACATGTACGGCTCGTTCGGGCCCGCGTTGAGCTGGGTGAAGAAGGTGTCGAGCCGTGCGGAGGCGACGTCGCGGCCGCCCATCGCGTCGATGAGGCCGGCGGTGTTCTGCGGCACGAGCCAGTTGTACTGCGCGGCGTTGCCCTCGTCGAAACCGTCCTGGCCGAACTTGCCCTCCGGCGGCGGCTGGAAGCCGGGGCCGTCGGGGAAGCGGCCGTCCTCACCGCGCGGCTGGAGGTAGCCCGTCGCGGGGTTGAGGATGTTCTGCCAGTTCTGTCCGCGCCGGGTGAAGGTGCGCTCGGTCGCGGTGTCCTTCGCGGCGTGTGCGAGCTGCGCGATGGCGAAGTCGTCGATCGCCCATTCCAGGGTGACCGAGCCGCCGACGCGCTGATGGTCGCCGCGCGAGGCGTCGTTGTTCGGTGCGTAGCCACGCTCGACGTAGTTGGCGATGTCCGGGCGTTCCTTGTACGCGCCCGGGGTGCCGTCCACCGTCGTCGCGCCCTTGACCAGGTACTTCAGCGCCGTCTTGAGGTCGAAGTCGCGGGCGCCGAACGCGTAGAGGTTGGCGATGAGGGCCACGGAGTTGTCGCCGGTCATCTGGCCCGTGTAGCTGTTGGCGAGTGGCCAGCGCGGCCACCAGCCGCCCTGTACGGCGTCGTTGACGAGTGACTGGGCCATGTCGCTCGCCTCCTTCGGCCACAGCATGGCCTGAAGCGGGGCGAGCGAGCGGTAGGTGTCCCAGTCGGAGAAGTTGGCGTACTGGGTGCGGCCTTCGGGGAGGGTACGCACCTTGTCGTCGAAGCCGATGTAGCGGCCGTCGGCGTCGTTGAAGGTGTTCGGGTGCATGAGCGAGTGGTAGAGCGAGGTGTAGAACGTCTTCAGCTCGTCCTCGTCCCGGCCTGCGACGCGCACCTTGCCCAGCGCCTCGCTCCACCGGTCCCGGGTCTGCTTCCGCAGGTCCGGCAGGCTCCAGCCGGGCACCTCCGCGGTCATGTTGGCCCGAGCACCGGCCACCGAGACGTAGCTCATGGAGACCTTGGCCCGTACCGTGCGCGCCCCGTCCGTGTCGAACGTGAGATAGGCGCCGGCCTTGGGCGCGTCCACCGTGTCGCTGTCCTTCGTGACGGACGTGCCGTCCCAGGTGCCGTGCCGGGTGAAGGGGCGGTCGAAGGTGATCGCGTAGTGGACGGTGTACTCGTTCCCCTTGCCGCAGAAGTTGCCCGTGGTCGCGGAGCCGGTGACCTCGCGGTCGCCGACGATCCGCAGATCGGCCTTCTTGTTGCCGGCCAGGCTGCCGCCGCCCTTGACCAGGACCTGTGCCGCGTCGGCCCCTTCGGGGAACGTGAAGGCGGCCAGACCGGTGCGCGTCGTCGCCGTCAGCTCGGCCCGCACCTTCGAGTCGGCGAGCGTCACGGCGTAGTACCCGGGCTCCGCCTCCTCGCCGGTGTGCGAGAAGTGCTCGCTGCGGTCCCAGGGCGCGGAGCCGACCTCTCCGGTCACCGGGAGGATCGGCACATCGCCGAAGGCGGTGCAGCCGACCGAGGCGTGGTCGAGGCTGAAGCCGCGGATCTCGTCGCTGTGGTACTGGTACCCGGCGTACGAGCCGGGGGTGTCGGGCGAGAACTGCATCATGCCGAACGGGGCGGCGGGACCGGGGAAGTTGTTGATCTCCCCCACGCTCGAGCCGCCGCGGCCGGTCCCGATGAGCGGGTCGACATGGCCGGCGGGGTCCTCGACAAGGTGCGCGCCACTCCCGGAAGACGTTGACAACGTTGTCGGACCGCCGACGGCCACAGCGGGTTGCACGGTCGCGACGAGCAGTGCCGCCGCCACGGCGGTCACTGCGCTCCGGGTACTCCAACGTCTCACTTACGCCTCCGGTGTGGTGCGGCTCAAACCCACCACACACTCGGCGACATGGCCGTGTTCCGTCAAGACCTGGGAGTCACCGTTCCGGACCGGGGTGCTCCGGACCGCCCGACGGGGGCTGATGCCCTTGCTTCCGGGCGGAGTCCGGTCCGGCGGCACCGGCCGCTCCCTGCGGAGCGTCACCGGCCCCCACACCGGGCATCCCGGGGCCGCTGCCACGCAGACGCTCGATGTCCGAGGGGCGCACCTGGATGACGATCAGGGCGATCAGCGCTGCCACGGCGGCGAACACGACGGCGCACACGAAGGCCCTGGAGATGCCCGTCACCAGCACCTGGTCGCCCCAGTGCCCGGGCAGTTGACCGGTCCTGCGGAACTGCGCCACCTCGGCGGGGGTCGCTCGCGACAGGAAGCGGGGCACCTGATCGGCGGCCTCGTTGCGGCTGGCCGTACCGAAGACGGTGACGAGGATGGACAGGCCGAGCGAGCCGCCCACCTGTTGCGTGGTGTTGAGGATTCCGGACGCCGCGCCCGCCTCCCGCGCCTCCACACCGGACACGGCCATCAGCGTCAGCGACACGAACTGGAGCCCCATGCCGAGCCCGAACACGAGCACCGGACCGAGAAGACTGCCCAGGTACGTGCTGTTCGCGTCGGCCTGCGTCAGCCAGCCGAGTCCCACGGCGCACAGGACGGCGCCGGTCACCATGAACGGCTTCGGCCCCCATCTGGGAAGCAGTTGGGACGTGATGCCGGCGCCCACCGCGATGATCGCGCTGACCGGCAGGAAGGCGAGGCCGGCCCGGAGCGGGCTGAAGCTCAGGACATCCTGCACGAAGAGAGTCAGGAAGAAGAACATCCCGAACATCGCCGCCGCCAGGCACAGCATCATCCCGTACACGCCCGCGCGATTGCGGTCGCGGAACATCCACAATGGCGTGAGGGGCTGCTTCGACCGGCCCTCGACGGCGATGAACACGGCGAGCAGCACGACGGCCGCGGCGAAGGCTCCCAGGGTGAGGGGGTTGCTCCAGCCCTGCTCGGACGCGCGGATGAAGCCGTAGACGAGCAGCACCATGCCCAGGGTCGCCGTCAGTGCCCCCACGACGTCGAAGTGGCCGGGGTGGCGTTCGGACTCCCGGATGTAGCGGGGTGTGGCGAGCGCGATCAGCAGCCCGATGGGGACGTTGACGAAGAAGATCCACCGCCAGTCGAGCCACTCGACCAGCAGCCCGCCCGCCAGCAGCCCGATGGCGCTGCCACCGGCCGAGACGGCGGCGAAGACACCGAACGCCCTGTTGCGCTCGGGCCCTTCGCGGAAGGTCGTGGTGATCAGCGAGAGGGCGGTCGGTGAGGCGATGGCACCGCCGACGCCCTGGAGCGAACGCGCCGCGAGCAACTGCCAGGATTCCTGGGAGAGACCGCCGAGCAGGGAGGCGAAGGCGAAGAGGACGACGCCGAACATGAAGACTCTGCGACGGCCGAGGACGTCGCCCAGCCGCCCGCCCAGCAGGAGCAGCCCGCCGAACGTCAGCGTGTAGGCGTTGACCACCCAGGAGAGGTTCTCGGTGGAGAAGCCCAGCGCGGTCTGGATGTGCGGAAGAGCGATGTTCACGATGGTGATGTCGAGCACCACCATCAACTGACATGAGCAGATGACGAGTAGGGCGATCCCGCTGCCGCGTGCCCGCTCCGGGGATGTGGCAGCCTGCCGGGGTGTCGCGTGGGAGTCCGTCATGGGATCGCTTGCAACTCAAGCCAGGAGTGAACGCATTCGTCCACTTCCACGACATTAGCCCTGCCCGCCGCCCCCCGCCAATCGATGGCGGTGCCCGCGGGCGGCTCCTTGCGGCATCTTGACACGCACGGAGCGCACCGATTCTCTTGCTTACGGTAACCACAAGCCCCGCGTGAATGACGGAGGATCTGGCGATGCCCCCCACGAGACCCAACCGCCCCGCACGAGCCGCCCTGCTCGCCTCACTGATCACCGTGACGGCCGAACTGACCCTCGGGACGGCTCCGGCCACCGCGCGGGCGGCCGACGGCGCGGTGTGCAACAAGTTCTGCGACGCCCGCGACCCGCAGAACGCCACGGGCGACCGGACGCCGGTCACCGCCTCCATCTACGGGCGCACCCTCGCACTCCACCTCTCCGACAACGATGTCATGGGCTGGGCGTCCATCGACGGCGCGGTGGGGGGCGACGAGGTCTGGCTGGACCGGTCCTTCGACGGCGGCCGGACATGGTCCTCCGGCAGCAGACTCGGTGCGACCGCCGTCCCGGACGGCTCCACCGGCCGGCGCTCACAGATGTACAACGTCGACGACTGGAACACCGGCGGGATCGGCGCGCTCCGGGCCTGCGGCAAGGCCGGGAACCGGGCGGAGATCGCGTGCACCGGCTGGGCGCGCACCGACCGGAACGCGGCGAGCAGAAGCACCGCCGCGGCGACCTCGCTCATGACCGAGTACCACCGGGACACCGGGAGGTTCGCCGGCTGGTGGACGTCGGCGACCGCCCTCACCTCCCTGATCGACAACATCCGGATCAGCGGGATGCCGAGCTACCGGTCCGCGATCTCCACTACGTACGACAAGCTCATCGGTGCCGAGGACGGCGACTTCACCAACGCGTACCTGGACGACACCGGCTGGTGGGGTCTGGCGTGGGTGGCCGCGTACGACGTGACCGGCGACGCGCGGTATCTGGAGACCGCGCGCAAGGACGCCGACCACATGCGTGACTACTGGACCTCCACGTGCGGCGGCGGGGTGCAGTGGGCGACCGACAAGCCCTACAAGAACGCCGTGACCAACGAGCTCTATCTCCAGCTGAACGCGTCGCTGCACAACCGGATCGACGGGGACACGGCGTATCTCCAGCGGGCCGAGGACGAGTGGGCGTGGTTCCGCGGCTCCGGGATGATCAACTCCGGCGGGACCGTCAACGACGGGCTCACTTCGGCGTGCGCGAACAACGGCGACACCACCTGGACCTACAACCAGGGTGTGATCCTGGCCGGGCTGGCGGAGCTGCATCGTGCCTCGGGCGACGCGGCGGTGCTGAGCAGCGCCCGTACCCTCGCCGACGCCTCGACGTCCTCGGACTACCTCAACCCAGGCGGCACCCTGCACGAGCCGTACGAGCCCGACGGGACCGGGTGCACCTCGGACGGCGACTCGTTCAAAGGCGCCTACGCACGCGGCCTCGGCATTCTGGACAAGGAACTGCCGGACCACCCGTACAGCGCCTACCTGGACCGGCAGGCCGCCACCCTGTACGCGCGGAACCGCAACTCGCTGGACCAGTACGGCCCGCACTGGGCGGGGCCCTTCGCCGCGACGGGCAACGGCTGCCAGCACAGCGCCCTCGACCTGCTCAACGCGGCCCAGGACGGCTGACGACCCGGACGCCCAGGCGTGGGGCGGGCCCGACGTTAAGGCGGCGTGAAATCGTGCGGCGCCTCGCACCGGCTTGCGGTGCGAGGCGCGCGGCCGCCCTGAGTACGGGAAAACCCGCTGGTCACGGTGGGGTTGGTGGTGCCCGTCCGGATGGGTCGCGGGCCGCGCACGGGCGCCGGCCGGGCCACTGCCGGACGCACTGCGGGGAGCGGGTGCGTGCTTGACGCATCCGGCGGGGCGCTGCGAGTCTCCGGAGCATGTTCGCGACGGCCACTCCCGATGCGCGGCCCGCCCCGCGCGCCGACCGCACCGCAGTGCCGCCCGGGTGTCCGGGCCGCTGTAGCACTGACTGACCAGCCGCTGTCGCACCGCGATCCCGCTTCCCGCGGCTCCACATCGCCCACGCATCCGCACCCGCACCCGCACCCGCACCCGGACCGTTCCGCGTCCAGTGGCAGGCACTTCACCGCCCCGGCGTCCGGTCCCTCGCTCTCCGAGATCGATCAAGCCCGCCGTTGACCGGATTCCACGAACGGTCAGGGGCCGGGCGTGCCCTTCGAAAGGAATGCCGCCATGTCCTCGGCAACCACCGCTCCCACTTCCCCCGTCACCGTCCAGAAGGCCGGCGGCCGCATCGGCGCCGTCATCTCCGGGGTGCGCCTCGGCGGCGGCCTCGCCCCCGAGACCGTCGCGGCCGTCCGGGCCGCCCTGCTGGCGAACAAGGTCGTCTTCTTCCGCGGTCAGGACCACTTGGACGAGGACAGCCACGAGGCGTTCGGCAGGCTGCTCGGCACCCCGGTCGCCCACCCGACCGTCCCGTCCGCCGACGGCCGCTACTCGCTCGGGATCGACTCCGACCACGGCGGCCGGGCCAACCAGTGGCACACCGATGTCACCTTCGTGCCCGCCTACCCGGCCTTCTCCATCCTGCGCGCGGTCGTCATCCCGCCCTACGGCGGCAACACCCTGTGGGCCAACACCGCTGCCGCGTATGCCGAGTTGCCCGAGCCGCTGCGCACCCTGGCCGACAGCCTGCGGGCCGTCCACTCCAACGACTACGACTACGTCGCGCTGCGTCCGGACGCCCTGCCCGAGGCGCTTGCCCAGTACCAGAAGGTGTTCACCTCGACGAAGTTCCTCACCGAGCACCCGGTGGTCCGCGTCCACCCGGAGACGGGTGAACGGGTCCTGGTCCTCGGCAACTTCGTCCAGCGCATCAGTGGACTGACCGGCCGTGACTCCCGGGCCCTCGTCGAGCTGTTCCAGTCCCACATCGAGCGCCCGGAGAACACCGTGCGCTGGCAGTGGCAGCCCGGCGACGTCGCCATCTGGGACAACCGTGCCACCCAGCACTACGGAGTGGACGACTCCGACACCCACGAGCGCAAGCTGCGCCGCGTCACCATCGACGGAGACATCCCCGTCGGCACGGACGGTCGCCCCTCCACCCTCATCAGCCCCACGGAAGTGCCCGACCCGGCCTTCGGCATCGCGTCCGGCGCCTCGGTTTCAGGGACATGACACAGTTCTTTTATTGCGCAACCGTTAAAGTAACGGTCATGGATACCGATTGCACGACACGCGAGGAGCACGCGGTGCTCGTCGGGGGCCCCGCCCACGGCCTGCGCCTGCGCGTCACCGACCGGCCACCGGTCGTACAGGTCACCCGCCCCTGCGAGGTGGAGGCCCCGCCGGGCGGCGTCCGGGCCGAGGCCCTGTACGTCTACCGGCTCGGCCTGCCCGCAGGCGAGGGACCGCTGAGCTACGGCTACGACGCGGCGAGCCCGTGACGCCGCACGGCGGCACACCGGCCCAGGAGAAGCCGGCCGCTGTGCCGCCGGTCAGCTCACGGGCAGTTGGGCAGCGACCTCGATCAGCAGGGCCTGCCCCGGGTTGAGCGTCGGCATCGGCAGTCCCGCACCGGTCAGCACGGCGCCCGGCATCGGGACCCAGCCGTCGAGTGCCGCCGTGCACCACACGGGTCCCGTGACCTGGTGGAGGGCCGGCAGCCCCGCCTCCGTCCGGATCCGGACCCGGTAGGACCGGCCGGGGGCGAGGCCCGGCAGGCGGACCCGTCCGGACTGACCCGGCACGGAGGTCTCCGTCCGCGCCCAGCAGTACAGCGCGGACCCCTCGTCCGGCGCGACCACGCCGTGCAGTTGGGTGGCCTCGTCGTCGAGGTCAGCCCTGACGATCTGTCCGCTGTGCAGCAGTCCGCGCAGCTCCTTGTACAGCGCCGCCCACCGGCCCAGCGCCGCGCGTTGCACGGGGGTACGCGCGCTCAGGTCGTCCTCGATGCCCGCGTGGCCGAACAACGCGGTGATCAGCCGGAACGAGTCGTCGGCGACCCGCCCCGTCGTGTGGCTGCGCGGGCCTCCGACATGGGCGCCGACGAGCTCGGGCGGCAGCAGCTGCGCGGTCCAGCGCTGAATCGGCTGGCGCTCCAGCGGGTCGTTGCAGTCCGATGCCCAGACCCGGTCGGTGCGGGCGAGAACGCCGAGGTCGACGCGTCCGCCACCGCTGGAGCACGACTCGATCTCCAGCGCGGGGTGGCGCGACCTGAGCGCGTCCATCAGCCGGTAGAGGGCCGCCGTCTGGGCGTGCACCCCGGGCCGGCCGGTGCCGTGCGCACCGCGCTGCACCGCTTCGTGCAGGTCCCGGTTGTGATCCCACTTGAGGTAGTCGATGCCGTACTCGGTGACGAGGGAGTCAAGTCGTGCCAGCAGATGGGCGAACGCGTGCGCGTCGGCGACGTTCACCACGTACTGGTGGCGGAAGCTCGGCCCCACGCCCGCCGACGGGCCGAGAATCCACTCGGGGTGCTCCCGGGCCATCCGCGAGTCGAGGTTCACCATCTCCGGTTCCACCCACAGCCCGAACTGCATCCCGTGGGCGTGCACCCGGTCCGCCAGCGGGGTCAGCCCCTCGGGCCACACCCGCGGGTCCACCGTCCAGTCACCGAGCCCCGCCGTGTCGTCCCGGCGGCCGAGGAACCAGCCGTCGTCCAGGACCAGGCGTTCCACCCCGACGGCGGCGGCGGCGTCGGCCAGCGCCAGGAGCCGTTCGGGGCGGTGGTCGAAGTAGACCGCCTCCCAGGTGTTCAGGGTCAGCGGACGCGGTGTGGACGGATGCCCCGGGCGGGCGCGGAGCATCGTGTGGAAGCGGCCGGCCAGTCCGTCCAGGCCCTCCCCGGACCAGGCGAAGAAGCACTCGGGCGCGTCGTACCGGCCGCCCGGGGAGAGCCGGATCTCGCCGGGTGCCAGCAGTTCGCCGCCGCCGAGGACTCCCCCGTGCACCCCCGCGCCCTCGGGCAGCCGCTCGGCGAGCCAGCGCTGGTTGCCGCTCCACCCCACGTGCAGGGCCCAGACCTCGCCCGTACGGAAACCGAAGCCGGGCACACCTACCATCAGGAGATGCGGCGCGTCCGGTCCCGGCTTGCCCCGGCGCACCTCGCGGACGTGGCCGGCAAACGCCAGCCGGCCACGCTGCGGGGAGCGTTCGCGGCACCACTTGCCGGTGAAGTCCAGGATCTCCTGCGCCCGGTTCGGCAGCGGGAGCAGCGCGGTGGTGGCGGCGAGGTCGTACGGGACGGAGCCGGCGGCGTCGGATTCGGCGCGGGACGGGCACGCCACGCTGGTGCGCACGCCCAGGACGCCGGACGGGTCCAGCCGGTAGGTGAGGGTGATGTCGAGGGCGGCGTTTGCGTCATGGAGGTCGATGGCCAGTTCGCCGGGACGCTCCTCGGCGCCGGTCATCGCGACCCGGGGTGCGGTGGCCGTCCCGGCCCGGTGGCCCTGGTGGGCCGGGGTGCCGAGCCAGCCGTCGGCCTCGGTGGGCCAGACAGTGAACTGCCGTGGTTCGTCGGGGGCGTTGTTGAGCGTGGCGGCGTCCGCCGTCAGCCCGAGGGCAGCGAGACCGTCGCCCGTCAGCTCGCCGAGGTCCTCACCCCAGTGCAGGACACGGGGCAGCGGAGCGCGGAGTTCGACGACGAAACTCACCCCGGCCGCGCGCAGGTGCACGATCCGGGCGGTGATGCGAGTCATGGCATGTCCTCTCGAAACCACTGGGTGGGAGCGGGGCTCCGCGTCGGCACCCCCGTACGACCGGGCCCCTGCCGAGGCCCGCCGCCATCGATGAGAGCGCGGCGACTGTAACGATAGTTTCCTTCCATCATCAATATATTCAGTATCGACCCAAGATCGTTTCTCGGTTCCGGTGCACGCCGCCGTTCCGGACCCGCACCCTTGCTTTCGGCCAGAAGGTAATCTCCACGGGGTGAACCTCTCCCGGCAGCCACCGTCCGCAGCCCTTGTCCTCCAGGCCCTGCTGACCCAGGGCCCGTTGACCCGGGCGGAGCTCGGGCGCCGCACCGGGCTCTCCTCCGGGGCTGTCACCAAGGTCTCGGCACCCCTGCTCGACGACGGCTGGATCACCGAGCTCGGCCCGTCCGGTGACCGGCAGCCCGGCCGCCCCGCCACGTTGGTGGCGGTACGGCCCGAGCGGGCCGGGTTCATCGGGATCAAGATCACGTCGGACGAGCTGACCGGGATGCTCGTCGACCTCACGGCAGCGCCACTGACCACCCACCGCACCCCGCTCCGCTCGCGGGATGTCGGCACGGTGGTCAGGGCCGTCGCCCGACTGGTCGGCACCCTCTCCGGACGGGCCGGACAAGGGGAGGGCGGGTCCGGCCCGGCGGTGCACAGCATCGGTGTGACGGTCTCCGGCGATGTGGACGGCCCGAGCGGCACGGTCCGCTACTCCCCCTTCCTCGACTGGCACGGGGTGCGGCTCGCCGCACTGGTCGAGGAGGCCACCGGCATTCCGGCGGTGATCGACAACGACGTACGGGCCCTCACCGTCGCCGAGCAGTGGTTCGGCGCCGGGGTCGGGCTCTCCTCGTTCGCCCTGGTCACGGTCGGCGCGGGGGTGGGCTGCGGCATGTCCGTCCACGGCCGGGTGGTCTCGGGTGCGTTCGGGGTCTCGGGCGAGCTGGGACATCTGCCCGTCGGCGGCAGCGACCGGGTCTGCACCTGCGGCAACACCGGCTGCATCGAGGCCGTCGCGTCGACGCAGGCCATCGTCGACCAGGTGCAGGAGCAGACGGGGGACGCGGATCTCTCCCTCGCCGACGCCGTGCGCCTGGCGCGGTCCGGGGACGCCACGGCGCGCGGCGTGTTCACCCGTGCCGGGCGGGCGCTGGGGCTGGGGATCGCCTCGGTGGCCAACCTCATCGGCCCGGAGCGCATCATCATCTCCGGCGAGGGGGTGGCGGCGTACGACCTCTTCTCCGACGAGATCCGCCGGACCTTCGCCGACCAGGCCTTCGGCGCGGCCGCCCGGTGCGAACTCGTGGTGCGGCCGCTGCCGTTCGAGACGTGGGCGCGCGGCGGTGCGGCGATGGCGGCCCACCGCGTCTTCGCCCCGCTTCCCGCCCGGACCGGGGCGGCGGGGCACTGACCGGCGCCCGCCACCCCGTCCCCGTCAGGCGTTGGGGTCGAAGGGGATGCCCGCCGGCATCGCCTTCTCCAGGTGGGCGGCGAAGTTTCCGTCCTTCAGGCCGAAGACGGCACTGCCGAAGTCGGCCTGCACCAGCTTGTCCCGGATGCCTTCGGGGTAGCCGTTCCAGCCGACGAGGTCGGGGAACTGCCACTGGTGGTAGTGGTTCTCGGGCGGCTCGTCGCCGGTGGTCGCGGGACGGAAGCAGTGCGTACCGATCCCGTCCTTGTGATAGACGGCCTTGGGGTGGGTCCCGTCCCACTGGATCCGGTCGCGGCCGTAGACGCTGAAGCCGCCGTGGGCCGAGGTGGAGACGTACTTCGCCTCGTTGTCCTGCACCCAGACCACGACGTGCTCCCAGTCGTGGCGATGCCCGCCGAGACCGCTCCCGGCCACGGCCTGGTCCTTCTCGAAGTAGAGGCCGTAGATGATGGCGCACCAGCCGTTGTTGCACTTGGAGCGTGCGTAGCCGTTGGTGTTGTCCAGATCCCAGGAGTCGTGGCAGCTCCCGTTGACGGCGCCGGTGGTCTTAAGTCCGGGGGCGACGGTACCGTCGGGGCCGATGGCGGGGGTCGGGTAGCAGCCGTCACCGTCGTAGTCGTAGGCCGGCTGGAACGTCTGTTCCAGTCCGTCCGCGTTCGCGGGCAGAGCACCCGGCACGTCCGCGAAGGCGCTGCCCGGCGAGGCCAGGACCAACATCCCGGCCGCGGCCAGCACGAGTGACACCTTGCGGATCCGTCGTCTGTTCTTCACTGCTTCCTCCTGGTCGAAGCGTGTCGGGCCATGCCATGCGATGACATGCCCATGTCCACACTCGGGGAACCCCGAAGCCCTGCCGGGTACGACGGACCGCGCAGCGGTGAAGGCTCGGCCAACAGCCGGGCGGCACGCCGGGAGAGGCCCGAGCGGGGTACCGGAACACGGTCGAGCACCCGCTCAACACGGCTGGCTCTCACGTGAGTTGGATCCGGATCACGCACGCATCGGTGCGCGCCGCGGCAGCCGCGGCGCCACGGAACAACGCGCCGTGCGACCGGGCGGCACACAGACAACCGCCCCGCCCGTCCCGGCGTCAACCCTTCTCCGCGCGCCCGCTCCCGGCGGTTCCGAGTCGTCCGTACGACGTCGCATCGGGGTTGACTTTTTTTCTTGACAGAGGAAATTAACTCCCCTGCGTTTCCGGCCATGTCATCGACCAACCTCGTCGAGACGTTCCCGGCGCCAACGCCGGCTGCCTCTCTGGTGTTCACCACAGCCCTGTCCCAAGGGCCGCTCTCCCGGGTGGAGATCGCCCGCAGGACCGGGCTGTCCTCGGCCGCCGTGACCAGGGCCGTGCGCCCGCTCATGGCGACCG
This sequence comes from Streptomyces sp. NPDC087428, assembly GCF_044744085.1. NCBI lineage: Bacteria > Bacillati > Actinomycetota > Actinomycetes > Kitasatosporales > Streptomycetaceae > Streptomyces > Streptomyces sp. NPDC087428. The sequence goes on from NZ_JBIUXR010000004.1 coordinate 423,083, forward strand.
GGTACGTCGTCGAGGACGCCGACGGCAGCACGCCTTCCGCGGTCGGCCGGCCGGCCAACCCGGTGCGGGTCAACGCGGGGCGCGCCCTGTTCATCGGCGTCAAGGTGACCGCGGACGAGGTCATCGCCGTTCTCGCGGACCTCTGCTGCCGGGTCAGGGTGGCCCGTCATGTGCCGCTGTCCGAGCGTTCGCCCGGCGCGGTGATCTCCGTGATCGCCGCGCTCGCCGGCGAACTGGTCACGCGGGCGCAGCCGTTCGGCATCGGCGTGCGCGGCCTGGCCGTCGCGGTGTCCGGCGATGTCGACCGGGCCGCGGGGGTGGTCCGCTACTCGCCGTTCCTCGGCCGGCGGAACGTCGCGCTGGCCGGGCTCGCGGAGACGGCGACCGGTCTGCCGGCCACGGTGGACAACGACGTACGAGCGCTGACCGTGGCGGAGCAGTGGTTCGGCGCCGGGGTCGGGCGGTCCGACTTCGCGCTGGTCACGGTGGGGGCCGGCATCGGCTGCGGACTGGTCGTCCACGGCCGGGTGGTGGCCGGGGCGCATGGGGTGGCCGGTGAGATCGGCCATCTCTCCATCGACCCGCACGGGCCGCTCTGCCACTGCGGCAACCGGGGCTGTGTCGAGGCGATCGCCTCGGACTCGGCCATCGTGCGCCGCATCCAGGAGGAGACGGGCCGGCCGGCCGGCGGTCCGGCGCACGCGCTGGAGCCGGCCAGGTCGGGCGACCCGGTGGCCCGCGAGGCCTTCGCACAGGCAGGGGCGGCGATCGGCCGGGCCATCGGGGCGGTCGCCAATCTGCTCGGCCCCGAGTGCGTGATCATCTCCGGCGAGGGGCTGGCCGCGTACGACCTGTTCGCGGCGCAGATCCGCGACGCGTTCGCCGCCACCGTTTTCAGTACAGCCGCGCAGTGCGACGTGATCACACGCCCGCTGCCGTTCGAGGAGTGGGCGCGCGGGGCCGCGGCCACCGCCATCCAGACCTTCATCGGGTCCGACGCCTTCCAGGAGAATCGATGACCGAGCAGAGCCGCATACCGGTACCGGGCGGTCCGGGCCGCCGGCGCGTCGTGGGCGGGCTGATGGCGGATGGCAGTGGACCTGGGCTCCTCCACACCGCGGCAGCGCGCGCTCGACACCTGGGAGCGGCTCAGGGCCCGCACGGCGGAGGGCGTTCCGGATCCGGAACTGGAGTCCCTGTACCTCCAGTTCGGCCGCTATCTGATGATCTCCGGGTCCCGGGGCGGGCTGCCGGTCGCTCTTCAGGGCCTGTGGCTGGACGGCAACGATCCTGACTGGATGGGCGATTACCACACCGACATCAACATCCAGATGAACTACTGGATGGCCGACCGCGCGGGGGTTGTCCCCCTGCTTCGACGCACTGACGGACTACTGTCTCGCCCAGCTCCCGTCCTGGACCGCGCTCACCGGCTTCCACTTCAACGACCCGGCCAACCGCTTCCGCAACTCCAGCGGCGAGGTCGCGGGCTGGACCGTGGCGGTCTCCACGAACATCCACGGCGGCCTCGGCTGGTGGTGGCACCCGGCCCGCAACGCCTGGCTGTGCAACTCCCTCTGGGAGCACTACGAGTTCACCCAGGACCACGCGCACCTGGCGCGCATCTTCCCGATGCTGAAGGGGGCCTGCGAGTTCTGGGAGGCGCGGCTGCTGACGACGCCCGTCACCGATGCGGGGCCGGGCGAGCGGCGCGAGGTCCTGATCGCGGACAGCGACTGGTCCCCTGAGCACGGGCCGCAGGACGCCAAGGGCAACACCTATGCGCAGGAGGTGGTCCGGGACCTCTTCCTGCATTTCGAGGAGGCGTGCGCGCTGCTCGGCCGCGACGCGCGGTACGGCGCGACCGTGGCGAAGATGCGCGAGCGGCTCTACCTCCCCGAGGTCAGCCCCGAGACCGGCTGGCTCCAGGAGTGGATGTCCCCGGAGAACCTCGGCGAGACGACCCACCGCCATCTGTCGCCGCTGATCGGCCTCTTCCCCGGGGACCGGATCCGTCCAGGCGCCGTCCCCGACGAGCTGCTGGACGGGGCCACCGCGCTGCTCCGCGCCCGCAGCATGGAGAACTTCGGCTGGGCCAACGCCTGGCGTGCGATGTGCTGGGCACGGCTGAAGCACGCCGACAACGCCTACCAGCTCGTCGTCAACAACCTGCGGCCCTCGGTCAGCAGCGGCAACGGCTCCGCGGTGAACCTGTTCGACATCTACGAGACCGAACCGGGCCGCGGCATCTTCCAGATCGACGCCGACTTCGGCACCCCGACGGCCATGATCGAAATGCTGCTCTACTCCCGGCCCGGCCACATCGAGCTGCTGCCCGCCCTGCCGGCGGCCTGGGCCGGCTCGGGGTCGGTCACCGGGATGGGCGCGCGTGGCGGCTTTCTGGTGGATCTGAGCTGGCGCGACGGAAAGGTGCGCGAGGCACGGATCCGCAGTGTCGGCGGCCGCACCACCGAGGTGAGCTGGAAGGGCGCGACGCGGCGGGTCGAGCTGCGGCCCGGCTCGGTCACCCTGCGGAAGTTCTGACCCCGCGTCGGACGGGGCCGGTACGGACGGTGGGCGGCGTGACCGGTACGGGGCCGGCGCGGACGGTGGGCGGCGTGACCGGTACGGGGCCGGTACGGACGGTGGGCGGCGTGACCGGTGCGGGTCACGCCGCCGCCGGGGAGCGGGACCCGCTCTCCCGCCGTCCGTCGGCGTCGTGGTGGATGGGCGCACCCGAACCGGTCAGCGGTGCCCCCGATCCGCCCCGGCGCGACGCGACGATCTCCGCCGCGATGGACAGCGCGGTCTCCTCCGGGGTGCGGGCGCCGAGGTCGAGGCCGATCGGGGAGCGCAGCCGGGCCAACTCGCCCTCGGTGAGCCCGGCTTCGCGCAGGCGCCGGTCTCGGTCCTCATGGGTGCGGCGCGAGCCCATCGCGCCGACGTACGCGGCCGGCAGCCGCAGGGCCGTCTCCAGCAGCGGAATGTCGAACTTCGCGTCGTGGGTGAGCACGCACAGCACCGTTCGTCCGTCGGTCGCGGTGCCGCGCAGGTAGCGGTGCGGCCAGTCGACCACGAGGTCGTCGGCCTCCGGGAAGCGGGCGCGGGTGGCGAAGACCGGCCGGGCGTCGCACACGGTCACGTGGTAGCCGAGGAACTTGCCCGCCCGCACGAGTGCCGTGGCGAAGTCCACCGCGCCGAAGACGATCATCCGGGGCGGCGGCACGCTCGTCTCGACGAACAGCGTGACGCCGCCGGGGCAGCGCGAGCCGTCCTCCGCGATCTCGACCGTACCGGTGCGGCCGGTGTCCAGGAGCGCGCGGGCCTCCGCCACCGCCGTCCGTTCCAGCTCCGGATGCCCGCCGAGGCCGCCCTCGTACGAGCCGTCGGCGTGGACGAGCAGTGCCCTGCCGAGCAGTTCGCCCGGTCCGCGGGCCACCCGGGCGAGCGCGGCGGACGCCCCCCGGTCCGCGGCCGACACAGCGGCCCGGAACACCGGCGCGGCCGGGCGCACCGGTGTGACCAGGACGTCGATGACGCCGCCGCAGGTGAGCCCCACCGCGAAGGCGTCCTCGTCGCTGTAGCCGAACCGCTCGCGCGCCGTCCGCCCGTCCTGGAGTGCCTGGACGCACAGCTCGTACACCGCCCCCTCCACGCAGCCGCCGGAGACGGAGCCGATGACGGTGCCGTCGCTGTCGACGGCGAGGGCGGCGCCGGGACCGCGCGGTGCGCTGCCGCCGACGGCCACGACGGTGGCGACCGCGAAGTCCCGGCCCTCCTCGAACCAGCGGCTCAGGGCGTCCGCTATGTCAAGCACGCGGGGCTTCCCCCGCCGCCGCGCGCAGGACACGGTCGGGACGGATCGGCAGCTCCCGGTGGCGGACGCCGGTCGCGTGCCACACCGCGTTGGCGATCGCGGCGGCCACGCCGACGACGCCGATCTCACCGATGCCCTTGATCCCGACGGGGTCGCCGGGCACCTGGTCGTCCACCCAGTCCGCCTCGATGACCGGCACGTCGGCATGCGAGGCGAAGTGGTAGCCGGCGAGGTCGGCGCCGACATGGCCGCCGGAGGCCAGGTCCCTGATCGCTTCCTCGTGCAGGGCCATGGAGAGCCCCCAGGTCATTCCGCCGATGAACTGGCTCCGTGCGGTCAGCGGATTGACGATGGCGCCCGCGGCGTAGATGCCGAGCAGCCTGCGCACCCGCACCTCGCCGGTGCCGACGTCCACCGCCGCCTCGGCGAACTGCGCCCCGAAGGAGTGCCGTTCCATCTTCGGCAGGGCGCCGATGGCCTCCGCGGTGTTCGACCTGGCCGTGATCCCCTCCGGCGGAATGGCGCCGCCCAGGGCGAGCCGCTCCCGCAGCTCGCCCGCCGCGAGCCTTACCGCCCAGGCCCAGGAGCGGGTGCCCATCGAGCCGCCGGCGATCATCGCCGGGCCCAGATCGCTGTCCCCGACACGCACCAGGACGCGGTCCGGGTCCACTTCGAGGGCGTCCGCGGCGACCAGGGTCATCGCGGTCCTGGCGCCGGTCCCGATGTCCGCCGCGTTGATCCGTACGGTGAAGCTTCCGTCGGGCTCGGCGGTCACGGCCGCGGTGGACGGGCCGACCCCCGAGGGGTAGGTGGCGGTGGCCGTCCCGGTCCCGATCAGCCAGCGTCCCTCCCGGCGCAGACCGGGGCGCGGGTCCCGCTCTGCCCAGCCGAACCTGCGGGCGCCCTCCTCGAAACAGGCGAGCACATTGCGGCTGCTGAACGGCAGCCCCGACACCGGCCCCACCGCGGGTTCATTGCGTGTGCGCAGCACGATCGGGTCCACGCCGCACTTCTCGGCCAGTTCGTCGAGCGCCGATTCGACGGCGAAGGATCCCGGTGCCTCGCCCGGTGCGCGCATCCAGGTCGGGGACGGCACGTCGAGCCGTACCAGGCTGTGCAGGGTGTGATGCGCGTCGGCGTCGTACAGGACGCGTCCCAGTGCGGCGCTCGTCTCGACGAACTCGTGCACGGTCGACGTCAGGCTCTGCGCCTGGTGGTCGAACGCGCGCAGCCGGCCGTCCGCGTCGGCGGCCAGCCTGATCCGCTGTGCCGTGGGGCTGCGGTACCCGACGAGCGAGAACATCTGGCGCCGGGTCAGCACCACGCGTACGGGGCGGTGGAGGAGGGTCGTCGCCATGATGGCGGCCACCTGATGGGGGCTCAGGCCCTTGGAGCCGAAGGCCCCTCCGACGTGCTCGGACCGCACCCGTACGGAGGCCGGGTCGAGGGAGAAGAGCTGGGCGAGCTCGGTGGCCACCCAGGTGCTGCCCTGGTTGGAGTCGACGACGTCGAGCCGGCCGTTGTCCCAGCGCGCCGTCGCCGCGTGGGGCTCCATCGAGCTGTGGTGTTCCTCCGGAGTGGTGTACTCCTCGTCCACGACGAAGGCGGCCGCCGCGAGCTCGGCCTCCACATCGCCCTTCGCCGTCTCGGCGTCGGCCATCGTGCTGGTCCCCGGCGTGTACGCGCCGGGGTGCCCGGCGAAGAACGCCACGTCGTGCGGCTCCTCGTCGTAGCTCACGACCAGCGCCTCGGCCGCTTCCCTGGCCTGCTCGGACGTCTCGGCGACGACCAGGGCCACCGGCCAGCCCACGAAGGGCACCCGGTCGTGCTGGAAGAGCCCGACGACCGGGTTGGGCCGTCCCAGCATGCCGACGTAGTCGGTGTCGACGCGTGGCGCGTTCCCGTGGTGCAGCACGGCGAGGACTCCGGGCATGGCCAGCACCTCCGCGTCCTGGACCGGGCGGACCCGGCCGCGGGCCACGGTCGAGAGCACCAGCCAGCCGTGGGCGAGTTCCGCGAAGGGGATCTCGCCCGCGTAGCGGGCCGCTCCGGTGACCTTGTCGCGGCCCTCCACCCGGGTGCGGCCGGAGCCGGCGGTGCCGGTGAATGCCGCGCTGTCGGTCGTCGTGGTCATCGGGCGGCCTCCTCGGCGAGTTCGGTGAGCACGGCCACGACCAGGTTGCGCATCAACGTCACCTTGTATCCGTTGTCCGGGAGCGTCTCGGCGGCTGTCAGTTCGGCGTCCGCGGCGGCGGCGTACGCCTCGGCGCTCGCCGGCCGGCCGGTCAGCGCCCGCTCGGCCGCGCGGGCCCGCCACGGCCCGGACGCGACCGCCCCGAACGCGAGGCGCACTTCGTGCACGACGCCGTCCCGGATGTCGAGCGCGGCGGCGATGGATCCGACCGCGAAGGCGTACGAGGCCCGCTCGCGCACCTTCCGGTAGCGGGAGTGCGCGGCGACCGGGGCCGGCGGGAGTGTGACGCCGGTGATCAGGGCGCCGGGCGGCAGGGCGGTCTCGATGTGCGGGGTGTCGCCCACCGGCAGATAGAAGTCGGCGATCGGCAGCTCTCCGGGCCCGCCGGCCGTCTCGTACGAGACGACGGCGTCGAAGGCCGCGAGCGCGACCGCCATGTCCGAGGGGTGGGTGGCCACGCAGTGCTCGGAGGCGCCGAGGATCGCGTGGTTGTGGTGTTCGCCCGCGATGGCCGGGCAACCGCTGCCGGGGGCACGCTTGTTGCACGGCTTGGCGAGGTCGCTGAAGTAGCCGCAGCGGGTCCGCTGGAGCAGATTCCCGCCGACCGTGGCCATGTTGCGGAGCTGTCCGGAGGCCCCGGCCAGGAGCGCCTGCGCCAGTGCCGGGTAGTGGCGCCGCACCTCGGCGTGGGCGGCGAGGTCGCTGTTGGTGACGGTCGCACCGATGCGCAGGCCGCCGTCGGGCGTGAACTCGACCGTGTCCAGCGGGAGTTCCTGGACGTCGATGAGAAGTGCGGGCCGTTCCACGCCGGCCTTCATCAGGTCGACGAGGTTGGTGCCTCCGCCGAGGAAGCGGGCGTCCGGGTCCGTGCCGAGCAGCGCGACCGCTCCGGAGACGTCGTGGACGCGCTCGTAGCCGAATTCCCTCATGCCACCGGCTCCTTGTCCTGGAACGTGTCGGCCCGGGTCGTGGAGACATCGGACGCGGAGGCCTCCGCCGCCCGCGCGACCGCCTGCACGATCGACACATAGGCGCCGCAGCGGCACAGGTTGCCGCTCATCCGCTCACGTATCTCCTCGGCGGTGAGTGCGGGCACCCCCGCCTCCGGCCTGACATCGCCGGTCACGGCGCTCGGCCAGCCCGCCGCGTGTTCCTCGATCACCGCGAGCGCCGAACAGATCTGGCCCGGGGTGCAGTAGCCGCACTGATAGCCGTCGAGGTCGAGAAAGGCCTGCTGGACGGGGTGCAGCCGATCGCCGTCGGCCACGCCTTCGATGGTGGTGATCGCGCGCCCCTCGGCCGCGACCGCGAGCTGCAGGCAGGCCACGGCCCTGCGCCCGTCGAGCAGTACCGTGCAGGCGCCGCACTGGCCCTGGTCACAGCCCTTCTTGGTGCCGGTCAGATCGAGGTGCTCACGCAGGGCGTCGAGCAGGGTGGTGCGATGGTCGACGGGCAGCGTGTACTTTTCGCCATTGATGTTCAGGGTGATGGCACTGGACGTCGATGGGGCCATGATCAGCCTTCTTTCGCATTACTGATGCGCGTCGAACGAGACGACCCCGGCAGTCGACCCGGGGGGAGGCGATTCAGATGAATTGCGCAGGTGAGGAGGGGGTAGCGGTCGGCCGCACTGGCTGGTTCTACCGGTAAGGTACGGCTAAGCGGACAGCTGTCCGTCAGTGATCAAACCTAGTGGACAGCTGTCCGGTTATCAAGAGCGGCCGTGGCCGTGGGCTCGGAAGGAGGACCTGTGCAGGAAGAGAAGGGCGCTCCTCTGCGTCCGGACGCACAGCGCAATCGCGAGCGCATCCTGGATGTCGCGCTGGCCGAGCTGACGCGCGCCGCGGACGCCCCGGTGAGCGTGATCGCGAAGAAGGCCTGTGTCGGGCAGGGGACGTTCTACCGCAACTTCCCCAACCGCGAGGCACTCGTCCTGGAGGTCTACCGCCACGAGATGCAGCAGGTCGCCGACGCCGCGGCCCAGTTGCTCCTGACCCGTGATCCGGACCGGGCCCTGCGGGAGTGGATGGACCGGCTCGCGCAGTTCGCCATGGCCAAGGCCGGTCTGGCCGAAGCGCTGCGCACGACGGTCAGCCGGCACGGCGGTCTGGCCCAGCTGGGCCACGGCCCGGTGACCCGGGCCGTCACGCTCCTGCTGGAGTCCAACGAGAAGGCCGGTACCATCCGTCCGGGGCTGACCCCGGAGGACTTCCTCCTCGCGATCGCCGGGCTCTGGCAGATCGACCCGCACGGCGACTGGCAGCCGCGCGCCGCCCGGCTGCTGGACCTCGTGATGGACGGACTGCGGGCGGGGGCCCCCGGCGGGGACCGGCCGGCGCCGCAGGACGGACGGGACTGAGCCGGCGGACGCCACGGGACAGCCCCGTACAGGCCCTAGAGTACGCGGGTGCCTTCGTACAGTATTGGCCAGGCCGCTGAGCTGCTGGCCGTGAGTCCCGAGACCGTCCGCCGCTGGGCAGACGGCGGTCACCTCGTGATGGACCGCGGCGGCTCGGGAAACCGGGTGATCGACGGTGTCAGCCTCGCGGGCTTCGCCACGGAGCGTGCCGCGGGGCTGCATCCGGTACCCGGGGAGGTCCTGACGTCGGTACGGAACTCGTTCGCCGGGATCGTCGTCGCGGTGCGGGCCGACGACGTCGTGGCGCAGGTGGAGATCCAGTCGGGGCCGCACCGGCTGGTGTCACTGATCAGCCGCGAGTCCGTCGACGAACTCGGCCTGGAGGTCGGGGTCATGGCCACGGCACGGGTGAAGTCGACGAACGTGCACATCGACCGGCCGGACGGCCTGGGCTGAGCCCTGGCCCTGCGGTCGATACGCCCAGCCGTCAGCGGCACATCAGGGCGGCCTGCAGATCGAGCTTGTGATCGAGGCGCGACAGGTCGCGGCCGGTGAGCTGTTCGATGCGCCGGACACGGTAGTGAACCGTGTTGACGTGGAGGTGGAGGGCTTCGGCTGCGCGCGCCCAGGAGCAGTTGTGCGCGAGGAAGACCTCCAGGGTGTGCAGCATCATGCGCTGCGAGGCGCCGTCCCCGTCGATCAACGGGCCCAGGGTCCGGGCGCTGAAGACCTCGCGCACCTCCTCGGGAAGACCCGCGAGCAGCGTGCGCAGGCTGGTGAGGTCGTCCACCGACGTCAGCCGGGACGCCGCGGGTTCCGTGGTGCGGGAGGCTGTCAGGGCGTAGCGCGCCTGCACGAGACTGCCGTGCAGGCCCTCGGGACCGGCTGTCGGCGCCCCCACCCCGCCGTGGAGTGCCGCGCCGGGGTGGCAGCCCTCCAGAACGGGCCAGAGGGTGTGCAGCCGGCCTTCGCTGTCGCCCGGTTCGCCCTGGACGACGGCCACGGCCGTGCCTCCCGTGAGCCTGCCGACGGTGAAGGGGCGGTCGGGGTCGTGGTGCAGGGCCTCGGCCAGGGCGTCCGCCGCCGCACCGGCGTCCTCCTCGTGGGCCGGCCGCGCCGTGATGACCTGGTAGGGGCCCTGGTCGGAGAGGCCGCAGCCGTGGAGTGCGAGGCGCAGCGAAGTCCCGTCGGTGTGGGGGGCGTCGATCAGCGAGACGAGTTCGTCGCCCTTGCGGCGTGCCGCGTTCTCCCGGGGCGCGGTGCGGTGCCGGTGCTGGGCCAGGACATCGGCTATCTCGTGCAGTACGCGGGGCGGCGCACCGGCCGGGTCGGGGACGTACAGGTGCCAGACGTCGTAGGGGGACCCCTCCGACTCGATGCGCAGCGTGGCCCCGGTGGGTCTGCGCAGGCGTTCCGCGCCCCGTCGCGCGGTCAGCGGCGGGGCCGGCGGCGTGCGCGCGAGGGTGCGTCCGGTCGCGCTGAGGAGGTACGCGGCCTGGGTTCCCAGGTGGGCGAAGGCCCGGTCGAGCAGCATGTCCGGGCCGGCGCCGGCCGTGAGCAGGCCGCCGAGCTCGTTGCGCACGTTCTCGGGCAGTGCGTAGTGGTGGGTGGGGCGGCGGCTGAGATCGCCCCACTGCCGGAGGTACACCGCCTCGGTGACGGCCCGGAAGCTGGTGCTTGCGGGGACGGCGAGGAGGGTGACGCCATGGGTCCGGCAGGCGTCGACGAGGACATCGGGCACGGTGCCGTGCGTCTCCTCCCCCGCGAGCAGGGCCACGGCCCCGGCCGTCCGGAGCGCGGTGACGAACCGCGCCGCCTTCTCGGGCCCATCGGTGGGGTGCCACCACACCAGGCCGCTGAGAACGACCTCGCCCTGCTGGAGAAAGCGGGTCGGGTCCTCCAGGTCGGTGGCGGTGACCCCGCTGATCTCCCGCGCCGGCAGGGGCTCTTCGCCCCACAGCAGGGTCAGACCGAGCGATTCGAGCTGGAGAAGGTGTTCGACGTGCATGGTGTGGCTCCTTGCGCGACCGCCGGGCCCGGACCCGGCATCTCACATTCACGAGGCGATTGCGAGTCCCGTCATCGTAAATGCAAGGCGAAGTGATCGATACACCTCTTGGTCGATCCTCCAGGACGTGGTGCGGGCGCTTGTGTTTTTCCGTGTGGTGCACCAGTCGTGCGCGGGGCCGCCGCGTTGCTTCACTGAGGTTCTCGGTGGCCGACGACGCAGCGGCCGGAGCGGAGAACGACATGGATCTCAACACCGTGCGGGACGTGCGGGACGCCCGTTCCCACGAGCCCTGGAGGCCCGGTGACGCCTGGCTGGGCGGGGGCACCTATCTGTTCTCCGAGCCGCAGCCCCGGCTGCGGCGGCTGGTGGACCTGAGCGGGATGGGCTGGGAGCCGGTCACGCACCACCCCGACGGTTCCGTGGAGTTCGCAGCGACCTGCACCGTCGCCCAGCTGTCCCGCCACGGGAGGCGGAGCCGGGTCCGGGCGGCGCCGCTGTTCGAGCAGTGCTGCCGGGCGTTCCTCGCCTCCTTCAAGATCTGGAACATGGCCACCGTCGGAGGGAACCTCTGCAACGCCCTGCCGGCCGGCCCGATGATCTCCCTCACCGCGGCCCTCGACGGGGAGTGCCTGCTCCAGGCGCAGGACGGCTCGCTCCGCCGGGTACGGGTGGCCGATTTCGTCCTCGGCGCGGGACGCAAGGACCTGGGCGAGGGCGAGTTGCTGCGCTCCGTCTCCCTGCCCGCCCGGACGCTGGCCTCGCGCACCGCCTTCCGGCAGGCATCCCTCTACGGCCTGGGCAGGTCCGGCGCTCTGGTGATCGGGGTGCTCGACGAGCAGGACGGCTCGCTGGCCGTGACCGTCACCGCGGCCACCGTCCGCCCGTTCCGGCTCTGGTTCCCGCTGCCGCCGGACCGCGCCGGCCTGCGAAGTGCCCTGGAGGCGGCCATCGGCGACGCCGACTGGTTCGACGACATCCACGGACTGCCCGCCTGGCGGCGGCACATGGCCTTCCGCCTGGCCGAGGAGATCCGGAGCGAGCTGACCACAGGCGGTGCACGATGAGTTTCGGGATCCATGTCAACGAGCAGCCCTTCGACGCCGAGCCGCGCCCGGGGCAGTGCCTGCGCACGTATCTGCGCGAACGCGGCTGGTTCGGGGTGAAGAAGGGCTGCGACGCGGGGGACTGCGGAGCGTGCACCGTTCATGTCGACGGGGAGCCGGTGCACAGTTGCGTCTATCCGGCCGTACGGGCGCGGGGCCGGTCTGTGACGACCGTGGAGGGTCTCGCCACGGACGGCGAACTCCACCCCGTGCAGCAGAGGTTCCTCGACGCGCAGGGATTCCAGTGCGGCTTCTGCACCGCCGGGTACCTGATGACCACCGCGGCCCTGGACGACGGGCAGCTCGCGGACCTGCCGCGGGCGTTCAAGGGAAACCTGTGCCGCTGCACCGGCTATCGCGCCATCGAGGACGCCGTGCGCGGCGTGAAGCATGTCGAGGCCCCGTGCGCCGGCGCGGCGGTCGGCCGCAGCCTGCCCGCCCCGGCCGGCCCCCAGGTGGTGACGGGGACCGCCCGGTACACCTTCGACATCGACGTCCCCGGCCTCCTGCACATGAAGCTGCTGCGCTCCCCGCACGCGCACGCCCGCATCACCGGGATCGACACGTCCGCCGCGCTGCGCGTGCCGGGGGTGCACCTGGTGCTCACGCACCACGACGCCCCCGAACGGCACTACTCCACCGCCCGGCACGAGCACCCCACAGAGGACCCCGACGACACCCGGGTGCTGGACGACACCGTGCGCTTCGTCGGCCAGCGGGTCGCCGCGGTCGTCGCGGACAGCGAGGCGGCCGCCGAGGAGGGCTGCCGGCGCGTCGAGGTGACGTACCAGGTGCTGCCGGCGGTCCTCGACCCGGAGGAGGCGATGCTGCCGGGCGCCCCGGTCGTGCACGCCAAGAACGGCGCGCAGGCGCGGATCGCCCGGCCGCTCGACAACGTGGTGGGCGAGTCGCACGGCGAGATCGGCTCGGTCGAGGAGGGTTTCGCCGCCGCCGACGTGGTGTACGAGGAGACGTTCCGTACCCAGCGGGTCCAGCACGCGAGCCTGGAGACGCACGGCGCGGTCGCCTGGTTCGAGCGGCCGGACGAGGGGCCGGAGCGCATCGTGGTGCGCTCCAGCACCCAGACGCCCTTCCTGACCCGGCGGGCGCTCTGTGCCCTGTTCGACCTGCCCCTGGAGGAGGTGCGGGTCCTGGCGGGGCGGGTGGGAGGCGGTTTCGGCGGCAAGCAGGAGATGATCGTCGAGGACATCGTCGTACTCGCCGCGATGCGGCTGCGCCGTCCGGTGAAGCTCGAGTACACCCGCGCCGAGCAGTTCTACGGGGCCACCACCCGGCACCCGTTCAACGTCCGGGTCAAGGCCGGGGCCCGTGGTGACGGAACCCTGACCGCGCTTCAGCTGCGGGTGGTCTCCAACACCGGGGCGTACGGCAACCACGGGCCTGCCGTGATGTTCCACAGCGTCGGCGAGTCGATGGCCGTCTACCGCGCCCCGCACAAGAAGGCGGACGCGTACTCCGTCTACACCCACGCCGTGCCGGCGGGCGCGTTCCGCGGGTACGGACTCGGGCAGGTCGTCTTCGCCATGGAGTCGGTCATGGACGAGCTGGCCCGCCTGCTCTCCATGGACCCCCTGGAGTTCCGGGAACGCAACATCATCGGCCCGGGGGAGGCCATGATCAGTCCGGGCGGCGAGGAGGAGGACCTGCACATCGCCAGTTACGGCCTCGACCAGTGCCTGGGCATCGTCCGCGGCGCGCGGGCCGAGCCGGCGGACGCGGCGCCGCAGGGGTGGCTGGTGGGAGAGGGCTCCGCCCTGTCCATGATCGCGACCGGGCCGCCCGGCGGGCACATCGCCGATGCCCGGATCGGTCTGCTGGCGGACGGGACCCTCGATCTGGCCGTGGGGACCGCGGAGTTCGGCAACGGCACCACCACGGTCCACCGGCAGATCGCCGCCGGTGAACTGGGCACCACCGTCGACCGGATCACGGTGCGCCAGTCCGACACCGATGTCGTGAAGCACGACACCGGGGCCTTCGGTTCCACCGGAACCGTGGTGGCCGGCAAGGCGACGCTCCGTGCCTCCCAGGCCCTCGCCGAGACCCTGCTCACCTTCGCGGCCGCGCACCTCGGGGTGCACCGCGACGAGTGCCGCCTCGTGGAGGACGCCGTCGAGCACCGGGGCACGCGCATCCCGCTGAAGGAGCTGCACGCCGCGGCGCAGTCGGCCGGCCGGGAACTCGCGGCGGACGGTCACTTCGGCGGGACGCCGCGTTCCGTCGCCTTCAACGCACAGTGGTTCAGGCTCGCCGTCGATCCGGGAACCGGCGAGATCAGGATCCTGCGCAGCGTGCACGCGGCGGACGCGGGCAAGGTCATGAACCCGATGCAGTGCCGGGGCCAGGTCGAGGGCGGCATCGCCCAGGCGCTGGGCGCCACCCTCTTCGAGAACGTCCGGCTGAACGACCGGGGCGAGGTCACCACCGCCGCGTTCCGCCAGTACCGGCTGCCGCAGTACGCGGACATTCCCCGAACGGAGGTCCGCTTCATGGAAACCGTCGACACGATCGGCCCGCTGGGGGCGAAGTCGATGAGCGAGAGCCCCTTCAACCCGGTCGCGCCGGCGTTCGCGAACGCCCTGCGGGACGCCACCGGGATCCGGTTCACCCGGCTGCCCCTCACCAGGGACCGCGTCTGGCTCGCCCTGGACGGACAGGCCCGCGCCCAGTCCGGCCGACCGGGCGGCCAGTGACCCGGGGTGCGGCAGAAACACTCGGTATCGATCGTTCCGGTTCACAAACGCCAGGCTTTTGGCGGATATTGCCTCGTACCCGCGATTTCGCGGGGTGGCCGCTGGGCATACCTTCTGACAGCCGCCCTGCGGGCCGTCAGATTTGGGGATCCCCATGAGCCGACTCAGCGCGCAACCCCGCACGACTCCCCCGCTGCTCACACCCTTCGACCTGCTCGGGGACGTCGAGCGTCCGGCCACGCTGACCGTGGAGGATCTGCGGAGCGGGTGGGAGCAGCACCGGGCCGAGGTGGTGTTCGACTGCGCCACCAACGGCCCGCAGCACCACAGCTTCGAGGGGCCCCTGCTCCGCGACGTGGTCCTCGACGCCCATCCGGTGTTCGACGCCCGTGGGCGCAAGGACCGCTCCCGCTACCTCGTGGCGGTCACCGGCGGCGACGGGCACCACACGGTGCTGTCGTGGGCGGAGGTCGACGCGGATTTCGGCAATGTGCCCGTCCTCCTGGCCACCGGGATGGACGGCCGGGGGCTGGACGCGGCGGGAAGCCACCTGGTGGTACCCGCCGACCGGTGCGGCGCGCGCTACATCAGCGCCATCACGCACGTGTGGGTCGGAGTGCTGCCGGTCTCCGTACAGCCGGCACGGTGCGTATAGGCGGGACGGTGCACGGGGTCCGTGGCACCGGGACGGTCCGCGGGGCGCGTGTGACGGAGACGGTGCGCCCGGTCCGTGGCTCAGACCGCGGCGAGGGAGACCTCGGTCGACTTGATCAGCGCGGTGACGGACGCACCCGGCGCGAGTCGCAGGTCGGTCACGGCGTCCTTGGTGATCGCCGCGGTCAGCTCGCCGCCCTCGACGGCGACCTTGACACTGGCCATGGCACCGCCGGTGGCGACCCCGGTGACGGTGCCGGGGATCCGGTTGCGGATGCTCAGACCCTCGACGGCACCGGTCGCCAGGGACACCTCGGTGGACTTGACCAGCGTGCGGACCGGGCTCCCGTCGGTGAGTCCGAGTTCCTTGACGGCTTCGAGCGTGATCGCGGCCGTGATCTCCTGGCCGCCCACCAGGCGGACCTTGACGGTGGCCATGGCCTCGCCCGCGGTGACGGCGGTGACGGTGCCGGGGATCTGGTTGCGGATGCTCATGCTCATGGAGAAGCGCCTCGAATTCAGGGTGAAATGCCGGGTATTTCCCGGTCTGCATTTCTCACTGTAAACATTTCCCGCACAGCCGGCCGATCGCCTGCCGCAGACGCGGGGACGATCCGGCACCTCGCCCGGCAAAGCGGAGGCAGCGCGTTCGCGGACCGCCTCTCACCTCGGCGTATCCGCGCGGCGCCCCCTTCGGAGTTTCCTCCGAACGACAACGCATCTGCTATGGAGCTTCGCATTATGCGTTGTAAATGCAAACTCAAAACACCTATTGTGTGGCACATGCAGTCCCACGCCATGGGCGATGTCGAGGCCAGGGTGACCACAGCTCGTGTCACATCGACCGGCGTACGCATCAATCGCACCTGAGCCACCGCCCCACAAGCCCCACAGCTCCACAGCTCCACCAAGCGGCGTCGCCCGTCCCCGGCGCGGCTCACCACCATCCGCTCGGGCGGCACCAGCCGACCGCGTTCCCAAGGAGTTCCCACCCTCATGTCCCTCGCCTTCACCAGACGCCGTACCGCAGCCGCGATCCTCACGGCGGCTCTCCTCGTCCCGCTGGCAGCCTGTGGCAGCGACAACGACAAGAAGGACTCGGGCGCCGCCGCCTCCGCATCCGGGGCACCGAAGGCAGACCTGACGGTGCTGGCCGCCGCCTCGCTCACCGATGTCTTCAAGACGGCCGGCGCGGCGTACGAGAAGGAACACCCCGGCACCAGGGTGACGTTCTCCTTCGCCGGGTCGCAGCAGCTCGCCGCCCAGGTCAAGCAGGGCGCGCCCGCCGACGCCCTGGTCACCGCGGACACCAAGACCATGGACGGGCTGAAGTCCGACACCGGGACGCCGACCGTCATCGCGAAGAACCGTCTGGTGATCGCCACGGGCAAGGGCAACCCGGAGAAGATCGAGAACCTGAAGGACCTCTCCGACACCAAGCTGAAGGTGGTGCTCGCCGCACCCGAGGTCCCGGTGGGCCGCTACAGCAAGCAGATCCTGGACGCCCAGAAGATCGAGGTGAAGCCGGTCTCCCAGGAGCTCGACGTCCGTTCCGTCCTCAGCAAGGTCGAACTCGGTGAGGCCGACGCCGGTCTCGTCTACAAGACGGACGCCGCCACCGCCACCGACAAGGTGGACGCCGTCGACATCCCCGACGCCCAGAACGCCGTGGCCTCCTACCCGGCCGCGACCCTGAAGGCCACCAAGAACAGTGAGGCCGCGGACGCGTTCGTGAAGTGGCTCTCCACCCCGGAGGCCCAGAAGATCCTCGCCGCCGCCGGCTTCCAGCAGCCGTAGCCGGTGACCACTCCGTGCGGGCGGCCCGGCCTCGGTCCCGGTCGCCCGCACGGCACTTCCAGCTTCAGGGATTTCGATGAGACGCCTTCGCAGCCGCACCACCGGCCCCCGCGCACCGATCGTCCTGGCGATCCCCGCGCTGCTGGCCATCGCCTTCCTGCTGCTGCCGCTGATCGGGATCCTCGCCCGCACGTCCTGGGGCGAGCTGGGCGACCATCTGACCAGCCCCGGGACGACCGAGGCGCTGAAGCTGTCGCTGCTCGTCTCCTTCTGGGCGCTCGGGCTCTCGCTGGTCCTCGGGGTGCCGCTGGCCTGGCTGCTGGCCCGTACCGACTTCCCCGGCAAGACCTTCGTCCGCTCCCTGGTGCTCCTGCCGATGGTGCTGCCGCCCACGGTGGGCGGCGTCGCGCTGCTGCTCGCCTTCGGGCGCCGCGGTCTGCTCGGGCCGTGGCTGGAGGACACGTTCGGCATCACCCTGCCCTTCCACACCTCCGGCGCCGTCCTCGCGGCGACCTTCGTAGCGATGCCGTTCCTGGTCATCAGCCTCGAAGGAGCGCTGGGCGGACTGCGCCCCCGTTACGAGGAGACGGCGTCCTCCCTCGGGGCCTCGCCGGTACGGGTGTTCTTCACCGTCACCCTGCCCATGGTCGCCCCCGGTCTCGCCGCCGGAGCCGCGCTCACCTGGGCGCGGGCACTCGGTGAGTTCGGCGCGACCATCACCTTCGCCGGGAATCTCCCCGGCACCACCCAGACCCTGCCCCTCCAGGTGTACCTGCTCCTCCAGGACAACCCGGAGGCCGCCACCTCGGTCTCCCTCCTCCTGCTCGCGATCGCCATGCTCGTCCTCCTCGGGCTGCGCGGACGATGGACCGGGACCCCGACCGCGGCGACCACCGGGCCGCGTGTCTCCGCCGACGAACCGGCCTCTCTCCCCCCGCAGGACATCGGAACGGCTCTGCCGGACGACGTCGAGCCCGACGCCGGACGGGGCAGTTGGCCGCTGCACGCCGAGGTCACCGGTTTCAACCAGCTCACGCTGGACGCCGACGCCGGGACCACCATCGCTGTCGTCGGCCCCAACGGCGCGGGCAAGACCACGCTCCTGCGCGCCCTGCTCGGACTCACCCCGCGCGCCCATGCCGCGCTGCGGCTCGGCGAGCTGGATGTCAGCGCCCTGCCCACGCACCGCCGCGGCGTCGCGTGGGTGCCGCAGGACGGCGCGTTGTTCCCGCACCTCAGCGCGCTCGCGAACACCGCCTACGGGCTGCGTGCCCAAGGGGTACCGCGCGCCGAGGCCCGCCGCAGGGCTCAGGAGTGGCTCGACCGCCTCGGCGTCGGGCAACTGGCTGCCCGCAAGCCGTCCCAGGTCTCCGGCGGACAGGCCCAGCGCATCGCCCTGGCCAGGGCGCTCGCCACCCGGCCCCGGCTGCTGCTGCTCGACGAGCCGCTGGCCGCGCTCGACCAGACCACCCGCGCGCATGTGCGGCACACCCTGCGCACCCACCTCGACGGCTTCGGCGGCGTCTGCCTGATCGTCACCCACGACCCGGTGGAGGCCGTCTCCCTCGCCGACCGCGTCCTCGTCCTGGAGGACGGGCACGTCCTCCAGGACGCCCCGCCGGGCGAGGTCACCCGGCACCCCCACTCCCCCTGGGTCGCGCGCATGCTCGGCCGCAACGCCTGGCCCGGCACCGCGACCGCCGACGGACTCCAACTGCACGGCGGTGGCCTCCTCGTCATCGCGGAACCGCTGCCGGCGGGCACCGCCGCACTCGCGGTGATCGCACCAGAGGCCGTCTCCGTGCACCGCACGGAGCCGGGCGGCAGCCCACGCAACATCTGGGCGGGCACCGTCCGGGAGATCACCACCAGCGGCAGCCGGCTGCGTGTCCTCATCACGTCACCGCAGGCACCGGATCTCGTCGCCGAGATCACCCCCCACGCCGCCGCCGAACTCGGCCTCGCCGACGGGGTCGCGGTGTGGACCAGCGTCAAGGCGACCGAGGCGACAATCGTGACACTGTGAGCAGCCCCGGCCGCCGGGGCTCGCTCCTCACCTCTGCGGGCCGACTCCCGCGATGGTCAGGCCCAGCAGCCGGTCCGCCTCGGCTGCGGAGTCCTTGTGGTGTTCCGTCGCCGGGGCGATACCGGCGATCAGCGCGAGCAGGTCGGCGACGCTCACACCGGGCGTCACCGCACCGTCCCGGGTGGCGCGGACGAGCAGCGGGTCAGCGGCGTCGGTGAGCTTCACCGAGCAGACGTTCACATGGGCCGCGTCGGGACGGTCCGCCCCGTCGAGTGCCAGTGCGGTGGCCAGTCCACGGACGGACGCCACGTATGCGGTGAGGGCGCTTAGCCTGCGCGGCGACCTCCGCCTCCGCGACGTCGAAAATGCGCGCGTAGTTGCGCGGGCGTCCGCGCGTCGGCCGGTCCTGGCGCCACCTCCTGGGTTCCGATGCGCCGCGCCCGCTGCCCGCTTGCCAAGTGGCGGGGCCCTCCGTATCGTACCGAACCTGAAACGGCGGGGTCCACCGTTTAGCCTCCGCACACCATTCGAGGAGCGTCATGTCCACGGAATCCGCATCCGCGCCCGTACTCGTCACCGGCTCCACCGGCCGACAGGGGGGCGCCACGGCGCGCGCCCTGCTCGCGGCGGGCGTTCCTGTCCGGGCGCTGGTGCGCGACCCGGCCACCGAGCGGGCGAGGGCCGTCGAAGCGCTCGGCGCCGAACTGGTCACGGGCGACCTGCTCGACCGCGACTCCGTCACCCGGGCCGCCGAGGGGGCCCGCGCCGTCTTCTCGGTACAGATGCCCGACATGAAGGGGCGCGGCTTCGAGGGCGAGTCGGCCCAGGCGGTCAACCTGATCGAGGCCGCGACGGCCGCGGGCGTACCGCAGTTCGTGCACACCTCCGTCTCCGGTGCCGGGCAGCACACGGCGGCGCCCGGCTGGGCCGAGGGCCGCTGGGCCGCGACGGAGCCGTACTTCGGCACGAAGGCCGGGATCCAGGACCGGGTCCGTGAAGCGGGCTTCGCACACTGGACACTCCTCAAGCCGGGCTTCTTCATGGAGAACTTCCTCCCCTCCGTGGCCTTCCTGTTCCCGCGCGGCGTCGAGGGCGGCCTGGTGAGCGTGCTGAAGCCCGGGACCCGGCTGTCCCTCGTCGCGGTGGACGACATCGGCGCGGCCGCCGCGGCGGCCTTCGCCGCACCGGAGAGGTTCGACGGGGTGGAGCTGGAGCTGGCGAGCGACTACCTGTCCATGACGGATATCGCCGAGATCCTCTCCCGCGCCCTGAGCGCCGGGCTGACCGCGCCCGACATGACGGAACAGGAGGCGTCCGCCGCCGGAATGCCGGGGATGGGTGCCTCGCACGAGCGGATCAACGTGGTCGGCCAGCCCGCCCGCCCGGAGTACGCACGCGCTCTCGGCATCCCACTCACCACGTTCGAGGAATGGGCACAGCGGCACCTGCAGGCCACGGCCTGACGACGGGCGAGACGGCGGCCGGTTCCGCCGGGCTCCTACCGGGGAAGCCGGCGCCGATGCCGGCCCGGCCTCGGCGCCAAAGGGAGCGGGAGCGCTTCCGGCCGCCGGTGAAGGCCTGTTCATGAAGGCCGCCGGGAGCGAGCGGGTCGCCTCGGCAGGGAGAGACGAAGCATGGCGTCCACGACAAAGCGGACCGGACAGCGGCGCTCGTAGCGATCGAAACGATCAATTAGGCCGGTCCTATTGAGCGGTTGAGCGCATGCGTGTGAGAAACCGGCTGACTTCAGCGCGCTCTTTCCTCCCTCTCACGGCCCCAGGAGCACCCATGACGCCCCCTCCCTCGTCCCCCTGGTCCCGCCGCACCTTCCTCGCGGCCACCGGCGGCACCGCACTCGCGGCCGGCCTGGCCGAGACAGGCACCGCCTCGGCCGCTCCCGGCACCCAGGCATCGGCCGACACCGAGGCCGACACCGAGGCCGCCGACGCGTTCGCCGCGCTGCGCACCAAGTGGCGCACGCTGATCCTCGGCGAGGGATTCAGCCCGACCGCTGAACCCTTCCGATCGAAGCTGGCCACGCTCGGCACCCAGGCGGCGGGCTTCCGGGACACCATGGCTCCGGCGGCGGGCCGGCTCTGGCCGGGCCTGAGTTACGCAGATCCGTCCCCGGACACCGACCAGGAGTCGTACGGCTACTCGGCCCGGATGAACGACAGCTTCACGCGGCTGAGCACCATGGCCCAGGCTTACGCACAGCCGGGCACCGGGGGCACCGGGGACACGGCCCTGCGCGACGCTGTCATCACCGGACTGGACCACCTGTGCTCGGACGTCTACAGCGCGGACGCCGCGCCGTTCGGCAACTGGTGGAACTTCCAGATCGGTTCGCCGCAGGCGCTCCTCGACACCGCCGTACTGCTCCACGAGCACCTGTCGGCCGAGCAACTGGCCACCTACTGCCGGTCCGTGGACAGGTTCCTGCCGGACTCGGCCGTGGCGAAGTACACCGGCACCAGCACCGGTGCCAACCGGGTCGACCTGTGCCGCGGGATCATCCTGCGCGGTGTCGTCGGCGGCAGCGCGGCCAAGATCCAGCTGGGCCGTGACGCGCTGTCCCCCGTCTTCCCGTACGTGACGTCCGGCGACGGCTTCTACGCCGACGGCTCGTTCGTCCAGCACACCGACGTCCCGTACATCGGGGGCTACGGTGCGGTCCTCCACGACGGCCTCGGCCGGCTGTTCGCACTGCTGCGGGACTCGACGTGGCAGGTGGACGACCCGGGCAGTCAGCTCTTCCTCGACACGGTCGACAAGGCCATCGCCCCCTTCATCTACAACGGCCTGATGATGGACAACGTCTCCAGCCGGGGCATCAGCCGCGGACTGACGGAGGCCGACGCCTTCCAGCTCCCCCAGGACGACCACACCCGCGCGCACAGTGTGATGGCCTCGGTCGTCCTCGTCGGCCAGGGCGTGAGCGCCGAGGAGCGGGCCCGCTGGAACTCCATGGTCAAGGGCTGGCTGCAACGCGACTCCTACGGCCCCGCCCTCAGGAATCCGAAGCTGAGCCTGGTCAACACGGCCCTGTTGCAGAAGCTGTTCGACGACGACACGGTCAAGGCCTCACCCGAGCCCGCCGAGCACCGGACCTTCCACAACATGGACCGCGCCACCCACCGGCGCCATGACTGGGGCGCGTCGGTCAGCATGGCCTCCGCCCGCATCGCGCACTACGAGTTCGGCAACGGCGAACACGCCCGCGGCTACCACACCGGCTCGGGCTGGCTCTCCTGGTGGGGCGGCGACCACGGCCTGGCGCAGTACTCGGACACCTTCTGGCCGACCGCCGACCCCTACCGGCTGCCCGGCGTCACCGTCTCGAAGAAGCTCCTTCCGGACGGCTTCGGCGGTGAGTGGGGCAATCCGAAACCGGACACCACCTGGGTGGGGGGCACCACCGACGGCGAGTTCGGCACCACCGGGCAGCACCTGCGGGGCATCGACAGCACGATGACCGCCAGGAAGTCGTGGTTCTGGCTCGACGACTCGATCGTCTGCCTCGGCGCGGGCATCACCTCGGCCGACGGCGCCGCCGTCGAGACAGTGATCGACAACCGCAACCTCGGCGCGTCGGGCACCGCCGCACTCACCCTCAACGGCATCCCGCAACCGGGCACCCAGGGCTGGAGCACCACGCGGACGCACACCAGGTGGGCGCACATCCAGGGGCACGCCGGCTACGTGTTCCCGCAGGCGGGCGGCAGCCGGATCAGCGCACTGCGCGAGGAGCGCACCGGCGCGTGGAAGGACATCAACGCCGGCAGTTCGCCAATCCCGTTCACCCGGCGCTACCTGACCCTGTGGCAGGACCACGGAACGGACCCTCGGGACGCCTCGTACGCGTACATCCTCATGCCCGGCGCCGGCGAGCTCCGCACCGCCGCCCGCGCCCTCGACCCGCTGTGGCTGCGGATTCTCGCCAACACCTCACGTCAGCACGGCATCCGTGTGCCCTCGCTCGGCTTCACCGGGATCAACTTCTGGGCTGCCGGCACGGTCGGCACAGTCACGGCCGACGCGCCGGTGAGTGTGCAGATCCGGGAGCGGCGCGACGGTACGGCGACGATCTCGGTGGCCGACCCGTCCCGCAGCGTCAAGAGCCTGACCCTCACGTGGAAGCGGCCGGTCGTGTCCGTCCTCTCGAAGGCCCCCGCGGTCACCGGCGCCCGGACCGGCTCCTCGCTCACCCTCACGTTCGGCGACCTCAGCGGCAGCTACGGAGCGACCCACCGGGTCAAGGTCCGCACGGCCTGACGTTCCCCGGCGTCGCCGGCCCCCGCCACCTCCGCAGGCCGCCCCTCTCCGGCCGGCGGAGGTGCCCGCCCCGGCGCCGGATCGCGTCGCGGTGTCAGCCCGCCCCGGAACGCGCCGACTACTTCCTTGACGGGGACGGTGTTGTTCCGACCGCACCGCAGGATGCCCGCACCCGCAGTTCCGGCAGCAGTTCGAGGTGCTGGCGCGGTGTCGGCGCACTGCCCGACGCGCGCTCGGCCAGGCGCTGCAGGATCAGCTTCGCCGCCAGCTCGCCCACCGCGCGCTTCGGCGGTGCGACGGCCGTCAGCGGTACGTCGGACAGCCCGGCCACCTCGTCGTCGTAGGCGATGAGGGCCAGGTCGGCGGGGACGCTGACGCCGCGCGACTGGAGCCGGGGCACCAGCACGATCGCGTCCTCGTCGCTGTGGACGAGGACCGCGGTGACCCCCCGGTTCCTGACCGCGTCGACCAGGTACTCCGCCATCTCGTCGTACGCGCCGTGCCCCCTGATGGCCGGTGATCCCGGCACGGGTGTCAGCCCCAGCGACTCCACCGCGGCCCGGTACCCCGCGGTGATCTGCGCGGCGTGCGGCCCTTCCTGCAGCACCGCGGCGACGGCCGTGTGCCCGAGTTCGGCGAAGTGGCCCACTGCTTCCGCGGCGCCGTGAGCCCGGTCGGTACGGACCCGGTCGAGTCCCGCGGCGGGGTTGCCGGCCGGCGCGGAGCGCTCGACCAGTACGGCCGGAACGGGGCACTCCAGCAGCCACTTCTCCTGGCCGTCGGCGGGTACCCCGCCGAACCAGCTGGGTGCGATCAGCAGGCCCTCGGCGCCGCCGGCCAGGAGATGGTCCGCCTGCACCGGGTCCTCGGTGTCCACGTATCCCGACATCCCCAGCACCAGCCGACCGCCCTGGGCCTCCACGGCCTCCCGGGCACCCCACACGATGTCGGCGAAGATGAAGGTGGTGGTCGGCACGATCATTCCGATCACCGCGCCCCCGGCACCCGGCGCCCGTGCCGCCTCCGCGGGCTGATCCGTCGGCCACACCACGGCCCCGTGCAGCCGCCGCAGGCTGCCCCGGGCTGCCAGCGTCTCCACGTCACGCCTCAAGGTCACGGCGGAGACGCCGAGTTCGGAGGCCAGCTCGGCGACCCGGAGGCTGCCGCGCTGCCGGACGAGATCGAGTACCCGCTCATGGCGCTGGTCGACATGCAGACGCATGGGATCCCCCTGTGGCAAGGCCGGACGGCCGCGGAGAGCGGCTCTCCGCAGGTCACGGTATCGCCGGATAGCGTATCGAACGCTTGCGTTCAATACGATCGTTCGCCTTGCGGGGGTTCGGCCGGGCGTCCCGCGTCACCGGCACCGTGAGGCGCTCCGGCCGTCCCCGGCACAGAGGGGTTGACCATTCCGGGAAGCGGCCCTAGGTTTCTCGCAGCCCACTGGTACATCGATTAACCACATGGTCAACGTCCTGGTTGGAGACATCCCGCTGTGCGCTCATCCCTGAGTCGGCGCGGTTTCCTCGCTGCCGGTTCCGGCGTCGCCGCCGCTGCCGCAGTCCCCGCTCTGTCCGGCTGTTCCACACTCGCCTCGGCCGATTCCGACCCCGGCACCCTGCTCGTGCACACCCAGCTCGGCACCACCGCGCCTGGTTCTCCCACCTACAAAGCCGTCGTGAAGGAGTTCCACGAGGAGCACCCGGGACTCCGGGTCAAGAACCTCGTCAACGGCGACGACCTTCCCCAGGTGTACGAAACGTCCCGGCTGGCCCGCAAGGAGCCGGACGTGGTCATGGTCAATCTCTACGACAAGACGCTGGCCTGGACCGATGTCGGCGCCACCGTCGACGTGTCGGGCTACCTCGACGACTGGGGGCTGCGCGAACGCGTGCTGCCCGCGGCGCTGGAGGAGTGGACCGACGGCAAGGGCAGGCTGCGCGCCTTCCCCTACTTCGCCACCAACTGGCCCGTCGCCTACAACACCGCCCTGCTGGAGCGGGCCGGCGTGGACGCCGTCCCGACCACCGGGGACCAGCTCATCGGCGCCGCCCGCAAACTGCGGGCCAAGGGCATCGCGCCCGTCACCGTGGGCGGCAACGACTGGACGGGGCAGAAGCTGCTGGCCCAGATCATCCAGACCTTCCTCACGCCCGACGAGGCCCGCAAGGTGTACACGAGCGGCGACTTCAGCGGCAGCAGGGGAGCCCGCGAGGGCATCGACTACTTCGTCCAGCTGCGCGACGCCGGTGTCTTCGCCGACAAGGCGCAGGGGCTGACCTCGGACACGATGACCACGCAGTACAACACCGAATCGGCGGCCATCCAGTCCGCGATGTCCTCGGCGCTCGCGAAGGTCGCCCCGAAGCCCGCCGCACACACCGATGTCGGCGGCTGGCCGCTGGCCCCCGGCGCCTCGCACAGCAAGCCGACGATCCTGCGCTCGTACACCCTCATCGGCTTCTGGATCAGCCCGAACGGCGTCAAGAAGCTGTCCTCGGTCGAGAAGTTCCTGCGCTTCATGTACCGGCCCGAGGTGGTGTCGCGCTTCATCACCGAGAGCGGGCGGGACATGGCTCTGGTGACGGACACGGTCAGCAAGCAGTTCCCCCTGGTGGCCAAGGCCCAGCAGCTCGGCGACCGGGTCGGCCAGGTCCTCCTGCCCGACCTGTACGTACCGCCGACGGCCACCCAGCCGCTGATCACGGCGACCAGCACCGCCTTCACCCGGGGGACGAGTGCCACCGCCGTGCGCTCCGCCCTCGAATCCGCCTACCGCACGGCCTGAACCGCGCGCCCGAGCCCTCTGCGAGTCCCTCATGACGTTGCTCTCGTCCGCCCCGGACGGCGCGTCGGTCCGCCGGCCGGCCCCGCCGTCGCCGCCCCTCGCCGCTCCCCCGCGCCGCAAGCAGGGCGGGGTCGTCCTCGCCGCGCCGGCGCTGGTCTGGTACCTCGTCTTCATGGTCGGCCCGCTGGTCGCCATCTTCGTCATCGCCGCGATGCACTGGCCCGGGATGCTCCAGCCGGTCTCGTTCGCCGGTCTCGGCAACGTCCGTACCGTCTTCGACGACCCGGTCTTCTGGGACTCGGTCGGCAACACCGCCACCCAACTCGTCGTCGCACTGCCCGTGATGATCGTGTGCGCGTACATGCTGGGGTACTACGTCGCGCAGAAGCCGCCGGGTCACCGCGTCCTGCGGTACCTGCTCTTCATCCCCGGTCTGATCTCCACGCCGGCCAAGGCGATGGTGTTCTACGCGGTCCTCTCCCCGGACGGTCTGTTCAACGGCGCTCTGGAGAAGATCGGCCTGGGCTCCCTCACCGACGCCTGGCTGGCCTCGCCGTCCACCGCCCTGTACTGCCTGATCGTCCTCGACGTGTGGAGCGGCATCGGGTTCACCGCCGTGCTGTTCGCCGCCCGTCTCGGCAGTGTGCCGGACGAGATCGGTGAGGCCGCGCAGCTCGACGGCGCCGGCCACTGGCGCGCCATGTGGCGCATCCACTTCCCCGTCATCCGCGACTTCGTCGGTGTCGTGACGATGCTTCAGTTCCTGTGGACGCTGTTCGGCTCGGCGCAGAACGTCCTGCTGCTCACCCAGGGCGGGCCGGGAAGCTCCTCGACAACGTTGTCCTTCCTCGTCTACCAGAAGGCGTTCATCGCGGCCGACCTGGGCTACAGCCAGACCGTCGGTGTGGTCCTGTTCCTGGTCGGTCTGGCCGGGCTGCTGACCATCCGCCGCGTCTTCCGCCAGAACTACTGATCGGAGCGGTTCCATGAAGTTCGGAAGGTCCTGGCTGGCGGCCCACGTCCTCGCCTGGCTGTACGCGGCGCTGCTGGTGGTCCCCCTCTACTACCTGCTGGTCTCGGCGTTCAAGACGAACGACCAGATCTTCGGGAGTCCGTTCTCCCTGCCGACGTCGTTCTCCCTGCACAACTTCGGCGAGGCCTTCTCCTCCGCCGATCTGGGTCCGGCCATCGTCAACTCGGTGCTCGTCACGGTGCTGGCGCTGGCACTCACCCTGGCGCTCGCCATCCCAGCGGCCTTCGCCATCGCCCGTACCGAGGGAAGTCTCGGGGCGTTCGTGGAGCGGGTGTTCTCGCTGGGGTTCCTGGTGCCGACGTTCGCCGCGCTCTTCCCGACGTTCCTGCTCGCCGCCGCGACCGGGCTGTTCCACACCCGTACGTTCATGGTGCTGTTCCTCCCGGCCACGGCGATGCCGCTCTCGGTCGTGATCCTGGTCCAGTTCATGCGGACCATCCCGCACGAGATGGAGGAGGCGGCGCGGCTGGACGGCGCGTCCACCTTCGCCGTGCTGCGGCACATCTACACCCCGATGTGCATGCCGGGCATCGCGACCATCCTGCTGCTGAACTTCCTGACGTTCTGGAACGAGTACCTGTACTCGCTCGTCATCATCGGCCCCGATCCCGAGCAGCGCACCGTCCAGGTCGCCCTGCCCACCCTCAAGTCCCTGACCGGCACCGACTACGGCATTCTGACCGCAGGCACCGTGCTGACACTGGTCCCGGTCTGGGTCGTGTACACCGTGCTCCAGAAGCGCATGCAGCAGGCTCTCGTGAACGGGGCGGTGAAGATGTGAGGGAACATCTCGGGGAAGGCGTCGTGGGTACGCCGTCGGGGTCCGGGCTGCCGGATCCGCCCACGGGCCGCGGCCCCGGCGCTCCGACCGGCAGGCGGGGTGCCCGCGCGGGCGCCGACGGAGCCGTCCGGCCCACGATCAAGGCCGTGGCCGCCGCCGCGGGGGTCTCCACCGCCGCGGTCTCCCAGGCGGTCAACGGCCGGGGCCGGATCTCGGAGGCCACCCGCCGGCGGGTCCTGGAGGCGGCGGCCGAACTCGGCTGGTCACCCAGCGCGTCCGCGACGGCCCTGCGCCGGGCCAGGACCCGGACGATCGCCCTCGTCGTCCGGCGGCCCACCGACGTACTCGGCGCCGACCCGCACTTCAGCGAGCTGATCACCGGCCTGGAGGGCGAACTGGCCCCCCGGGGCTACGGTCTGCTCCTCCACCTGGTCGCCGACATCGCCCAGGAGGGCGCGCTGTACGAACGGCTGGTCGCCGAGGGCCGGATCGACGGCGCGGTGCTGACCGACGCACGCGCGGACGACCCGCGCCCGCTGCTGCTGCACGGCCTCGGGCTGCCCGCCGTGCTGCTGGGCTCACCGGACGCCGCGGCGCCGGTGCCCGGCGTCGGCCTCGGGCAGCAGGGCGCCGGTGTCCGCGAGGCCGTCGCGCACCTGCTGGAGCTCGGCCACCGGCGGATCGCGTACGTCGCGGGCCCGGCCGAGCTGGTGCACACCAGGCTGCGCCGGGCCGCGTTCGAGGAAGCCCTCACCGAGGCGGGACTGCGGCCCGTCGCCGTGCGGCACACCGACTTCACGGAGGAGGCGGCCGTCGCCGTCACGGAGGAACTGCTCGCCCTGCCCGACCGGCCGACCGCGCTGGTCTTCTCCAACGACTCCATGGCCGTCTGCGGGATCGGGACGGCCCAGCGCGCCGGGCTCCTGGTGCCCGGGGACGTGTCGGTGGTGGGCTACGACAACCTGCCGCTCGGCCGCTGGCTGCACCCCCGGCTCACCACCGTGGACCAGCAGGTGCAACGGGTCGGCGCGGCCGCCGCCCGCGCGCTGCTCATCCAGTGCGGGGAGGACGTACCCCCGCCGGTACTCGACGGACGTCCGCGCCTGGTCGTCCGGGAGTCGACCGGCCCACTGCCCACCTCGCACTGAGGGCCCCGAAGCCTCAAAGCACCGATCCACCCCCGCACTTCGAACAGGTCAGGACACGACCATGCGACGCCACAGCGCCCAGCTCACCCATGACTCCGCCGTTCTCCCCTGGCTCGGCGCCAACTTCTGGTCCCGCACCGGTGGTCCGCTGATGTGGCGGAACTACGAGCCGAAGACGGTCCGCGAGGAGTTGGCCGTCCTGCGGGAGCACGGGCTGAACATGACCCGGTCGTTCTTCTACTGGCCCGACTTCCACCCCGAGCCCGGCCGGATCGACGAGGAACTGTGCGACCGCTTCCGGGACTTCCTGGACGCCCACAGCGAGGCGGGCATGGGTACGGTCCCCACCTTCATCGTCGGCCACATGTCGGGCGAGAACTGGGACCCGGCCTGGCGCGGGGACCGTGATCTGTACGAGGACGTGTGGCTCGTCGGGCGGCAGGCCTGGTTCGTCTCCCAGATGACCCGGCGCTTCAAGGACCATCCCGCGGTCACCGGCTGGCTGATCACCAACGAGATGCCGGGCTACGGCCGGATCTACCAGGTCGATCCGCCCTCCAGTGATGTCGTCACCGCCTGGGCACAGTTCATGTGCGACGCGGTGCGCGCGGCGGGCGGCACCCAGCCCGTGTCGCTCGGGGACGGCGCGTGGGGCATCGAGGTGACGGGCCGCGACAACGGCTTCTCGCTGCGGGACACCGCCGAGTACGTCGACTTCGTGGGGCCGCACGTGTACCGCTCGGACACCGACCGGCCGCGCCAGCACTACCGCGCCGCGTTCGAGTGCGAACTCGCCGCCGTCACCGGCCAGCCGGTCGTGCTGGAGGAGTTCGGGCTCTCGACCGACACGGTCTCGGCCGCGAACGCGGGGGTGTTCTACCGGCAGACCCTGCACAACTCGCTGCTCGGTGGCGCCACCGGCTGGATGGCCTGGAACAACACGGACTACGACGACCTCTGGGAGCAGTCCCCGTACGACCACCACCCCTTCGAGATGCACTTCGGGATCACCGACAGCGCCGGCCGGCCGAAGGAGCCACTGCGGGAACTGGCCGACTTCGCCGAGGTCCTGAAGCGGGTCGACTTCGCGCGGTGCCGCCGCTCCGACGCCGACACCGCCCTGGTCGTGCCCGCCTTCCTGGAACGCGGCTACCCCTACAGCCGGCCCGCCGACCGGCCGCTGATCTTCACCTCGCTGCACCAGGGGTACGTGGCCGCGCGCGGCGCGGACCTGCCCGTGGCCCTCACCCGCGAGGCGGACGGGCTGCCGGCCGACGCCGCGCTGTATCTGCTGCCGTCCACCCGGCAGTTGACCACCCGCACCCGGCGGGTGCTGGAGGAGCGGGCCCGCTCCGGCGCCACGGTCTACCTGTCGTTCTGCTCGGGTGAGTACCCGACGACGCGCGGCCCGTGGTTCCACGACCTGGACGGCCTGTTCGGCGTCGAACTCCAGCTCTCCTACGGGGTCGCGGAGCCGATCGAGGACGACGTCCTGGAGATGACGTTCACCGAGGACTTCGGCTCCATCGCCGCGGGCGAGACCCTGACCTTCCCGGTCGCCGGCAACGAGGACAGCCGCGCCTACCTGCCGGTCGTCCCGGTGGGCGCACGGGTCGTCGCCACCGACGCGCACGGCCGCCCGGCGCTGCTCCGCCACGAGACGGGCGAGGGCCGTACGGTCCTGGCGACCTACCCACTGGAGCACATGGCCGCCCGCACGGCCCGCGCCAACCCGGAGCAGACGCACCGGCTGTACGCGGCGCTCGCCGAACTGGCCGGTGCCGCACGGCCGGTGACGGTCGGCACGCCGTACGTGGCCGCCGACACGCTGGTCCGCGAGGACGGCGCCCGCTTCGTGTGGCTGGTGAGCCAGTCGGCCGAGGAGCTGACCGTCCGCCCGTCGGCCGACGGTGAACTGCACGAGCTGACCGGCGGCGCCCCGGTGCGGGACGTGGTGATCGCCCCGTACGGGGTGCGCGTCCTCGAACTGCGCTGACCGGCTGACCGCCACAACCCGCGCGCCGCCCACCCGGCGCCCGTCCCGCCCGCGACACCCGCACCGTGAAAGTGAGCCACCCATGACCGAGCCGCTCTTCCGCGACCCCGCGGCGTCCGTCGCCGACCGGGTGCGCGATCTGCTGGCGCGGATGACGCTCACCGAGAAGGTGGGTCAGGTCAATCAGCGGATGTACGGGTGGGACGCGTACGCACGCACCTCATCGGGCCACCGGCTGACCGAGGCGTTCCGTGCCGAGGTGGCCGCGTTCGACGGGATGGGCGCGCTCTACGGGTTGCAGCGTGCCGATCCCTGGTCGGGTGTGACGGCGGCCACCGGCATCGGTGCGGCGGACGGCGCGCGGGTCTCCGACGCCGTGCAGCGGTATGTCGTGGAGAACACCCGGCTCGGTATCCCGGTCCTGCTGGTCGAGGAGATGCCGCACGGCCTCCAGGCGCTGGACGGGACCCTGCTGCCGGTCAACCTGGCGGTCGGTGCCACCTGGAACCCGGAGCTGTACGAGGAGGCCGCCGCCCTCGCCGCGGCGCAACTGCGGTCGCGCGGCGGCCATGTGGCGCTGGTGTCGGCGCTCGACCTGGTGCGCGATCCGCGCTGGGGCCGCGCGGAGGAGTGCTTCGGTGAGGATCCGTACCTGGCTGCACGGTTCAGCGAAGCCCTGGTGCGCGGCGTCCAGGGGCCCCCGGAGCGGCAGTTCGGGCCGGAGCGGGCGGCTGTCGTGCTCAAGCACTTCGCCGGGCAGGGGGCGACGGCCGGCGGCCGCAACAGCGCGGCGACCGAGCTGGGCGCCCGCGAGCTGCACGAGATCCATCTGGAAGCCGCGCTGGCAGGGGTCCGGGCCGGGGCGGCGGGTGTGATGGCGGCGTACAACGAGTTCGACGGCATCCCGTGTGCGGCGAACCGGGAGCTGCTGACCGGGATCCTGCGCGAGCGGTGGGGGTTCACCGGTCTGGTGATGGCCGACGGGCTGGCGCTCGACCGGCTGGTGCGGCTGGCCGGGGACCCGGTGGCGGCCGGCGCGCTGGCACTGGAGGCGGGGACCGACCTGAGCCTGTGGGACGGCTGCTTCCCCCGCCTGGAGGAGGCGGTGCGGCGCGGCCTGGTCGACGAGGGCACGCTGGACACCGCCGTCGGGCGGGTCCTCGCGCTGAAGTTCCGGCTCGGTCTCTTCGAGCGGCCGTACACCGGGGAGCGTGCGCCGGCTCCGGGGCCGGAGCTGCTGAGCGAGCGGATCGCCCGGGAGTCCGTCACGCTCCTCGCACACGACGGGGGCACGCTCCCGCTCGGCAGCGAGGTCCGGCGCATCGCGGTCGTCGGGCCGAACGCCGACTCCGTACCGCAGCAGATCGGCGACTACACCGCACCCCAGCGGCCCGGCACCGGCATCAGCGTCCTCGACGGCCTCACGGCCACGGCTCCGGCCGGCACGGAGGTCGTGTACGCCCGGGGCTGCGAACTCGTCGGCGGTGACCTGTCGGCCGTGCCCGCGGCGGTCGCCCTCGCCGCCCGCGCCGATGTCGCGGTGGTGGTGCTCGGCGGTTCGAGCGCACGGGAGTCGGGGACGCGCTTCGACGCCAACGGGGCCGCGGTCATCGCCTCGGGCAACCCCGTGGAGATGACCTGCGGCGAGGGTGTCGACCTGGCCGAACTGGGAATCCCCGAAGGGCAGTCGGCCCTGCTGGACGCGGTCGCCGCGACCGGGACCGCTGTCGTCGTGGTGCTGGTCCAGGGCCGTCCGCACGCGCTGCCGGATCTCACCGGCCGGGCGGGCGCGGTGCTGAGCGCCTGGTATCCCGGCCCGTGGGGCGGGCGCGCGCTGGCGGACGTGCTGTTCGGCACGGCGGAACCCATGGGCCGGCTGCCCGTCTCGGTCCCCCGCTCGGCGGCGCAGTTGCCGGTCTTCTACAACGGCAAGGACCACGGCTACCGCGGCTATGTCGACCAGCCCGCCACCGCGCGCCACGCGTTCGGTCACGGTCTGAGCTATACGTCGGTCGAGTACGGCGTCCCCCGGCTGTCCCGCGCGTCCGCCGCGGCGGAGGAGTTCGGTACGGACGCGCCTCATGGTCCGGCGGAACCGCTCGTGTGCACGGTGGAGGTGCACAACACGGGCGGCCGGCCCGTGCGGGAGACGGTGCAGCTCTACGTGCGCCGGGTGCTCGGCGGAACGTCGTGGCCGCGGGTACGGGAGCTGCGCGGCTTCGCCCGTGTCGATCTGGCGCCCGGAGCGCGGGCCGAGGTCTCCTTCCCTCTCGGGGCGCGGACCCTGGCCTCCGTCACCCGTGCGCTGGAGCGGGCGGTGGAGCCGGGAGAGTTCGCGGTCGGGACGGGCCCGTCCTCGGACCGTACCCGCGAGGCCCCACTGACCGTGACGGCTCGGACCGGCGGCAGCCGACGGTGAGCCCCTCCTCTTCCGCCACCGCCAGGGCAGTCGTGCCCCGCGATGTGCGGGTCGCTGGGCGGCTCGTGGCCGTACGGCGCCGTTGGGAGGTGTCAGTCCATCAGGCCGCTCGCGAGCGTCGCCCCCAGCTCCCAGCACGCCTCGGTATCGGCCTTGCCCGGCTCGCCCGTCACCGTCACGGCGTCCGCCGCACGGCGCCATCCCAGGCCCGTGGTGATCGACTCGATGGCCCGTACGGCCCCGGTGACGTCGTTGCCACCGTGCACGTAGTACCCGAAGGGCCGGCCGCGCGTCGCGTCCAGGCAGGGATAGTAGACCTGGTCGAAGAAGTGCTTGAGGGCGCCCGACATATAGCCGAGGTTGGCCGGGGTGCCGAGCAGAACGCCGTCGGCGGCCAGCACGTCGGACGCCGTCGCGGCGAGTGCCGCGCGCCGCACGACCCCGACGCCCTCGATCCCCTCCGCCGCCGCACCGGAGACGACGGCTTCGAACAGTGCCTGGCAGTTCGGCGAGGGTGTGTGATGCACGATCAGTAGAGTGGCCACACCCCCGAACCCTGCCGCCCCCGCCTCCCGGCCGCAAGCGAGGCACGCGTCACACGGCGACGGCGACGGCACCACCGGTCGCTCAACCGCTCGGCGCGTGCACGGCCTCCGGCGGGCCGGGCACGTTCACGCCGGGCGGCCGGCGGTGACGAGCCAAGCGGTGCTGCGGAGCCGGACGGCGCCCCGTTCCTCGTGGTCGCGCAGGCGGTTCACCAGTGCCTCGCGGGCGCGGCCCCGGGTCTCCTGGTCCACCTGATCGTTGAGATGGCGTCCGGGGCCGCTGTCCAGCAGGAAGTCCGCCGCGTCCTCGGCGTCCCGCCCCCAGTGCCCGTACGCCTCCACCTCCACCGGGCTGACGGCCACGAACCCCGCGGAGGAGAGCACCGTGCGGATGCGGTCCGGATCCGCCAGGGAGAACATCCCCGGGCCGCCCGGCGCCCCGAACTCCCCGAGGGGCAGGTGGTCCCGCAGCACGGACATGGCCTGGATCCACTCGTTGCCCCCGGCCTCCGCGGCGCAGATGAACGCCAGGCGGCCTCCGGGGCGCAGGGCGCGGCCGATATTGGTGAAGGCCTCGACGGGGTCGCCGAAGAACATCACCCCGAAGCGGCTGACCGCCACGTCGAAGGCGGCGGGTTCGAAGGGGTGGACCTGGGCGTCCGTGTGATCGAACGTCACATTGCCGATGCCCTCCCGCGCCGCCGTCACCCGGGCGCGCTCCAGCATGGGGGCCGACAGGTCGACCCCCAGCACCTGCCCGCGGGCGGCTCGCTGTGCGGCCAGCCGTGCCGTCTTTCCGGCCCCGCAGCCGACATCGAGCACCCGGTCCCGCTCGCCTATAGCGGCGGCGGCGAGCAGCGGTTCGTCGAAGCCCCCGTTCACCGCGTCCCAGCGGTCCTGATTGCGCGCCCAGTACGTGCCTTCGTAGCCGTTCCAGGCCTGCGCCTGCTCGGTGTTGACGATGTCGGGCATCGGGTGCCTCCTGCTGGGTACGGGACCGCCGGGCCTATGATGGGCATGTGCCCATACAGTATGGGCGCGTGCCCATACTGGCAACCCCCGTTGCCCTGACGGGCCGCGACATCACCTCGGGAGGAGCCTCATGTCACCGCGTGGAGTAGCGATGCCGGACATTCGGGAGCGGCTGTTCGCCGCGGCGGAGCGGGTGCTGGCCCGTGACGGGCCGGGCGCCCTGACCAGCAGGGCGATCACCGGCGAGGCGGGCTGCGCCAAGGGAGTACTGCACGCCCATTTCGCCGGCCTGGACGAGTTCGTCGCCGATCTGGTGCTGGACAGGTTCGCGCACACGGCGCGGCAGGCCGAGGCGCTGCCCGGACGGGTGGGCGAGGGCACGGTGGCCGGGAATCTCCGCGATGTCGCGCTCGCACTGCTGGACTCCGGCGGCCCGACGATCGCGGGCCTGGCCATGACGCGCCCTGCCGCCTCCCTGCGGCTGCGCCGGGCGCTGGAGGCCGGGGCGCCGGGCTTCGCTTCGGTCCAGGAGTCGATCACCGGGTACCTGGACGCCGAACAGCGCCTGGGCCGCCTCGCGACAGGTACCGACACGGCGGCGGTCGCGCTCGCCGTGGTCGGAACCACCCATCACCTCCTGATGACGGGCTGGTCCGGTGCCCCGGACCCCCGGGAGCAGGTGCGGAGGCTGATCGCCGTGCTCGCGGGGGCTGCCGGGGCCGCCTCCGACGACGCGGCGGCCGGGGAGTAGAGGCGGGTACGCCAGCGACCGCCGCGGCCCGGCTCCCGTTCGCGGGATGTCAGGACGTGACGCGGCCGAAGCAGCGCTTCAGCTCGTCGGCGTCGTAGAAGTAGCTGCCCTTCGCCACCGGCTCGCAGCCCCGCTTGAACGCGGTCTGCTTCTCGTTGTAGAGCATTCGCACCAGGTACTTGTTCCCCTTCCGGTACAGGTCCCACTGGATGTTCGCGGCCATGGGCGCGACCGACGCGCCTCTCCAGGCGTTGTTGGCGTACGTGTACGGCTTGGCCGGTGAGGCCGCCTTCACGCTGCCGGGCAGGCCCATGAGCGCGG
The DNA here is from genome assembly GCF_044744085.1 of Streptomyces sp. NPDC087428. Lineage (NCBI taxonomy): Bacteria > Bacillati > Actinomycetota > Actinomycetes > Kitasatosporales > Streptomycetaceae > Streptomyces > Streptomyces sp. NPDC087428. The sequence continues at coordinate 458,787 of NZ_JBIUXR010000004.1, forward strand.
CCAGCGGGATGATCTCCTCTGCGTGCGTGAAGCGCAGCTCGGCGCCCACGTTCCCCGTCCCGGCCCGCTTGGCGTCGATCTTCGCGAAGAAGTCGTCGAGCAGGACGTTCGCCATCCTGTACGTGATGTCGCTGTCGGAGAAGCCGGGACCCTTCTCGTAGAAGTCCTCGGCATCACTGAGGTAGGCGAACCACCGCGCGTCACGCGGTGCGATGTAGCGCGCCATGTTCCAGTTGCCCTCGTCGGCCATGGTCGGGGCGATGCTGTAGAGGGCGTAGACCGCTTGCGCGGCCTCCGTCGCGGTACCGATCGAGGAGAATTCTCCCGCCGCGATCCGCTGGACGAAGGCCGGCTTGAAGATCTTCCCGAGGACGTTGCGGGCGGCGGTGCGGGTGGCCCGCTGGTCGGTGATCCCCTTGAGCGTGGCGGCGAGCCGCTTGTCGTTGCCGACGTAGTCCCGGTACTCCGCGCCGCCGGCCGACTTGTGGAAGTAGAGCAGGTCGGCGTCGGTCCTGGCCGGTGTGATGAGCGGCTTCAGGGCGGGGTCGTTGTCGGCGAGGGCCGCTGCGAACAGGTTGCCGCTGTCGACGGCGCGGTCCTTGCCGGAGTTGACGACGTTGATCTGCTCGGAGTCCCTGGCGATCTTCTTGAAGAGAGTGGGAAGCCGCTTCTCCAGCCGCGCGGCGGTGTCCGCGAGCTCGCGCTCGCCCCGGCCGCTGAGCTGTCCGTACCCGACCTTGTCCATGGCCGCGAGCAGCGACTTCGTCTCGCCGCCGAATCGCTCGCCGTCGCGGGTGAGCTGCCCCTCGCTCGCCGCCTTCGTCCACAGTGCCAGGATCAGGTCGCCGTCCTCGCTGTCGGACGCCGCGCGGGAGCCGTGGCGGGAGACGTTCTCGGTGAACACCGGGACGAACCCCTTGGGGGCCTGCTGGTACGCCCGTATGTTCTGCTGCGGGGCGTACGGCGTCTTGGTGGCGTAGAAGCCTGAGGAGTTCGCCTGGACCGGCACTGCCGTCGACAACAGTGCCGAGGCGGTGAGCGTCAGAGCGACGGCGACAGTTCGTTTCTGCATGAATTCACCGGTTCGGGTCGGGATGTATCGGTCGGGCGCTCGCATCATGATCGTTCCGGATGAACCCGACACGTCCGGGAGATGGCCCGCACATGTGCCGTTGCCCGCCGACGGGGAACACGCGGCTCCGGGCCGCCGTTGCCCGCCGACGGGGAACACGCGGCTCCGGGCAAGCGCGGCTAGACGGCGCCTGCGCCGGTCGCTGGGCCTTCGGCAGTGCCTGCGCCCGCGCCTGTTCCTGGGGCGGTGGGGGCCCCTTCCCCGATCCTGACCGGCTGGTCCTTGACCGGCCGGGTGTGCGCCTTGGCCAGACAGGCGGGCATCGCCAGCACTGCGGTGTGGTCTCCGGCCCGGTACGCGCTCGGGGTCATCCCCACGAGTTCGGTGAACCGTGAACTGAACGAGCCGAGGGAGGTACAGCCGACGGCCATGCAGGCGTCGGTCACGTTCATGCCCGCGCGGAGCAGCGCCATCGCCCGCTCGACCCGCCGGGTCATCAGGTAGCTGTACGGCGTCTCGCCGTAGGCGGCGCGGAACGCACGGGAGAAGTGACCCGGCGACATCAGCGCGCGGCTCGCCATGGCCTGCACGTCGAGCGGCCGCGCGTACTCCCGGTCGACAAGATCCCGCGCCCGGCGCAGGTGCGCGAGGTTGGCAAGATGCTGATCGTCCATGCGCCGAGGGTACCTCCGCCCCTGCGGCCGCCCCGCTGTGGCGAGCTCGGTGAGCCGGGTGCGCTGACCGGCGGGCGCCTCTTCGGTGAGCGCGTCCACCGGGCGGTCGAGTTCGACCGGCCCCGCCCCGCCGGGCGCGCGGGATGCCGAGCAGCCTGAACTGGTCGAATCTAGCCTGATCTGGTCGAATCCAGTACGTGCCGCACGCCCCATGCCCGCAATCCGCATGGTGGCGGCAGCCCGATCGGAACGGGAGAACCCCATGCACGCCGCAGTCGTACGGTCCTTCGGAGCCCCGCCCCGGTTCGAGAGCTTCCCGACCCCCAGCGCCTCAGGGGACCACGAGGTCCTGGTCGACGTCCTGGCCGCCGGTCTGCACCCCCGGGTGCGCTCGGCCGCGAACGGCAGCCACTACACCTCCGACGGCACGCTGCCGCTGATCCCCGGTTTCGACGCGGTCGGCCGCACCCAGGAGGGCGAACTGCTCTACTTCGTCGCCACCGACACGGCCCTGGGCACCATGGCGGAGCAGGCGGTCGTCGACCGCCGCCGGGCCATCCCCCTGCCGCCCGGAACCGACCCGGCCGATGTGGCCGCGGCCATGAACCCCGGCATGTCCTCCTGGGTGGCGCTGCGCTCCCGTATCTCCTTCGAGCCCGGCAGCTCCGTCCTGGTCCTGGGCGCCACGGGCAACGCCGGACAACTGGCCGTCCAGATCGCCCGGCACCTCGGGGCCGACCGGGTGATCGGCGCGGGCCGCGACCCGGAGCGCCTCCGTCTGCTGGAGGGCATCGGAGCCGACGGGACGGTGAGCCTGGCCGGCGACGACAAGGCGGTGGCCGACCGGCTCGGGCAGGCCGCCGCGGACGTGGATGTCGTCATCGACTACCTGTGGGGCCCGGTCACCCAGCAGGCCATGCCCGCACTGCTGACAGCCCGCGCCGACCGCGCGAAGGCGCTGACCTGGATCCAGATCGGGTCCATGGCCGGCCAGAACATCACGCTGCCCTCGTCCCTGCTGCGCGCGGCGAACCTGCACATCATGGGCAGCGGCCAGGGGGCCGTGACGACCGCGGGCATCGTCGCCGAACTGCCATCCCTCGCCGAGCAGATCGTCGCCGGAACCCTGACCGTGGACCCGCTGCTCATCCCGCTGAGCCAGGTCGAACAGGCGTGGAACACCACGACCGCGCCGGGCCAGCGGATCGTCCTGACCCCCTGACGTCCGATCCCCGATCCCCCGTCCCAGGTCCTCGCTCCTCGCTCCTCGCTCCGGCAGCAGGGCGATTGACGAACCGCCCGCGTCGCGACACGAAGGACGAACCGGCACAGGCATTACATAATGCAACATTGAGAACTCACGACACCCCCCACGAAGGAGTCCCCCTGTGGCTTTGACCCGTGAAGAGCGCGAGCAGTTTCTGACGGAGCCGCACATCGCCGCGCTGGCCGTGAACGCCGCCGAGCAGGACCGGTCACCGCTGACGGTCCCGATCTGGTACCAGTACCGGCCGGGCGGCGATGTCTGGATCATGACGGGGCTCAACTCCCGCAAGGGGAAAGCGATCGCCGCGGCGGGCCGGTTCTGTCTGATGGTCGACCGTGTCTCACCGACCATCCGCTACGTCTCGGTCGAGGGCCCCGTCATCTCGACGGTCGCGGCCACACGGGAACGCCTGGTGGAGATGTCGTCGCGCTACCTCGCCGCCGAGAAGGTCGACGGCTATGTCGACTTCGCCTGGAAGGAGCACGGCGAGCAGGTGGTCATCCACATGCGGCCGCAGCGCTGGCTCTCCTCGGACCTCGGCGAGGTCTGAGGAGAGCGGGGCGCACCGGGACGTCCGTCGCCCCGGTCATGCCGCTGTGCTCATGAGGTCCCTCCGGGAGCCACGCCGAGCTGTCGCATCTGCGCGAGGACGTCGACGACTCCCCAGGTCTCGGCGATCCGGTCGCCGACGAAGCGGAAGATGAAGATCTCGTTGTAGGTGACCGGTCTTCCGGTGGGCCGCAGGCCCATGTAATCGCCCAGGTGGGTCCCGGTGACCGTGTTCCTGGAGACCATTCTGTCGCCTTCCGCGATCATGTCGTCGACCTCGATGTGGAGGTCGGGGAAGGCCCGGCAGAGGGTCGTGAACACCTCCTTCAGCGCCTGCGCGCCCGTCGCTTCGACCGGCAGGGGCGTGCGGATCAGCACGTCCGGCTCGAACAGCTCGTCGATCGTCTTCTCGATGAGCTCCGCGTCTCCGCGGTTGACGGCCTCGTGCAGTCGGCCGAGCGCCGCTCTGTTGTCGGTTGACCGGGCTGTGGACATCTGGTTTCACCTCGGGTCGTGACGAGCATTCGGGTGGTTGCCGCGGATCGCGGCGAGGGCGTGGCCGCCGGTGTGCGGCAGCGCGTCCGGGCCGGATCACTTCTGGAGGACGGCCTCGACGGCGAGGGTGATCGACACCTCGTCGCCGACCACGCCGCCGATGCCGTCCATCGGGATGCGGAGGCCGAAGTCACGGCGGCTGATCCGCGTGGTCGCGGAGAAGCGGGCCCGCCGCGCACCGGACTCGGCCGGGCCGAACCCGTTCGACCCGACGGCCAGTGACACCTTCCGGGTGACACCGCGACAGGTCAGTTCACCGTCGATGACCCAGCCGTCGCCGCTCCGGCGGATGCCGGTGGAGCGGTAGCCCATCGTCGGGTACTTCCCGACGTCGAAGTAGTCGGTGGAGCGGAGGTGGCCGTCACGCCGTTCGTTGCCGGTGCCGAGGGACGCGGTGTCGATCGTCGCGGTGACCGACGAGGCGAGTGGGTCCTCGCTCGTGACGATCGTGACATCGGAGCCGGTGAACAGGCCGCACACCTTGCTGACCATGAGTTGCCGGACGGTGAAGGCGATCTCGGAGTGCGCCGGGTCGGCCTTCCAGGTGCCGGCCGTGTAGCCGGGGATCGTGCCGGTCGCCGGTGCGGAACTCATGGCTTCCTCCGTGGTAGGTGGTGCCGCTGCCGGGCGGCGCGGGCGGGGACACCCCCGGCGGAGCCTGCCCGTACGCGGGCCCCGCCGCGCGGCCGCCACGAACCGCCGTGGGCATGACCGCTGGTACGTCCTCCTGCCGAAGCGACGAACGAGGACCCGTCCAGGGGACAGTCCGGGTCAGATTTCTTCGATCCGTCTGGTCAGGAACCGTCGCTCGGGGATCGAGGTGGCCAGTTCGAGCGCCCGCCGGTACGCGTCCCGGGCCTCGGCGGCGCGTCCGAGACGCCGCAACAACTCGCCGCGGGTCGAGTGGAAGTAGAGGTACCCGTCCAGGTCGAGACCGTCTACGGTGCGCAGCGCCTCGGCGGGGTCGCCGGCCTGGCAGACCGCCACCGCGTGGTTGAGCCGGACCACCGGGGACCCGGTGAGTTCGACCAGCCGCCGGTACAACGCGGCGACCCGGGGCCAGTCGATCCGCTCCCGCGTCTGCATCGACGCGATCAGCGCCTGGACGACGTAGGCGCCGCGCCCGCCCAGCGCGAGTGCCCGGTCGAGCACCACCCGTCCCTCCGCGATCCGGCGGGCGTCCCACAGCGACCGGTCCTGGTCGCCGAGCAGCACGAGGTCCTCGCCGGAGAACCTGGCCCGCCGCCGGGCGTCGTGGATCATCATCAGTGCCAGCAGCCCGTGCGCCTCCGGCTCGTCCGGCATGAGCGCGACGAGCACCCGTCCCAGGCGGATGGCCTCTGCACCGAGGCCGACCCGGTCGCGGTAGCCCTCGTTGCAGATCAGGTAGATGACGGCGAGGACCGCGTCGATGCGTTCCGGCAGCAGGTGCGCGCCCGGAACCGCGAACGGGATCCCGGTCGCCCTGATCTTGTTCTTGGCGCGTGTCAGGCGCCGCTTCATGGTCTCCTCGGAGACGAGGAAGGCCCGCGCGATCTCAGCGGTCTCCAGCCCGCCGAGGGCGCGCAGGGTCAGTGCCACCTGTCCCTCCAGCGGCAGGGCGGGGTGGCAGCAGGTGAAGATCAGCTCAAGGCGTTCGTCCTTGATCACGGTGTCGTCGAACTCGTCCATGACGGCCTCGGGTGCGGGCAGCAGGTGGATCTTCTCGGCAAGGATGTGCTCCCGGCGGATCCGGTCGATCGCCCGGTGGCGCGCCGTCGTCACCAGCCACGCGCCCGGGTTGGCCGGTACGCCCGAGGCGGGCCAGCTCCGCGCCGCGACGGCGAACGCCTCCTGCGCGGCGTCCTCCGCCCTGTCGAAGTCACCGAGGTACCCGACGAGTGACGCCAGCACCCGGCCCCACTCGTCCCGGAAGACCTCCTCCAGCACGTTCAGCGCCGCACCACCGGCCTGATCTCGACGGCGCCGCCGAGCCGGGCGGCCGGGACGCGCGACGCCAGCTCGATCGCTTCGTCCAGATCCGCCGCCTCGATCAGGCAGAAGCCCCCGAGTACTTCCTTGGTGTCCGCGAACGGGCCGTCGGTCATCAGTGTCCGGCCGCCGACCACGCGCACGCTCGTCGCCGTCTCGGCGGACTGCAGCTGCCCGGCGCCGACGCACCGCGGATCGTCGGCCAGCGCCAGGTACTCGGCGTACGCCGCCTCGCATTCCTCCTCCGACAGCGTCTCCTCCTGGCCGGGCTCGGTGTAGATCATCAGGGCGTACTGCATCACGGCCTCCGGAATCAGCGGGCTCTCACCCTCACGACGAACGAGCAGCGGCGCAGGGGACACCGACGGGGTCACCGATGCCGAAACAGCGGCAGGCGGGCAGCAGAAGGGGGGTCAGTCCGCGGACAGGAAGAAGCGCCGCTTCTCCTTGGCGCGGGCGCCCAGCCGGTCGTAGAACCTGATCGCGTCCGCGTCCCACGAGGGGGTCTGCCACCGGATCTGGCTGAGCCGGAGGACGCGCGCCTGGTTCCGGACGGCTTCCACTTCCCGGCGGGGCCGGGGAGGACAGCGACGGGGCGCTCCCCACGTGGGTCATGCGTCTATGATCCACGCCCGCGGCCTCCGCCGTCGGCACAAGGGTGAAGACGCTTTCGTCCGGCGCGTGCCTTCGGGGACCGGGTCAGCCGGACGGTTCGTCGGGCACGGGGTGGTCGGGATGGCGAGGGGCCGCGGGCGGAGCGCCGCGCCGGCCGGTGCCTGCCTCGTCCGTATCGGGAATCTCCAGGTCCGGGTGCTCGTCGGCCGTCGGCCGCATCGAGCCGCCGACCACGTCCAAGGGGTCCTCGTCGGCCGTGGCCTGCTGATCGGGCGGGTCACGCGGAATCGGGTCCCCGCTCGTTCCGGGGTCTTTCGGGTGAAGGTCGTTCACGGTGTTCTCGCTTCCTCCCATAGGCGTCGTGCCCGGTGCGGGTACCCGGTCAACCGGCGCTGATGCATGGCCACCGCGGTGACGGATGGTTACCACGGTGAGCGGTCGCGCGCTCCTGGCCGGTTGCCTCGGCCGGTCCGTCCCGGTCCGTCCTCGGCCGCCGCCCGGCTCCGACGGAGCACGGCCCGCTCCAGGTTGGGCAATACATTCGTCCCACAGGAGCGCGGATCACGCTCACCGAGAACGTGGGGCCGGGGTCCCGTTTCACGTTCCGGAATGTGAACAGAGGCGCCTGGGCGGTGGACGACCGTCTAGGCTGACCGGTGCAGCTGGTTCGCCCTGTCCGCCAGGCAGGCGCGTCGTAAGAGGGAACCCGGTGGAATTCCGGGACTGCCCCGCAGCGGTGAGTGGGAACGACCGCCGTCATACGCACTGGATCCGGTCGGATCTGGGAAGCGACGGCCAGTAGGAGTCTGCCCCCGGCAGATGTGCCCGCGAGTCCGAAGACCTGCCCGTTGCCCGCACGCGACCCCTCGTGTGCGGAAATCCCGGTGACCTCGTGGGCGGGTCGGCGTACATACCAGACAGGAGTCCGCGCCGAAGGCGTGCGCGAGATCCGTCCGGTACGTCATCCCTTCGCGTCCGTGTCCCGTCCCCGGGATGTTCAGGAGTCATCTCGCGAAGGAGATTTCCGTGACACCCAAGCCCGCAGCCGCGGCAGCACGAGCAACCGTGTACGGCTACCCCCGCCAGGGCCCGAACCGGGAACTGAAGAAGGTCATCGAGGGGTACTGGAAGGGCCGCGTCACCGCCGACGCCCTCCGGGAGACGACGGCAGGACTGCGCCGCTCCAACTGGAAGCGGCTGGCGGACGCCGGCATCCACGAAGTGCCCACCGGCGACTTCTCGTACTACGACCACGTCCTCGACACCAGCGTCATGGTCGGTGCGGTCCCCCGGCGCCACCGTGCGGCCGTCGACGCCGACGCGCTCGACGGCTGCTTCGCGATGGCCCGCGGCACCCAGGACGTGGCGCCGCTGGAGATGACCAAGTGGTTCGACACCAACTACCACTACCTCGTCCCCGAGCTCGGCCCGGACACCGTCTTCACCGCCGACTCCACCAAGCAGGTCACCGAGCTCGGGGAAGCCCTCGCGCTCGGGCACACCGCCCGGCCGGTACTCGTCGGCCCCCTCACCTACCTCCTGCTCGCCAAGCCCGCCCCCGGAGCGGCAGCCGGCTTCGAACCGCTCACCCTGCTGGACCGGCTGCTGCCGGTCTACGCCGAGGTGCTCGCCGACCTGCGTGCCGCAGGCGCGGAGTGGGTGCAGCTCGACGAACCGGCGCTCGTCCAGGACCGCTCCCCGGCCGAGCTGAACGCGGCGGCCCGCGCCTACCGTGACCTCGGCGGCCTCACCGACCGCCCCAAGCTGCTCGTCGCCTCCTACTTCGACCGGCTCGGCGACGCCCTGCCCGTCCTGGCGAAGGCCCCGGTGGAGGGCCTCGCCCTGGACTTCACCGGCCCGGCCGCCGCCAACCTCGAAGACCTCGCCGCCGTCGGCGGACTGCCCGGCAAGCGGCTCGTCGCCGGTGTCGTCAACGGCCGCAACATCTGGATCAACGACCACGAGAAGTCCCTCGCCACCCTCGCCACCCTCCTGGGCCTCGCCGACAGCGTCGACGTGGCCGCCTCCTGCTCCCTCCTGCACGTCCCCCTCGACACGGCACCCGAGCGGGACATCGACCCCCAGATCCTGCGCTGGCTCGCCTTCGCCGAGCAGAAGACCGCCGAGGTCGTCACCCTGGCCAAGGGACTCACCCGGGGCACGGGCGCCGTCGCCGCCGAGATCTCCGCCAACCGCGCCGACCTCGCCTCCCGCGCCGGCTCCCCGATCACCCGCGACCCCGCGGTCCGGGCCAGGACCGCCGCCGTCACCGACGCCGACGGCCGCCGCTCCCAGCCCTACACCGAGCGGGCCGCCGCCCAACGGGCGCACCTCGGGCTGCCGTTGCTGCCGACGACCACCATCGGCTCGTTCCCGCAGACCGACGAACTGCGCACGGCCCGCGCCGACCTGCGCAAGGGCCGCGTCGACACGGCCGGATACGAGGAACGGATCAAGGCCGAGATCGGTGAGGTCATCTCCTTCCAGGAGAAGACCGGCCTCGACGTCCTGGTGCACGGCGAACCCGAACGCAACGACATGGTGCAGTACTTCGCCGAACAGCTCACCGGTTACCTCGCCACCCAGCACGGCTGGGTCCAGTCCTACGGCACCCGCTACGTCCGCCCGCCGGTCCTGGCCGGCGACATCTCCCGGCCCGAACCGATGACAGTGCGCTGGACCTCGTACGCCCAGTCCCTGACCGACCGTCCGGTCAAGGGGATGCTGACCGGGCCCGTCACCATGCTGGCCTGGTCCTTCGTCCGCGACGACCAGCCCCTCGGGGACACCGCACGACAGGTCGCCCTCGCACTGCGCGACGAGGTCAACGACCTTGAGAACGCGGGCACTTCGGTCATCCAGGTCGACGAACCCGCGCTGCGCGAGACGCTGCCGCTGCGGGCGGCGGACCACGCCGCGTATCTGGAATGGGCCACCGAGTCCTTCCGGCTCACCACCAGTGGCGTACGCCCTGACACCCAGATCCACACCCACATGTGTTACGCCGAGTTCGGTGACATCGTCCAAGCCATCGACGACCTCGACGCCGACGTCATCAGCCTGGAGGCCGCCCGCTCCCACATGCAGGTCGCCCGCGAACTCGCCGCACACGGCTACCCCCGCGAGGCCGGCCCCGGGGTGTACGACATCCACTCCCCGCGGGTACCCGACGCCGCAGAGGCCGCCGCCCTGCTGCGCAAGGGGCTGGAGGCCATCCCCGCCGAACGGCTCTGGGTCAACCCCGACTGCGGTCTGAAGACCCGCGGCTGGCCCGAGACCAGGGCGGCCCTGGAGAACCTGGTCGCCGCGGCCCGTACCGTCCGCGGCGAGCTGCCCGCCTCCTGACCCGGGAAGGGCCGGAGGGCCGGGGTGTCCGCGTGCGAGCGTGGCGCGGGTACCCCGGCCGTCCGGCCCTCACTTCCCGTCGGGGGCCGCCGGTCCGGAGGGGGTGAAGCGCACCGGGGCCTGGAAGCGGGCGCGTCGGGCGGCCCGGCGGAACGTGGTGAGCACGGCCGGCCCGGCCAGCACGATGCAGACGAAGTTGGTGACGGCCCGCCCGGTGTCCCAGCCGAGGGAAGTGGCGAGGTCGAAGGCGAGGTAGCGGTGCCACTGCTCGGTGAAGGGCAGCCCGGGAAGGTAGGCGATGGAGCTGTTCGGGTCGAGGGAGAACGGCCAGAAGGACAGGTTCAGCAGGAAGCCGAAGAGATAGCCCGAGAGCGATCCGTAGCCAGCGAGCATGACGACTTCGCGGCGGCCGGTGGCGCGGGGCAGGAAGCCGGCGAGCATGCCCACGAACGCGCAGCCGAACATCTGGTACGGCATCCACGGCCCGACGCCGCCCGTTATCAGCGCGGAGGTGAAGAGTGAAGTGCAGCCGAGGGTGAAGCCGAAGCCCGGTCCGTAGACCCGCCCGGCCAGGACGAGGACGAAGAAGACCGTCTCGATACCGGCTGTTCCGGCGCCCAGGGGGCGCAGGGCGGCGTTGACCGCGGACAGGACGCCGAGCATGGCCAGGGCCTTGGAGCTGATGCCGCCCTCGGCCATCTCGGAGAGCACCACGCACAGGACGAGGACGAGGAGGACACCGAAGATGAGGGGCGGGGCGTAGTTCGAGCCGAATGTGCCGGGCGCGACGACGAAGGGCCAGAAGAAGGCGACCGCACCGAGGAAGGCGGCCAGGGTGATGACCAGTGAGACGCGGGTGTTGAGCCGGATGGCTGTCGCGGTGCCCGCGCTCATGCCGGGTCCTCCGTGTCACGGGGTGTGCGGGCGTCCGCTGCGAGTGCCGAGGTCACCTGGTCGACGGTGAGGAACGGCAGCGGTGCGAGGATCTTGGCGGTCTGCGGTGCGAACACCGGCGAGGCGAGGATGACTTCGGATGTGGAGCCGTCCGCGACGATGTCGCCCTCGGCCATGACGACGACCCGGTCCGCCGTCCGTGCGACGAACTCGACGTCGTGCGTGGAGATGACGACGGAACGGCCTTCGGCGGCGAGTGCGGTGACGATGCGGGTCAGTTCGGCCTTGGCCCGGTAGTCGAGCCCACGGGTCGGCTCGTCGAGCAGCACGATCCGGGGTGCGGCGGCCAGCTGGATCGCCAGGACGAGGGCCAGCTTCTGCCCTTCGGACAGGTCCCGCGGATGGGTGGCGCCGGCGATGCCCGGGGCCAGCCGGTCGAGGATGCCCCGTGCCCCGGAGGTCTCGCTGCCGTGGGCGGACTCGCTTTCGGCCTGGTCGAGTTCCTGCTTGACGCTTTCGAGGTAGAGGAGGTCGGCCGGTGTCTGCGGGACGAGCCCCACGAGGTGGCGCGCTTCTGCCGCCGACAGGGCGTGCGGATCGCACGGTCCCCCGTCTCCGGTGACGCGGACACGGCCGGCCCTGCGCGGGCCGGATCCCTGCAACGCCCACAGCAGGGAGGACTTCCCCGAGCCGTTGCGCCCCATCAGCGCCGTGATCTCGCCGCCGCAGAGGTCGAGGTCGACCGCGCGGACGGCGGGAACGCCGTGGTAGCTGACGGTGATGCCGTGCGCGGTCAGCAGCACGGACCGTACGGGTGCCGGGGCGGGACGCACCGGAACGGGCGTGACGCCTGCCAGCCCGGACCGGAGCGGGGCGGCGGCGCGGCGGGCGTCACGGACGGACAGCGGCAGGGGGGTCCAGTGGGCGGCACGAGCCAGTTCCACGATCGGCGGGGCGATGGAGGACGACAGGAGTATCTCTGCCGGGGGACCGTGCACGACGCGCCCGTCGCCCGGCAGGTGAACCACGCGGTCGGCGTACTGGACGACCCGTTCGAGGCGGTGCTCGGCCATGAGGACGGTGACCCCGAGGTCGTGGACGAGCCGGGTGACGGCAGCGAGCACCTCCTCGGCGGCGGTCGGGTCGAGGGCCGAGGTGGGTTCGTCGAGGACGAGGACGCGGGGGTGCGCTGTGAGAACGGACCCGATGGCCACCCGCTGCTGCTGTCCCCCGGACAGTTCGTGCAGGGGGCGGTGGCGGAGGTCGGCGAGACCCAGCAGGTCGAGGGTCTCCTCGACCCGTTTGCGCATGACCTTCGGCGCGATGGCCAACTGCTCCATCGTGTAGGCGAGTTCTTCCTCGACGGTGTCGGTGACGAATCCGTCGAGCGGGTCCTGTCCCACCACGCCGACCACGTCCGCGAGTTCCCTGGGCGGATGGTGAGCGGTGTCCCGGCCGTCGACGGTGACACGGCCGTGGAGGGTGCCGCCGGTGAAGTGGGGCACGAGGCCGTTGACGGCGCCCAGGAGGGTGGACTTGCCGACGCCGGTGTGTCCGACGACGAGGCAGAGCTCGCCCTCCTCGATGGTGAGGTCGACCTCGCGAAGGGCGGGTTCGGCCGTGCCGTCGTACTGGATGGTGACCTGGTCGAAGGTGATCACGTGGCTTCGGCTTTCTCGGTGCGCTGCGGTGGAACGACCGGGTGGGGCGGCGCCGGTGGCGGCGCGAGGAATCCGGCGGTCCCGGCGAGCAGGATCGCGAACGTCGGCACCAGCGGAAGCGTCGGCCAACTGAGCGGATAGATGGAGGGGTTGAGCTCGGCCGCGTTGTAGCCCACGTTGGCGAGGAGCAGGACCGCGGAGAGTACGCCCGCTCCGGCTACAGCCCATTCGGGCAGCAGCCAGGGATCGGGCCGGTACGTGGTCCGGGTCACCCTCCGTCCGCCCAGACGCAGGCCCGCCACGCACAGCAGGGCGCCCACCGCCATGGCGGGGAGGCCGAGGAAGGCGGGGGTGGTCGCGTCGAGCAGCCCGTAGGCCCCGGCGCACAGGCCGCACATCCCCAGGAGCATGAGCGCCCCGGTGACGCGGCGGGAGCGGCGGGTGGCCGTGCCCGCACGGCCGTAGCCCCGGGAGTCCATGCCGGCTGCCAGGCGCAGGGAACGTTCGAGGGCGTCCTCCAGGACGGGAACGACGATGCCTCGCAGCGCCTTGAGCCCCTTGCTGCGTCCAGCCCTGAGCCTGCGCGCGCGAGCCACCCGTTGGACGCTCTGCACGAGTTGGGGGGCGACGCTGATCGCGACGGTGACGGCGACACCGAGTTCGTGGAGTGCGCCGGGCAGGATCCGCAGGGCGCGCTTGGGGTTGGCGAGGGTGTTGGCCGCGCCGATGCAGCAGAGCATGCAGGCCAGGCGCAGCCCGTCGGTGGCGGCCGAGAGCAGTGCCTCCAGCGAGACGGGGCCGCCGAGCTGGATGCCCGCGTACCAGTCGGGGGTCGGGATGTGCGGGAGGGAGAAGAGGAAGTGGTCGCGCGGGGTGATTCCGGTGGCGAACACGGCCCGGAACAGGACACGGATCGCGACGACGGTGAGCGCGAGGTAGAGGTAGTAGGTGAAGCCACGTGCCCAGGGAGCCTCGGTGCGGCGCGTGGTGACGACGTAGCCGAGGACCGCGAGCACGAGGAGGAGCAGGAGCGGGTTGTTGGTGCGGCTGACGGCCGTGGCCAGGGCGAGTGCCCAGATCCACCAGGCGACCGGATGCAGTATGCGGGGCAGGCGACGGCCGCCGATGTCCGGTGTGTGACCGAACATCGGCTGGGCCGCCACGGTGGTGTGAGGCACGCCGGTCACTCCGTGCGGCGTCGGCGCTTGGCCGCGAACACGGCCGCTCCGCCGACGAGCACGATCAGCGAACCGCCCACCACGACGGGCACGAGGGATCCGGAGTCGACCTTCGCGTCGGCTGCCGGGGCCGCGTCGACCACCCCGGTCCCGGTGGCCGAAGCGCTCTCGGCGGGACTGACGGGGACGGTGGGCGAAGGGCTCGGTGAGGCGGGCTCCGATGCGCTGGGCGACGGGCTCTTGGACGGCTTCGCCGTGGCGGAAGCGGACGTCGGCGGGGTCGGCTTCTTCTGCTCGGGCGCCTTCGGGCCGGTGTCGGTGCCGGGCGGCAGCTCCGGGGCGCGTTCGGTCGATGCCGGCTTGCCGACGTTGCCCGTCGCCTTGGTGTTGTGGGCGCGCAGCTGGTCCGGAGTGATCTTCGGGCGTCCTTCGGTGCCCTGGATGTTCGTGCCGCCGAAGATCCACAGGTCGACGCTGCCGGGCGTCGGCTTGTAGAGCATGGCGCCGAGCCGGCTGTACTCCCAGGAGTTGGCGCCGGGGTCCGCGTGCCAGTACGACCAGTAGGCGGAAGCGGGCGGTGTCAGCACGCAGTCGTCCTGCTGAGGTGTCGGGTACTGCTTGCCGCCCTGCTGACCGCTGTAGCCGATGCGGCAGATGAAGGCCGGCCCGTCGTGCCCGGTACCCGTGGTCCGCCAGCCGCCCTGGTTGAGGAGTTCGTATCCGGTCGTGGGTGTCGTGCCGCAGGAGCGGTAGACCGGGCCGCCCCAGTGGCTGAAGTCGACGGCGAGAACGGCTCCGGATGTGGTGGTGCACCTCCCCATGGGCTGCGGATCCGCGCCCGCTGATGGTGCGGTGGCCGTCAGTGCGGCAGCCGACAGCAGGAGGGCGACGGCCGCCTGCACGGCCCTGCGCCACCGGGGGGTGCTCATATCCGCCCCCCGTCGCGGCCCGGCGCCGGGCCACGACCACCACGCGCCACCCGGCCCCGACGAGCAGGGCCGCGAAACCGACGAGCGCACCGACCTGCACACCGGTCGAGGCCAGTGCTCCCCCACCGGAGCCGCCGCCGGTGTCGACGATCCCGCCCGCGCCCCCGGAAGAGTCATCGGGCGTGACGATCAAGGGAGTGGAGGAGCTGGGACCGGGCGTGGGCTGCGCCGTGGTGCCGGTCAGACTCCGCTCCAGTCTGCCGAAGGAGATACCGGTCGCCCCGCCGACCGCCTGCGTGGACGCGCGCAGGTCGGATCCGCGCTGTCCTTCCTTGGCCACGCTGAACCCGCCGTCGGTGTTCTGCTGGCCCGCGAGGAAGGTGCGGGCCCTGGCGATCTCGGCGGCGTACTGCTTCGCGTCCAGCGAGAGCCCCTGGACGGCGAGGGCTGCGGAGTTGACGGAGTCGCCCGCCGCGCCGGGGAAGCCGCCGTCGGGAAGCTGCTTGCCCGCGATCCACGTCAGCGCCTTGCCGACCGCCGTCTCCGCCTTGTCGCCTCCGGCCAGGTCCAGTGCCATGGCCGCGATGGCGGTGGAGTCGACATCAAAGTCGCCGGTGGCGGGGATCAGGCTGGGCCACGCCCCGCTTCCGTGTTGCAGGCTTCTCAGGTAGGCGATCGGCTCCTGTGCCGCTGTCTTCTCGCCGGCACGCACCTGGGCCATGACCGCGAGTGACTGGGCGAAGACCGAAGGGGCGTAGGCGTAGGCCCCCTTGGCGGGGCAGCTGCGGTCCGGGGCGGTGCTCGGCCCCGCGCACACCGCCTTGTTCAGTGCGGCGACGAGGTCCTTGCCGCCGAAGGAGCGCGGGTCGCGGCCGACAGCCTCGGCGAGCAGGGCGGCCTTGCCGATGGAGCCGCCGAGCGCGTACTTCGTGCCGGTTCCGGTCCAGTCCTGGAGGGTCCTGCCGCTCGTGTCCTTGCCGCCCTTGTCGAGGAAGTCGACGATGCCGCGCAGCTTGTCGTTGTTCAGGCCGGTGGCGGCGAGGGCGTAGGCGCCGTCGATGGTGAGGCCGAAGTCCGCACGGCCCGTTCCGTCACCGTAGTACTGCCCCTGCCTGAGGTTGGCCGCCCTGGTGAGGTAGGCGACGCCCTTCTTGAGGTCGGGGCCTTCACCGGCCGGGAGGGTCGGGTCGGTCGTCGGCGGTTCGGTCGGCGGGGAGGCGGAGGTCGGTGGGTCCGTCGGGTCCGGCTTCTTCGTCGTCAGGCGTGCGAGGTCGGTGTCCGCGCCGGCCAGGACCGCCGGGCCGGTCGCGTAGAGGGCCGGGTCGGTGGCCGCCTCCTCGAATCCGAAGCCGCCACCGTCCAGTTGTTCACGCGAGAGCCAGGACACGGCCGCGTCGGCCGGTGCGGTGTCGTCGAGCGCGCGCAGTGCCTGGGCCGCGTAGGCGGTGGCGTGGACGCTGCCGGTCGTGGAGCCCGTGTAGCCGGGGAACGCCCCGTCCTCACGCTGCGCCTTCTTCAGATACGTCCGGGCCTCGGCCACAGCGGCATCCTGGCCACCTGCCGCGTGCAGGGCCAGGGCCACGAGTCCGGTGGTGGCGGGGTCGCCGTCGCAGTACTCGCCGGGTCGGATCAGGATGCTGGTGACGCCGCCGCCGTCGCACTGCAGCTGGGTCAGCCGCTCGGCCGTCGCGGCCGGGGGAACAGCGCCGGAGCGCAGCACGGCGAGCAGCGCGAGCGCCTGGCCGTCGGCGTACGAGGCGTTGCGGAAGTCGCCCTTCGCTGTGCAACCGGGGGTATGGGTGCCCGACTCGGGGCCTGCGGTGCAGACGTTGTCCAGGAGGCCGGCGATCAGGTCGTGTCCGCCGAAGTGGTGCGGGTCGCCTTCGGTGGCCTCGGCAACGAGTGCGAGCCTGGCTGCCGCGGTGGCGTCGGGTGCCTGGTCCTTGCCGGCGGCGTAGGCGTAGTCGTCGGCGTGGGCGGCGAGGAACGCGCTGATCTTGCCAAGGTTCGCGCTGTCGCTGTCCGCGGCCGCGAGAGCGTAGGCGGCCTCGGTGGTCAGCAGGTAGTTCGGGGCCTCGGCACCTTCGTCGACGACGCGTTCGCCGTCCTTGAGCGTGCCCTCCACCCAGCCGGCCGCAGCAGCCACGTCGATCTCACCGGGCGCAGCCGTCGGCGTGCCTCCGGGATCAGGGCTCTCACCGCCGCCCCCGGCGCGCACCTCGTCCGGTGTGAACGTCGGCTTGCCCGTGGTGCCGCCGATGTCCGTCCCACCGAACACCCAGGCGTCGACGTCACCGTCCTTCGGCTTGCGGTCCATGGCGCCGTACTGGCTGTACGTCCACTTGCTCTGGCCCGGCGAGGCGATCCAGTACGACCAGTACGCCGTGGCCGGCGGGGTGAGTACGCACGATTCCTGGCCCGTCGTCGGGTACTGCGTACCGGAGCCGAGCCCGATGCGGCAGATGAAGGCCGGGCCGTCGTGCCGGGTGCCCTCAGTGGTGAAGCCCGCCTCGTGGAGGAGCTCGTAGCCGGTCGTCGGCGTCGTGTCGCAGCCGCGCTCGACCTTGCCCGCGAAGGGGCCGAAGTCGACAGCGACGATCGCGCCCTTGGTGGGCGTGCAGTCCCCGAGCGGGTCGGCCGCGGCCGGGGTGGTGACCGTGATGAGTGTCACGGACATGGCGATCAGCAGGAATGCCGCTGACATCAGGGGCAGGAACGCCCTGGCCCCCACCCGCCGGTCTCTTTGCTGTGCGGTCCCCACCGCGGCCCCCTCGTTCTGTCTCCGCGGGGACCTGTACGTGGTGGAGACGGCCTCGTCGCACACGGGTTCGCCGCAGGCGGGGCTGGTCGACCACGCCGTAGTCCGCGACGGCGTTTCTCGCTGAAGATCAGGTCCAGGCATTCCGGCTCGCCCGGTGGAACCGGGCCTACGGTTGCGGGTCAGCGCCGGATTCTGACCGGCTTCCCCTGGAACTCAGTGCGTATCAGGCGGATTGGAGCACGCAGGGTGACACGCCGTCAAGACCTGGGGGCGGGGTGCGCAGCGGCCGTGCGGGGGCGTCTGGCGGGACCGTTCCGTCTCCGGTAGCGTCCGGGGCTGCCACTTGGGGGAACCCGGTGAGAATCCGGGGCTGACGCGCAGCGGTAGTGGGGCGGCTGGGGGCCGTTCCGAGCCCGAATGCCCGAGCGGCGACGCACCACAGGAAGCCGGTCCACGCGTTCGGGCGGCCAGCCTGCTCGTTGTGCTGCCTCCCCGAGGAGCCCGCGGGCCCGGTCGGCGCGCCCCTCATCCCAGGAGCAGGCCATGTCCCGACTTTTGATTTCACGTCGCCTCGCGTTCACGGCGACCGCCGCTGTCGGGGCGCTCACTCTGAGCGTCCTGCCGGCCGCGGCCACTGCCACGCCGGCCCAGATCGCCACTTCGAAGGCGAACGGTGTCACGTATCTCAAGTCCCTTCAGGGGGAGGACGGTTCCTATGCCTCGGCGGGGCTGTCGAACGAGTGGGCGTTCAGCGCACTCGCCTCGGCCGGCACCGCGGCGGTCGATGTCACGCCCGGCGGCGACACCACGAAGAACGCGAGATCCGTCTACCGCACCCTGCTCGCCACGGCGGGCTGGCCGTCCGCGGCACCGGTGGTCACCGATTACGAACGCGCCACCCTCAACGCGTACGCGGCCGGTATCGACCCGGCCCGGGTCTCCGCATCCCGCAATCTGATCGGAGACATCTACGGCTACTGGCAGACGGCCGAACCCGGTTACTTCGGCCCCTCGGCGAACTTCAACGGGACGGTGTTCGCCGCGCTCGCCCTCGGTGGCGCCAGGACCCAGGCCGGGACTCAGCGCGTGCCCGAGTCCTTGCGTGATTCCCTCGTCACCCGCATTCGTGCCAACCAGCACAACGACGGTGGCTGGAACTTCGGCAAGGCCGAGGGCGACCCGGCCGCGCTCGCCGCCACGAGCGACATCGACATGACCGGCGCCGCGATGGCCGCGCTCTGCGTCTCCGGGGTCGCGAACACCGACACCGTCATAGGCCAGGCCAAGTCGTTCCTCAAGAGCAAGCTGGTGACGGGCAGCGGCGCGTTCAACGCCATGTTCGGCGTCAACACCGACTCGAACGGCTGGGCCGTCTCCGGACTCAACGCCTGCGGCATCAACCCGCAGACCGGCGACTTCCTCACCTCGGCGGGCAAGACACCCGTCGACTTCCTGATAGCCCAGCAGTTCAACCCCGGGGGTGGCTTCAAGTACCTGCCCGGCGACACCGCCCCCTCCGCCTACGCCTCCATCGACGGACTGCGTGCCGTCGCGGGCGGCGGCTTCACCGCGACTCCCCCGGTCCCGGTGACCAGCGGCGCACCCCGGTGGGTGGGACAGAGCACCTTCGCCTCCGGCACCGCCACGAAGCTGGCTCTGACGGTTGACGACGGCGCGGGAGGGCTGAAGGTCTGCTCCGTCGCGTTGACACCCACCGGCACCACGTCCACTCTCGGCGCGGTGCTGGACTCGGCCGCGACCACGGCCACTCCGTCGGGCTGTGTGAGCGGCGTGACCCCTTCCTCGGGAACGGGCACGGTCACCGCCCTCAACGGCAAGGCGAACAGCGGCTCGAACACATGGAAAGTCAGCGTCGACGGTTCGGCCTTCGCCGCAGCGGCCCGCGGGAAGGTGATCAACGCGGGTGACACGGTCGCTCTGCGCTGGGGCGCCTGACCTCACACAGCGGGTGGGCATCGCGACGAGTCCCCGGTCGTGCGGGGGGACTTTCTCGACGATTCGGTCCGACGACGTGAGGCACATACATGCGTCGTCAACTCATCCTGCGCCGGATCCCGTTCGGGTGGCGTCCGGCATGTTGAGGGAATCGCGCGGGGGTCCGGGGCAGCCTCCGGGCGACGAATCGTGGAAGGGGAAGTCGTGGAAGTGCCACCCGAGTACGGGCGCGCCATCAGTGAGGGTCCGACCCCGGCGGACGCCGCTGGTGCGGCCGCCCTGCCATACCCGAGCGGCTGGTCCGCACTGGCCTTCTCGCACGAGCTGCGGCCGGGCAGAGTGCTGACCCGGCCGCTGGCGGGGCAGGACGTGGTGCTGTACCGGCTCGGCAGTGGAGCGGTACGGGCCATCCACCCGTACTGTCCGCACCTCGGTGCCCATCTCGGTCTGGCGAAGCTCGACGGGGACGAGCTCACCTGCCCCTTCCACTTCTTCGCGTTCGGCCCCGACGGCACGTGTGTGCGCACGGGATACGGCACGCCGCCGCCTCGTTCCGCTTTGACTCAGTTACCCGTGCACGAGGTCAACGGTGCCGTCTTCGTCTGGCGCCACCACGACGGCCGTGCTCCCGACTGGCTGATCCCCCGCTGGCACGAGATCGGCCACCGGCCGGCCCGCACGGCCGCCTGGGAGCTGGCCGGAAACGTCCAGGAGGTCATCGAGAACTCGGTGGACCTCGGGCACTTCGCCACCCTGCACGGCTGGGAGAAGGCGGAGATCGGCGGGCCGGTGGTGTACGACGACGCCGCGTTCCACGTATCCATGCGAGCCCATGAGTCGGCGCCGCTCCTGGGCAGCTTCACCGTCGATGTGGAGGTGGACGGATACGGGCTCGGCTGTCTCCACGCCGACGTGCACACGCCTCGCCTCGGGCTACGGATGTGCACGATGGTGATGCCGACGGCGATCGCGCCCAACCGGATGCAGTTCCGGCAGTTGAACCGCATCGCCTTCACCGAGCCGGGCCGGCTGCCGCCCCCGCTCGCGCGGGCGGTCAGCCGCGTTGCCGCCCGGGTTCTGGACCGCGTCATCTTCCGGTCCAGTTGCGAGTTCACGGCGGCGGACTTCCCGATCTGGCATCACAAGCAGTACCTGCAACCGCCCCGGCTGGCCTCCGGCGACGGCCCGATCGGCCCGTTCCGGCGCTGGGCCGGCCGGTTCTACCCGCAGCCACCTGGCACGGACCCGCTGACGCGGGTCAACCACAGCGAGGGAGGGAACGGAGCGATGCTGCCCTGACGCCCCCGGCCCGCCCTTCGCCCTCTCCGACCGGCGACCGGCGGCTCATCCGCGGAGGCGGAGGTACGCCTCCAGCTCAGCGGCCCCGGTCAGCATCGCCCGCCCCCGGGTGGACAGCCGGCCGCGCCAGTCCACCAGCGCGGCCTCCAGCGGCTCCAGCCCGCCGGCCGCCCGTACCTGGGCGATCAGCGGGGCGATCTGCTCCAGCAGGTAGCCGCCCCGCCTCAGCTGGTGAGCCAGCCGGGCGTCCCGCACATCGGCGTCGTCGTAGACGCGGTACCCGGTCAGCGGGTCGCGGCGCGGGCTCACCAGCCCGGCTCCCTCCCATTTGCGCAGCGTCGCGGGCCGGATTCCGAGCTTCCCCGCGAGGGGCCCGATGAACGTGCCGCCGGACCCGGGGGCCGAGCCCATGCCGGCGCCCGTACCGGGCTCGGACGCCGGCATGGGCTCCAGGTCACGGAGGGCGCTCTCCACCGCCTGGAGGGTCCGGCGGTCGTCGAGCAGCTGTGCGTGGCTCTCGTCGATGAGGTGGAACGCCTCGTCGACCGCGCCCTCGTTCACCGCCCGCATGATCGACGTCGCCGTCCGGTGGCCGTGGCCGGGCACCAGGGCGAGAAATGCGCTCAGGGCGCTCGCGTGCAGCGGGGTGTAGGTGCGGTAGCCGTGGGGGGTGCGGCCGGCGGCCGGAAGGATGCCGGCCTCCTCGTAGTTCCTGACCGCCTGCGTGGACAGGCCGTGCCCGCGCGCCAGGTCAACCGGCCTGAGCCGCTCACTGTTTTGAAGGTTCTGCCTCATTGTCCTGCCGATATCGCGGGAAAGTCTCAACCGAGGGTTCAACGATACCGTTGAAGGCATGGCTACTGACATCAAGGACATCACCCATGCCGTCGAGGCCTCCGCCGTCATGAAGCTGCTCCCGGCCCGGCCTCGGCTGCTCGCTCTGGGCGAGCCCACCCATGGCGAGGACGCTCTGCTCGACGTGCGCAACAAGCTCTTCCGTCAGCTCGTCGAGCAGGAGGGCTACCGGACCGTCGCGCTCGAGAGCGACTGTGTGATGGGCCTGGTCGTGGACGGCTATGTCACCTCGGGCACGGGCACTCTCGACGAGGCCATGGAGAATGGATTCAGCCATGGCTGGGGCGCCTCGGCCGCCAACCGCGAACTCGTGCGCTGGATGCGCGCCCACAACGAAGGCCTGCCCGCGGCCGAGCGGATCCGCTTCGCCGGTTTCGACGGTCCGCTGGAGATCACCGGCGCCGCGAGCCCCCGGGAAGCACTCACGGCGCTCCATGGCTGTCTCTCGGCCCAGGTGGACGCGGGCCTGCTCCCCTGCACCGCGGAGATGCTCGACCGACTGCTCGGCGCCGACGCCCGGTGGACCGATCCCGCCGCGATGAGGGACCCGGCCCGGTCCGTCGGACAGTCGGACGAGGCCAGGGAGCTGCGTCTGCTCGCCGACGATCTGGTGGCGCTGCTCGACGCGCAGGCACCGCACCTGATCACGGCGGCCTCGCGGCACGCCTGGGACCGGGCGCGCCTGTACGGGCGCACCGCCACCGGGCTGCTGCGGTACCACTTCTGGATGGCCGATACGTCGCCGAGCCGCTTGGCGTGGCTGGTGAGCCTGCGGGACTCGATGATGGCGGCCAACCTGCTCGCCATCGCGGAACAGGGCCCGGCACTGGTCCACGCCCACAACGGTCATCTCCAGCGGGCCAGGAGCACGATGCGGATGGGTGGCCTGCCGCTGGAGTGGTGGAGCGCCGGCGCGCTGGTGAGCGCAAGCCTCGGTGAGGAGTACGCCTTCCTGGCCACGGCGCTCGGTACGATCCGGCACCAGGGAGTGGGCACCCCGCCGCCGGACACGGTCGAGGGGCTCCTGTACGCGCTCCCGGACAACCCCTGCGTCGTCGACGCTCCCCGGCTGGCCACCGCCCTCGGCGACACGGGTCCCGACCCTCGGGTGTCCCCTTACTTCGGCTACGCCCCACTTGACCCGGCCCACCTGGCAGGATTCGACGGGATCGTCTTCGTCAAGGACGTCCCGCAGAGCTGAGAGGAACGGATCGTCCTCGCCGTTTCCCTGCCCAGGATCACCGAGATCCGTCCGTTCTACTGGGACACGGGGGCGGGGGCCGACGCTCGCGCCTCTCCGGCACCGACGCTCGCGCCTCTCCGGCACCGACGCTCGCGCCTCTCCGGCACCGGCGCGCTGAGCCCGTCCGCGCACCCGCCGCCGCAGAAGTCCGACGAGGTACAGGCCGCGTAACGGCCTCTCACCGTTGCGGAGTCAGGCGGGGAGCCGCTCCAGCAGCCCGGCGAAATCCGTGCCCGGCGCGAGGGTGCCGAACGCCAGCCCCCGGTCCCCGTCCAGCCGGGACGCGCAGAACGCGTCGGAGACGGCGGCCGGCGCGTGCCGGACGAGGAGGGAGCCCTGGAGCACGAGCGCCGCGCGCTCGATGAGACGGCGGGCGCGCAGCGGAGCGTCCTCGGTGAGGACGAGTTCACCGCGCAGCTCCTGCCAGGCCGTGTCCAGTCGCCGGTCGGCGCCCGAGGCCGCCTCGATCTCGGTGCGGAAGGCGTCGAAGGACTCGGGTTCGCGCGCAAGCGCCCGCAGCAGGTCGAGGGCGTTCACGTTGCCCGAGCCCTCCCAGATTCCGTTGAGCGGGGCCTCCCGGTAGAGGCGGGGCATTCCTGATGCTTCGTCATAGCCGTTTCCGCCCAGGCATTCCAGCGCCTCGGCGACCGCTGCGGGCTGGCGTTTGCACACCCAGTACTTGCCGACGGCCGTGGCGAGCCGCAGGAACGCACGCTCCCCGGCGTCGCCCCGCTGGGCCCGGTCGGCGGCGCCGGCCAGACGCAGCGCGAGTGTGGTGGCGGCCTCGGACTCCACGGACAGGTCGCCGATCACGTTGCGCATCAGGGGCTGGTCGATCAGTTTGGCGCCGAAGACCGCTCGGTGTCGTACGTGGTGGGCGGCTTGGGCGAGTGCGGCGCGGGTGCCGGCCGCGGAGCCGAGGACGCAGTCCAGCCGGGTCATGGTCACCATTTCAATGATGGTGCGTACGCCCTTGCCTTCGGTGCCGACGAGCCAGGCCACCGTGTCGTCGAACTCGGGTTCGCTGCTGGCGTTGGCGCGGTTGCCGAGCTTGTCCTTGAGCCGCTGGATGCGGAAGGTGTTGCGGCTGCCGTCCGGCAGTACGCGCGGAACGAGGAAGCAGGAGAGTCCGCCGGGCGCCTGGGCGAGCACGAGGAAGAGGTCGTTCATCGGTGCGCTGGTGAACCACTTGTGTCCGCGCAGCCGCCAGGTTCCGTCGGCCGCCTCGGTGGCCGTGGTGGTGTTGGCGCGTACGTCGGTGCCGCCCTGCTTCTCGGTCATGCCCATCCCGGCGAGCAGCCCGCGCTTGTCGGCGGGGGCGCGCAGCCCGGCCTCGTAGACCCGGCTCGTGAGCAGGGGTTCGTACGTCTTGGCCAGGTCGGGTGAGTGGCGCAGTGCCGGGACGACCGCGTACGTCATGGAGACGGGGCACAGGTGTCCCGGTTCCAGCGTCGTCATCAGCATGAAGCCCGCGGCTCGGGCCACGTGGGCGCCCGGCCGCTCGTCGGCCCATGCCGCGCCCGCCAGGCCCGCGCCCACCGAGGTGTCCATGAGGTGGTGGTAGGCGGGGTGGAAGTCGACCTCGTCGACACGGTGTCCGTAGCGGTCGTGCGTGCGCAGCACGGGTTCGTGGTGATTGGCCTGGTCGGCCCACTCCTGGGCCTCCTCGCCGCCGACGAGACGGCCGAGGCGGTGGAGTTCCTCGGTGTGCCACTGCGCGCCCTCGCGGTGCACGCCCTCCAGCAGGACCGCGTCCTCGGCCACGTCATGGCCGGTCAAGGGCGGCGGCTGGTTGGTCACTTCGTGTGTCAGGGCGGCGGGGTGGCTGCGGGGCGAGTCGGTCGCGGGCACGGGATTCCTCCGGGTGGAAGGGGACGGGATTCGGGGAAGTGGCCGGGAACGGGAGGTCGGGGACGAGTGACGGGAACGGAGGTACGGGACGAGTGGCCGGTACGCACGGTCCGGGTCAGGGCTGCCGGGCGGCGGGCGGGGCGCCCGCGCAGCGCAGCGCCATGGCGACGAGTTCGGCGAGGAGTTCGTCCGCGGCCCTCTCGTCGCCGGTGCCGAGCGGCTCGACGAGCACCTCGCCGATGGCCCCGGTGAGCGCGGCGGCGGTGATCTCACCGTTCTGTGCGGGCAGCAGGCCGTCCTCGATGCCCTCGTGGACGACCTGGGCGAACAGGGCCCGGTAGCGGCGGCGGAAGTCGAGGCGTTCGGCGCCGACCGCCGGCTCGGCCGGGGCGGCGAGCAGTGCGTGGGCCAGCCCGCGGTTCTCCAGGGCGCGGCGGGCGAAGACCTCGACGCCGCGGCCGATCCGCTCGACGGGGTTTCCCGGTCCTTGGAGCACTTCGCCCAGTACGTCGACCTCGCGTCCGGCGGCCCGCCGGAACACCTCGACGGCCAGTGCCGTCTTCGACGCGAAGTGCTGGTAGACGGAACCGGCGGCGATGCCCGCCGAGTCGGCGACGGCCGTTACGGACGTCTGAGCCCAGCCCACTTCGGAGACCACCGAGGTGGCACAGGCGACGAGGTGCTCCCTGGCGGCTTCCAGCCGGCTGATTTCACCTGGGGTCTTGCGGTAGGCCATACAAGAAGTGAACCACCATTCAGAGTTTCGCGCCACGGCCGCCATGGCCGGTCCCACCGGCACGGCTCGTCAGGAGAACCCGATACACCTCAGAACGCCGCTCGACGGACAGCGCGGCACGGTCGGCCGGCGACAACGAAGCGGTGGTACCGGAAAGCGCGCGACTCGACGGATCGAACCGGCGGTCAGGCGGTCAGGCGGTCAGGCGGTCAGGCGGTCAGCGAATCGCCGGGTCCGCAGGCGGCATCGGGCCCCGGACGGGCGACCCTCCAGCCACTTGACAAGACGGACGACGAAGCACAGAGCGGGATCAACCCGCTTCGCAGCCCTTTGATGACAAGGGCGCCCAGGTGTACCGGACGTGCACACCCTGGTCGTGGAGCCAGGCGGCCTCGCGGTGCCGGAGTTCGCGTGCGGACTCCGGGGCGATGGCGCTGGGCCAACGGACGAGCACCGCGGTGACGTCGCCCGTCTTGGCCAGTTGTCTCACACGCCGCCACCCTCTGCGCTGGGCAGGGTCGGGCTCGCCGAACGTGTCGGTCACGACCTCGGCGATCGTCAGTCCGCGCTCCTGGGCGAACGCGCGGCCTTCCTCCTGCGCGCGCTCCGTGGCTCCCCCGGCCGTGCCCCGTGCTCGGTCCGCGCATACGTACAGCACGACGGGAGAAGCGGTTTCACCGTGGGGAGTCATATGCGCCTCTGTAGACGGATCGAGGAGGAGGGGGAGCCCGCCCCGCGAAGGGACGCAGTGGGGGCTGTGCGGTCGCTGCCGCAGGCCGGCGCGACTGGCCCGGTTCTCAGCCGGCCGGTTCTGGCCGCGCTTCATCCGGACTGTCGCTGCCGGGACCGGGACCGCGCCGTGTTCGGCAGCGTCCGGTTTCTTCGGCTTCTTCGGCTCAGGAGTGGGCCGTCAACTCTGCCCAGACGAGCTTGCCTTCGGCCCGCGTCGAGCGTGCGGAGCCCCAGCTGTCCGCGAGTTGCTGGACGAGGAAAAGCCCTCGCCCGCTCTCCTCGCCGGGGCCGGCTCGATGCTCGGGCGGGCGGACCGGGGTGCTGCCCTCGTCGTGAAGTTCGATGCGCAGGCGCCGCTCGTCAGCGGTCAGCATGAGGCCGCACAGGACGCGACTGCTGGCGGTGTGCAGTACGGCGTTCGTGGTCAGCTCGGAGACCAGCAGCACCGCGTCACAGCATGTGTCGCCGGGAAGCTTCCAGGCACAGAGCCGGTCGCGCACGGTGTCGCGGGCCACTCTCGCGCTGGTACGCAGAGCGGGCAGGCCGAACCAGTACTCCCGGCGCGGCACGGTCCTGACTAAGGCGGGGGGCGAGGACGGGGCCGAGGGGGTGGACAGAGTCACGGATGTCGCCTTCCAGCGCCTTCCGGGGGGCGGGGCGCGGTGAGGGGATGCGGGGCTGCAACTCGAGCGGTGAGAGGCGTTCGCCGAAGCAAGCGCCCGGCGGCGGGGTGCCGACGACGTCCATCGACATCACGCGCCTTCCCCGGACCGGATCCTGCGTCATTGCTGTGACTTGACCTCTCACACGCCCACTATGCGCGTGATGGAGGTCATGCTGCAACCGACTCCCTGATAATTTCAGCAGCGCGGTTATCACGCTGGCGTCAACATCAAATCACTGTAAGAATGCTGATGTTGACGGTTCCTCAGGAGGTTGGGCGTGAGCGAAGCCCGTTCCAGCACCAGCGCTCCGACAGTTCTGCGTATGATTCTCGGCCGTCGGTTGCAGGACATGCGGCTGGGCGCCGGTGCCTCGCTGGAGGACGCGGCGAGGGCTCTGCGCGTGCAGACGCTGACCGTCCGCCGGCTGGAGAAGGCCGAGGTCGCGCTGAAGCCTCTCTACGTGGAGAAGCTCCTGGAGACCTTCGGCGCGGGCCGCCAGGAGATCGACGAGTTCGTCGATCTGGCCGAACAGGCCAACAAGCCCGGCTGGTGGCACTCCTACCGCGATGCGGTCCCCAGCTGGTTCACGGCCTATGTCAGCCTGGAGTCCGACGCCAAGACCCTTCGCACGTATGAACCCCAGTACGTCACCGGGCTCCTGCAGACCCCCGAGTACGCGCACGCCGTGCTGCGCGGCGGGATACCGAACGGCACCGAGGAGGAGGTCGCTCGCCGGGTGGAGCTGCGGCTGCGCCGCCAGAGCCTGCTGGAGCGGGAGGACGCCCCCACGTTGTGGGTGGTCATGGAGGAAGCCGTACTGCACCGGGTGGTGGGTGGCCCTCATGTGATGCGGGAGCAGCTCGAACGGCTCCTGGACCTCTCCGAACTCGCCCACGTCAGCGTCGACATCGTCCCCTTCGACGCCGGCGCGCACGTCGGAGCGTGCGCCCCGTTCACATATTTCCGGTTCGAGGAACCCGAACTACCCGACATCGTGTACAGCGAGCTGCTGTCCGCCTCGGTCTATCTGGACCAGCGCGCGGACGTCGTCTCCCATCTTGAGGCACATTCCCGCATGGCGCTGCTGACGTCGTCCGAAGACAGCAGGGCGCTCTTGAACCGCATGCGCAAGGAGTACTCATGACGATCATCGACGAGGGCGTCTACAACGGCATGCCGGCCTGCAATCTCGGGGAACAGGGCTGGGAACGTCCCTGGAGCGGGCCGAACGGCGGTCAGTGCGTCGAGGCGAAACAACTCGCCGACGGCCGCGTGGCCGTACGCCAGTCCACGGACCCGGCCGGGCCGGCGCTGATCTACACGCCGGAGGAGATCGCCGCGTTCGTCCGCGGGGTCAAAGAGGGCCTGGCCGATCACTTGGCCGCCGGGTGATCCGACGGCGAGCGGAAGGGACGACGGCACCGGTCCCGTCCCTGGCCTGCGGGCCGACAGACACGCGTACGAAGGGGAGCACATGACCACCAGGCAGGCCGGCCGCGGTCTCGACACGAGCAAGGCGCACTCGGCCCGGATGTACGACTACTTCCTCGGTGGCAAGGACCACTTCGAGATCGACAAGGAAGCGGCCCTGGTCGCCGCCCAGGCCCACCCCGGCATCTATGTGACCGCGCGCGAGAACCGGGCGTTCATGCACCGGGCCACCCGGGTCCTGGCGCAGGAGCACGGCATCCGCCAGTGGCTCGACATCGGCACGGGCATACCGACCGAGCCCAACCTGCACCAGGTGGCCCAGTCCGTCGCGAGCGATGCCCGCGTCGTGTACGCGGACAACGACCCGCTCGTCCTCAAGTACGCCGAACGCCTCATGCGCAGCACAGCGCAGGGACGCACGGCCTATGTCGAGGGCGACATCACCGACCCCGATGCGCTGATGAACTCCGTGGAGGACTCGGGGGTCCTGGACTTCGACCAGCCCATCGCCCTCTCCCTCAACGCGCTGATGCACTTCATCACCGACCCGCACGATCCGTACGCCATCGTCCACCGGCTGCTCGACCCGCTTCCGGCGGGCAGCGCTCTCGCCATGAACCACTGCACGCCCGATTTCGATCCCCCCACCTGGAACAAGGTCGCGGAGGTCTACACGAAGTCCGGCTCTCCGGTGCAGTTCCGTTCGCACAGCGACGTCGGCCGCTTCTTCGAGGGACTCGACCTGGTCGACCCCGGCATCTGCTGCTGCCACCGCTGGCGGTCCACCGAATCCGCGGCGCACGGGGCGGAGATCCCGGACGCACAGATCAGTCTGCTGGCGGGCGTGGGCATCAAGCGCTGAGGCCGCTCGTTCGGTTCATGCCGGGCCCGCCCGTCCGGCACCGCGCTTCCCCGCACGGGCTGGTCACGGAGTCGAACGCGGCGGGCGGGCACTCACGAGGCCGGTTTGGTAGGCGATGTAGACGAGCTGGGCTCGGTCCCGGGCATGCAGTTTGGTCATCGCACGGTGGATGTGCGTGCGAATGGTCAAGGGGCTGAGGACCAGCTGGTCCGCGATCGCGTCATTGCTCATGCCGTGGGCGGCCAATGCCATGACTTCTCGCTCCCTGCCGGTGAGGAGTTCCAGTTCGCGGGGTGAGGAGAGCCGGGGCTCGGGTGCGGACAGGAACCGGCTGATCAGGGATCTGGTGGCGGCCGGGGAGAGAAGCGAGTC
Source organism: Streptomyces sp. NPDC087428 (assembly GCF_044744085.1). Lineage (NCBI taxonomy): Bacteria > Bacillati > Actinomycetota > Actinomycetes > Kitasatosporales > Streptomycetaceae > Streptomyces > Streptomyces sp. NPDC087428. The sequence continues at coordinate 488,260 of NZ_JBIUXR010000004.1, forward strand.
GCCGGCTGCGACGGTCCGGATGCCCGCGAGGAGCGCTTCGGCGGTGACGTCCTTGCCCAGGAACCCGCCGGCGCCGGCGCGGAGGGCGGCCGCGACGCTCTCGTCGTCCTCGAAGGTCGTGAGGATCAGGATGCGGGTGGCGGAGAGCGTGGCGTCGGCGCCGATGAGCGAGGTCGCGGCAAGGCCGTCGGTACCGGGCATACGGATGTCCATCACGATGACGTCGGGATGGTGTTCGCGGGCGAGATCAACTGCCTCCTGGCCGTTGGCGGCCTCGGCCACGACAGTCATCCCGGGGTCGGAGTCGATCAGGATGCGGAAAGTGCTGCGCAGGAGGGCCTGGTCGTCGGCGAGCAGGACACGGATCGTCATGTGATGCCTCAGTCGGTGGGCTGGAGAGGAAGAGTGCAGGACACGCGGAACTCACCGTCATGGGGGCCTGCGGTGAGTTTCCCGCCGGCGGACTGGGCCCGCTCTTTCATGCCCATGAGCCCGAACCCGCGGTCGGCCGTGGGTGCGCCGGAGGCCGGGGGCCCTGCGGACATTTCGTTGGAGACCGTCAGGCTGAGCGAGCGGGAGAGATACACGAGCCGGACGTCTGCCCGCCCGGAAACCGCGTGCTTGGTGACGTTGGTGAGCGCTTCCTGAATGATACGGAAAGCGGCCAGGTCCGCTCCGGAGGACAGCGGCTGGGGCCGGCCGCTGACTGTGACGTCGACGTCGAGCCCGGTGCCGGCGTAGGCGGCCGTCAAGTCGGGCAGTTGGCCGAGCCCCGGGGCAGGGGTGAGGCTGTCGGCGGGTTCGGTGTCCTGGCGCAGCACTCCCACGGTGGCCTTGAGCTCCCGCAGGGCGTTGGCTGTGGTCGTCGAGAGGGTGGTGAGCATCTCGAAGGCTTCGTCGGGATGTGTGCGGTAGAGGTGGGCTGCCGTGCTCGCCTGAGCGTTGGCAAGAGCGAGGTGGTGGGCGACGATGTCGTGCAGTTCACGGGCGATGCGCATGCGTTCCTGCACCACGTGGTGGCGGGCTTCCTCCTCACGGGTCCGTGCGGCCCGCTCGGCACGTTCGGCGGCGTAGGTACGCCGTACGCCGACGTAGCTGCCCAGGAGAGCCGACAGCAGGAGATAGGCTGCCGGGTTGACGACGCCGAGAAGTACTGGGTGGTTGTAGGGGTCGAGGAACAGGCCGGTGACAGCGATGCACACGGTGGCGAGCAGGGAGACGTTGCGGGCCGTGATGCGGTGGGCGCGCAGGCCGACCGAGTACAGCGCCACCATCAGGGGACCCATCAGCAGCGGTGTGATGAGGTAGCCGATGGCTCCCTCGGCCATGGTCAGTACCGTGATGACTCCCAGTACCGGCAGAGGGTGCCGGTCACGCCAGAACAGCGCCAGGCAGCATACGGCGGAGAGCAGGATCCCGGGCCATGGCGCGAGGGGTTCCTCAGCCACCCAACCGGTGACGAAACTGCCGGTCGCGGTCGCCCCGAACAGCAGCAGCAACGCCGCGAGCTGCACCGTGCGCGGTCGCTGTGCTGCCTTGTCGCGCCATCTCGTACTCATCTTGATCTCTCCACGACAGACACAGACGACAACATAGCGATCGCCGGGGGAGCAACGCCGTCGATGACGGCCTCGCTCCCCCGGCGCCGACCGGGCTCAGGTGCGTACCGGCTCGCGCTCCACCGCTCCGCTCAGGGGATCGGCGGGCGCGGCGGTGAGGCCGGACCCCTCGATGTCCACCCGGGGAAGAAGGCGGTCCAGTCGGCGCGGCAGCCACCAGGCCTTGTCGCCCAGGAGCGCCATGACCGCCGGCACGATGGTCATGCGGACGAAGAACGCGTCGAACAGCACCGCGATGGCCAGGCCGAAACCGACCGTCTTGATCATTGATTCCGAGGAGCCGACGAACCCGGAGAAGACGGCGATCATGATGACCGCCGCGGCGACCACCACGCGTGCGTTGTGACGGAAGCCCGCTACGACGGCCTGCGCCGGGCGGTCACCGTGCACGTAGGCCTCCCGCATCCGGGCGACGAGGAACACCTCGTAGTCCATGGCCAGGCCGAAAACGATACCCACCAGGAAGATCGGCATCAGGCTCATGATCGGGCCTGTCTGCTCGACGCCCAGGAGCTCCGCGCCCCAGCCCCATTGGAAGACAGCGACGACCGCGCCCAGGGAGGCCAGCACGGAGAGCAGGTAGCCGAGGGCGGCCTTGACGGGAACGAGGACGGACCGGAAGACCACCAGCAGCAGCACCAGGGCGAGGACGACGATGACGATCAGGTAGGGAACGAGGGCTTCTTGCAGTGCCGTGGCGACGTCGATGTCCATCGCCGTGCTCCCGGTCACCTCGAACGTCGCGCCCGCGCCGGCCTCCAGCCCGGCGCGCTCCGCCCGGATGGCATGCACGAGGTCCTTGGTGGTTTCCGCGTTCGGGCCGGTGGCCGGTACGGCCGAGAAGAGGGCGGTGTCACCGTCGGGGTTGAACCGGGGCGAAGAGACCGACACGACTCCGTCCGTGTCCTTGATCTCCTTGGTGATCGCGGCGGCGGCGGCTTCCGGGTCGTTGGAGTTCCTGGCGTCGACGACGATGGTCAGGGGGCCGTTGAATCCGGCTCCGAAGCCGTCGGCGAGTGCGTCGTACGCACGACGTTCCGTTGTCGAGGTGGGTTTGGACTCGTCGCCCGGCATGCCCATTTCCAGGCTGGCGGCAGGCAGGGCCAGCGCGCCGAGAGCGGCGACAGCGACCAGGAGTACGGCGATCGGGCGGCGCATCACGAACCGCGCCCAGCGCGAGCCGCCGTTGTTCTCCTCGTTCTGCTTCCGCAGGGCCTCGGCCCGGCGCTTGCGGACGCCACGTGAGAGCACCGCGTCCGGCCACATGCCCAGGAGGGCGGGCACGAGAGTGAGTGCTACCAGCACTCCCACGGCGACAGCACCCGCGGCGCACAGTCCCATCTTGGTGAGCATCGGCACGCCGATGACGGACAGTCCGCCCAGCGCGATGATCACGGTGAGTCCTGCGAACACCACCGCGGAGCCGGCCGTGCCGACGGCAAGCCCGGTGGCCTCGCGTGGCTCACGGCCACGTGCGCGCTCCTCCCGGTACCGGGAGACCACGAACAGCGCGTAGTCGATCCCTACCGCCAGGCCGAGCATGGAGGCCAGGGTGCCGGTGGTCAGCGAGAGACCGAAGGTGCTCCCCAGGGCGATGATTCCTGCCATGGATATGCCGACCCCGACGACAGCGGTGAGCAACGGCAGGCCCGCGGCGGCCAGAGAGCCGAAGGTGATCAGCAGAACGACTGCGGCGATGCCCATACCGATCATCTCCGCCGATCCGCCCGCGGCCGGCTGAGTGGCCAGAGCCGTGCCGCCCACCTCGACGGTGACTCCCTTGTCGCGGACATCGTCGATGGCGTGCTCCAGAGCGTTCTTGCTGGAGTCGGTCAGATCGTCGGCCGCCACCTTGTAGGTGACTGTCGCGTACGCCGTGGAGCCGTCCCCGCTGACGGCGTCTGCCGCGAACGGGCTGACGGCGCTCGCGACCTGGGTGCCCCTGCCGGTCTCTGCGACGAATGCGTCGATGGCCGCACGGGTGTCGGCCGCGGTCACCCTCTGGCCGTCGGGTGCGACGAAGACGATCCGGGCATTCGCGCCGTTCGCGTCGGTGCCCGGGAAACGCTCACCGATCAGGTCGTAGGCCTTCTGCGCCTCGATCCCCGGCATGAAGGACGTACCGCTGTCATCGGCAGCCGGCGCCTTGAGTGCGCCGAAACCGGCCGCGCCCAGCACTACGGCCCACAGAAGCACCACGAACCAGCGCCGGCGAAAGGCACCACGGCCGAGTCGGTACAGGAAGGTAGCCACGAGAAATGTATCTCCAGGTCAGGTCAGGTCTTGGGTAGGTCACCACCCTCGCCTCCGGGCCCCCTCCACGTCGTCGTACGCCTGCCGTGACCATGCGCTGATGCGCTCGGTGCAGAGCGCGGTTCCCCTGCCTGCGTCTGCAGGAGAGGGAGTACTGCGCTGGTAGGAGGCCAGGGTCCGGCCGGCGACGTCGGTTCATATCCAACTCCGCAGCAACGCCGGACGAGTTGCGCGATGCCGCACGCCGAAATATTGCACAGACTTGTGTGCACAGACTTCTATGCACAGACTCCTGTGTGGTCTAGCTTGAACCTCATGGAACTACCGCAGCAGCCCTCCCAGGTACATCTGACCGCCCGCAACCTGCGCGGAATCGCGCACCCGCTGCGGGTTCAGATCCTCACCAGCCTGCGGACAGAAGGCCCGGCCACGGCCACCACGGTGGCTCGCCGGCTGAATCTGAACACCGGGGCGACCAGCTACCACCTGCGCCAGCTCGCGGAGTACGGCTTCATCACGGAGGCACCCTCACGGGGCGGCCGACGTGACCGGTGGTGGCAGGCGTCGCACGCGAACACCGTCGCCCCCGACAGCGAGGCGCTGGACGGCAGCGAGGGGCTCGGCGTCGCCTACCTCCAGGCCCTCGGCCGGGTCTGGTCGGACGCCCTGACTGCCGCGATCGAGACGACCCCTTCGCTCACGCCCGAGTGGCGCGACGCACAGGACTTCGGGGACTACGCGCTCACCCTCACCCCCGCCGAGGCCGCGGAGTTGACGGCAGAGATCCACGCCCTGCTCCGCAGGCGTACGTCCGCCGCCGCGGCCGCCGACGCGCAGACGCCGCCGGACGCGGCACGGGTCTCCTTCCAGTTCCAGTTGTTCCCGACCAGCGAGGACCGGCACGTCACCCAGCCCACCGACATGGAGTAGACCGATGGCCACTCAGCACACAGCCGCCGAGACGGCGGCGGACAACGGCGCACGGACAACGGTGCCGGACCCCGGCCCCAGAGTCCTGCGCGGCCTGGTCGGCATGCTGTCGGCCAACGCGGCGGCCCTGTCGGCCAACCGGGTGTTGTCCATCGCCCTGCCCTGGTTCGTCCTGACGACCACCGGCAGCGTCGGCAAGACCGGTCTGGTGGCCTTCTGCCAGATCGTCCCGTACGTGGTCTCACAGGCGCTGGCCGGTCCACTCATCGACCGAATCGGCCCCAAGCGGATCAGTGTGGCCGGCGACCTCCTGTCCACCGCCGCGATGGCCACCGCCCCGCTGCTCTACCTGACGGGCAGCCTGCCCTTCGGCCTGCTGCTGGGCCTGCTCGCGGTCGTCGGCGCGGCCGACGGGCCGGCCAACGGCGCCAAGGGGCTCTTCGTACCGTCGGCCACCCGCGCCGCCCGCGTACCCATCGAGCGGGGCACCGGTCTCTCGGCCGCTGTCGAACGGACCGCGACCACCGTCGGGCCGGCCCTCGCGGGCGTGGTCGTCACCGCGTTCGGCAGCCTGTCCGCTCTGTGGATCACCGCCGCGCTGTTCGCGCTGTCGGCGCTGATCGTCTCGACCACCCTCACCGACCCGGTGCCCGAGCCGCACGAAACCCCGATCGAGGAGAGCGGCGGCTACTTCTCTCAACTGCGCCAGGGTGCCGCCTTCCTGCGGGACGCGAAGCTGCTGCGGTCCATCGTGGGCATGCTGGCGATAACGAACCTCCTGGACCAGGCATTCATGTCGGTGCTGCTGCCGGTGTGGGCGAAGGAGTCGGGGAACGGCGCGGAGGCCATCGGCCTGGTGGTGAGCGTCTTCGCCGCGACGTCGATCATCGCCGCGCTGGTGGCCGCCGGCGTGGCCGAGCGACTGCCACGGCGCACCGTCTACCTGATCGGCTTCTCCCTGGGAGGCCTGCCCCGGTTCGCCGCGATGGCGATGGGGGCGCCGCTGTGGCTGGTGCTGACGGTGCTCGCGGTGGGTGGCCTGGGGTCCGGCTTCGTCAACCCGATCGTGGGCGCGGTGACGTACGAGCTGATCCCGACACCGCTGCTGGGCCGGGTCAAGACACTGGCGCAGGCGGTGACCTGGGCGGGCATCCCGTTCGGCGGACTGCTGGGGGCGGGACTGGTGACCCTGACCGGCACGTCGACGGCGCTGTGGATCGTGGGCGGGATGTACCTGGTCGCCATCGGTGTGCCCGGCATGAGCCGGGAATGGGCCGGGATGCGCAAGCGGACGGTGTCGGAACCCGCCTCGGGCGACGCCGACGACGCGAGCGGGGCGGGTCCCGCGAACGCGACGGCGCAGACCGCGCCGCAGGAGGAGGCCTCGGTCCCGGCCGGGGCCTGAACCGGCGCGGCACGGAGCGCGGCGGCCGGGGCACCTCGCCCCGGCCGCCGCACGCACGGGCAGAAGTGTCCACGTTCCGGGGGCAGAAGTAACCAGTTATCTCGTCAAGATCGCTCTGCCAGCATCGGATTCGGCTGAGCATCCGAGGGCCTTCCGTTACGGGTCGACGACGAGGAACTGGTGGACGCATGACTACGAATCCGATGGTGCCACCGGCGCCGGCACCCGGCCGGGAAGCGGGACATGAGCCGTTCTCGCCTGCCGAGGCCCGCATAGCCGAGGTGTGGCGGTCCGTTCTCGGCACCGAGGTGACGACGGCCGATTGCGACTTCTTCCGGCTGGGCGGCACCGGGGATCAGCCGGCGGAAATGGCCCGCCGGGTGGCGGTGGAATTCGGCTCGGAATTCCAGGCCCCTTCGGCACCGGGGCCTTTGACCGTGCGGACCGTGGCGTCGTTCCTCGCCGACGAAGCCATGCGACGGGCCCGTCGGCTGTTCGAGTCCATCGACGAGGGCATGGATGAGGACGCGGTCGATCTGGCCTCACCGTCCGCTCCCGACGACGCGGCCTCGATCCCCGTCGCCGCCAGGGAGGGGCGGCCGCTGCCGCTGTCGTTCGCGCAGCGCCGCCTCTGGTTCCTGGACCAACTGGAGCCGGGCCGTGCCGAATACCTCATCCCCATGGGGCTGCGCATCAGCGGTCAGCTGGACGTACCGGCGCTGGAGGCGTCGCTGTCGGCACTGGTGGCGCGGCACGAGGTGCTGCGGACCCGCTTCGTCACGGACGGGGACGGCACTCCCGGCCAGATCATCGACGAGCCCCGGCCGCTGCCGCTGGCCGTGCACGACCTGCGGTCCGTCACGGACGCCGGTGCCCGGGAAGAGGCCGCCATCGCGTTCGTGGACACCGAGGGGTTCCGGCCGGTGGATCTCGCCACCGGACCGATGGTCCGCGCCTTGCTGGTCCGGCTGGACGAGGAGGATCACCTCCTGTCCTTGACGATTCATCACATCGCTTTCGACGGGTGGTCGGCGGGGGTGCTCTCGCGCGAGCTCACCACTCTGTACACGGAACGGGTCACGGGCGTCGCCGCCGGCCTGCCCGAACCTCCTCTCCAGTACGCCGACTTCGCGGTCTGGCAGCGCGCCTGGCTCACCGGCGATGTGCTGTCCGAACAACTGGACTACTGGCGTGCGCTGTTGGCGGGCGCGGCACCGCTGGAGCTGCCCACCGACCGCAGACGCCCGGCGCGGCGCAGCGGCAACGGGGCGATGCTCACCTTCGGTATCCCCGCCGCGACCGCCGACGGGGCCCGCAGACTGGCGCACGACTCGGGCGCGAGCCTGTTCATGACGCTGCTCGCCGTGTTCCAGGCCGTGCTGTCGCGCTACAGCGGCCAGGAGGACATCGCGGTGGGCACCCCGATCGCGGGCCGTAACCGGGCCGAGATCGAGGACATGGTCGGCTTCTTCGTCAATACGCTGGTCATGCGTACCGACCTGTCGGGGGACCCGACGTTCACCGAACTCATCGACCGCGTCAAGGACACCGCACTCGGCGCCTACGACCACCAGGACCTGCCCTTCGAGCGGCTGGTGGAGGAACTGGCGCCGCAGCGGGACCTCTCCCGGAACCCGTTGTTCCAGACCATGTTCGTCCTCCAGAACACGCCCGAGAACGACTCCTGGGAACTGCCCGGCCTCAGTGTCCGTCAGCTGGACGTGGCCGCACAGGAGTCGAAGTTCGACTTCACGTTCTACGCGACGGAGGCCGCCGACGGCGGTCTGGACGGCACCATCGTCTACTCCACCGACCTCTTCGACGAAGCCACGATGATACGGCTCGCCGGGCACTTCGAGACCCTGCTCGGTGCGGCCGCTCACGCTCCCGGCGCCCGGCTGTCCGCCCTGGAGATGCTGACGGCCCAGGAGCGGCGGGACATCCTCACCACATGGAACGGAGCGGACACCGACGCCCCCGACGCCGTCACCGTGCACCGGCTGTTCGAGGACCGGGCCGCCGAGCGCCCCGACTCCCCCGCAGTCACCTGCGGCTCGGATCATCTGACCTACCGCGAGCTGGACGAGCGGGCCGAGTGGATCGCCGCCCGGTTGCGCGAGCGCGGTGCCGGTCCCGGGACACTGGTCGCCATCTGCCTCGACCGGGGCACCGACATGGTGAGCGCGCTGCTCGGAATCCTCAAGTCAGGTGCCGCGTATGTGCCGTTGGACCCGACGTATCCGACCGAGCGGCTCGCCTACATGGTCGAGGACAGCGGGGCCCCTCTGATCGTCACCCGGTCCTCGCACACCGAGCGGCTGCCCGCCGCTACGCCGCTCCTGCTGCTGGAGGACTCCTGGCCGTCGGATGCGCCCGCCGGCCCCGGTGACGGCGCCGCGGCAGAGGCGGGGCCGGACGATCTGGCGTACGTGATCTACACGAGCGGTTCGACGGGCCGCCCGAAGGGCGTCCAGATCACCCACGGCGCCCTGCGCGCGCGGATGCGGGAGACCCGGCGGCAGCTGGACCTCACCTGCGAGGACCGGGTACTGCAGTTCGCGTCGATCTCCTTCGACTCCTCGGTGGGGCAGTTGTTCGCGCCGCTCGTCTCGGGTGCGTCCCTGGTGCTGCGCGACGAGGCGTGGGACCCGGGGATGCTGGGGCAGGCGCTGCGCACCAACGAGGTGACGGTGGCCTGGCTGACTCCGTCGGCGTTCGGCGCGCTCGCCGCCCAGCTGGACGGGCCGGAATCCCTCGGCCCGGAACTGCGGCTGGTGCGTCTCGGCGGCGAGGCCCTCCCGCGGGAGCAGGTACGCCAGTGGTTCCGCCACACCTCGGTGCCGCTCGTCAACGGTTACGGGCCGACGGAGGCGGCACAGGAGGCGGCGACAGCGCGGATCACCGGGCCCGGCGACCACGTGCCGATCGGGCGCCCGGTCGCCAACGCGAAGGTGTTCGTGGTGGACCGGCACGGCCGGCCGGTCCCGGTGGGCGTCCCGGGCGAGATGTGGATCAGTTGCCCCGGCCTGGCCCGAGGGTATCTGGGCAGGCCCGAGCTGACCGCCGAGAAGTTCACGGTCGTCACCGTGGACGGCACGCCTCGGCGCGTGTACCGCACCGGTGACCTCGCGAAGTGGCACCCGGACGGGCACCTGGAGTTCACCGGCCGGGGCGACGGCCAGGTCAAGCTGCGCGGTTACCGCATCGAGCCCGGTGAGATCGAGGCGGCGCTGCTCACCCACCCCTCGGTCACGCTCGCCACCGTCCTGCTGCGCGAGGACGTACCGGGTGACCCACGGCTGGTGGCGTACGTCGTCGCGGACCCGCCCGTCGAGGCGGGCACGCTGCGCGCCCACCTCCAGCGCGATCTGCCCGACTACATGATTCCCGCCGCGTTCGTGCCCCTGGACCGCATCCCGCTCACCCCGAACGGCAAGACGGACCGCCGTGCACTGCCCGCGCCCGCCTCTGACCGGTCCGAGCTGGGCGCCGCGTACACGGCCCCGCGCACCGAGACGGAACGGACGGTGGCCGGGGTCTGGGCACAGGTGCTCGGCATCGACACGGTCGGCGTCGACGACGACTTCTTCGCGCTGGGCGGCCACTCGCTGCTGGCCACGCAGGTCGTGTCGCGGCTGCGCCGGCGGCTGGGCGTCGACATCCCCGTACGGACCCTGTTCAGCGCGCCGACCCCCGCGCTGCTGGCCGCGGCGGTGGCGGACCTCGATGACGTCGGGATCTCCCGCATCCCCGCCGTGCCGCGCGACGGCAACCCGCTGCCGCTGAGCTTCGCCCAGCAACGTCTGTGGTTCCTGGACCAGTTGGAGCCGGGCAGGGCCGAATACCTGCTTCCCTTCGCCTTCCGCGTCCACGGGCTGATCGATGTGGACGCCCTCGACACCGCCTTCACCGCGTTGGTCTCCCGCCACGAGATCCTGCGCACCCGGTTCGGCACGGACGATGCGGGCTCCCCGGTCCAGTCGATCTCGCCGGAGGAGCCGGTGACGGTGCTGGTCCGGGACCTGCGTGCCGTCGCCGACGTCCAGGACCGGGACGACGCCTGTGCGGCGGTCCTGGCCGAGGACGCCCTGCGCCCGGTGGACCTCACCGTCGGCCCTGTGCTGCGCGTGGTGCTGGTGCGACTGGCCGACGAGGAAGCGGTCCTGGCGGTCACCGTGCATCACATCGCCTTCGACGGCTGGTCGGTCGGCGTGCTGGTGCGTGAGCTGTCCGCGCTGTACGCGACGGCCCTGGAGAAGGGACCGGGCCCGGCCCCGTTGCCGGTGCAGTACGCCGACTACGCGCTGTGGCAGCGCGGCTGGCTGACCGGCGAACCACTGGAGCGCCAACTCGACTACTGGCGGACGCGTTTGGCGGGACTGGAGCCGCTGGAGCTGCCGACGGACCAGGCCCGCCCCGCGGAGCGTACCGGCAAGGGCGAGGTCGTCCGGTTCTCGGTGCCCGCCGACGTCGCCGCGCGTGCCAAGGCGGTGGCAGCCGAGGGCGGCGCGAGCCTGTTCATGACCCTGCTGTCGGTGTTCCAGCTGCTGCTGGCCCGCCACAGCGGACAACGGGACGTCGCGGTGGGCACCCCGATCGCCGGCCGCAACCGGGCCGAGACCGAGGATCTGATCGGCTTCTTCGTCAACACGCTCGTCCTGCGTACCGACCTCTCCGGCGATCCCGCGTTCACCGAGCTCCTGGCCCGCGTCAAGGACGCGGCACTGGGCGCGTACGACCACCAGGACCTGCCCTTCGAGCGCCTCGTCGAAGAGCTGGCACCCGACCGCGACCTGTCCCGCAATCCACTGTTCCAGACCTTGTTCGCGCTCCAGAACACGCCCGGCGCGGACGCGTGGAGCCTGCCGGGGCTGACGGCGGAGCCCATCGAGTCCCCTGTCCGCGACGCGAAGTTCGACCTGTCCATGTACCTCGCGGAGGCGGACGACGGCACCCTGGACGGCGCCATCGTCTACGCCGGCGACCTGTTCACCGAGGCCACCGCACGACGCCTCGTGGACCACTTCGGCAACCTGCTGGACGCGGCCACGGCGCGTCCGGGTGCCGCGCTGTCCGAGCTGGAGATGCTGGGCCCGGACGAGCGCCACCGCATCGTGACCGAGTGGAACGCCACCTCGGCGCCGGTCCCGGCCGCGGCCACCCTGCACCAGTTGTTCGAGGAACGCGCGGCGCTGACCCCGGACGCCGTCGCCGTCGTCTGCGGCACGGACGAGCTGACGTACCGTGAACTCGACGAGCGGGCCAATCAGTTGGCCCATCGACTGCGCGCCGAGCCGGGGATCGGACCGGACGTCCCGGTGGGCGTCTGCCTGGAGCGCTCCCCCGCCCTGGTGTGGACGCTGCTGGGCATCCTGAAGGCCGGTGCGGCCTACGTACCGCTCGACCCGGAACATCCGGCGGAGCGGCTCGCGTACCTGGTGGAGGACTCCGGTGCACCACTGGTCGTGACCGACACCGCGCACGCCGGCCTGCTGGCCGAGGGGCTGCGCCTGCTGACCGTCGACCGCGCGGCGGACCTGCCGGACACCCTCCCGGTCACCGCCCCCGAGCCCGTCGCCGGGCCCGGGGACCTTTCCTACCTGATCTACACCAGCGGCTCGACCGGACGGCCCAAGGGCGTCCGCATCGAGCACCGGGGCGTGGTGAACTACCTGGCCGGGATGCAGCACGCGTTCCCGATCGCCCCGGGCGAGGGTTTCCTCCAGGCGACGCCACTGTCCTTCGACGTGTCGGCCTACGAGATCTTCTGGCCGTTGTGGCAGGGGGCGAAGGTCGTGCTCGTACCCGGCTCCGACCGGCTGGACATGGCCGAGGTGTCACGCCTGATGCGGATCCACCGGGTGGTCGGCCTGCACTTCGTCCCGAGCCTGCTGGACCTGTTCGTCTCAGAGGTGAGGCCCGAGGACTGCGTGGGCCTTCGCTACGCCTTCGCGAGCGGCGAACCCCTTCAGCCCGCCCTGGTGGCGCGCTTCCTCGACCGCTTCCCCGGAGACCTGGTCAACCTGTACGGGGCCACGGAGGTCTCGGTCGACACCACGTACTGGCGGGCGTCGCGCACCGACCCCCACGGGCCGGTCCTCGCGGGGCGGCCCATGGCGAACCAGACGGTGTACGTGCTCGACCCGGACCGCCGCCCCGTACCCGCGGGGGTGCTGGGCGAGGTGTATCTCGGCGGCGACAGCGTGGGGCGCGGCTACCACGAGCGGCCCGAACTCACCGCGGAACGCTTCGTACCGGACCCGTTCACCGGCGGCCGTATGTACCGCACCGGTGACGTCGGCCGCTTCACCCCCGACGGCGGGCTCGACCTGCTGGGACGTATCGACCGGCAGGTGAAGTTGCGAGGCGTGCGGGTCGAACTCGCAGAGATCGAGGCGGTGTTGCTCAACCACGACGCGGTCGGGGTGTGTGCGGTGACCGTCCGCGAGGACGCCCCGGGCGACAAACGGCTCGTCGCCTATTACGTACCCGGGCCGGGCAGTACGGCGGACACGGGCGCGCTGCGGGGATGGGCGGCCGAGCGACTGCCCCGGGCCATGATGCCGTCCGCGTTCATGGAACTGCCGGAGCTCCCGCTCAACCGGAACGGCAAGGTCGACCACGCGGCGCTGCCGGCCCCCGACGACGTTGACATCACGGCGGGGTTCGTGGCGCCCCGGGACGACATCGAGGCGGAGATCGCCGAGATCATGGCTGGGGTGCTCGGACTCGAAAAGGTCGGAATCCACGACCGCTTCTTCGATATCGGCGGGCATTCCCTCCTCGCCATCCAGCTCGTCAATCGCATCGAGGCGGCAACCGGGGTCCGTATCGGTCTGCGCCGGCTCTTCCAGGCGCCGACGGTCACCGGTGTCAGAGAGCAGCTCATCGAATTGTTCGACGCGCAGGACCAGGCTTCCTGAATTCAGCGGCTTCTGCCCACACGCAGAGACCCGTTGCCCACACGAAGAGTAGAGGACAGGCATCATCATGGGCGAGAACTCGATCGAGGCGCGGCTGCTGTCCCGCATGCGGCGGCGTGCGGACGCGGACCGCATCGCACGGAGCGACAGGGACGCCACCGGACCGCTGCCGCTGTCGTTCGCACAGCAGCGGCTCTGGTTCCTGGACCGTCTGACCCCGGAGAGCCCCGACTACCTGGTGCCGACGGCACTGCGCATACGCGGCCCGCTGGACGTCGCAGCACTGGAGACGGCGCTGTCCGGCCTGGTGGCACGGCACGAGGTGCTGCGGACGGCCTTCACCGCGGGCGACGACGGCACACCGCGGCAGGAGATCAACGCGCCCTGGCGGGTGGGCGTTTCGGTCCACGATCTGCGGGGCGACGCGGACGCCGAGGTGCGAGGGCGTGAGGTGCTGCGCACTGAGGCGAAGCGCCCCTTCGACCTCACGACGGGCCGGCCTCTGCGGGCGGACGTCGTACGTATCGCCGAGGACGAACAGTATCTGCTGCTGACACTGCATCACATCGTGTCCGACGGCTGGTCCTCCGGCATTCTGGCGCGGGAGCTGCGTGAGCTGTACGCCGCGGCGCTGGCCGAGCACGAGGTGTCGCTCCCGGAACTTCCGGTGCAGTACGCGGACTTCGCTGTCTGGCAGCGTGACCGGCTCACGGGCCCCGCGCTGGAGCGGCAGCTCGGGTACTGGCGCGAGCGCCTCGCCCGCTCCACCCCGTTGGAGCTGCCCACGGACCACCAGCGTCCGCCGCACGCGAGCGGCGCCGGCGAGGTGGTCACCTTCGAGGTGCCCAGCGAGGTGACGGAGCGGTTGAGGGAGGCTGCGGGGCGGCAGGGCGGCAGTCTCTTCATGGCGCTGCTGTCGCTGTTCCAGGTCGTGCTGGCCCGCTATTGCCGCCAGGACGACATCGCGGTGGGCACCCCGATCGCGGGCCGCAACCGGGCCGAGATCGAGGACGTCGTCGGTTTCTTCGTCAATACGCTGGTGATGCGGACGGACCTGTCCGGCGACCCGACCTTCGGCGAGCTGATCAACCGGGTCAAGGACACGGCGCTGGGCGCGTACGACCACCAGGACCTGCCGTTCGAGCGGCTGGTGGAGGAGCTGGCGCCGGAGCGGGATCTGTCGCGCAATCCGTTGTTCCAGAGCATGTTCGTCCTCCAGGCGCCGGGGAGCGCGGACAGCAACGGGTGGGAGCTGGCGGACACGGCCACCGAGCCGGTCGACATCGAGCGGGGCGTGGCCAAGTTCGACCTGACACTGACCGCGGTCGAGTCGTCGGACGGCCTGCGAGCTGTGCTGGAGTATCGGACGGATTTGTTCGATCGGGCGCGGATCGAGCGGATGGCCGGCCATCTCAGCACCCTCGCCGCTTCCGTGGCAGCCACCCCCGACGCCCACCTGTCCGAACTGAACATGCTGACGGTGCGGGAGCGGCAGGAGATCCTGGTCGACTGGAACGGGAAGACCGGCCCCTACCCCGACACCGCGACGATCCACCAGCTCATCGAGAACCGGGTCACCACCGACCCCGACAACGTGGCCCTCACCCACGGCAACGAACAGTGGACCTACACACAGCTCAACAACCGCGCCAACCAGCTCGCCCACCACCTGCGCAACACCGGCATCACCCCCGACACCCTCATCGCCGTCTGCCTCGACCGCTCCCCCGACCTCATCGCCACCCTCCTCGGCATCCTCAAAGCAGGCGCCGCCTTCGTCCCCCTCGACCCCGAATACCCCACCGACCGCATCACCTACATGGTCGAAGACGCCCAAGCACCACTCATCATCACCAGCACCCACCACACCAACCGGCTCCCCGCCAACACCCCACGCCTCCTCGTCGACACCCAATGGCCCGACGAAGCCACCAACGACCTGCCACCGCTGGCCTCACCCGATGACCTCGCCTACATCATCTACACCTCAGGCTCCACCGGCAGACCCAAAGGCGTCGCCCTCGAACACCGAGGCGTCGTCAACTACCTCCA
>NZ_JBIUXR010000005.1:0-474455 GCF_044744085.1 Streptomyces sp. NPDC087428
CCTCGACCTCGTGCTGGCCCGTCTCAAGGAGGCCGGCCTGGTGCGCGAGCGCACCACGCAGCGCACCGACTCCACCCACGTCCTGGCCGCGGTGCGTGACCTGACCCGCCTGGAGCTGGTCACCGAGGCAGTCCGAGCCGCACTCGAAGAAGTCGCCGGTGTATCCCCTCACCTTCTGGACGAGCTGGTCGATGAGGAGTGGGGCCGCCGCTACGGTCGGCCGGTCCGTCTGGGCAAGAATCCCACCAAGCCCACGACCAGGATCCTGACCGCCGGGAACGATGCTGTCCGGCTCCTGGAACACCTCTACCGGCGCGAAACAGGCCGCACGTCCGGCCCTCGCGTCCAGGCCCTGCGCCAGATCATGGTGCAGAACTACCACCGTGACCAGGCAGGCCGACTGCGCTGGCGCACCGCCGAGAAGGAAGGCGGACCCGGGCTGCCGCCCTCGTCCCGGGCAGTCGTCTCGCCGTACGACACCTCGGCCCGCTATGCGAGGCACGGGCACATCATCAGCTGGAAGGGGTTTGCCGCTCATCTGACGGAGACGTGCGCTCCCGGCGGCCCGAATGTGATCACGGATGTGGCCACCACCGCGGCCACCACCCACGACAGTCAGGTTCTGCCCGGCATCCACACTCGTCTGGCGCGTCGTGGGCTGCTGCCCGCCGAGCACCTGGTCGACGCCGGCTACACGTCCCTGACCCACCTGGCACAAGCCACCCGTGAACACCAGGTCACCGTCTCCGGACCGCTGCGGAGCAACCCCACCCGCCAACACCGGCAGAACGAGGGCTTCGCCCGGGACGACTTCCACATCGACTACGACCGTCAGCAGGTCACGTGTCCTCAGGGCCAGGTCAGTGCGGGCTGGCACGGCCCTTACCCGACCTCGTCACCCACCGCGGCCCCGCTGATCGTGGCCAGGTTCACCAAGAGTCAGTGCCGTCCCTGCCCCGCCCGCACTCAGTGCACCTCCACCGCGGACAGTGCCCGAACCGTGGGTTTTCCCCCGCAAGAACTCCATGACCTGCAACTTCGCGTCCGCGCGGAGCAGCAGACGTCCGAGTGGAAGACCCGCTATGCAGTCCGCTCGGGAGTGGAGGGCACGGTCAACGAGTTCGCCCACGGACACGGAATGCGGCGCTGCCGCTACCGAGGACAGGGAAAGGCCCACATCCAGCACGTCCTGACGGCCATTGCCGTCAACATCGAGCGCCTCAGCGGACTGCCACCGGCCGAAGAAGCACCCACGTCCCGCCGACCGACTGCCTTCCAGCACTACCTCGACCAGCGCGAGATACCCCGGCCGAAGTCCTGGCGAACCCTGGGAACCTGACCGGCACCTTCAAGATCCCCGACAGAGTCAAGCTAGGCCGTGTATCGAAAATGGATCTCGGACGGTGAATGATCATGGTTCATGGGGCGGGGAGATCTCACGGACAAGCAGTGGGCGGTGCTGGAGCCGTTGTTACCGAATGGTGCCAGGGTGGGACGGCCGCCCGTCTGGCCTCGGCGGCAGTTGATCGACGGCATACGGTTCCGAGTCCGGACCGGTGTGCCGTGGCGGGACGTACCCGTCGAGTACGGACCGTGGGGCCGGGTCTACGACCTCTTCCGTCGGTGGCAGCGGAACGGCACCTGGCATCAGATCCTCACCCGTCTCCAATCCCTGGCCGACGCGAAGCGGGCGATCGTCTGGGACCTGAGCGTCGACTCCACGGTCTGCCGCGCCCACCAGCACGCGGCCGGGGCCCGCAGGCAGGGTGACTTGCAGAAGGAACCGCCTGGCGGCATCTTCACCGATCCCGCTGATCACGGACTGGGACGATCACGCGACGGGTTCACCACCAAGCTGCACCTTGCCATCGAGCAAGGTCAGAAGCCCATGTCGATGGTAGTGACCGCAGGGCAACGTGGGGACTCGCCGCAGTTCGAAGTCGTATTGGAGAAGGTCCGCGTGCCCCGAGTCGGGCCGGGCAGACCGCGCGTCCGACCGAGCCGGGTGCGGGCCGACAGGGCGTACGCCTCCCGCAGGAACCGTGCCTACCTGCGCCGCCGCGGGATCAGGTGCACCATCCCGGACAAGGCCGATCAGGCACGCAATCGTCGAAAGCTCGGTTCCCATGGCGGTCGGCCTCCGCTTTTCAACCCGGCCGACTACCGTGAGCGTCACGCGGTCGAGTGCGGGATCAATCGCCTCAAGCGGAACCGCGCCGTCGCGACACGGTACGACAAGCTCTCGGTCCGCTACGAGGCAACCGTCCTCATCGCAGCCATCAATGAGTGGCTGTGACCCACTGCTGCCCTCGCCCACCGGGTGCGGGTTCCGAGGTCACGCTGTGGGTTGTGCGGCCGGTAGGGACACGGTCGTCCTCGCGCGGGGGATCGGTGTTCCCGTGCGAGGACGACTCCGGCTTCACCGCTGAGCCCGTGTGGCTGGAGGGCCACTGGGTTCAGACGACCGGGACAGTCCAGTCCTGCTGCGCTGCCCACTGCTCGAAGGTGATGGTGGTCAGACCGTAGCGGGCGGCAGCACCGGTCATGTCTGTGCGGGCGGCGATGGGTGGCGACCGCCCGCAGCAACGCCTACTGCGGACGCAGTAGTGAACTGTCGGCAGCCGCACGAAGACGGGAAATGCCTGGCCGGACAGGGTGGAAGGGTTCCCCGAGTTTCGGATGTGGAGATCCTTCTGTGGCTGCATTTCTTGACCGACTGGGCCGATCGGCCTTCCGACGGCGCTGGCGCGTCCTGGTGCTGTGGGTGCTGGCGCTCGTCGCCGCGGGCGTGGCGTCGGCGCTGGCGCCGGCCGCTCCTGACGGCTCCCACTCGATGCCGGGGACGGAGTCGCAGCGCGCCTTCGACCTCATCGAGGAGCGCTTCCCCGCAGGCAGCACAGGCAGTGCTGCGTCCGAGGGGGCGAGCGCGAAGCTCGTGTTCGTGGCCCCGGAGGGCCAAAAGGTCACCGACCAGGAGAACCGGTCGGCCGTCGAAGAGGTTGTGGACCGGGTCGGCGGTCTCGATCAGGTGGTCCGGGCGGCCGACCCGTACGGCGCGGGCGCGGTGAGCAGGGACGGCACTACGGCGTACGCGTCGGTCACCTTTGAGGTGAAGGCGAAGGACGTCGACGACCAGGTCAAGCAGGGCCTTGAGCAGGCCGTCGAGGACGGCCGGGAGGCCGGACTGACGGTCGAGGTCGGCGGTTCGGTCCTGGCCGCCCAGCCGTCGGGCGGGGCGACCGAACTGGTCGGCGTCGTGGTGGCGGCCGTCGTCCTGCTGATCACGTTCGCCTCGCTGGCCGCGGCGGGGCTGCCGCTGCTGACCGCGCTGGTCGGCGTGGGGATCGGCGCCGCGACGATCATGGCGCTCAGCAGTGCACTGGGCCTGTCCAGTGCCACCAGCACGCTGGCGATGATGCTGGGACTGGCTGTCGGGATCGACTACGCGATGTTCATCGTCTCCCGCTTCCGGGAGGAGCGGGCCCGAGGGCTCGCGCCGCAGGACGCGGCCGGGGTGGCCGTGGGGACGGCCGGGTCGTCGGTGGTGTTCGCGGGCCTGACCGTGGTGATCGGCCTGGCCGGGCTGTCCGTGGTCGGCATCCCCACGCTGACCCAGATGGGGCTGGCCGCGGCCGGCACCGTGGCGCTGTCCGTCCTGGTCGCCGTCACGCTGGTCCCGGCCCTGCTCGGGATCTTCCCCCGCGCCGTTCTGGCACGCTCGACGCGTCGTTCCGCCCGCCGGGGCGGGCGGTCCGCGGGGGCGGGCGGGGGCGAGGGGAAGCCGAATCTGGGCAGTCGCTGGGCCCGCCTGGTGGTGCGCCGGCCCCTGCCGGTACTGCTGGTGGCGGTCGCGGCCCTCGGCGTGATCGCCCTGCCCGCCGCTCAGCTGGAACTGGGCACGTCGGGTGACGGGTCCAAGCCGACCTCGACCACCGAACGCCGCGCCTACGACGCCCTCGCCGACGGCTTCGGCCCGGGCTTCAACGGCCCGCTGACCATCGTCGTGGACGCCAAGGACGCGCAGGACCCCAAGGCCGCCGTGGCCGAGAGCGCCCGCCAGATCGGTGCCGTCGACGGGGTCGTGTCCGTGTCACCGGCGCGCTTCAACACCGCGGGCGACACCGCTGTCCTCTCCGTCACTCCCGCCACCGACCCGCAGGACGAGCGGACCAGCACCCTGATCCATACCCTGCGGAACGACCGCCCGGCGATCGAGGAGACCACCGGCGCCACGTTCATGGTCAGCGGCAGCACCGCCGCGAACATCGACAGCGACCAGAAGGTCCAAGGCGCCCTCGTGCCCTACCTCGCCCTGGTGGTGGGCCTGGCCTTCCTCCTGCTGCTGGTCGTCTTCCGCTCCGTGCTCGTCCCGCTCAAGGCGGCCCTCGGCTTCCTCCTGTCGGTCCTGGCCGCCCTCGGCGCGGTCGTCGCCGTGTTCCAGTGGGGATGGCTCGCCGGCCTGCTCGGCGTGCACCAGACCGGCCCCATCATGAACACCATGCCGATCGTCATGGTCGGCATCGTCTTCGGCCTCGCCATGGACTACGAGGTCTTCCTCGTCACCCGGATCCGCGAAGCCCACCTCAAGGGCGAACGCCCCGGCCAGGCCATCGTCTCCGGCTTCCGGCACAGCGCCCGGGTGGTCGCCGCCGCGGCCGTCATCATGATCTCGGTGTTCTCCGGCTTCATCGGCGTCAGCGAACCCATGATCAAGATGATCGGGTTCGGACTCGCGAGCGCCGTACTGTTCGACGCACTCGTCGTGCGGATGACGATCGTGCCCGCCGTCCTGGCCCTGCTGGGCAAGCACGCCTGGACGATGCCCCGCTGGCTGGAGCGCATCGTGCCCCGCGTCGACGTCGAGGGCCACGCCCTGACCCGCGACGAGGACGCCACACCCGCACGGCACGAGGCCGAGCAGCCGGAACTGCCCGTCCACCAGTGACAACCTGGAGGGGGCCGGCCACCCGGAAACGGGCCGGCCGGCCCCCTCCAGGGCGTTCCGCCGTCCCGCACGCACCACGAACCCCTTTACAAGGTGGAAGGCACGATGATCACGACCTGGCGGAGCTACCTGAGCCGGCACCCCCGCGGCGTCGACACCACGGTGGCCCTGGCACTGTTCCTCGTGGCCTTTCCCGGCAGCTTCGCCGACGTCGATCACCTGGCCGCCCCCGCCCACCGCTGGCTCGGCGTCCTCCTGGCCGGCATCTCCTGCACCGCCCTGCTCTGGCACCGCTCCCGGCCCAGGGCCGTCACCACCCTCGCCGTCCTGTGCGCGACCGCCACGGCCCTGGCCGGCTACGTGATGACGGTCCTGCTGCTCGCCCCGCTGATGGCGGCGCTCTACTCCCTGGCCGAACGCACCGACCGGAAGACGACCCGCAACCTCACGCTCGCCGCCGTCGTCCTGGTCGCCGGAGCCTGCGTGATCGGTGGTCCCGCCGGGGAATCCCTGGCACTCATGGTGATCGGCCCGATCGCCTACCTCCTCCTGCCGTCCGCCCTCGGCTCCACCACCCGCTTCCGCACCGCCTACCTCGACTCGGTACGCGCCCGCGCCGAACACGCCGAACGCACCCGCGAGGAAGAAGCCCGCCACCGCGTCGCCGAAGAACGCATGCGCATCGCCCGCGAACTCCACGACGTCTCCGCACACCACCTCGCCCTGGCCAACGCCCAGGCCACCACCGCAGCCCTCCTCATCCGCAGCCACCCCGAACAGGCCGAGAAGCTGGTCACCGCCCTCGGCGAGACCACCGGCACCGCCCTGCGCGAGATGAAAGCCACCGTCGGACTCCTGCGCCAGCAGGGCGACACGCTCGACGACCCCCTCCAGCCCGCCCCCGGCCTCGCCCGGCTCCCCGCACTCCTCGACACCCACGCCTCCGCAGGACTCACCGTCACGCTCACCACCCATGGAGAATCCCGGCCCCTCACACCCGGAGTGGACCTCACCGCCTACCGCATCGTGCAAGAAGCACTCACCAACATCGCCAAACACGCCCGCACCAGCACCGCCGACGTCACCCTCACCTACACCCACGACCGGCTCACCATCAGCGTCACCGACCACGGGACGGGCACCGGGACCGCCCCGGGCGAGGGCTACGGTCTCATCGGGATGCGCGAACGCGCCCTGTCCCTGGGCGGAACTCTGCACGCCGGACCCCGCCCGACCGGCGGCTTCGAAGTGACCGCCGAACTCCCCCTGCACCCCAGCCCCTCCCGCGAGGAGAGCACCCCATGACCATTCGCGTCCTGCTCGCAGACGACCAGGCCCTGCTACGGGAAACCTTCCGCATCCTCATCGACTCCCGGCCCGACATGGAAGTCGTCGCCGAAGCCGCCGACGGCGACGAGGCCGTCGCGCAGGCCCGCCGGCACCGTCCCGACATCGTCGTCATGGACATCCGCATGCCGGGCACCGACGGCCTCGACGCGACCACCGCCATCAGCGCCGACCCCGACCTCGCCGGCACCCACATCCTCATCCTCACCACCTTTGACACCGAAGAGCACGTCGCCCGCGCCCTGCGTGCCGGAGCCGGCGGCTTCCTCGGCAAGGACGTCGGCGCCGAAGGACTCCTCCACGGCATCCGCACCGTCGTCGCCGGCGAAGCACTCCTCTCCCCCCAAGCGACCCGCAACCTCATCACCCGCTTCCTCGCCGCCCCGCAGCCCGGCACCCACCCCGCAGCCCGAACGAGCCTGGCCACCCTCACCACCCGCGAACGCGAAGCCATGGCACTGGCCGCCGAAGGACTCACCAACACCGAAATCGCAGGTCAACTCCACCTCAGCCCCCTGACCGTGCGCACCCACATCCACCACGCCATGGCAAAACTCCACGCCCGCGACCGAGCCCAGCTCGTCGTCATCGCCTACCAGACCGGCCTCGTCCAGCCTCACCCACCCCGACGCTGAAATGTCGTCCGACGATCATCCGAAGACTGATGGTCGACACGTCCAATGAACCCGTGCGATCCGGGAGTTCGCGGCAGCGCGAACCCGATCAGACCCGATGCCCCTGTAGGCCGAGATCCATTTTCGATACACGCCCCAGCTTGTCTTTTAACCCGCTGCGTGCAGTGGTCCGAGGCCAGAGTGTCAGTGCCCGGTGATACCTGTAGGACGTGGAGGATGCGATTTCGGGTGCGATAACCGTCCTGCGTGGAGCCTTTCCGGCAGAGGTCCGTCACTGCCCTTTGGACAGGGAAGAGCTTCGGGTGTGGGAGCGTAGGCACGGGGTGGTGTTGCCGGAGCCAGATCGCACTTTCGTGACTGAGATCGCGAACGGTACCGACGATGGTCCGCCTGGCGAAGGTGGTCTGCTGCCACTGGGAGAGAAACCGGACAGCTGGGCCGTCTGGGAAGCGGACTGCTGGATGAGCCCGGAGCCGTTCGATGGCGCTGCCGTACGCGTGCCCGGCCAGCCCTTCCCTCTTGAGGAGGAGTGGCAGTGGGAGTACGACTACTACGACCACACCCGCCACTCGTCTCTGTTGCACGAGACCTACCAGCACGGCTCCGTGCTGCTGGGCAGCGACAGACCCGGTGAGTACTGGACGCTAGCGGTGACCAGGCCGCAACGCGGCCGGATGTGGTGGCTCAGAGACGGATGCGCCGCACCCTATGTCGACCGCCCGTCCGATCAGCCGGGGGGCGATTTCCTGCACTGGGTGAGGGACTGGCATGTCGGACAGCGCTGGTGGCGGGCCGAGTAGCGCTTCCACACCCAGGTCGCGGACTCCCGGACTGCGCCCGGTGCGTGCCGGTCACCGGGGGCGTGATGATCTATCTGCCCGGCCAGCGTTCCGCCCCGTAGACCGGTCCGGGCTGGGCGTCAGGGCCGGATGCGGCCGGTGGTGGGTCCGTACTGACCCACCCGGCGTCAGGTCAGCGTTGGGCCCAGTCGAGTCCGAGTGCGGCGAGCGCGAGTTTGGTCCGCCGGCTCTTGCTGACCGCCAGCGGCGTCTTTGGCGGGCGGACCGCGGCCCCGTTCTCCGCCCGCCGGGTTTCACTCGCCGAAGTGGCATCCCACGCAGACGCGGCAGCAGCGGCACGCGGGGCACTCCTGTCGCCGGAGCGTACTCCGGGACCAGACATGTGACCTGTTCGCTGCTTTCCAACTCGGCACGATGCAAGGGGAGACGACCGATACTTGCAGGCCGGAAATCATCTTGCGTGGTAAGGGATGAGAGTCGGAAAATGCAGCTCCGTCTTACGGGGGAGCTTCATGGATATCGGCGAGATTGCGCAGCGTTCCATCGAGATCATCGTCGCTCAGGGAAGCGCGGCGGTAAGCAGTCTGGTGTTCGACACGTTGAGCGCGGGGCCGGAGAGCGAATCAGCGGCCGTGGCACTGCGGGAAAGCCCCGAGGACCCCGCCACCCAGATCACCGCCTCACGCGCTCTGGAACGGATCCTGGAGGACAACCGGGGCCTCGCTCGCATGCTGGAGACAAAGCTGGAACAGCTGCAACCGGAAAACAAGGCGATCAGCTTCGGAGCGGGTCATGCCGGTCTTGTGAGCCAGACGGGCAAAGGCAACAAGAGCCATATCGGCAACAAGACCACGAAGCGAGGTGGGGCGTTCTGGGGCATCGTGGCCGCGGTGGTAGTGATCATCGGGGGCGGATCGACTCTGCTGGTCGTCCAGAACGACTCGGAGCCGACCCTCCAGGAGCAGGCGCAGAAGGCAGCTCTGGACTTCGCCCTCGCTACTTCCCGCGGAGATGTCGTCACCATGTGCGGACTTCGCTCTGAGGGATTCGACCTGAATCCGTGCATGACCGCGGAAGACATGGAGAGCGCACAGGCGGAAGTTGCTGAGGACAAGGGCGGGGACTGGGAGGACACCGAGCGTTCAGGGCTCACGAAGGACTGGGAGATATCGGACTCGAAGTTCCCCAGCGACAACCGCGCGCTCATCAGCCTGGACCACACCAAACCCCCTATGTCCATGGTGGTGGACTTGACACACGAGACCGGCGCCTGGCGGGTCACCAACGTCGACAGAAGCCGCTAGCTTGATCTTTAAGCTGTGGGTCCGAACGGCTTGTCGTACTTGGTCACTCGGACTGGTAACTGCCGTACATGCGGGCAGCCTTCGGCTGAGCATGTGATCCGACCAAGGAACACACATCGCTCAGCACGAAGGCCGTGAGGATGAGTCTGTCGCACGACACAGTCCCGGGGGATCCGTTTGCGGAACTGTCACGCTTCCGGGGTGCGTTCTACTCCTGCCTGACCAGGCGTGCAGATGCCTTGTTCGAACTCGCGGACGCGGTGTTGTGCGCCGATGGTCCGGTCAGGTCGCTGGTGGAACTCTCGCTGGTCGGCGAACACCGACGCGGGCACGGCGGGCTCTACGACGCCCTGTCCGCGGGCCGGGTCGAGGTGGGCCGGCTACGGCGAGCGCTCGCGGCGGTGGAACTCCCGCGGGCGGCGGACGGCCGGCTGGTCCTGGCCGCCGACCTCACCTGCTGGCTGCGGCCCAGCGCGCACACCTCGCCGCAGCGCATCCTGTGCCACACCTACGGGCGGGGCAAGGACCAGCACATCCCGGTGCCCGGCTGGCCCTACTCGGTGATCTGCGCACTCGAAACCGGCCGCACTTCCTGGACCGCACCACTGGACGCAACTCGTCTGGCGCCGGGAGACGACGCCGCCACCGTGACCGCCAGGCAGATGCGCGACCTCGTCGAACGCCTCCAGGAGGCCGGGCAGTGGAACGACGGCGACCCGGACGTCCTGATCGTGGTGGACGCCGGATACGACGTCCCCCGCCTCGCCTTCCTGCTGAAGGACCTGCCGGTGCAGGTGCTGGGCCGGATGCGCTCGGACCGCGTCCTGCGCCGCGCTGTCCGACCTCGTGAGCCCGGCCTGCGGGGCCGGGCGCCCCGCCACGGCGGCGAGTTCGTCTTCGGTGACCCCGCCACCTGGGGCCCACCCCACACAGGATCGGTGACCGAGACCCGCCTCTACGGAACCGCGACCGCCCAAGCCTGGGACCGCTTGCACCCGAGACTGACCCACCGCTCGGCCTGAACCGCACAACTGGGCGCCCTGCCGGTGATCGAGGGCACCGTGGCTGCGGGTCGACCACCTGCCCAGCGGCGCGACACCGAAGCCGGTCTGGCTGTGGTGGTCGGGCACCGACGCCACCGCCACCCAAGTTGATCTGCTCTGGCAGGCTTTCCTCCGGCGCTTCGACATCGAGCACACCTTCCGCCTGTTCAAGCAGACCCTGGGCTGGACCTGCCCGAAGACCCGTACTCCCGAAGCCGCGGACAGGTGGACCTGGCTGATCCTCGCCGTCTTCACCCAGCTCCGGCTCGCCCGCCCACTCGCCGCCGACCTGCGTCGGCCATGGGAGAAACCCAGCCCGCCCGAACGGCTCACTCCCGCCCGGGCCCGACGCGCTTTTCGGCACATCCGCTCCAAAGCGGCCTGCCCGGCCGGAGCACCAAAACCCTCACACCCCGGCCCAGGACGACCACCCGGCATCAAGAACAAGCAGCCGACCACCCGCTACGACGTGCACACCATGGGCAAACCAGACGCCACGAAACGACGGACCAAGAAATCAACAACCCCACGACCACGCCGCACTGGTTATGAGGTCATCTCGATTGGCGGGTGGTTCGTCAAAGTGCCCTGCCGGTGAGGGTGCAAAGTGCGGGTGCGACGATGCGGGCATGCGTGAACTGAGCCAGCTGCTCGACGTTGAGGAACCGGCCTGGCCGGAACTCAGGCAGACACTCGAAGCCGGGCCGGTGTGTGCTTCCGGCCGACAGCGACCTGGGCAGGGCGTCCCTTCTCCAGTTGCAGGTTACGGCCAGGTCATACCTGGGCGCGGTGGTACTGCACTGCGGCGGTCTGCTGGTGGATGACGGATGGCTGCGGGTCTTTGGCAGCCCCGTGGACGGAGCTGCGCATGGGGTGCCGGGTCTGGCTCGGGCCAATCAGTTCCCGGGAGCATTCGACTCCGAGTGGCGAGCGGATACGGGCCTGGTGGTGGCACATGACGTGCTGGGTGGTGTCTTCGCTCTCAACGGCGGAGATCCCGCCAGCGCTGGCCGCCCTGGAACCCCGGGAGAGATGGTCTACTTCGCCCCGGATTCGCTCCGCTGGGAGGCTCTGGGCGTCGGCCACTCGGTGTGGATGGCCTGGCTGGTGTCCGGGGCGCTTGATGAGTTCTACGCGGATCTTCGCTGGGCCAGCTGGCAGGACGACGTCCGGGCGCTGAACAGCGATCAGGGCTTGTCTACATTCCCGCCGTTGTGGTCTGCCGAGGCACGCCAGGATCTCTCCGAGACCAGTCGTCGCGCCGTGCCCATGACGGAGCTGCTCGGCGTCGCCCGGGACTCATGCCGACAGTTCGATGGGGTTGATCCGGGCTTTCTCGGCGCCGTGTGACCTGGTCGGCCGCTCCAGCCGGCGGTAGCAGATCAGGGCGGCGGCGATCCCCGCGAAAGCCAGGAAGTGTTCCGCCTTGCGCTCGTACCGGCGGTGCAGGCGGCGGCATCCGGCGAGCCACGCCACCGTGCGCTCCACCGGCCAACGGTGGCGGCCAAGCTGCTGGGAGGACTCGATGCCCCTGCGGGTGATGCGCGGAGTGATGTTCCGGGCCCGGAGCCACCGGCGCAGGTGATCGTAGTCGTAGCCCTTGTCACCGTGGAGCTTGGCGGGCCGTCGCCGACGAGGTCCGCGCCGGGACCGGATCGGCGGGATACCCCGCACCAGAGCCTCCAGGCCCTGACTGTCGTGGGTGTTCGCGGCGGAGATGCCGATGGACAGGGGCAGACCGGTCCGCTCAGTGATCAAATGGATTTTTGATCCCTTCTTGCCGCGATCTACGGGATTCGGACCCGTGAGGTCCCCCCTTTTGCTGCCCG
Organism: Streptomyces sp. NPDC087428; assembly: GCF_044744085.1. Classification (NCBI taxonomy): domain Bacteria; kingdom Bacillati; phylum Actinomycetota; class Actinomycetes; order Kitasatosporales; family Streptomycetaceae; genus Streptomyces; species Streptomyces sp. NPDC087428. Next base: position 11,904 of record NZ_JBIUXR010000005.1, read on the forward strand.
CATGCTGACCGAGTCGATCGCGCACCGTGACCAGTCCAAGGCGCCGCGGGCGCCGAGTTCGTCCAGGACCAGGCGGTGGAGCTTGCCCCACACCCGGGCCCGGCTCCACTCGGTGAACCGCCGGTGCGCAGTCGGCCCGGAAGGACCGAAACCCTGCGGCAGTTGCCGCCACGTGCAGCCCGTCGTGGCCACGAACACGATGGCCGCCAGCACCTGCCGGTCCCCATACCTGCGTCGGCCGCCACCTTGAGGTCGTACCGGAGCAGCCGGAACCACCCGCTGGAACAACTCCCACAACGCATCCGGCACCAGACGCTCCACCATCGCCATCACGGCCACCAGCCTAGTGATCAAGCCAGTTGAGATGACCTCTAAGGGCATCGCCCGCACTTCCAAGGTCCACACACGACTGACCGCCGCGCGTACTCACGGCATCGTCGAAGCACTCACCGATGCGTGGCTCAAGTGCTGGGTGGACATGGCGCACCACGGAGCCGAAGGACCCGTACGGGTCCCGTTCCGGGGTCGCCGCCTGAAGCGATGGAAGCGCCATCACAACAGCAGCCACGCCAAGATCCGCTGCCTCGGCGAGCAGGCTATGACGACTCTCAAGGGCTGGCGCCTCCTGCGGAACTCCGCTGCGGCACCAACCGGATCACCGTCATCGTGAAGGCCGTCCTCGCCCTTCATCACGCATCAACGTGAGATTGGAAAAGGCTCGCTGCTGAGTTCGCCGGGTCCGAGGCACAACGATGCTAGGCGGGACGTTACTCGGCGCCTGAACGTCATCGAACTAAAAATAGAGACCCCCGCATACCACAAAAGCATGGTACGTCCAAACCGCGACTCGTCAGGGACTCTACAGTCGGTCGATTCGACAGGCAGGAGCGCACCATGGACGAGAGCAAGACCCACGTGCCCGAAATAGCATTCCTCACGTTGCACAAGGCAGCGGTCTATCTCGGTATCTCTCCCAACACCCTTTACGTGTGGCGCCATCGCCGGCAAGGTCCGCCCAGCTTCCAGATGGGCCGACGCGTGATGTACAGGATCTCCGCGCTTGACGAGTGGGTAGCCCGGCAAGAAAGGGCGGACTCTCGATCGAATCCTGCCTTGGATCCGCTGAACCGCAAGCCGCTGCGTCGCACATCGTGACGTCCACGGCAGCACAGAGCATCGACACCAACTCGACATCAATTCCACCTGCCGCAGCGGGATATGACCTGTCCCGAAGAAGCGTTCCCAACACCGTCAAGCACCCGGAACGCATCACTCGCACAGGCAGGAGGCCCCCATGGCGGGCTACATCGAGGATCGTTGGCTCAAGAAGAGGCCGGACAAGGCGACCGGCAAGCGAGAGCGTACTTCCATCTGGGGGAAGGGGAAGCGGTACCGTGTCAAGGGCATTCCTGGTATCCAGGACAGGTCCTTCGACACAAGCGAAGATGCCAAGCGCTGGCTCGCTGAGGCTCAGACGGACTCCAGCAGGGGCGACTTCGTCGACCCGCGGAATGGTGCCATCTTGCTTGCCGATTACATCGCCGACCATTGGTGGCCCAGTCGAACGGATGAGCCGTCAACTGCGGGTCCCATGCGGAGCCGGATCTGGAACCACCTGATTCCCCTGCTGGGCTCGTATCCTCTGCGCGAGATCGACGCCTCGGCCCTTCGCCGGTTCAAGGCCGACTTGCTCTCTCGAGTCGAGGAGTCTTCCGCCGAGATCATATGGATACACCTCACCACCATCCTGAATGCCGCAGTTGATGACAAGCGCCTACTGAAGAGCCCCGTCGCTGTCCACCGATCGATCAAACGGCCCAAGCCGGTCGGCACGAAGGCGAAGGCGTGGTCTCGAACCACAGTCGACGCGGTGCGGAACGCACTACAGGAGCGGTACCGGATCGCCGTGGACCTCGGGCTCGCACTCGGAGTTCGTCAAGGTGAAGTACTCGGGCTCGCAGAAGAGGACTTCGACTTCGGGGCGGAGGTGGTCCACATACGGCGCCAGCTCCGCTGGGACGGGAAAGGACGGCCCTACTTCTGCCTGCCCAAAGGCCGCAAGACCCGTGATGTTCCCCTTCCGCCGAACCTTGGGCGCGCCGCGTTCGGCTCCACTTCCAGCTCTTCCCACCGGTCGAGTGCACCCTGCCGTGGCGGAATCCAGAGAAGCCGACGACCGAGCTGGAGGAGCGCCAACGCAAGCCGATCACGGTGCGGCTTGCGCTGAGCACCTCCCACGGGCTTCGGATCAACCCCCGGACTTGGAACGAGCGCAGATGGAAGCCCGCGCTCGTAGCCGCAGGGGTACTGCGCCAGGTCGGCGAGAAGGCGGCGAGTTACGGTTCGCGCGTCCGCCTCTACCCGGTCTACGAGCGCTCGCGGCCGGACATGTTCCACGTCCTGCGCCACACCTTCGCGAGCGTGCAGTTGGAAGCCGGCGAGTCCATCGTGAGCGTGGCGACCTGGCTGGGGCACTCCTCCCCGAAGGTCACCCTCGACTACTACGCTCACTTCATGCCAGGCGCAGGCAAGCGCAGGTTGGCCGCGATGGATACGTGGCTCATGTGATGCAAGATCGAAAGTCCCCAAGAAGTCCCTGGCGCTGGCAAAGCCGCCACGTAACCGACGAAACAGCAGGTCACAGGGCTACACGTGGCGCCGACCAGTTGTAGGAGTTGGACACGGTGACGCCGTTGGCGACGTTGTTGACGGCGAACTGCCGGGTGAACGCGGTGTCCGCGAACTTCGCGCACTCGTCCGTCTGGCAGTCCCGGCCCCAGGCGGTGAACGCGCCGCCCTGGCCCTCGGCGACGAACACCGGGGTCCGGGGCGAGTAGGCACGGATCCGGGACTCGAAGTCGCTCAGCCGGTCCCGGGCGCCCGTGCAGTCGAAGCCGAGCGGGTAGGTGTCGAAGGCGTAGAGGTCCAGCTCGGAACCGCCCGGTCCGCCGGGCGCGTTCCAGCCGTGGCCGTCGCCGTAGTCGTTGTGGAACAACGGCACGGTGATGCCCTGGTCCACGACAGCGCTCTGCAGCTTCTCGATGTAGTCGATGTGCTTGGCCGAGTTGTCGATCTGCTCATTCTCGACCTGGTACGCGATGACGCTGCCGCCGCCGTCGGTGACCTGGTGCCTGCCGATGATGCCGTTGACGGCCTTCAGCCATTCCAGGTCGGCCGCCAGGTTCTGCGGATCGGCCGTGCGCTGCTCGCCACCGTAGGTGCTCATGTACGGCGGCAGACCGCCCATGCCGGCCTCGGCGTTGATGTACGGGCCCGGCCGGGCGATGACATAGAGGCCCTCGTCCTCGGCCATGGTCAGCAGCCGGTCGATGTCCCGGATGCCGGTGAAGTCGTAGGAGCCGGGTTCGCTGGAGTGGTAGCCCCAGAAGAAGTACAGCGAGACCGCGTTGAAGCCGGAGGCCTTGAGCTTCTGCAGCACGTCGCGCCACTGGTCGGGGCTCGGCAGCCGCCAGTAGTGGAACTCTCCGGACCACACGACCAGCCGCTCGCCGTCGACCTTGAGGGACTTCTCGTCCCAGGTGACGGTGTGGGAACGGTTGTCGTTGCCCGGGAAGCGGTGCGTGGTCGTCACGGCGCGGGAGAGCTGCGGGGCCGGTCCGGCGGGCCTCGCGGAGGCGGGTCCGGCCGTGCTCGCCGAGGACGGCAGCGGGGACAGGAGGGACAGCGCGAGACCGGTGGCCAGGCCGGCGACGACCGCTCTCCCTCGCGCGGCGCGCGGGCGCCTTCGCGGCCCGTGGGGTTGATACGTCATGAACGCCCTTTCGCTGGTGTGCTCATGGTGCGGTTCATCGGTGCGCGGGGCCGGACTCTCCGGCCCCGCGCAGAGGTGGCCCCACGCGCCGGCGGGGCGTCCTGTTCAGCTCATCCGGTCGGCGGCCTGCGCGAGGAAGGTGTCGAGCACGCCGTCACCCACCTTGGGCTGGACACTGCCCCAGGAGTTGCGCGGCGGGTCGACCCGCACCGCGCGTGCCTGCTCCTGCAGTCGCTCCGATTCGGCGAGCAGGCGTGCGGCCGTGTCCTTGTGGTCCGAGCTCCAGGCCTCGAGTGCGTCCAGCATCGTCACCGCGGCGCCGCCCCACAGTGCGGTGGCGTCGAGCCAGGGCCCGGCGTCGGTGACGAACCCGGGCTGGACGGCGCCACCGCGGATGACCGCCGGCGCGTTCCGTACGGCGGTGGCGTACGGGCGCAGCGCCCGGAGCGCGCCGGTGCGGTCGCCGGAGTCCCACGAGGTCCAGAATTCCGCTGCCCGGCGGGCGAGTTCGGGAGCCTGCGGCTGCCACGGGGTGTCCCCGAAGGTGGGCGCCATGTGTTCCAGGTCGCCGAAGACCAGCAGGGCGTCGGTCGCCGCCCGGTCGCCGCCCGCGAGGTAGGCCATGGCGCGCCGTCCGTTGGCGGACGCGTCGTAGGCCGTGTCGTTCCAGGCGAAGTCGGCCGCGCCGAAGACGGCGGCCTTGCTGGCGTAGGGCTGGTTCATGGGATTGGCAACGATGCCGGTGAGGTGCGCGGACAGGCCTGCCTGACGCTTGTCGTACGGGGCGAGGAGCAGCCGTCCGGCGGTGTTCCCGAAGTCGTTGACGGGATAGTTGTCCCAGACGAACACCTTGCGTCCGAACAGCTTCGCCGCACCTTCGGCCTGCTCGTTGGTGATGGTGGGCGGCACGACGTCGGTGCCGGTCCACATCACCTCGATCGCGGGGTCCAGCGTGGCGCGCAGGGTCTGCTTGTAGGCGGTGTCGGTGAGGTCCCCGTACTCGGTCGGGACCATCTGCAGCGGCTGCGCGCCCGGATGGGTGGCGATGAAGGTGTGCTGTACGTCGTTGAGGAGGTCGACCTGTGCCTCGGCGGCCGCCTCGCGGCCCGGTTCGCCGTAAGCCGTCCTGTCGCCCTCGCAGTTCCAGCGGGTGTAGCTGATGTCGTCCAGCGGGATGGAGAACGCCCGTGTGCCGAGGTCGTACATCGCCTGGAGCTTGGCTTCCAGGTCCTTGCGGTGGGCCGGGTCGGAGTAGCAGACCGACTCGCCCGGGGAGACGGCGAAGGTGAACCGGACGTGGTTGGCCGTGGCCCGCTTCACCAGCTCGCCCAGTTCGGAGAGCTTGTCGGCCGGGTAGGGCTCGCGCCACTTGCTGCGGTGGTACGGGTCGTCCTTGGGCGCGTAGATGTAGGTGTTGGCCTTCACGTCACCGTAGAAGTCCATCTGGTCGAGCCGCTCGGCGTGTGTCCACGGCTCTCCGTAGAAGCCCTCGATGGTGCCGCGCAGCGGCATGGAGGGGAAGTCGGCGGCCTGTGCGCCCGCGACCTTCCAGGAGTGGCCGGCGCGCTGGAACAGCTGGCGCAGCGTCTGTACGGCGTAGAACTGGCCGGTCGCGTCGGTACCGCCGAGGGCCACCGACGGACCCGGGCCGTGCGCCGAGACCCGCAGGGCGTATCCCTCCGCGTGGTCGGGGGCGGCCGTGGTGCCGAGTTGGCGGGCGATGTCCGCGCGGCCGGCGGGGCCGAGCCGCACGGTGAGCAGGCCGGCGGCGGCACGGGGCACATCAGGGGGTGCCACGACGTCCACCCGGTGGGCGCCGTGTGCCTTGAGTTCCGCCACGAGACGGGAGAGCGCCGCGGCGTCGGTCCGGTCGTCGGCGACGACGAGGGCGCGGCCGGTGACGGCGGCGTCGGATCCGGCGCGGCTGATGGACTGCGGACGGGGTGAGACCGGCGGGAGGGCGGCCGTGCCGGGCGGAGCGGCCGGCCGGGCGGCGCCGGCGGGCGATGCCAGGCCCATCACGGCGGTCGCCGTGGCCAGCAGGCATGCGAGTGATGTCAGGTCACGACGTCTCACAGATTCTCCAAGTGGTCTAAACCAGCGAAGTGTTCAGGAGAATTGCGCAACGGGGCCGGACAGTCAAGGACTTTCGTTCGATCCTGTTTGGTCTAGACGTTTATAAATGTTGGATACCGGGGTTTCGGCGGTGCAGGTCGAATGACCGGCTCCGTCGGCCGGAGGCCGAGGAGCCGGTCGGGACGTACCGCGCCGGTCAGCGGATGTCGGCCTCCACACGGGAGGGGACCAGCCGGGTCCCGTCGGCCAGCCGGAACTCCAGCGTGATCGGGTGTGCGCCGGCCGCCGCGTCCGCGGTGGCCCGTACGGAAACGCGGGCGGCGGCGCCCCGGGTACCGCGCACCTTCAGCGTGCCCTTCGACGGCTCCAGGACGACTCCGTCGGGCGCGGTGGCCGTCCAGTGGACGGTGTGGCCGGCGAAGTCGACGTCCTGGGCCTCCACGTCGAGCGTGACGGGGTCACCGGCCCGTTCGAGCACCAGGAACCCCGGATCGCCGAACCCGGCCGCCGGGCTCGCGTAGGTGTCGACGACATCCTGGCGGATCCGGGCGTCGTCGTACGGCGCCTGGCCGTCCGGACCGTTCCAGCGCCACCACGCCTGCATGTTGGGCAGGCAGACGCCGTTGAACCGGTTGCGGTGCACGAGCGCCCGGTACTCCCGGCGCGCGGCGTCGAGTTCGGTGCTGCCGGCCGGTGCGAGTCCGATCCTCATGTCGGCCAGCGCGATGTCGGTGTTGCGGGTCAGCCGGTCGAGCAGGGTGCGGGGCGCGGGCTCCTCCGTCCGCCCGGCCACCTCCTGGAGGGCCGCCCGTGCCTGCCCGTAGTGCGTGGTGAGTACGCCGGGACCATGGGTGTCGGGGTCCAGGCCCGTCAGGTCGTAATAACGCCGCATCGCGTCGGCCGCGCCAGCGCCGAAACGGGCCCGCAGGTAGCCGTCGAGAAAGCCGCCCGCGTCCAGAGTGCTGTCCCAGGCCAGCGCGGCGACCAGGCTCTGGACGTGCTCGTACGTGATCCAGTCGCCCGGCTCGCTGTACATGCCGATGCCGTCGAGACCGAGCCCCGACTCGAAGACGGCGTCGCCCGCGATGGTGGTGAGCGGGTGGACCGGAAGGCTGCGCCAGCGGTACCGCCGGTAGTACTCGTACATCGCGAGTGGACCCCGGTGTGTGGACCGCCAGGCCCGCAGCGCTTTCGCCAGGCCGGTGTTGGCGCCCACCGCGGGGTCGCCCAGATGACCGTCGTAGTTCCGGGAGTACGGCGCGAAGTCCACCACGACCTCGGGGTCGCAGGGGTACTCCGGACCGGGCGGCTGCACGGTGGACGCGTACGCGATCCGTTCGACCCGGACCCCGGGCAGCTCCTCGCGCAGCACCCGGGCGAGCTGGTTGACCACCACCGATTCCGCGTTGGACGCGGTGCCGTACCGGTCGAGGACGGGCTTCTGGAAGGCGCCGACGTCCGGTGGCCAGCAGTCGAAGAGCGTGATTTCGGGGCGCTCCCGCAGGAAGTCGACGACCTTGGCCACGTACGCGTCCAGCGCCTGCGGGTTGTAGATGTCGAAGACCGGGCCGCCGGACTCGTAGAACTGCGGGTAGTCGGCCTTCGGCAGGAAGCTGTCGTAGCCGTGGCCGCCGGTCTCGATACGGATGGAGCGCCGGCCGGCCTCGCGGACCAGGACGTCGCGCACCCCGTCGTACGTGGTGACGCCGAGGCCGAGGTAGTCCGTCGGGTAGACGAAGGTGTTGAGCCGGTTCTTGGCCATCCAGTCGAGCAACGGCGGCAGGCTCTCCGCGGTGTGGCTGAACCCCTCCTCCGCGTACTGCCGCCGCAGTTCCGTGGCCGGCCGGTCGGTGAGGCGCACGGGCGGGAGGTCGAGGGTGCGGGTGCTCGGTATGTGCTCGTGGTGGCCCTCGTACGCGGGGAAGGCCGGGGCGAAGAAGCGCACACCGGCACGCTCCAGGAGCGCGTAGACGGCGTACAGCGGGGCCCGATCGCCCTGTCCGGTCAGCAGGAGGCAGGTGTCGTCGCCGAGCAGGGTGAAGGAGTCCTCGGGCGCGCCGTCGAGTTCACGTCCGGCGTCGGCCAGTGCGCTCGTGGGGATCCCGCCCGTTCTTCCGGTGCCCGCGCTCAGCGCCACCAGACCGGTGACGCCCGCGGGCGCCGAGGAGACGGTCACGGCGCGCAGGGGCAGCCGGACACCGGTGATCCTCCGGACGTGGTCGCGCAGTTCGGTGGCGGCGAATTCGGCGCTGCCCGCGCCCCACCAGAGCACGGAGGCACGGGCCCGGCCGCCGGAGACCACCCGGAGCGGGGCGACGGCCGCCCCGGCGGTGTCCGCCGCGGCCTCGGTGGCGGTGAGTGCCGGCAGCAGGGTGGCACCGGCGAGACCGGCCGCCCCCACGAGGAATCCGCGCCGTCTCACGGCGTTCGATGTCATGGCGCCCGGTGCGGTGGTGTCGCTTGAGCCGTTCATGAACGGTCCGCCTTTCCGGCCTCGGCGTACAGGTCACCGAGGTAGTAGTCCTCGGCCTTGCCCGGCTTGGGCAGCTTCCCCATCCGGCCGAACATCGCGGCCAGTTCGTCGAACCAGCCGTCGACCGTGCCGTCCTTGCTGAGCTTCGTCAGCTCGGCGGAGGGAAGGAGCTTCACGTACCTGGTGGAGCCCTTGAGCTGACCGGCCGGCAGCTTGAGGAAGTCGGCGGCGACGCTCTCCGACTCCTCGGGATGCGCCGCGATCCAGTCACCGGCCTGCTTGAGCACCCCGGTCACCTTCTTGACCAGTTCCGAGTTCCCCGAGGCCAGCTTCGGCTGGGTGACGAAGACGTTCGGGAAGGTCAGCTTGGGGTAGTAGTCCTCGGTCCGGCTGATCTCCTTGAGACCGGGGACGTTCTTCCGCATCGTGTCGATCAGCGGGTACCAGGTGGCCGCCGCGTCGACCTTGCCGGACGAGAACGCCGTGACGACGGTCGAGGCGTCCATGGCGACCTTCGTGACGTCGTCCGGCTTCAGACCGGCCTCGCTCAGCGCCAGATCGAGGATCATGTCGCCGGAGGTGCCCTCGGCGACGGCCACCTTCTTGCCCTTGAGATCGGCGGGCTTCTCGATGCCGGATCCGGGCCGGGCGATGACCCGGTCGGCCAGGCCCAGCATGTTGACGGAGACGATGGACGCGCGCCCGGAGGCGGGCAGCCACAGTGCGCCGGGGCCGAGGTAGCCGAAGTCCAGGCTGCCGGATCCGAGCGCCTGGACCTGGAGCGGGCCGTTGGTGAAGACCTTCAGTTCGGGTGTGACACCCGACTTCTTCCACAGCCCCTGCTTCTGGGCGACGGCGAGTGCGACGGAACCGCTGTAGTCGGCGATGTAGCCGAACCTCACCTTCCGAGGTCCGCCGTCCGCGGCGTCGGAGGAGCCGCCCCCGCAGCCGGTGGCGACGGAGACGAGCGACAGGGCCAGGAACAGGCCGGCCGTACGGCGGCCGAGGGCACGGATCGACTTCATGACACCATTCCTTCGAGGGGGGCCGGCTGGTGGTGGACGGCGTGCCACACCTGGGCACGCAGTTCGGCGAACTCGGGCGACAACCGCTGTTCCTCGGTACGCGGATAGGGCAGCGTGACCGGGATGACCGTGTGGACACGGCCGGGGCGGGCCGCCATGACGACGACGCGGTTGGCGAGGAAGACCGCCTCGTCGACGTCGTGGGTGATGAACATGACGGTGCGCCGGTCACGGCCCCAGGTGTCGAGCAGTGACTCCTGCATCCGGACCCGGGTGAGGGAGTCCAGGGCGCCGAAGGGTTCGTCCATGAGGAGCACCTTCGGGTCCACGGCGTAGGCGCGGGCAATGGCGCAGCGCTGCTTCATGCCTCCGGAGAGGGTCTTGGGCAGGGAGTCCGCGAAGTCGGTGAGGCCGACGAGTTCGATGACCTCGCGGGCCCGGCGCCGGCGCTCCGCCTTCCCGACGCCCGCGACCTTGAGTCCGTACTCGACGTTGCCGGCGACCGTCATCCAGGGAAAGAGCGCGTACTGCTGGAAGATGACGCCCCGTTCGGGGGCGGGGCCGCGGACGGGGGTGCCGTCCACGGTCACTTCCCCGCCGGTGGCGTCGAGGAGTCCGGCGGCGATGTTCATCAGGGTGCTCTTGCCGCAGCCGGAGGGGCCTACGACGGTGACGAACTCTCCGTCGTCGATGTCGAGGCTGACCCGGTCCAGGGCCAGGAATTCGCCGTCCTTGACGGCGAAGTCCCGGGTGACGTCACGGAAGTTGATGGTGGGCATGGTTACCGCCGTTCCTGCCAGTGGGTGAGCCTGCGCTCGGCGAGGAGCAGCAGCCGGTCCATGGCGAGGCCGATCGAGCCGATCGCGATGAGCTGGACGAAGATGGTCGGCAGGTCGTAGTAGAGCCCTGCCTGCTGCATCCGGAAGCCCAGTCCGCCCTGGGCCGCGATGAGTTCGGCGGCGACGACGGTCGCCCAGGACGCGCCGAGCCCGATCCGCATGCCGACCAGGATGAACGGGGTGGAGGCGGGCACGACGACGCCGAGGAAGACCTGCGGATCGCGGGCGCCGAGCACCCGGGCGGCGTTGACGAGGGTGACGTCCACGGCGACGACGCCCTGGAAGGTGGAGACGACGGACGACAGGAACGAGGCCAGGAAGATCACGAAGATCTTCGGGGTCTCGTCGATGCCCATCAGGACGATGGCGAGCGGGATGATCGCGAGGGGCGGCACCATCCGGAAGAACTGCAGCCACGGTTCGATCAGCCTGCGGACGACCGGGTACCAGCCCATGAGGAAGCCGACCGGAATCGCCAGGGCGACGCCGAGGACGTAGCCGATGAGGACGCGCTTCAGGCTGGCGCCCGCGTCGGTGAAGAGGGTTCCGTCGGCGATGAGTTCACCCGCGCGGCGGGCCACCGCAAGGGGTCCGGGGAAGCCCTCGATGCCGCTGTTGGCGAGGATCACCCAGGCGAGCAGGCCCAGCGCGGCGGATGCCAGGCCGAGCAGTACGGCGGTGAGCCGGCCGGTCCCGCGCGCCTTCCTCCCCGGGGTCCGCGGGCCCTTCGTGATGGCCGGGCGGGTGGTGCGCTCCGGGTCCGGGTGCCCGGTCCGCTGTTCCGCGGGGGCTTCGGACGGTGTCTTCATGCCACTTCCTCCGCGACTCCGTCGACGTCCGCCGCCCGGTCGCCGCCGATGTCGGCCATGTAGCTCATCCAGGTGTAGGCCGGGTCGCCGCGGCGCAGCAGTTCGCGGTAGAGCCGCACGGTGAGGTCGCGCCGGACCCCGGCGTAGGCGGGCGCCTCGTACACGTTGTGCAGTTCGTGCGGGTCGGTCTCCAGGTCGTACAGCTCGTGCACGCTCTCCGGGTTGTGGACCAGCTTGTGGCGCCGGTCGCGGAGCATGCGCTGCGAGTACGGGAAGTGGTGGCCGTGGAATTCGGCGACGATCTCGTCGCGGGTGTCCCCGGCCCCGGCGCCGTGCAGCAGCGGCAGCAGGCTGGTGCCGTCGCACAGGGCGGGCACGGGTGCTCCGGCGAGTTCGAGGATGGTCGGGTTGAGGTCGATGAGACTGGCGAAGTCGTCGCTGACCTGAGCGGGGGCGCCGGGGACACGGACGATGCCGGGGATGTTGTAGATGTCCTCGTACATCGCCGGGCCCTTGTCGTTGAGCCGGTGCGCGCCGGTGAACTCGCCGTGGTCGGCGGTGAAGACGACCGTCGTGTCGTCCCACAGGCCGTGTCCCTTGAGCGCCTCTATGAGCCGTCCGGCCTGGTGGTCGATCATCGTGACGTAGCCCCAGTAGACGGCGATCAGTTTGCGCCAGGCGGCGGCGTCGAATCCGTCGGACGACCAGTACGCGCTGTACTGGCGCTGCACCTCGGGCTTCCCGGCGAAGGTCTCGGCCATCGAGGCGGGCAGCGGGACGTCGGCGGGGTCGTACAGGTCGTAGTAGTGGTCGGGGATCAGGTACGGCAGATGCGGGCCGTACCAGTGGCAGGACAGCATGAACGGCGTGCCGTTCGCCTTCCACTCACCGGCGTAGCGGTCCAGCAGGCCGAGCGTGCGGTCGGTGAGGAAGGCCTCGATGGTGGCCTCGGCGGGCTGCTGGAGCCGGCCCGCGATGAGGTGCCCGCGGCCCGTGCCGTTGGCGGCGGTCCCGAAGACGGGTTCGCGTACCGAGAAGGGCGGGAAGCCGTTGTCCTCCAGCCACTTCTCGTACGAGGGGTGGTGCACGGGGTTGAGGGCGCCGGGCAGGTGCTCGCCGTCCAGGCCGTAGAACTCGGGGCCGCGCTCGCGGCCGATGTGCCACTTGCCGACATGGCCCACCGCGTAGCCCTGGTCCATCAACTGGCCCCAGAGCGTGGGGCTGTCGTCGGACAGCTCGTCCTTGCTCCCGCCGTTGCGCTCGGGGTTGTTCAGCATCCCGTGGCGGAACGGGTGGAGACCGGTGGCCAGCGAGGCGCGGGCCGGGGTGCAGATCGCGGTCGGGGTGTAGAAGCGGTCGAAGCGGGTCCCCCCGGCCGCCAGGGCGTCGAGGGCGGGGGTGTCGACGAGCGGGTTGCCGTAACAGCCCAGGGTGTCGACCCGGTGCTGGTCGGTCATCAGGAACAGGACGTTGCGCGGAGCCACTCGGGCCGCCCTTTCGAAAGGTCGCTCACTGTGCTGCGGGACCCGGCCGATGCCCGGTCCGGTGGTGCTTCGGCGCGTGCCGGAGCAGCCGAATGACCGGAACTGTAGGGACGCCGACTTTTTTACGTCAACCCTTGGGAATAAACATTGTGTGAATTCGTCCCGCGCATTGACAGAAACACCTTGACCGATCGACCATGCGTCCATGACGGAACGCACCGATGCCCTGCAACGCCTGCGCAGGGCCAATGAAGCCGCCGTACTCGGTGAACTGCGCAGGTCGGGCGCGCTGAGCCGCGGCGAGCTGAAGGAGCGGGTCGGGCTCTCCCGTACCACCCTGTTCGCGATCGTGTCCGATCTGCTGGAGCGCAAGGCCGTCATCGAACAGCCGGCCCCCGATCCGGAGCAGCCGCGCGGCCGCGGCAGGCCGGCCCTGGAGATCTCCCTCAACTCCCGCGGGGCCGAGCTGATCGGCATCGACCTCCAGCGCCACCGGATCCATGTGGTCGTGGCCAACTGCGCCCATGAGATCGTCGGCCGCTCCAGCGCCCCCGTACCGGCGGAGAGCGGCGCCGCCGAACGGGCCGCGCAGGCGATCCGCGCCGTCGAGGACCTGGTGCGGCGCGAGAACATCAGCCTCGCGCCCGTCGAGGGCATCGGCCTCGGTCTCCCCGGCTTCGTGCAGAACCCGGCCTCCGGCGACCCGCGCACGATGACGCCGTTCGCCGGCCACGTCGCCGCCGAGCTGGGCAGGCACTTCGACGCCCCCGTGCTCACGGACAACAACTCCCGGCTCGCCGCACTCGCCGAGGTGACCTGGGGCGCCGCCCGCGGATTCGACAACGCTGTCTATCTGCGCTGGTCACAAGGGGTCGGTGGCGGACTCGTCGTCAACGGCGCACTGGTGCACGGCGCCCATGGCGCGGCCGGCGAGATCGGCCACACCAGCTGCGATCCCGAGGGCAAGCCCTGCCACTGCGGTGGCCGAGGCTGTCTGGAGGGGCTCATCTCCGTCCCCGCCCTGCTCGCCGCCTGCGCCGACCGCGGGGTCACCGCCCGCGACGCCGCGGAGCTGATCGCCCTCGCCGCCGAGGGCCAGCCGGACGCCGCCGACGTGGTCCGGACCGCGGCCGTCCTCGCGGGCCGGGTCCTCGCCGCCCTCGCCGCACAGGTCGACCCCGAGTGCATCGTCGTCTACGGCGAACCGGCGGCCCTGGACGGCCTCGTCCTCACCCCCATCCGGGAGCAGCTCGCCGCGCTCTCCCTGCCCTCCGCCCCCCGCACCATCGAGGTGCGCGGCTCCACCCTCGGCGGTGAGGCGGCCGCGCTCGGCGGCGTCGCCCTGCTGCTGCGCACCACCGGCCAGGATCTGGCGGAACTGCTCGACCGGCCGGCACCCGGCGCGCCCGGCGGGGAGGCCGCCCGGTGAACGCCTGCTGCGGGCCCGCCCGCGAGAGTGCGCCGACGGCGACCGCCGCTCCCCCGGCGGAGTTCGCCGTGCCCGTACGCGGCACGGCCGAACTCCTGCGCGGCATGGTCGCCGTACCGGGCGGACCGTTCCTGATGGGCGGCGAGGACGAGGACGCGTTCCCGGACGACGGCGAGGGACCGGTACGTGAGGTCACGACCGGGCCGTTCCACATCGACGCGGCCTGCGTCAGCAACGCCCGGTTCGCCGTCTTCACCAAGGCCACCGGCTACCGCACCGAGGCCGAACTGATCGGCTGGTCCTACGTGTTCGGCGCCTTCGTGCCCCCGGCGGCCCGCCATGCCGTACTGCCCGGAACGGTACCCGGCGCCCCCTGGTGGCGTGCGGTGACCGGGGCGCACTGGCGGGCGCCGGAGGGACCGGGCACCTCGATCGGCGACCGCCGGGACCACCCGGTGGTCCACATGTCGTGGAACGACGCGACGGCCTACGCCCGATGGGCCGGCAAGCGGCTGCCCACCGAGGCCGAGTGGGAGAAGGCGGCCCGCGGCGGACTCGTCCGGGCGCGGTTCCCCTGGGGCGACGACCTCACCCCGAACGGCCGGCACCGCTGCAACATCTGGCAGGGCGACTTCCCGGTACGCAACACGCGCGAGGACGGCTACGCGGGCACCGCGCCCGTCAAGGCGTACGCCCCCAACGGCTTCGGCCTGTACAACGCCTCGGGCAACGTCTGGGAATGGTGCGCCGACCGCTTCAGCGCCGACTGGCACCGCGCGGACCGCCCCGAGACCCGCACCGACCCCGCCGGACCGCCGCACGGCGAGAACCGGGTGCTGCGCGGCGGCTCGTATCTCTGCCACCGCTCCTACTGCAACCGCTACCGGATCGCCGCCCGCACCTCCAACACCCCCGACAGCACGACGGGCCACGGCGGCTTCCGCTGCGCGCTCCAGGTGTACTGACCCCCGCATCGCGTCGCGATCCGCGCACCCGGCTATCCTGACCGCCGCACCGGACACGGGGTGCCCCGCACGAGGGCTGAGAACACACCCGTCGAACCTGAACCAGTTAGCACTGGCGGAGGGATGTCTTCATGTCATTGCCGTATGCCCGCGACCCGCGGCCCGCGTTCGACGGGCGGATGCCCAGCGCCCCCGGCGACCTGCGCGTCGAGGCGCACGGGATAGCCCCGGTTCCCGAGGACCGCCGCTACGGCGGGCCCGGCCGGCTGTTCACCGTCTGGTTCGCCCCCAACCTGACCATGACCGGCGTCTTCACCGGTACCGTCGGCATCGCGCTGGGCCTGGACTTCGCCACGGCGCTCACCGCCGTCGTGCTCGGCACACTCGTGGGCGCCGCGCCCACCGCGTATCTGGGGACCTGGGGCAGCCAGACCGGCGCCGGGCAACTCCCGCTCGCGCGGCTGGCGTTCGGCCGCGGTGTGGTACTGCCGGGCGCGCTCCAGTGGCTGTCGTCCATCGCCTGGGACGCGCTGATCGGCCTGTTCGGCGGGGAGGCGCTGGCCCAGTTGTGCGGCTGGCCGTTCTGGCTGGGGGTGCTGGTCATGATGGCCGCCCAGGGCGCGCTCGGCGTACTGGGGTACGAGGTGATCCACCGGCTCCAGACCGTGATGACCTTCGTCCTCGCGGCCGCCTTCGCGGTGCTCGCCGCCAGGCTCCTGCACGGCGTCCACCCGGCCGCCACCGGCTCGGTGCACGGCGCCGACCGGGCGGGCGCGTCCGTCCTGACCTGCGCCATCGCCCTGAGCCTGGCGCTGTCGTGGGCGCCGTACGCCAGTGACTTCAGCCGCTATCTGCCGCGCACCACGTCCCGGCCGCGCATGTTCTGGTGCACACTGCTCGGCATCAGCGGCTCGTTCGTGGCGGTCCAGACCCTCGGCCTGTGGGGCGCCGCCGTCTTCACCGACCAGACCGCACGCGGCATCGACACCCTGCTGGGCGGGGGCGCTCTCGGAGCGTTCGGGCTGCTCGCCGTGGCACTCGCCGCACTGTGCAGCAACGCCATGAACGACTACAGCGGATCGCTGGCCCTGCAGACCATGGGGGTCCGCCTGCCGCGCCCCGTCGCCGCGGCACTCGCCGCCGCGCTCGGATTCCCGCTCGTGCTGTGGATGCACGCGGCCGACACCACGGCCCGCTTCCAGAACGTGCTGCTTCTCGTCGGCTACTGGATCCCCGGGTTCGTCGCGATCGTGGGCGTCGACTGGCTCGTCCGGGCGAGAGCCCGCGGCGGCTCCCCCGTCGACCTGGCCGCCGAGAGCTCCCGGCGTCAGCCGTGGTGGCCGGCGGTCACCGCCTTCGCCGTCGCCTTCGCCGCGGCGGTGCCGTTCATGAGCACCGGCCTGTACGTGGGCCCGGTGGCGAAGGCGCTGCACGGGGCGGACCTCGCCTACGGGGTGGCGTTCCTCGCCGCCCTGGCCGTCTACGCCCCGCTACGGCTGCGCCGGCGCGGGTGACGGTCCCCGGCAGGCCGTGAGCCGCGCGGGGTCATGCCTTCGTGGTCGCCGTCTCGCCGTGGATGTAGCGGCCGCCTCGGAGCAGCGAGACGACCGCGGCCACCAGGCACGCCGCGACGGCGAAGTCGAAGGCGACGGAGAGGCCCCGCTCGAACGGTTCGGAGATCAGCGTCGGGAAGAACGCCCGTCCGGTGAGGTAGTCGGCGTGGCTGACGGGCAGATGCTCCAGTGTCTCCGGGCCGAGCAGGCTGCGGACGGGGTTGTATCCCAGGAGGGCCGCGAACAGCACGCCGACGGGCGGCAGGGCCGCGACGCGTGCCGCGTCGGCGGACGGCACGCCCTGCGCGGTGAGTCCGTGGGCGAGCGTGTCCGGCAGTGAACTCGCCAGCCCGGCGATCATCAGCGAGAAGAAGATGCCGATCGACAGCACCGTGGCCGAGTTCTGGAAGGTGGTGCTGATTCCCGCGCCCACGCCGCGCTGGTCGGGCGGCAGACTGTTCATGATCGCCGCCCGGTTGGGCGAGGCGAACAGCCCCATGGCCAGCCCGTTGACGAGCAGGATCAGGGCGAAGACGGGGTAGTCGAAGTCGACGGGCAGTTCTTTGAGCGCCACGAAGGTGGCGGCGGCCAGGAGCATCCCGCCGGTGGTGAAGAGCCGGGCGCCGAAGCGGTCGGAGGCCCATCCGGAGAAGGGGCCCGCGATCAGGAATCCGACCGTCAGGGGCAGCATGTAGATGCCGGCCCACAGCGGGGTCCGCTCGAAGTCGTAGCCGTGCCGGGGCAGCCAGATTCCCTGGAGCCAGATGATCAGGATGAACATCAGACCGCCACGGCCCAGGGATGCCAGGAGGCTCGCCACGTTGCCCGCCGTGAAGGCCCGGATCCGGAACAGTCCCAGATGGAACATCGGCTGGGCGACCCGGGTCTCGATCAGGCAGAAGAGACCCAGCACGGCCACCCCGCCGGCGATCGCGGTGATCACCCAGGGATTGGTCCACCCCATCGTGTTGCCGCCGTAGGGCTGGATGCCGTACGTGATGCCGGACAGCACGGCGATCAGACCGACCGCGAAGGTCAGGTTGCCCCACCGGTCGATCCGGGCCGGGGTGCGGACCCCGGTGTCGTGCAGCTTCAGATAGGCCCAGATCGTGCCGAACAGCCCGATCGGGACGGACACCAGGAACACCAGGTGCCAGTCGAAGGGACCGAGCAGCCCGCCGAGCACGAGTCCCATGAACGACCCCGCGATGGCCGCGACCTGGTTGAGCCCCAGAGCGAGACCGCGCTGCCGGGCCGGGAAGGCGTCGGTGAGGATGGCGTTCGAGTTCGCCATCAGCATCGCTCCGCCCACGCCCTGGAGCACCCGCATCCCGATCAGCCACAGGGCGGCGGCGGTGCCGTGCATCCAGGTCGCCGCGAGCAGTACGGAGAACACCGTGAAGACCGCGAACCCCAGGTTGTACATCCGGACCCGGCCGTACATGTCGCCCAGCCGGCCGAAGCTCACCACCAGGACCGCGGTGACGACCATGTAGCTCATGATCAGCCAGAGCAGCAGACTCGTGTTGCCCGGTCGCAGGGGGTCCACTCCGATGCCGCGGAAGATGTCCGGCAGCGCGATCAGGATGATCGACAGGTTGATCGTCGCGATCAGCACACCGAGCGTGGTGTTGGACAGGGCGATCCACTTGTAGCCCGGCCCCAGTGGGTCGTCGGCGCCGCCGAGGCGTACGGCTGTGCTCTGCATGGGACCGTCCCGCCCGTCGGAGGTACCTCGGCCGCGTACGGGTGCCAAGCTATGGCCGGACCCCCATGACGGCCAGTCCGGATGCTCCGGTGAGGCGGCCGTTCGCCCGCTTGAGGCACGGGTCGCGTATCCCGGAAGCGGTCAGGGGCCGTTTCTGATCACTGGTACACCGTGGCGGTGGCGGCCGAGGATGTAGTGGGCGGGGATCAGCGTGAGCCAGAACAGCATGGCTGCTTCCGTGCTGACGTAGGCCAAGGGGATGGAGAGGCAGAAGATCAGCACTCTGGAACCGAGTTGGGCGGTGAAGGAGCGGCGGCCCGTGGCGGCGGATGATGATGCGGGCGACGGGCGCGCCTGGCGTTGCGTGATCAGCAGCAGGATCGTGTGCACCGCGTGGGTCGCGGCCACGGCACCCGCGTACAGGGCGACCGCTTCGGGTTGAGAGGCGTACTCGGCCAGGAGCCCGGTGGGAAAGGGCAGCAGGGCGACCAGGCCGAGGCCGAGAAAGATCAGGCGGGTGACCACGGCGGTCTCGGTGGGCAGTGTGGTCAGGATACGGCGGTGGTCACGCCAGAATCCGGCGATGAGGGTGAAGCTGAGGGCGAAGGCGCCGACGTCGGGAAGCGCGTCGCTCAGGGCTCTGTGGAATGCGGCATCTCCCAGGTCCGTGGGGATCGCCACGTTGATGACGAGCAGTGTCATCGCGATGGCGTAGATGCCGTCGGACAGAAAGACCAAGCGTGCCATGCCCGGGTCGTCGTCGTGGGGGCGCGCCTCTGCCACTGGCTCCGTCATATCGACGACAGTAGGGCGCTCTGCCCTGACCGCGACGCATTGAGCACGACTTGTACTGCTTCGTCCGTGGACGGCGGATGAACACCGGACACCGGCCTCCCCCGGGACGCGGATCGAGGGTGGGCCACACCTCGGCGCCCACGGTTTCCCGCCTTCCCCTGGCCGACGCCAGGGCCGCGAGGGAGAAACGGCCGAAATTGATCGAAAATCAACAACACAAGTTACCCGTAGGTACTCATTGACTCGACCATCCGGGGGTTCTTATTGTTCCGTTCAATCGAACGGCGTACCTGTGAACGGAACGGTCCCGGTCGCCACCCCCCGTTTGGGAGGGAGTAATAGTGACAAGATCTGACGTCAGTACCCTTCTGTCCCCCTTCGAGCTCGGTCAAGTCCACTTGCGCAACCGGGTGTTCGTTCCCGGGCACACGACGAATTTCGGCCACGCCAACCACCCCACCGAGCGTCATGCCGCGTACCACGGGGAACGGGCTCGCGGGGGTGTCGGGCTCATCATCACCGAGGGCATCCGGGTCCACCCGACCAGCGCCGGCCGCCACATCAGCCTCGGCAGCTTCGACGACTCCTCCATTCCGCACTACGCGGGCGTCGCCGAGTCCGTACAGGTCCACGGCACGCGGCTGTTCGCCCAGCTGCTCCACACCGGCCGCCAGGCCGCGGGGGACGCCACCCGCACCGCCGCCTGGTCACCGGGGACCACCCCCTGGGCGGCCGGGAGCCACATACCGCACGCCATGGGCCGCGACGACATCTCCACCGTCGTGACCGCCTTCGGCGCCGCCGCCCGGCGGATGCGGCAGGCCGGCTACGACGGTGTCGAGATCCACCTCGGGCACGGCCATCTGATCGAGCAGTTCCTCTCCCCCTTCACCAACACCCGCGCCGACGGTTACGGCGGCGGCCCGGACGGGCGGCTCCGGTTCACCCGCGAGGTGCTCGCCGAGGTGCTCGCCTGCGCGCCCGATCTGCCGATGGGCATCCGCGTCAGCGCGGACGAGTTCCTCCCCGGCGGGCTCACGCCCCCCGACATGGTCGACATCGTCGGCCGGCTGCGGCGGGAGTTCCCGCTGCTGTACGTCCACGTGAGCCACGCCGCCTATCACGGCAGCTACTCGCTGGGCACGCAGATGGCGGACATGAGCTTCCGGCACGCCCCGTTCCGGCACCACGCGGCCCTGTTCAAGGCGGAGTTCCCCGATCTCCCGGTGCTGGCGGTCTGCCGTCTGGACAGCCTTCCGGAGGCGGCCGACCTCGTCGCGGCGGGAGAGGCGGACCTCGTCGGGCTGGCCCGCCCGCACATCGCCGACCCGTATCTGGTCCGCCGGGCCGAGGAGGGCCGTCCGGACGACGTCCGCTCCTGCGTCGCCTGCAACCAGGGCTGCGTCGGCAGACTGGAGGCGAGCCTGCCGATCGCCTGCGTCGTCAATCCGGAGGTCGGCGCCGAACGCGAGTGGGCGCGGGTACGGGAGGCCCTGCCCGCGCCGCTCGGCCACGCGCCCGCCCGGCGCGTGCTGGTCGTCGGCGGGGGTCCGGCCGGGATGGAGGCCGCTCTGGCCGCGGACCGCGCCGGGTACGAGGTCACCCTCGCGGAGGCCGGCCCGGCGCTGGGCGGCCTCGTCTCCGTCGCGGCCACGGTGCCCGGACGGGAGCGGCTCGGCCTGCTGGTCACCGACCTCGTCCGCGAACTCGCCGCTTCCGCCGTCGATGTGCGACTGACCGAGCGGGTGACCGTTGACGAGCTGCTGCCCGGCGGGCGGCTGGACGGCTTCGACGACGTCGTGGTGGCTACCGGCGCCCGCCCAGGAAAGCGTGAACTGCCCGACGGGCCACCCGTGTTCGACATCCTGGAGACGGTCGCCGGACTCGGGGACCCGGACTCACCGCTCCGCGGCACGGTCCTGGTCCGCGACGACCAGGGCACCTGGGCGGCGTCCTCCGTCGCCGAGAGCCTCGCCCGCCAGGGGGCCATGGTGCACGTGCTGTCGCCCACCGCGTCCTTCGCGTCGAGGATCACCACGTACTCCCGGCTCGCGCTGACCAGCCGGATGGGCGAACTGGGAATCAGGTCGCACCTCATGCGGGACGTGGCGGCGGCGCGTGCCGACACGGTCGTCCTGCGTGACACGCTCTGCGGCCACACCGAGGAACTCACCGGCGTCACGGCCGTCGTGGACGTGGGACTGCCGGTGGCCGACGACGGGCTGTACCGGGCGCTCGACGCCCGGGACGGCGCGCCACGCGTCCATGTCGTCGGCGACGCCAACGCCCCGCGCACCGCGCTGGAGGCCGTGTACGAGGGCCGGCTCGCCGGAACCTTCCTGACCGACGCCGTCACCGGCGCCGGACTCCTCGCCCAGGCCCACTGACCCGAAGAGAAACGTTTCTTCGCACTACAACCGCACCACAACCGCACCCCCGTCCCCCGCTCCGCCCTCACCGCGGACACCCCGTCCCGGCCGGCCCACCGGTCAGCCGGACGACCGGCCCCTCCGCGGGGCCACCCTCTCCCCACCGGCGATCCCTCGGCACACCCCGTCGTATCAGGACCGCTCCCGCCGCCCGGCGTTCCCGCACCACCGCGCGGGCGCGGACCCCGAGTCCCCGGCCGGCCCCTCCCGGTCACACCCGTATCGCTGTCACGTTCCCGGACGGCCACCGCGCACGACCGCCGCCGCGGCTCCCCCCGCCGCTGCCCGGACCGCGCGGCCCGCCGTCCCCGCCCGAACAGGAGAGATACATGATCGACATCGAGGATCAGCTCACCCTCGACGAACGCTCGTCCATCGACTTCATCCTGACGTTGCGCAAGCGCTGGTCCGACACCGTCTATCCGGCCCTCGCCGAGGAGTACGCGGCGACCGGTCCGGCCGCCGGCACCGTGGAAGCCGCCACCGGGCGACTGCGCGAACTCAGCCTGTACCCCTGGTACAGCCACCTCGAGCGCGTCCAGCAGAAGATGCTGTGGAAGACCGTCGGCGAGGCCGTCGTCAACCGGGCCGAGGAACTGCGCGGACAGCTCGACGGCGTCCGGGGCGCCCCCAGGGGCCGCCTCGAACTCGACCCCGGCGTCGAACTGCCCGGCTGGTACACGGACTACGACATCCACATCCAGCCCGGCGGCTTCCACTCCGACGACCTCAGCGCCTACGTCTACGAGCTCGGCGCGCGGATCGTGATGCTGCGCGACAACGACGGATACAAGTTCCACCGGCTGTTCACCGAGACGGCGCTGCCCGAGGTGCCCCGCGCCACCCGCGTCCTGGACATCGGCTGCGGCTTCGGCAAGAGCACCCGCCCGCTGACCGAGCGGTACCCCGGTGCCGAGGTGATCGGCATCGACTTCGCCGCCCCCGGCCTGCGCCTCGCGCACGCCGAGGCCGAGGCGGACGGAGCCGCCATCACCTACCGCCAGGGCGACGGCCGGGCCTCCGGTGTCGAGGACGCCTCCTGCGATGTCGTCACCGGCACCATGGTGCTGCACGAGATGCCCGCGGAGGCGGTCCGGGAGACCGTCGTCGAGGCGGCCAGGCTCCTCAAGCCCGGCGGCACCATGAGCTTCCTGGAGTTCAGCCCCACCGGCGACCCGTTCCGCGACGCCACGATCCACGAGCACGCCGAGCGCAACAACGAGCCCTTCTTCCGCGACCTGTTCGCCACCGACCTCGTCGGCGTCTGCGCTCGGGCCGGCCTCACGGGCGCCCACTGGACACCGTTCGACGAACGCCGTGCCGGCAGGAGCCCCGAGGGCTGGGGAGAGCGCCGCGAGTGGCACTTCCCCTGGGCCGTCCTGACCGCGACCAAGCCGGAGAACTGAGGCCGCCATGACCGAGGAATTCGACTACTTCCACGACCGCGACACCGGCAAGCTGTTCGACCTCGTGCTCCAGCTCGGTACCGAGCTGCACGTCACCGACCAGCGTCTGCACGCCATGGAGGCCCTGCTGGTCCGGCACGGGGTGCTCGGCGCCGGCGCACTCGACGCGCTGCGGCCCACCGAGGACGAGCAACGCCTGCTCGACACCCGGCGCGAGGCGGCCGTCGCACGGCTGATGCGGATCATCACCGAGTCCGGTCCCGCCGAGCACCCGCTGCGCGACCAGTGGGAAGCGGCTCTGGAGAAGCGGGCCGGCTCATGACCACCAGCGCGCTCGCCCCCGCCCGGACCATCGACCGCTACCTCCAGTTCTGCGAGGACCGCGACCTGGAGGCGGCCGGGGAGCTGCTCGCCCAGGAACCACGCCTGGTCTTCCCGGGCGGCGCGGTGTACGGGTCCCTGCCGGAGATGGCCGCCGCCCAGCGCGGCCGCTACCGGTGGGTGCGCAAGCACCGCGGCCCGTACTTCGAGGGAAGGACCCCGGACGGTCTGGTGACCGTCACCTCGCTCGGCACGCTCTACGGCGAGGACATGGACGGCGAGCCCTTCGAGGGCGTGCGGTACGCCGACGTGTTCGTCCTGCGCGACGGGCTGATCGCCGAACAGCACGTCTACAACGACCTCAGCGAGACCGGGACCAGCACCCCGGTACACGGCTGACAGCCCCCTTCTCCCGAACAGAAGTGGTAACGACCATGAAGCACTCCACGAGACTCGGCGCGGCCGCCGTGACACTCTCCGCCATGACCGTCCTCGCCGCCTGCGGCGGCGGAGCCTCCTCGGACTCGTCCGCGGGATCCGGCTCGGGGAAGAAGACCTCGACCCTCCAGCTCGCCATCGCCTCCGCCGTCATCGGGCCGAAGGAGGAGGTCGCCACCTACTCGGTCGCCGAGAAGCAGGGCTTCCTGGCCGAGGAGAACCTCGACGTCAAGACGATCAACACGGACGGCTCGGTGGCCGCTGTCCAGGCGGTCGCCTCCGGCAGCGCGGACATCACGCCCGCCGACGCGAGCGCCATCCTGGCCGCCCGGGAGAAGGGCGTCCCCGTCGTCGCGATCGGCGGGCTCGTGCAGAACTGGCCGTGGCGCGTCGCCACCCTCCCGGACAGCGAGATCAAGAGCGCGCAGGACCTCAAGGGCAAGAAGATCGGCGTCATCAGCCTCGCGTCCGGCTCCGCCCCGTACGCCCGTGCCTTCGCCGAGGACGCCGGCCTGGACGCGGAGAAGGACGTCGACCTGCTCCCCGTCGGTGTCGGGAGCCAGGCGCTCTCCGCGCTGGAGAGCGGCAAGGTGGACGCGCTGGCCCTGTACACGCAGGCGTACACCACCCTGGAACTGGGCGGCAAGCAGTTCGACTACCTGGAGAACGGCGAACGGTTCGACGGAATCCGCTCGCTGACCTACGTGGTGCGCCAGGACACCCTGAAGAGCAAGAAGGACGAACTCACCCGCTTCCTGCGGGCCTCGTACAAGGGGATGCTCTTCTCCGCCGCCAACCCCGAGGCCGCGATGCGGGACGGCTACAGCGTCTTCCCCGCGATCCTCTCCGGGAAGCGGGCCGACGACCGGATCAAGAACGACACCCGGATCCTGGAGGCCTGGGTGAAGACCGCCGTGCCGGCCGAGGGACAGCCGGAGTCCTTCAAGGACTGGGGCGCGATCAGCGACGAGGCCTGGACCAGGACGGCCGACTACATGAAGGCCTCCGGGACCATCACCAAGGACCCCGACATCAAGGCCCTGTGGGACAGCAGCCTCCTCAAGGGCGCCAACGACTTCGACGCCGCAGCCGTACTCAGCAAGGCCAAGAGCGCCACCAAGTAGCCGGCGGCGACGCCAGGAGCAGGAAAGCAAGGAGGCCACCATGGCTGTGAAGACCCTCGGGCGCCGCCGGAACCCGGCAGCCGTCGCGGAAGCGGACGAGAGCAGCTGGATCGAACTGGGCGGTCTGAACAAGGTCTACCGCCCCCGCAAGTCCGAGCCCACCCACGCACTGTCCGACATCGACCTCAAGGTCAGGCGCGGTGAGTTCATCTCCGTGGTCGGCCCCTCGGGCTGCGGCAAGACGACCCTGCTGAAGATCCTCGCCGGGCTCATCCCCCGGACCGGGGGCACCGTCCGGGTGGCCGGACGCGATGTCGACGGTCCACTGCCCGAGGTCGGCATGGTCTTCCAGGCGGCCACCCTCCTGCCCTGGCGCACCATCCTGCAGAACGTGATGGTCCCGGTCGAGATCCAGCGCCTCGACCGGGCCGCCTACCGCGAACGGGCCGGACAGCTGCTGGAGATGGTCGGGCTCAGCGGATTCGAGGACAAGTACCCCGACGAGCTCAGCGGCGGCATGCAGCAACGGGCCGGTATCTGCCGGGCCCTGGTCCACGATCCGGCGGTCCTGCTGATGGACGAGCCGTTCGGCGCGCTCGACGCCATGACACGCGAGTACATGAACGTCGAACTCCTGCGGATCTGGCGGGAGAGCGGCAAGACGGTCGTGCTCGTCACCCACTCCATTCCCGAGGCGGTGTTCCTCTCCGACCGGGTGGTGGTCCTCAGCCCCCGGCCCGGCCGGATCGCGGAGGTCATCGACATCGACATCGAACGCCCGCGCGACCTCGGCGTCATGGCCTCCGACCGGGCCGGCGTCTACGTCGAGCGGATCCGCCACTACTTCAACGCCCAAGGCGTGATCGACTGATGAGGCCGCTCATGACGAAGACCCAGGAAGGCCCGGACAACGGCGACGCCGGGACGGAACCCGCCGGGCAGAACGGCGCCGCGACCGCCCCGGTGCCGCCGCCCGGCAAGCCCCGTCGGCGGAGGGATCTGCGGGACCATCCCGAGTGGATCCTGGTCCCCGGAGTCTTCGTGGCCGTCGTGCTCCTGTGGGAGTACCTGATCCCGGCGCTCGGGGTCGACGAGTACGTGCTGCCGCGGCCCAGCCAGATCGCCGAGGCGCTGGTCACCCAGTTGTCCGACGCGATGTTCTGGACGCATGTGAAGGTCACCATGATGGAGTCGCTGTTCGGCTTCGTGCTGGGAGTCTGTGCCGCGCTCGTGCTCGGCACGGCCATCTCCCAGGTCAGGCTGGTCGAGAAGACCCTGATGCCGTACATCGTGGCCTTCCAGACCGTGCCGAAGGTGGCGCTCGCGCCGCTGTTCGTGGTCTGGTTCGGCTTCGACATGACCAGCAAGGTCGTGATGGCCGCGGTCATCTCGTTCTTCCCCGTGCTGGTCAACGTGGTCGAGGGGCTGCGCTCCGCGGATGCGGACCGGGTGCAGATGATGACCGTCTTCGGGGCGAGCAAGTTCGACGTGTTCCGGAAGGTGCGGCTGCCCAGCGCCCTGCCGTTCATCTTCGCCGGCCTCGACATCGGCATCGTGTTCGCGATCCTCGGGGCGGTCGTCGGCGAGTTCATCGGGGCCAAGGAGGGCCTGGGGTACCTGCTGCTCCAGACCAACTACAACTTCGACATCGCCGGGATGTTCGCGGTCCTGGTCGTCCTGTCGGTGCTCGGCCTGATCGCGCACTTCATCATCCGGCTCGCCCAGAAGAGGTTCGCGTTCTGGGCCGAGGACAACACGGTGATCGGCGCATGAGCGCCCCGGAGACCGACCCCGTGCGCTTCGACGGCAGGGTGGCCCTGGTGACCGGGGCCGCCCGCGGGATCGGCGCCGCCATCGCCGCCCGCCTGGCCGCGCTCGGCGCCACGGTCGCGGCCGCCGACATCATCCCCGAGCAGGAGTGGGAGGACGCCCTGCCCGCCGGTGACGGGCACACCCGCCATCATCTCGACATCACCTCCGCGCGGTCCTGCCGGAACACGGTCGAGGAGGCCCTCGCGGCCCACGGGCGCCTGGACCACCTCGTCAACAACGCCGGGATCGTCAGCAGGGGACCCGCCGCCACCATGCGGGAGGAGGACTTCGTCCGGGTCATCGACGTCAACCTCACCGGCACCTTCCGGATGTCGCAGGCCGCCTACCCCGCGCTGCGCGCCGCCGGTGCGGCCAGCATCGTCAACATCGGCTCCACCAACGGCCACATCGCGGTGCTCGACACCCTCGGCTACTGCGTCAGCAAGGCCGGAGTCATGCACATGGCCCGGGTCCTGGCCCTGGAGTGGGCCCGCGACAACATCCGGGTGAACGCCGTCGGCCCCACCATCGTCCCGACCGCCATGACCGAGGACGTACGGGCGAACGGCGACTACATGGCGGACAAGCTGGCGAGCATCCCGCTCGGCCGGATGGCCGGACCGCTCGACGTCGCCCTCACCGTCACCCATCTCCTCAGTCCCGCAGCCGCCATGACGACCGGTCAGACGGTCTTCGTGGACGGCGGAGTCGTCATCAACTGACCCGGCGGCCCGCCGACCGCCCTCCCGCGACCGGACCACCGGCCCGTCCGCGCCGCGGGAGCGCGGAACCCCCGGCAGCCCCGCGTCCCCGCCGGCCGCACGCATCCCCGGAATTGGAGCATCGCCCATGCCCGAGTTCGACCTCGACGCCGCCCTCAGAGCCGTCGACGAGCACTTCGACACCTTCGTCACCGAACTCCAAGAGCTCAGCCGTCTGCGCAGCAGGCGCCAGGAACCCGAACAGATGGCCGCCACCGCGGATTTCCTCAAGAGTTCCGTGGAACGCTGGGGAGGCACCGCCGAGGTCGTCCCCTGGGAGAAGTCGCACCCCTACGTCATCGCCGAGATCGGCGGCGGCGAGCAGCGCCTCCTGCACTTCAACCACTACGACGTCGAGGTGGAGCCCACCGGCGACGCGTCCGAGTGGATCAGTCCGCCGTACGCGGCCGAGATCCACGACGGCCGGCTCTACGCCCGGGGCGTCGCCGACGACAAGGGCGCCCTCCTGTCACGGGTGCACGCCGCGGCCGCCTGGCGGCTCTCCGGCCAGGAGCCCCCGGTCACCAGCCGGTACATCATGGAGGGCAAGCAGTGGCTGCACAGTCCCGGTCTCGGCTCCTTCGTCGGGGCGTACGCGGACCGGCTCGCCGCCGACGCCGCGCTGTGGGAGAACTCCTGGTGCGACGGTGAGGGCAGGCCGCTGCTGAAGCTCGGCGAGAAGGGCATCCTCTACCTGCGGCTCACCTCCACCACGCTCAGCCGTGAGCTGACCAGCCAGAACACCGCGCTGCTGCCGTCCGCCACCGCTCGGCTCGTCGGCGCGCTGGCCGCACTCGTCAACCCCGACGGCACCGCCGCCGTCAAGGGCTTCACGGACGACGCCCGGGTACCCACCGAGGCCGAGCTCGCCCTGCTGGGGGCGATGCCGTTCGACGGCCCGTTCCTGAAGGGCCGGGCCGGCGTCAGCGCCTTCCGGGGCGGCCTGAGCGACTCCGAGGCCGCCGTCGCCATCCGTACCGTCCCGACCCTCACCATCGCCGGTGTCGAGGGCGGCGACAACGCCGACGACGTCACTCTCGGCATCCCCGCCACCGCCACCGCCAAGGTCGAGATCCGGCTCGTCCCCGGCCAGGACCCCGAGCGGGTCCTGGAAGCCGTCCGCGCCCACCTCGCCGCGGCGGGTTTCCAGGACGTGGCCCTTGAGGTGATGGCCTCCAGCGCCCCGCACCGCACCGACCACACCGATCCGTTCGTGGGCCTCGTCGCCGACACCGCCCGCGCCGTCTACGACGCCGAGCCCCTGATCGAGCCGTACACCCAGTGGATCGGCAACCAGGGCGTCCTGGCCCACCTGCCCATCGTCGGCGTGGGCGTCTCCAGGGCCGACGCAGGTATCGACGGCCCCAACGAGCACATCCGCCTGGAGGACTACCGCAGGGGCATCAAGCACGTGGTCGCGATCATGGCCGCGATGGCGGTGGCGGCATGAGCGCCCACGCCACCCATCTGAGGGGCACCGCCCACCGCGGATACCTCGAACTGCCCTGGGGCCAGGTCCACTACCGCCGCTCCGGCGACACCGCAGGACCCGCGCTGGTCATCGTCCACCAGTCGCCCCTCTCCTCAGCCACCTACGAACCGGCCATGGCGGCGCTCGGCGCGCACGGCCTGAACGCCGTCGCCATCGACATCCCCGGCTTCGGGATGTCGGACGCCCCACCGGCCCCGTGGTCCGTCCCCGAGTACGCCACGGCCCTGTGGCAGATCGCCGACGCCCTCGGGCTCGACCGGATCCACCTCCTCGGCCAGCACACCGGCGCGATCATCTCCGCCGAGGCCACGCGCCTGCGGCGCGACCGGGTACGGAGC
The DNA here is from genome assembly GCF_044744085.1 of Streptomyces sp. NPDC087428. NCBI lineage: Bacteria > Bacillati > Actinomycetota > Actinomycetes > Kitasatosporales > Streptomycetaceae > Streptomyces > Streptomyces sp. NPDC087428. The sequence continues at coordinate 40,953 of NZ_JBIUXR010000005.1, forward strand.
CTGGTCTTCCAGGGCATCCCGCTCTACAGCGACGAGGAACGGGCCGAGAAGGCCGCCGGCTACGCGCCCGGCTACCTCCCCGCCCTCGACGGCAGCCATCTCCAGGTCGCGTGGAACCGGGTCCGGTGGCTCTACCCGACCATCTCCGCCGAGTCGTGCAGCCGCCAGATCGCCGAATACCTCAGCGTCGGCCCGGACTACGGCGTCGCCTACCGCGCCGTCTTCGCCCACCGGACCGACACCGACGCTCTCAAGGGCGTACCGACCCTGCTGCTGCACGGCAGCGAGGACGTCCTCGACCGGATGAACGACGTCGTCACGGCGGCGTTCCCGGACGCCCCGCTGGTCCGGGTCGAGGGCGGCACCGACTTCGTCGCCGAGGAGCGGCCGCAGGAGTTCGCGGACGCCGTGGCCGCCCACGTACTGGCCCACGCGGCCGCCGCAGAGCCGTCGTTCAGGCCCGTCCTCACGGCCGTCGTCGACGTGTCCGGCGGGCGCGCCGGGCGGGCACGCTCCCGTACCGGTTCGCTGGACGTGGCCCTGACCCGGCCGGCCGAGCGCGCCGAGGGCGACACCGGCACCGACCCGGAGGAGCTGTTCGCCGCGGGGTACGCGGCCTGCTTCGGCGGTGCGTTGGGCGTGGCCGAACGCCGTCGACGCGTCACCGCCGGACCGGTCACCGTCACCGCGTCCGTCACCCTCGGCACCGTCGCGGCGGGGGCGTACGCGATCGCGGTCCGGCTGACCGTCACGGCGCCCGAGTGCCCGCAGGAGACGTTGGAGGAGCTGGTCGCCCTCACCCACACCATCTGCCCCTACTCCAACGCCGTTCGAGGCAATATCGAGGTCATCACGGAGGTCGCCGGCGGTTCCTGACACCGCCGGGCTCTCCACCCGCCGTGACCACCCACGCCGGCCCCGCAGACGGGGCGGCCGACCGACCGAGGATCCCATGACCGTCATCGACGACACCGAAGAGCACAACAGCCGCAGCCGTTCCGGGATCGCCCGAGCGCTCGCGGTGATCGACGCCGTGGCACGTGCCCCGCACGCACAGGGTGTCTCGGTGATCGCACGGGAGACAGAGCTTCCGAAGGCGGTGGCCCACCGCATCCTGCGCGAACTCGTGGCCGGGAACTTCCTCGCCTTCGAGGAGGACACCAAGGCCTACCGGCTGGGCCCCGGCGCCCTCACCATCGGGCTCGCCGCGATGCGTGAACTCGACATCGCCTCCGTCGCCCACCGCCATCTCGTGGCCCTGTCCGAGCGCACCGGCCAGACCACGACCCTCTCGCTGCGCCAGGGCTGGTCCCGGGTGTACGTCGACCAGGTCCTCTCCCGCCAGGAGATCCGGATGTCGGTGGCGCTCGGCACCAGCCACCCGCTGCACGCCGGTTCGTCCTCGAAGGCCATCCTCGCCGCGCTCCCCGACTCCGAGGTGGAGGACTACATCGACCACCACCGTCTGGACAGCGTCACCGACGCCACCATCACCTCCGCCGCGACGCTGCGCGAGGAGATCGCGGTCATCCGCGCCACCGGCTACGCGGTCAGCGTGGGGGAACGGCAGGTGGAGGCCGCCAGTGTCGCCGCCGCCCTGCACGGGCCGATCGGCCAGGTCGTCGGCTCGGTCTCGGTGTGCGGGACGAAGGCCATGTTCAGCGAGGCCAGCAGCCGCCGGCTCGGCGAATGGGTCACCTCGGCCGCCGACAGCATCTCCGCCGACCTCGGATCCGTCCGGGACACCGCCGGGGAACGAAAGGACGCACCATGACGACTTCGGCAGAGGCCGGCCCCGCGCGGGAGGCCCCGGACTCCGGACAGGGCCCCCTGCGGGGCATCCGTGTCATCGACGCCTCCACCATCCTGGCCGGGCCGCTCTGCGCCCAGCTGCTCGGCGACTTCGGCGCCGACGTGATCAAGATCGAGCACCCGGTCGCCGGGGACGGGATGCGCGGTCACGGCGAGTCCAAGAACGGCATACCGCTGTGGTGGAAGGAGATCTCGCGCAACAAGCGCACGGTCGGCCTCAGCCTCTCCGATCCGGACGGGGCCGCCCTCTTCCGCCGTCTGGTGGCGGACGCCGATGTCGTCGTGGAGAACTTCCGCCCCGGCACCCTGGAGCGGTGGGGACTCGGCCCCGAGGTCCTGCACGGGATCAACCCGGGTCTGGTGCTCGTCCGCGTGACGGGCTTCGGGCAGACCGGTCCCTACGCCTCCCGGGCCGGGTTCGGCACCCTCGCCGAGGCGATGAGCGGCTTCGCCCATCTGACCGGCGAACCCGACGGCCCGCCCACGCTCCCGGCGTTCGGCCTCGCCGACACCATCTGCGGGATCGCCGCCTCGTCCGCCGTCACCATGGCCCTCTACCACCGGGAACGGGACCCGGACCACCGCGGCCAGGTCATCGACATGAACCTGATCGAGCCCATCATGGCCGCCGTCGGGCCGTCCCCGACGGTCTACGACCAGCTCGGCGTCGTGGCGCAACGGCACGGCAACCGCTCCACCAACAACGCCCCGCGCAACACCTACCGCACCAGCGACGGCCACTGGGTGGCCGTCTCCACCAGCGCCCAGCGGATCGCCGAACGCGTCCTGGAACTCGTCGGCCATCCGGAGGTCGTCCGGGAGGAGTGGTTCGCCACCGGGGGCGGCCGGGCCGCCCACGCCGATCTGCTCGACGGCCTCGTCGGCGGCTGGATCGCCGAACGCACCCGGGAGAAGGTCATCGCCGAGTTCACCGCGGCCGGCGCCGCGGTGGCACCCGTCTACGACGCGCGGGACCTCGTCGAGGACCCCCACATCCGGGCCACCGAGATGCTCACCACCGTGGAGGACGAGGACTTCGGCCCACTCCTCATGCACAACGTCATGTGGCGGATGTCCGGCACCCCGGGAGCGATCCGCTTCACCGGACGCGGGCACGGCGCCGACACCGAAGACGTGCTCACCGGGGAACTGGGCGTCGGTCCCGAGGAACTGACGGCCCTGCGGGAACGCAAGGTCGTCTCCTGACCGAGGCGGCGGCCACGGCCACGCCGGGCCGAAGCAGCACACAGCACGACAGAGACAGAGACGGGACGCACCATGAACAAGACTGCATCGATCATCCAGCCCGCGCCCGCCGGAAGGCGGGATCCGCTCCTGGCAGCGGTACGCGAGGGAGTGCGCGTCCTCGACCTCGGCCGCCGGCTCCACATCGGTATGCCCCAGTCGCCCAACCACCCCGCCTACTGGCACACCCTGCCGCGCCGCCACGGCGACCGGGTGCGCGCGGACGGCGGTTCGGCCGCCAACGACATGCTCGTCATGGGCACCCATGTCGGCACCCACATCGACGCCCTGGCCCATGTCTCCCACAACGGGAAGCTGTACGGCGGAGCCGACGCCCGGACCGCCGGGATCGGCGGCGTCTACCCCGACCACGGGGTGCACACCATCGCCCCGATGGTGCGCCGGGGCGTCCTGCTCGATGTGCCCGCGGCGCTCGGCGCAGAGGTCTGCGAGCCCGGCCACGAGATCACGGTCGCCGAACTGGAGGCCGCCGAACGCCTTCAGGGCACCCCCGTGGAGCGCGGTGACGTCGTGCTCGTCCGCAGCGGCTGGGGTCGCCGGTTCGACGGCCCGGACCGCGAGGGCTTCATAGGCAACGACTCCGGCGTCCCCGGCGTCGGCGAGGCCGGGGCGCAGTGGCTCGCCGCACGCGGGGTGCACGCGGCGGGCGCCGACTCCATCGCCTTCGAACGGCTGGCGCCGGGAGCCGGTCACGCCAGCCTGCCCGCGCACCGGGTCCTCCTGGTGGAGTCCGGCATCTACATCATCGAGACGCTCGACCTGGAGGAGATCGCGGCCCGGCAGGTCCACGAGTTCACCTTCGTCCTGTCGCCGCTGCCGTTGTTCGGTGCCACCGGGTCCCCCGTGCGCCCGCTCGCCGTGGTGAGCGACCCGTCGGCGGGAGACGGCCGTGGCTGAGCCCACTCTCGCCCGGCACCTCGCCGAGTTCGCCGCGGAGACCTCGTACGAGGCCCTTCCGCGCGAGGTCGACGACAGCGTCCGCAAACGGGTCGTCGACGTGCTCGGCCTCTGTGTGGCCGCCCACCGGCTGCCCACCTCGGCCGCGATCGTCGAGCACGTCCGCGAACAGGGCGGACGGCCGACGGCGACGGTCGTGGGCGGCGGCGGCACACGCGTGCCGGCCCCGCTCGCCGCCCTCGCCAACGGCGTGCTCGCGCACTCCCTCGACTACGACGACACCCATCTGCCGTCCGTCCTGCACCCCAGCGCCTCCGTCGTCCCCGCCGCGCTCGCCGCCGCCGAGGCCACCGGGGCGGACGGCCGCCACACCGTTCGGGCCATCGCGGTGGGCCTGGAGGTGTGCGTACGGCTCGGCATGGCCGGCTACGACCGCGACTCCGGGAACTCCACCTTCTTCGAGCACGGGCAGCACGCCACCTCGATCTGCGGCGCGCTCGGCGGTGCCGTCGCCGCCGGACTGCTCCTCGGCCTCACCACGGACGGCCTCGTGGACGTGCTCGGCATCACGGCCTCCATGGCGGGCGGCATCATCGAGGCGAACCGCACCGGCGGCACGGTGAAGCGGCTGCACTGCGGTCTGGCCGCGCAGTCCGCCGTCACCGCCGCCCAGCTGGTGCGCCGCGGCTTCACCGGTCCGCCCACCGTCCTGGAGGGACGCTTCGGGTTCTTCGAGGCGTTCCTGCACGGCGTCTACGACCCCGCGGCCATCACCGACGGCCTCCGCACCGAGTGGGCCGTACCCGGCATCTTCTTCAAGCCGTACCCGGCCAACCACTTCACCCACACCGCGGCCGACGCCGCCATGGCGCTGCGCGAACAGGGCCTGGACCCGGCGCGCGTGGCGCGGCTGGTGCTCGGCGTACCGGCGCCGGTGGTCCGTACGATCGGCCAGCCGATCGACCGCAAGCGCGCCCCTGAGACGGGCTACCAGGCCCAGTTCTCCGGCCCCTACATGGTGGCCGCCGGACTTCTCGGCGGAGGGCACGGGCTCGGCCTGGGGCTGGACGACTTCACCGACGAACTCGCCCGCGACCCCGTACGCCGGGAGCTGATGGCCAAGGTCGAGGTCGTCGCCGACGACATGGCCACCGCCATCTTCCCCGAGCAGTTCCCCGCGGTGCTCACCGCCCATGACACCGACGGCCGCGTCTGGCGGCAGGAGGTGCTCAGCAACCGGGGCGGCCCCGACCGCCCGCTGTCGGACGCCGAACTCGCCCTGAAGTTCCGCGACAACACCGCCGGCCGGCTGTCCGGCTCCGCCGTCGCTCTCGTGATGGACCGGGGCATGGACCTCGCCGGACTCGACCGTATCCAAGATCTGCTCAGCCCCCTGGCCGAGCTGAAGACAGTGGCAGGAGGCCATCATGACTGACTACGACCTCGTGGTGAGGAACGTCCGGGTCGTCACCGACGAACAGGACGAGCCGCGGGCGGCGGACATCGCCGTCCTGGACGGGAAGATCGCCGAAGTCGCCCCCGGAATCGACGTCACCGGCGCCGCCGAGGTGGTCGACGGCGGGGGGAAGCTGGCCTTCCCCGGTGTCGTCGACGCCCACCAGCACTGGGGCATCTACCACCCGCTCGACCAGGACGCCGCGAGCGAGAGCCGCGCCTGCGCCCAGGGCGGTGTCACCTCGGCACTGAGCTACATGCGCACCGGGCAGTACTACCTCAACAAGGGCGGCACGTACGCCGACTTCTTCCCCGAGGTGCTGGAACTGACCGAGGGCCGCGCCCATGTGGACTACGCCTACCACCTCGCCCCGATGTCCAAGGGTCACATCGCGGAGATCCCGGCCCTGGTCCGTGACCACGGCGTCACCTCGTTCAAGGTGTTCATGTTCTACGGCAGCCACGGGCTGCACGGGCGCTCGGCCGACCAGAGCTCCTTCCTCATGACGCCCGAGGGCGAGCGCTACGACTACGCCCACTTCGAGTTCGTGATGCGCGGTATCCAGGCCGCCCGTGAGCGGTTCCCCGAGATCGCCGACCAGATCTCGCTGTCCCTGCACTGCGAGACCGCCGAGATCATGACGGCGTACACCAAGCTGGTGGAGGAGGCCGGCGAGCTGACCGGTCTGGCCGCCTACAGCGCCTCCCGCCCGCAGCACTCCGAGGGGCTGGCCGTCTCCATCGCGTCCTACCTCGCCCACGAGACCGGCCTGCCCACCATCAACCTGCTGCACCTGTCCTCCCGCAAGGCGGTCGACGCGGCGGTACGCATGAGCAGGGCGTTCCCTCACATCGACTTCCGCCGCGAGGTCACCGTCGGACACCTGCTGGCCGACATCGACACCGCACACGGTCTCGGCGGCAAGGTGAACCCGCCGCTGCGTCCCCGCGAGGACGTCGAGGCCCTGTGGGAGTACGTCCTGGACGGCACGGTGGACTGGGTCGTCTCCGACCACGCCTGCTGCCGCGAGGAGTTGAAGTTCGGCGAGCCCGCGGACGACGTGTTCCTGGCCAAGTCCGGCTTCGGGGGCGCCGAGTACCTCCTGCCCGGCATGATCACCGAGGGCACCCGACGCGGCCTGCCACTGGGCCGGATCGCCGCCCTCACGGCCTGGAACCCGGCCCAGCGCTACGGCCTCCCCACCAAGGGCCGGATCGCCGTCGGCCTCGACGCCGACATCGCGCTGGTCGACCCGGACGGCAGCTGGACGGTCCGTGCGGCCGACTCGGAGTCCGCCCAGGAGTACACCCCCTTCGAGGGCTTCGAGCTGACGGCCCGGGTCACCGACACCTTCCTGCGCGGGAACCGGATCATGGCCGACGGCAAGGTCGGCGGCAAGGCGGTCGGCTCCTATCTGCACCGGCCGACCGGCAGCTGAGCGACGCGGCACGGCCGCCCGCGCACCGCGGTGGGGGGCGGGACCCCTCCCCCACCGCGTGCCGCTCCGGGCGGCCGCGCCGGTCGGGCCCGGCGGCCGATTCCATTCGAGCGGGACAGAGAGGCAGCGGCGCATGAGATCCGCCCTGTACGTACCGGGCGACCGCCCGGACATGCTGGCGAAGGCCCTCGACAGGGGGGCCGACGCGGTGATCGTGGACCTGGAGGACGGCGTCTCCCCCGGCTCCAAGGAGTACGCGCGGGCCACCGCCTCGGCCTGGCTGGAGGGCATCGCCCCGGCCGTCCGGCGTGCGGGCCCGGAGATCTGGGTGCGGGTCAACCCCGGCCCGGAGGCGGTCACCGACGCCCGCCGGGTGGCTCTGCCGGCCGTCAACGGTCTGATGGTGGCGAAGACCGAAGGGGTCGGTGACCTGGTCGCCGTGGCCGACGCGCTGTCCGCGGCCCCGTGGATCGCGCTGTGCCCGCTCCTGGAGAGCGCGGCCGCCCTGCTGTCCGCCCCGCTGATCGCGCGCGGGCCGCGGGTGTCCCGCATGCAGCTGGGCGAGGCCGATCTGTGCGCCGACACGGGGATCGAACCCGGTCCGGACCAGCGGGAGTTGCTGTGGCCCAGGGCGCAGCTCGTCCTGGCCTGCGCGGCCGCCCGGCTGTCCCCGCCGCTCGGCCCGGTCAGCACCGACTTCCGCGACCTCGACGCCCTGCTCCGGTCCACCACCGCGCTCAAACGCCTTGGATTCGGCGGCCGGAGCTGCATTCATCCCGGGCAGGTCCCGGTCGTCAACGATGTGTTCACCCCGGCCGCCGTCGAACTGGAGCGGGCCCGCGCGCTGATCGAACGGTTCGAGAGGGCCGACTCGGGGGTGGCCGTGGACGACTCGGGCCGCATGATCGACGAGGCGGTGGTACGCGGCGCCCGCCGCGTCCTGGCCGCGGGGCCTGACAGCAGGTAGCCGTCGGCCCCGGATGCGCGGTGCGGCTTCCGGACTCGTGACCGGCCGGAAGGCTCGCCGCCCACCACACGGCCCGGCGCGAACGAACCCTAAATACTCCTTCACTTGCGCAACCTATAGAGTATTGGAGACCGAAGCGAGATGCCCGACGGTGCGCAGGGCGCCGGGGCAGTGAGGGTCCGAGGAGTGGCACCGTGTTCCCTGATGTGGGCCCGCTGGAAGTCGTGACACTGGTCATCCTCGCGGTACTCCTGTTCGGACCGGACAAACTGCCGGGGCTCATTCAGAACGTGTCGGCGTTCATCCGGAAGTACCGGGAGTTCTCCGAGAACGCACAACAGGAGATCCGTTCCGAACTCGGCCAGGAGTTCAAGGACTTCGACTTCGAGGACCTGAATCCCAGGACGTTCGTGCGCAAACACGTCCTGGACGGCGACGGTCTGGGGCTCGACGGAATCCGCGATGCCCTTGACCCGAGGCAGGAACTGACGGAGGTCGCGAACGCGGTACGCGGCGCGGCCGACGACACGGCGGAGCCCGCCGCGCACCCGGCGGCGAACACCGTCTCCCTCGGGAAGGACACCCCGGCGCCCGCGGAGCGGCCGCCCTTCGATCACGACGCCACCTGAGTCCCAGTCGCGGGAGGTGACGCCGCGTCCACAAGGGGGGCCGGGCTACTCGGCCCCGGAGGAGCCGGGGCCGGCGAAGTCCGGGCTGCTGAAGTCCGGGCTCGCGTAGCCGGGGGCGGTGAAGCCCCGGTCCGACGGGCGAGCCGAGCGGTCACGCCCCGCGCCGGCCGGTCCGGACGGCGCGGGGCGTTCGGACGGGCGACCGCCTTGCCCGGTCAGTGATTCGCGCACCCCACGGTGCAGAAACGGCACCATCCCCCGCTCCAGCAGAGCCCGTTGCCATCGCTCGCGTTCCCGCTCCACCTCGGGGCGCTCGTCACCGGAGTGGGCGTCGTAGGAGGTGGAGCGGTTGCGCGAAGCCGCCACGATCATCGCGATGATGCCGGCCAGCGCGGCCGCCGCCGCCACGAGCGCGGCCGTCCACCCCGCGGTCACCAGCCCGTCCGCGAGGTGGGGCTGCGCGCCGCTCAGGCGCAGGCCGTACCCGAGCAGCAGGAAGAGGGCGGCGGCCACGGCCACCACGCTGGGCGTGAGCACCACCAGCGCGGTCATCAGCCCGCCCCGGAAGCCCGACGAGCTCCCGGCGCTCGGCGATACGCCGGCGGAGGTGTCCGTCCGGCCGCGGATCCGCAGGAGGCCGTGGTACTCGGCGTCCGCGGCGGCGGCGATCTCGGCGCTCGCCGCGAGCGCGCGGGTGCGCAGCTGTTCGGCGTTGACGGCCCCGTCGGCGCGGCTCAGCGCCTCGCGGACCGACGGGGAGTTCAGCGCCTGATCCAGCACGCGCTCGAAGTGGATCCGGTCGTGTGGCTGCACCTGGCCAGGCCCGTTCATGCGTGTCCCCCGGTGAGATTGATGCCCAGGACTGTCGTCCGCCTTGCCGTGCAAGGGAGTCAGCCGATGTTCACGCCGTAGTCGGTGGCGATCCCGGCCAGGCCCGACGCGTACCCCTGGCCGATGGCGCGGAACTTCCACTCACCGCCCCTTCGGTAGAGGGCGCCGAACACCATGGCGGTCTCCCCGGCGGCGTCGTAGGAGAGTTCGTAGCGGCACATCTCACGGCCGGTCAGGTTGTCCACGACCCGGATGAACGCGTCGCTGACCTGGCCGAAGTTCTGACCGCGCGTCTCCGCGTCGTGAATGGACACGGCGAAGACGACCTGGACGGCCTTCTCTTCGAGGCCGTCCAGGTCGATGAGGATCTGCTCGTCGTCGCCGTCACCGTCGCCGGTGAGGTTGTCCCCGGTGTGCCGCACCGCGCCGTCGGGGCTGGTGAGGTTGTTGTAGAAGACGAAGTGCTCGTCGGAGACGACCTTCAGGTCCGGCCCGCAGACGATCGCGGACGCGTCGAGGTCGAAGTCCGCGCCACCGACCGGCCGGGCGTCCCAGCCCAGGCCGATGGCGACATCCGCGAGCGGGGTGCCGTCCTGGTTGAGGACGACGTTCTGACCCTTGGCAAGGCTGACGCCCATGTGCGCTGCTTCTCCTGAGGCGAGGTGGGGCCGAGCCTGCCGTGGCCGCTCCGGCGTGACGCGCTCCATTATAGTTCAGAGCTTGCGCAACCATTGAAGTGTTGTCATGGACGCACATCACGCACCGGACCCCGCGCCCGCGACTCCCCGCACACCGGCCACCGTATCCGCCGGGTACGGGGTGAGCCGCCACCGGAGGGCTCCCGCACCGACCCTCGACGCAGACTCAGCGGGGGGTGGCCTCACCCTCCGGAACGAGGCGCGCCGAGGCCGCGTCGCCAGGGGCCGCCCGGATCGTCCGCGCCTGCGCCTCTTCGGCCGGAGCGGGCTCCGCGGCAGCCGCCGGCCCCGGGGATTCCTCCCTCATCGCCTTCGCCTCGCTCTTGAGGATGCGCATCGACTTCCCCAGCCCGCGGGCGGCGTCCGGCAGTTTCTTCGACCCGAACAGCACGATGATGACGATCGCCACGACCAGCAGATGCCAGGGTTCCAGTCCATTGCGGAGCATGCGTCAACTCACCCTTCCTCTCGCTCATTCCGGTGCGCGCCTCGGTGACCGCACTCGCCCTTAAGGTTGCTAGATTGCGCAACTGTACAACCTTGGGGCGGGGGCAGTCGTCTCCTCTGGATGAACCGGATGAATGAGAGCGCACACATGACAGGCAGCCACAAGACGGCACCGGACCGCCGCGGCGGCGCTCGGGCGACCGCCCGCGGCCGGCGGCGCAAGCGCGGCCGGATACGCCTCGTGCTCGGGATATTCCTGTCGCTGCTGGTGCTTGTGACTGCGGGGGCCGGCTGGGCCTATTTCAAGCTCAGCGGCAACATCGACACCTTCGGTGCCGACGGGATCTCCGACAACCGGCCCGCCGCCGCCTCGAAGGGCCAGAATGTCCTGGTCATCGGTTCGGACGCGCGGACCGACGGCAACAGCGAACTGGGCGGCGGGGACAAGGGCGACATCGGCCGCTCCGACACCGCGTTCGTGCTGCACGTGTACGCCGACGGCAAGCACGCCGTCGGCGTGTCCATTCCCCGTGACACCCTCGTCGACATCCCCCGCTGCAAACTGCCCGACGGCAGCTGGAGCCGGCCCGAATCCCATGTCATGTTCAACTCGGCCTACTCCGTGGGCCAGACCGCCAAGGGCAATCCCGCCTGCACCCAGAACACCGTGGAGGCGCTCACCGGTCTGCGCGTCGACCACACCGTCGTCGTCGACTTCAAGGGCTTCTCCGAGCTGACGGAGGTGGTCGACGGCGTCCAGGTGTGCCTGCCGCAGGACGTGTACGAGAAGGACATCAACCCCAACCGGGCCACCCGCGGCAAACGCGTCCTCGCCAAGGGGGAACAGACCGTCTCCGGCCGGGCGGCCCTGGACTACGTACGGCTCCGGCACGGGATCGGGGACGGCTCCGACATAGGCCGCATCAAGCGCCAGCAGGCCTTCGTCGCCAGCCTGCTGAAGAAGGTCAAGAGTGACGGGCTGACCCCGGCCAAGCTGCTTCCGCTCGCGAACGCCGCCACCAAGTCCATGACCGTGGACCCCGGCCTCGGGTCGGCCGAGAAACTGATCGCCTTCGCCATGTCCCTGAAGAACATCGACCTGCACAACACCAAGTTCATCACCATCCCCTGGCGGTACGAGGGCGCGCGCGTCGCGATCGTCGAGCCGGACGCCGACGCCCTGTGGGCGGCGCTGAAGGCCGACCGCACCCTCGACGGTCAGGACGCCAGCGGCGAGAAGTCCTCCGGCCCGCCCTCCCCGTCACCCAGCGCCGACGAGCCGCCTTCCGGCGCGGGCATCGCCGTCGCCGTCTACAACGGCACCTCCCACACCGGCCTGGCCTCCCGGGCGGCGGCGGGACTGAAGGCAGCGGACTTCACCGTGACCGGCACCGCGACGGCGAGCACGCAGGACTACCGCACCACCGTCATCGAGTACGGGCCGGGCCAGAAGGAGGGGGCCAAGACCGTCGCCCGGCTCTTCGCCGCCGCGGAACTCCGCTCCGGCACGGCCGCGGGAATCAGCGTGATCCTCGGGCAGTCGTACGCGGACGACCCCACCGCCAGCGCCTCCGCCGCACCGACCGCGCTGCCCTCCAAGGTCGCCGACGACGCCCGCTCCGCCGACGACGACCTCTGCGCCAAGCTCTCGTACGGCTGATCCCAGCGCCGCACCCACCCCATCACCCCCTTCGCCCCCTCAGGAGAACTCCCATGCCTGTCATCACCGGAGTCCGGTCAGGGCTCCGCCCGGCCACGGCCCTGGCCGCTGTGTTCCTGGCCCTCGCCGCGGTGTCGGCCCACGGACCGGCCCACGCCGCCGACGGGACCGGCGCGGTGGCCGAGGCGCTGAGGAAGAGTCCCGTCTATGTCGACCCACGGGCCGAGAAGCAGCTCCCGAAGGCCGACGCCGACGCGCTGGCGAGGAAGATCGAGGACGCGGACCGGCCGGTGTTCGTCGCCGTGCTGCCCGAGTCCGCCGAGTTCCCGCAGGCGACCCTGCTGAAGGATCTGCGGGCGCTCACCGGTGTCACCGGGGTGTACGCGGTCCGTCTTGGTGACGGCTTCAACGCGGCCGCCGACGCGCAGGTCATGTCCCGCGAGGCCGTCGCCAACCTCAAGGGGGCTGCCGGACGCTCCTCACCCGAGGACGCCGGGGCGCAGCTGAACAGCTTCGTCGAACAGGCACTCCAGCAGGCCGGCGGCAGCGCGCCGTCCTCCTGGGGGGCGGACGGCGGGGACGACTCGGGCACCGGGCTGCTGGTCGCCGCCGGCGTGGTCGTCGCCGTGGGCGCGGGCGCGTACGCCCTCCACCGCCGGTCGAGGAAGAAGAAGGAGGAGCGCGAGCGCACCGAGCTGGAGGCCCTGCGTGTCGTGGTGGACGAGGACATCACGGCCTTCGGCGAGGAGCTGGACCGCCTCGGCTTCTCGCCGTCGGAGCCGGGCGCGACGGACGACATGCGGCAGGACTACGCCCACGCGCTGGACGCGTACGACCGGGCCAAGACGCAGATGGCCGGGGCGACCCGGCCCCACGACGTCCAGCAGGTGACCGGCACCCTGGAACAGGGGCGGTTCACCCTGGCCACCCTGGCCGCCCGGCGCGACGGTGACCCGCTGCCCGAACACCGGCTCCCCTGCTTCTTCGATCCCCGGCACGGCCCGTCGGCCACCGATGTGCGGTGGGCCCCGCAGGGAGGCACGCCGCGGCCCGTTCCCGCGTGTGCCGCGGATGCCGCGCGCATGGCCGACGGCGGGGAACCGCAGTCCCGGATGGTCGACACCGGCCACGGCAGGCAGCCCTACTGGAACGCGGGCCCCGCCTACACGCCCTGGGCAGGGGGGTACTTCGGCGGCGGGGGCGGGGGCGGCATGCTCGGCGGCCTGCTCGTGGGCACCATGCTCGGCGGTCTGATCAGCGCGCCCTCGGCATTCGCCGGCACCGGCGCCCCGGCCGAGGACCTCCCGGACGGCGGAGACTTCTCGGGTGCCGATTTCAACGCGGCGGACTTCGGATCGGGCTTCGGGGGCGGGGACTCCGGCAGCGGCTTCGGGGGTGACTTCGGCGGCGGGGACTGGTGACCGGCGCCGGTCATGCCCGTAGCGCTGCCGCGGCCTTGGCCCAGTTGGCGTGCAACCGGTCCAGGTAGGAGCGGGCCTGGCTGCCCGGTGCCACGCCGCGGGCGAACGCGCTCATGTTGCCCGCCCCGGCGTTGTAGCCGAGGGCCGACAGTTCGTCCCTGGTGTACGGACCGGCCCAGCGGGCGGGCAACTGGGCGGCGAGGTCGTGCAGGTGCCAGGCAGCCGCTTCGATGGCCAGTTCCCGGTCGTCGGGCAGCTCCTCCCACCTCCGGTCGGCGAAGCCGTGTGCGCGCTTCGTCTCGTCGAAGGCCGCCCGGTGCATGTTCGCGATGCCGAACGAGGCCTCCGGCTTGGTGCGCTGCCAGGCCCGTTCCAGTTCGGGGTCGTGCGGTTTGTACGACTCGTTGCAGAGGATGGCCATCAGCAGCGTGGGGTTGATGCCGGCCTGCCGGGAGGCGGAACGGACCGGCGCGGCGAAGTCCGCCGGATCGTAGCCAACGCCGCGTGCCGGTGCGCTCGGGCTGCTCGCACTGTGCGACGGGGAGGAGGACGGGCCGGACGCGGGGCGCGACGGGGCATCAGGCGTGGAGGGGTGGCCGCCGCACGCGACGCCCCAGACAGCCAGGGCGGCCACCGGTACGACCAGCCAGCGCCAACGCGCCCCGGAATCCGTCATGTTCAGGCTCTCCCTGGGCGGTGCCGGTGTACGTCCGGCGCCCGGAACGGACTCGGCGGCCATCGCCGACGACGCCGGTGCTCACCGGCGGTCATGTGCGGCGCGGCCATCGGCAGCGCAGTCCGACCGCTGTGTATTCCATGTCCGTTGTTCCGGGTGGCCGACGGGATCGGTGACGGAGCCACGGCGGCCTCAGGCGAACAGGTCACGGATCCGGCGGGACGGAGCCTGCGCGGCGCGGTCGGCCAGCTGTCCGACCATCAGCCGCACCACCGTCACCACGTCGGTGTCGTCGACGAAGTAGACCTGCCGTCGGCCCTCCCGCCGGGAGCGCACGAGGCCGGCCAGCTTCAGCTTCGTCAGGTGCTGGCTCACCGCGGGCAGCGCACCGCCCACACGCTCCGCCAGCCCCGTCACGTCACTCTCGCCCTGCGCGAGCGTCCAGACGATGTGCAGCCGCGCGGGTGATGCCAGCAGTCCGAACGCGGCGGCCGCCTCCGCCAGCACCTCGGCAGGCGGGTCCCCGAAGTCGACTGCACCTGCCGCCATCGCCGCTCTCCCGTCCCGTCTGTGCCGCGCTCCCGAACCCGAAGCCGAGCAACCCAAGTGTAGGGCGCGCTGTCGCCGTGGCCCCGCGCCGAGGGGACCAAGGCGGGCGGGACGGGGCCTTCCGCTCAGCCGGGAATGGCATCGCGGTCGGCGACGGGTCTCCGGCGACCGACCGTACGAACCCGGGAGTGGTGCACCATCAGTCTCGCCAGCGCGAGCGCGCGACCGTGCCCGTTACAGCATCGCCACCCGCCGTCTCGGCCATCAGTCCCGTGATCAACGCCGTCACCACCGATGTCACCGTGGCAGATAATCCACCGCGGCATGGGAGAGGCGAGGGTCCGTCGCGTACAGGCGGGACAGGGCCTCGCCGGGGTGGGAATACTGCCAGAACGCCGCGGCCAGGGCGGCGGGCGACAGCGCGCCGCCCGGTCGAGACGGCGGAGGACGTCCTCGGACCACTCCGTCCAGGCGGTCGTGGCGAGGCGGACCAGGATCTCCTCGCGCGACTCGAAGTACCGCCGCACCCCGGAGGGGTGGAAGCTCCCGCGGCCTCGGCCGTTCCGTCGTCGAGGAGGTGCTGGCCGCCGGGCACAAGGCGGTCGCCAGCGCGCCGCACCAGTTCGCTGGACGACCTCGCCGCACGGTACAGAGACCGGCTGCTGGCCGTGCCACTGAACGTCACCGACCCTGCCCAGGCGGAGGCCGCCGTCGCGGCGGCCGTGGACGCGTTCGGACGTATCGACGTCGTGGTCAACAACGCCGGCTACGCCGACATCGCCCCCGTCGAGGAGGTCTCCCTGGACTCCTTCCGCGCCCAGATCGACGCCGTCTTCCTCGGCACGGTCCATGTGACCAAGGCGGCCCTCCCGGTCTTCCGCCGACAGGGCAACGGCTACTTCATCCAGGTCACCTCGGTCGGTGGCCGCGGGACAGCGCCCGGCCTTTCCGCCTATCAGTCGGGCAAGTTCGCCGTAGAGGGTTTCTCGGGCGTGCTGCAGAAGGAGGTGGGCCCGCTGGGCATCCGCGTCACGCTGGCCGAGCCGGGCGCCATGCGCACCGACTGGGCCGGGTCGTCCATGGAGGTCCCGGCCTACGACTCCGCCTACGAACCCACGGTCGGCGCACTCGCCGCGCACCTGCGGGAGACCACCGGCAAAGAGCCGATCGACCCCGCCAAGGCCGCCCGCTTCTTCCTCGACCTCGCCGAGGACCACACGTGGGCCGACGTCGGTCGCTCGGTCGACTTCGACTGGGCAGTGCGGGCAGTGCGGGCAGTGCGGGCAGTGCCGCACAGGCGCCCGCGGTCGTCTCATCTGGCGGCTCCATGGCCACGGATGGTGAGGGGAAGGCGACACCGGCGAAGGTGAGGAACGCGCCTCGGAGCGCCGCCAGAGCAGCTAGCGTGCGCCGCTATGGGTGAGCTGATAGTGATCAGGCACGGCCAGACCGAGTGGAGCCTTTCGGGCCGGCACGCCGGGCGGACCGACGTGGGGCTGACCGGCGCGGGCGAGTACACGGCCAGGACTCTGGCCCCGAGGCTGGCCGGTCGGCGTCTGGCCGCTGTGTTCAGCAGCCCGCTGAGCCGGGCCACGCGGACAGCAGAGTTGGCCGGCCTGACCGACGCCGAGCCCGATCCCGACCTGTTGGAATGGGACTACGGCGGCTACGAGGGCCTGACGGCCGAGCAGATCCGGGAGTCCAGGCCGGGCTGGGACCTGTGGCGGGACGGCGTCATCCCTGGTGACGCCGATCATCCCGGCGAGCAGCTCCAGCAGGTGGCCGCACGCGCGGATGCGGCACTGGACCGTATCCGTCCGTTGCTGAGCGACGGCGATGTCGCCGTTGTCGCGCACGGCCATCTGGCCCGCGTGCTCGCTGTGCGCTGGCTCGGCCTCGACGCTTCCGCGAGCCGACTGCTCGGACACCCGCATCCAGGCACTCTCGGTTTCCTGGCCACCGAGGACGGTCAGCCGTCCATTTCCGCCTGGAACATCCCGTAGCGCGAGCCCGGTGCGTCACGGCTGACGCGGGAGGCGCCGGAAACAGAAGAGCGAGGATCCGGCGCCCTCGCCTGAGTGCGGGAACAGCAGTTGGCAGCTCAGCCAGGTCGGCGTGGTAGAGCAGGCCCCGGAACGGGAGCCGCCTCGGTCAGGGATCAGTCGAAGAGGGAGAGGTCGATGGATTCCGCGAGGGCGGCATAGCCCGCGTCACTGCCGTGGAGGTTGTCACCCATGTGCAGGTCGCTGCGGATGCGGCTGGGACGGGCGGGGTCGCGCCAGACGGCGTCGAAGTCGAGTACGCCGTCGAAGGCGCCGCTCGTACGGATCCAGGAGTTGACCTGCTCGCGCGCCTTGTCGCCCTCTGGCGTGTACATTTCCGAGCCACCGTAGGGAGCAATGGTCGCGGCATACGCCTTCACACCGTGCGCACGGGCTCGTGCCGCCAGCTGGAGGTGGGCGGCGATGACGTCGTCCACGCCGACAGATGTACCGGGGAACATCGAAAGGAATCCGGCGGTCTCCTCGGTGTCCGGGGCGAAGGAGAAGATGAGGTCATTGCCCACGGCGATCACCACGTGGCCGAGGCCCGGCGTGGCGAGAACGTCACGGTCGAAACGGGAGAGCGCCGCGGTGCCGATGCCGTCGTTGAGCATGCGGTTGCCGCTGATGCCCTGGCTGACCACGCTGCGCGCCGGTCCGCCGCGCGCGTCCAGGCGCTCGGCCAGAAGGTCGGTCCAGCGCCGGTCCGTGCCGGGGGTGGAGCCGAAGCCGTCGACACGGGAGTCACCGATCACCGTGATCGCCTTGGCCGGCGTGTCGGGCTGGACCTCCACAGCCGTGATCAGGGCTTGCGCCGGCAGGGGGGTGGCGTCCATGGGCAGCGACGCGAGGTCGGTCGCGTCCCCGGGGATGAGCCAGCCGAGCGCGTGGAAGGTCCCGTGGCAGGTGACGGTGTCGACCCTGCCGGGCAGGTAGAGGCTGATCGTCAGCCGCGACAGCGCGGGGGTCCGCAGATCGACGGGGTCACTGAGCATCGGCGCGCCCGCCGGCACCGTGACGGTCGGCCGGCCGCCGAAGGTCACCGCAAGGGGGCTTCCGTCCTGGCACCCGCCGTCGGTGTCCGCGATGCCTGCACGGGCGGCGCCGATGGTCAGCGGTGCGGTTCCGTACTCGTTGCTGATGCGGATGCGGATGCGGTGTCCGCCGCCAGTGATACGGACTATTTGCCGCAGCGTCGCGTTCTCGAAGGGCTCGATGCAGCTGACGGAGCTGTCCGGTGGCTGCGGGGACGCGCCCCAGGTGCGAACCCATTCACACGTGCGAGGGGGCGAACCCTCGCGGCTGGAAGCGTTGTTGATGACACTGTTCACGGTCGTTGTCCTTCGGCTGTCGGTATGACGACGGTGCTTGAGGGGGTTGGTGCTCGACGCGTTCGATGCCCGGCGGCCTCGCCGGGCGCGGCGGAGGAGTCCGGGCCTCGTTCGCGGTCTCGCGCCTGCGGACCGATACTCCGGCGCGGCGGAGGTCGATCCACAGCGGGTGAACGGCACGGCGTCCGGAACGGGGCCGGGGAGCCGCCGTTCGTTCTAGCTCCGCGGCGCGCCGAACCACTGGACGGCCGCCCGCTCGAACGCGTCGCGCTCCGGGGCGGGCTCGCCCGCCCAGGCCACGACGCCGTCGGGCCGAATCAGCGCGGCACCCAGCCCGAGATCGTTGCGCGCCGGGCCGGCCGCGTAGCGGATCCGGCCTCCCCACCCCTTGGCCGCGGCCCGCAGCGCACGGTCGGTGCTGAAGTCGAGCACAACTCCTTGCCCCTGGCACAGCAGTTCGCCGAGGCGAGTGCCGTCCTCGAAGCGGAAGTCCGGGGCGGTGCGGCCGATGAAGGGGTGTTCGCTGCCCAGGTCGTAGCGGTTGAACAGCCCCGACGTCTTTCGGTACACGTGGGTCGTTCCGTCGGTGGTGCACATCAGGTCGTGGACGAGTTGACGCAGCGCGGGGGCGTTGGGGCCCGGCTTCATGGTCGCGACCTGGGCGCGGGACCAGTCCAGCACGGCGGCGCCGACGGGGTGCCGCTCGGTGGTGTAGGTGTCGAGCAGGCCCTCGGGAGCGGAGCCGCGCACGGTGGCGGCGAGCTTCCAGCCGAGGTTGAAGGCGTCGCCGATGCCGAGGTTGAGTCCTTGGCCGCCCAGAGGCGAGTGGATGTGTGCCGCATCGCCGGCGAGCAGCACCCGGCCCTCACGGTACGTCGTCGTCTGCATCGCGCGGTCGGTGAAGCTGGAGGCGAGATGGACCTCACTCAGCGTCACGTCGGCTCCGCAGATGCGGCGAAGGACCGTCTGGAGGTGCTCGCGGGTCAGCGGCCGGGAGCGGTCGAAGGTGCCGCCGTCGAAGTCCATCATGCCCAGATGTCCTTCGAGGGGCGTACGCAGATACATGCCGTTCGGCGTCAGGTTGAACCCGAGCGGCAGTTGCTCAGGGGCGGCGAAGGTGACCTTGGCGACGTAGCCGGTGAACAGCGGCTCGGTGCCCACGAAGTCGAAGCCGGCAAGCTGACGTACGGCGCTGCGCCCGCCGTCGCAGCCCACCAGCCATCGTCCCTGGTGCTCCTGTCCACCTGCCGTGACGAGGACGGATTCGCTGTCCTGCGTCACGGCCGTGACGGGAGCGTTCCGGATGATCTCGACTCCGAGCGTGGTGGCTCGCTCGGACAGCACCGATCCGGCCGCTTCCAGGCTCGTCATGAACCCCTCCATCGCCGGGCCGGGCAACCGAGGCGGCAGGGTGGCCGTGTCGATGTCGGCCGCGTCGAGCGTCATGCCCGCGAAGTGGCTCAGTTCACGAGGGGCGGGCGCCTCGATGGCTTCGGGATCGGCGCCCACCTTGTCCGGGTTGACTCCCGAAGCCCGCGCTATCGCCTCCAGGAGGCCGCGGCGGTAGAACGTCTCGGCCGACCCTGCGTTCAGGCCCCGCAGCCCGAGCGGGAACGCCTTCAGGGGCGAGGTGAGTTCCGGGTCCCGCTCAAGGACCAGAACCGAGCAGCCGGACAGGGCCAGCTCGCCGGCCAGGAACAGACCGACCGGGCCGCCGCCCGCGATCACGATGTCATGCATGAGCGATGTCCTTTCGAGAGGCGAACGGTGGGGTCGACCGGCCAGATCTGCCGGGTCAGCGCAGATGGGTGAGACCGACCAGGATGACGGCAATGCCGGTGAGGAACTGCTCGCGGTCGTCGTGCTCTCTCATCTGGCCGACGATGGCGTGCATGAACGGGTAGGCCTGCGGGTCGAGCCCCTGCCATGCCGTCGACGCCGCGTCGAAGAACTCGTCGCGATCCCCGTCGGGGTCGATCCCTGAGGTGTCCCCCTCGATGCGGGCGTTCTGGCTGACAGCTCCGAGGATGTAGTGCACGAGCGTCGAGGCCGCGTCGAACCATGAGGCTCGCGGCACGCCCAGGGCGCTCACCTGCTCCCCGATCCGCTCGAAGATCCCCAACGTCACCGGACCGACCGGATTCCGGATGATCTGGAGGGTCAGTCGCGTGGCGAGCCACTGATGTGCGTCGATCGCGTCGAACAGGGCCAGCGCGACGACACGGATCTCGTCCCCGGGCGTGGCCGCGGCCCCGGCGGGGCGGGTCGCCAGCGCCGCGCCGATCACGGTTTCCGTCGCCGTGTCGAGCAGCTCGTCGCGGGTGCCCACGTGGTAGTAGATCGCCCCGGAACCGGTCGACAGCCGCTCGGTCAGCGCCCGGATGGTCAGCGCACTCTCGCCTCCCGCATCGAGCACCTCGACCGCGATGTCGATGATCTGCTCCCGGGAGAGCACCTGGTTGCGCCGCTGTGGTCGGCGTCCTCGCGTCGTCATACCTCGATGATGCCACTTTTGGTGCAGCGATCCAAATTTAGTACACCGCTCCAAAGTTCCAAAGTGGCGCACGGTCTCAGTTTGGAACAGCGCACCAACGCGCTCGGCCCGGTGGAGGGACGGCGAGCCGGCCGGCATGGCGGGCACAGGCCCCAGGGGGTCGGGCCGTTCAGGGTGTACAGCGTCGGACAGTGGTTCGCCGGACTCGTATTGCCCCCACTCGTTCCGCCTGGGGGGCTCCTGCGTCCGAGCACAGCGCGGCTTACATGGCGGTGAACACCGCGTCCTGGCCAGGAAGACCGTGCCTCGTGGTCGGCGGTGGCGAGGAGGGCCGCCGGTCCCATCGACGGTATCGGCGGCAGTAGCGGCTCCAGATGCCCCCACTGCTGGTCTGTCAGGTCTCCACGGTTCACCGGGAGATGACGCACCGGAGGTGATCAACGCCCCGAACCGGCCCTCGCATCTCCCGCCGGAGTCAGACGGGTTGCTCGGGTGCGGCCCCCAGGGCCCGGATCGCGAGATCGATCGCGGTGGTCATGCCCTTCAGATCGTGTCCTGCGCGCTCCCGCACCCGTAGGCCGAGCACCGTCGTGAACAGCAATTCCACGGCGCCTTCGATGTCGAGATCGGTGGTCAGCTCGCCTCGCCCCCGCCCCTCGGCCAGAACCGTATGCAGGGCCTGCCGGGTGACCGCGAACGCAGCCTCGGTCCGCTCCTGGACCTGGGCGTCAGTGGTGCCGAGTTCGGTGGTGGTGTTGACCACGAAGCAGCCGCGGCCTGGCTTGCCGTCGGCCGGGCAAGTCACCAGCCACAGCATCCATTCCCGCAGCACCTCACGAACTGGGCGGTCACTCGCGTCCAGACGCTGGCGGGCCTGCGTCGACTCGGTGGCCCGGTAGTGGTCGAGCGCGCGCAGGAAGAGCGTGTGCTTGTCTGTGAATGTCCGGTACAGGCTGCTGGGCGTGAGCTTCAGCTCGTCGCCCAGGTCGCGCACCGAAGTGGCGTGGTAACCGCGCCGCCAGAACAGCTCGGTCGCCGAGGTGACCGCGTTCTTCTCGTCGAACTGTCGAGGGCGTGCCATGAGTTCACCTTACCCAACTTGTGGAGCGTTCGCTCCCATACTAGGGTCCCAATTCGGGAGTGATCGCTCCCGAATTGTTGGAGGAGGATCCGTTGACGACCGCAGAACAGACCCCCACCCAGACACAGGAACCAGGGGCCCCGGACAGGAGCCGCTGGATGGCGGTTTCCGCGGTGGCTCTGGGCACCTTCTTGTTGGTGACCGCCGAGCAATTACCGATCGGCCTGCTGACCTCCGTGGGGTCCGCGCTGTCGGTCTCCGAGGGGACGGCAGGACTGATGGTGACGGTGCCCAGCATCGTCGCCGGGTTCGCGGCACCGCTGGTCCCGATGATCGTCGGGTCGCTGGACCGCCGCATCCTGCTGCTCGGATTGATGGCCCTGATGACCGTAGCGAACCTGGGGTCCGCCCTGGCGCCGAACTTCACGCTCCTTGTGGGATCCCGGGTGCTGGTCGGCATCGCGGTCGGCGGCTTCTGGGCGGTCGCCGCCGGCCTGGCGGTCCGGCTCGCTGTCCCCGCGGACGTGCCTCGCGCCACCGCGGTCATCTTCGGCGGCGTCGGAGCCGCGAACGTGTTCGGTGTCCCGCTCGGCACCCTGGTCGGCGACCTGACCGGCTGGCGCACCGCCTTCTCCTCGCTCAGCGCCCTGGCGCTCGTGACCCTGATCGCCCTGCTGGCCGTACTGCCGAAGCTGGTCGCCTCCCAGACCATCCGGCCCAGGCTACTGATGGAGCAGTTCCGCAACCCGGGCGTGCGCGTCGGCATCATGGCGACGGCGCTCCTCGTGTTCGGGCACTTCTCCGCTTACACGTTCGTGAGCCCGGCACTGCAGAAGCTGTCGGGGATCGACGAGCGCTATGTCGGGCCGCTGCTGTTCGGCTTCGGTGCGGCCGGCATGATCGGCAACTTCGTCGCCGGTGCGGCGCTCTCTCGCCGCGTGCACCGCAGCGTGCTGACCATCGCCGTAGCCATGACGGCCGCCATGCCCCTCTTCCAACTACTGGGCCAGACCGCGATCGGCGGCGCCATCCTGTTGACCATCTGGGGTCTGGCCTTCGGCGGTGTGTCCGTGGGCCTCCAGACCTGGATGATCAAGGCCGCTCCGCAGGCCGTGGAAGCTGCCTCCTCTCTGTGGGTGGCGGTGTTCAACCTGTCCATCGGCTTCGGCGCACTGGCCGGCGGCATCATCGTCGACACACTCACGCTTCAAGGCGTGCTCTGGCTCGGCGGCGCCTGCGCCTTGCTCGCCGCCGTGGCGATCTGGACCGCCCGAACCAACGACGCCGTGATCTGACCGAGATCCACTCGGGCTGCCTGGGCACCGGAGAGGGACTTCCGGTGCCCAGGCAGCCCGCACTTCCAAAATCAACATTCCAAACAGGCCCTAGCACTTCGGATTTCCTCCGCAGCGTCACCGCGGCACCCCAGGCGGACAGCGACCGACTGGCCCGGCCTGCCAACACTCCGGATCACGTCCGGAGCTCCACTTGCGGCGGCGCGACCGTCGGAGTCCTGGAAACGGATTTTGCGGCCGCCACTTCGGATTCCGTCCGGAGCACCACTGCGACATCGCGAACGCCTGAGGGATGACGTCTGCGCTGGGCCGACACTCCGGATCCTAGTCGTATCCCTTGTCCGCGTGCAGCTTCGCCAGTCTTCGGGTCCGAGGACCGTGGCGGGACCGGATGAGCGGGTGGCTGTTCGACGGCCCGTATGCCTGTACGGAGTCGAAAGACACCCATCAACCGTTGGAGCCCCCTGGGACTTTTCTGGGACTTCCGGCCCCATCAAGCGGCACGAGCGTAAAACAGCCGAAAGGTCATTTGCGCAGGTCATCGACCACAAGCCACTCATCACGGCAGGTCACCGTGTTCCCTGGTCTCTTCCGGGACAACCGCCCACACCAGAACCCACGCATGGTGCGCGACTATTTTCCTCAGCAGTGCACCATCACAACCACTCAGCACCGACCTCTGACCTGCCCACACCGCGGACTGACACCCCATGAGAACGAGCGTCACGAGCGTCGTTTCAGCGTCAAGATATCGCCCGTAACGCCCACACCGCACATAATGTGCACGCAAGAAACCGCAGGTCAGGCACCCTTTGCGGTAGGTTCGAGGATCGCCACGCACTCCACGTGGTGCGTCATCGAGAAACGTTAATCGACACAGTACGTGATGCTCGCCTCGTCGCAAATAAGGGCAAGACAGCCGAACATCGCCGGTTAGCCAAACCGGCGCTTCTGCAGACGATTGTTGTCCACCGTTTGCCCAGGGCACCACTGCGGATCAGTTCCAACAGAAGAGACTCACCGCTTCTGTGCATGCAGAACCCCACGGTTCTCCACCTGCGGGCCGCGCCGCTTGTCGCCGACCGCCTTCTGTATCCCTTGGTGCTCCGTACCCCCGGAGATCCACCGCCTTTGTCCACCGAACCGATAGCAGATTACACAGGCCGTCAGACACACACGAAGGACGAGGGCGGTGCCCCTTTCGCCCGAGATGACAACCAGCCATTTCTCCTGGCCAGTGCCTGGTATTCGACGCGCGACCTCGCCGCTTGCCTGCGTGTAAACACCTCGACTCTGCGCCGTTGGCGCACCACTCGGCCACCCCAGGGCCCGCCGTTCGTCTCCGTTTCGGAACGCGTCATCATGTACAGCGCGGTCGACGTCGAGGAATGGCTGCACCACCACCGGACCGTCCCGCGACGAGACACATGATCGCCGACAAGGCCATTGTGCCGGTCGGTTACCGACTCACTAGCGACATCGAGTACCGGCCTAATCGCCTCAACCCGTACCGCGCCCGAGTCCGCTGGTTCGACCCGGCTACGAAGCGGCGTCTGTCCCTGTCGGAGGGGAAGGCTGACGAGGACGAAGCGCAGGAGTGGCTCCAGTCCATCATCGAAGCGGCTGAAGCAGGGCTGTCCCCGTCGCTCGCCACCATGAAGCTCGCCGAATACGGCAACGCGAACATGGACCTCGCCCTGCGCGGCCTGGAGTTGAAAACACTCGATCCCTACCTGTCAGGCTGGCGGACGCGCGTCGTGCCCGCCCTGGGCCACCTCGCGGTCCGCATGATCACCAACGGCGCTGTCGACCGCACCGTGCAGAACTGGATCGCCGACGAGCACAGCCGTTCAACGGTCAAGAACACCATCGCCGTCCTGGTCCGCGTCATGGAGCAGGCAGTCCGCGACGGCATCATCAAGGTGAACCCCGCCCGGGTGACCGGCTGGCAGAAGCTCTACAAGCAGGCCGAGGACGAACTCCTCGACCCGCGCGCTCTCGCCCTGCCCGACTGGGAAACACTCGTCACACTGGCCGACGCACTCGTGGCCGCCTCCCACGACGAGTACCGCGGCTGGGGAGAGGTGGTCATCTTCGCCGCGTGCACCGCCGCACGGATCGGCGAGATCTCCGGCTGCCGCGTCGGAGACATCGACACCACCCAGTGGATCTGGACCGTGCGGCGTCAGACCACACCCGCGCCCGGCGGACTGACCGACAAGGGCACCAAGGGCAAGCGGGCCCGCAAGGTTCCCATCGTCGAGGAGATCCGCCCCCTCGTCGCCCAGCGCATCCTGTCCGCCGGCCCCAATCCGGACGCCCGCCTGTTCACGGGCCCGCGAGGCGGACGCATCTCCACCGCCGTACTGCGCGACGCCACACACTGGGACGACGTGGTCACCAAGCTCGGCTACGAGCATCTGCGCCGCCACGACCTCCGGCACACCGCACTCACCTGGTTCGCCGACGCCGTGGTCCAAGTACACGTCCTCCGCAGGATCGCCGGCCACGGTTCGCTGACCACCACGCAGCGCTACCTTCACCCGGACGTCCACAAGATCACGGCCGCCGGAGCGGCGCTCTCGGCCCACTTCAACGTGCTGCGCGCACCGCGCTCACTGCCGAGCCCGATCGTCATGACCCGCTGACCCGCAGACCCGGTCAAGGACGCCGGACCTCCAGCTGGTCCCCAACCGGTCCCCAGAAATGATCAAGGGCCGGTTCGGATTTCTCCGAAACCGGCCCTTGATCGACGACTGTCTCCAGTCGGGACGACAGGATTTGAACCTGCGACCCCTTGACCCCCAGTCAAGTGCGCTACCAAGCTGCGCCACGTCCCGCTGCGACTCCCCCGGTGTCACCGGGGTGCTGCGCAGGACAAACATTACCTCACTCGGTGGACCTGATCGACGCCCGTGCCTGCTGGGCGCGGGTCGCCAGGGATTCCGCGCCGCAGGCCGTGGCCAGCTTGTGCGCCCGCGCGAGTTCTCGCGGGGAGCGGGTCGCGATGCCGTGCTCGACGAGGGCGACCGCGAACTCGTAGCCGGACGGGGACGCCTCCAGATGGCGGACCGCCTCACCGAGCAGTCGTTCGGCCTCCTCCGGAGGGGCGAAGAGCGAGACGCAGCGCAGTGCCTCACCGATCGCGGTATCCGTTCCGAAGCGCTCGGCGTGTATCCGGGCCGAGTTGGCGATCCGGGCGGCGCGGGCCGGGTCCTCGTCGGCGAGCGCGCGTGCCAGGTCGCCGACCCAGGGGCCCCAGATGCCGTTGAACCTGCCCCGTGGTTCGAGGGCCTGGCCGGCGGCTTCCAGCTCGGTGACGGCTTCCTTGAGACGGCCTTCGGCGAGCAGTAGGCGGCCCCGTACGCATGGCGCGTCGGGGAGGACCATGGCGCTGGGATAGGGCAGGCCGAAGTCGTACTGGTCCGCGATCTTGCGGGCCTCCGGGACGCGGCCGCGGGCCAGCAGTGTGTCGATGAGCAGGCAGGCGGCGTCCCAGTGGACGGGCAGTCCGCTGCCGACCCGGTCGGCGAGGCGCAGACCCTCGCGCAGGAAGCCCTCCGCCTCCGCGAGGCGGCCGCGACGACGGTTGACCAGGCCGAGGAGCGTATGGGCGAAGGCCAGGTGGGCGCCGCTCCAGCCGGAGATCTCGAAGGCGCGCACCGCTTCGCCGAAGAGCTCCTCCGCGCGGTCGAGCCGGTCGGTGAAGGCGTAGGTGATGCCGAGCAGCGTGGGGAGCTCGAAGCCCCATTCCGTATCGGTCCAGCCGAGACCGCGGGCGGGACGGCCGTTGACCAGTGCGCGTTCGCAGAGGTCGACGATGAGCTGGGAGTTCTCGCCGCGCAGCATGGCGTCGAAGGCACGCAGGGTGAGCAGGGCCCGTTCGGCGTTGTCCCGGCCGGCGAGGTGGTCGGCGTTCGCGGCGAGCCGGCGGGAGCGGCCCGGACCGTCCTCCTCGGTCGCCTGCATGCCCTCCCAGAGGAAGTGCGCGGCCTGCAGCCGCATCAGGCCGGGGCCGGGCGCGGTGCGCTCGGCCTCCGCCGCGAGGGCGAGCGCCGCCTCCTTGAGCTGGTTGTTGTGGGACAGCGCGGCGGCGAGCCGGAAGGTGGCGTCGACCCGCAGGTCGTCGGCGAGACCGGGCAGGTCGAGCGCGGCCCGCAGATGCTGCACCGTGGTGGGCGGCGAGCTGAGGAGCGTGGCGCAGCCCAGTTCGTAGAGCAGGGTGGCGCGCACATCCTGGCGCGGCGGTTCCTGAAGGGCCCGTTCCAGACAGCGGCGGGCCGCCTCGGGAGCACCGACCGCGAGGTGCTGGTTGGCCGCCGCCCGGAGCTGCTCGACCAGCTCGTGGTCGTCGTCCGGATGGACTTCGAGCAGGTGCCGGGAGGCCGCGGCGGGGCCGAGACCGGCCCGGGTGATCGCCCAGGCGGCCCTGCCGTGCATGGCGGTGCGGGTGGCCGGCGGAATCGAGCGGTACACGGCGGTGGCGATCAGCGGGTGCACGAACTCCAGCGGGTCGAAGCCGCTGACGATACGGGCCTCGCGCAGCCTGGCCGTGCAGTCCGCCGCCTCCGCGGGACTCATTCCGGCCAGGGTGGCGGCGAGGTCCTGGGAGATGTCGGTGCCGAGCACCGCGGCGGCCCAGGCGAACCGGTTGGCATTGGTGCCGAGCCGTTCGAGCCGGGCGACGAGTCCGCTGCCGCGGGCCGACGCACCGAGTTCGCGCAGCAGCCCGGCGGACTCCTCCAACGGGGCGAGCTCGCGGTCCTGGACCTTGGCGACGAGTTCGACCGCCTCGTACGGGTTGCCGCCGGTGACGGCCCAGACCTCACGGCAGAACGGGTCGTCGGCATGTTCGCCGAGGCCCGCGCGGACCAGTTCCGCGGTGGCGTCCGGGGTGAGGGCCCGCAGGGCGACCCGAACCTGTGCCGGATGACCGCCCGCGGCGGTGCGCGCCGCTTCCCTGGCGGCGAGCTCCTCCGGGCGGTGCGCCTGGACGACCAGGACCCGCAGCTCACCGAGTCGGGCGGTGAACGAGGCCAGCCAGGCGAGGGATTCGCCGTCGGCCCAGTGCGCGTCGTCGATGAGGAGCAGCAGCGGTCGGTGGCTCAGCCGGGAGGCGAGCCGTGCGACGACCCAGTCGAGACCGTCGCGCACACCCTGCGGATCGGGCTGCGGGCCGGTCGGTTCGACGAGTCCCAGGGCGGGTGCGGCGATCTCGTACCAGGAGCCGAACAGGGCACGGACGTCGTCGGTGGGGAGTTGTTCCAGTGCGGGCTGCAGCAGTTGGCGTACGACGTGGAACGGTACGGAGGTGACGGTCTCGCCGCCCCGTGCGGACCAGACGGTGCACCGGTCGATCGCCATGGCCTGGATCTCGGCCAGCAGTGCTGTCTTGCCGATGCCTGCTTCACCGCTGAAGATCAGTAACCCGCCGGACGCCTGCGCGCCGCAGAGTGCGTCGACGGCTTGCGCGGCGGCGGCCAGTTCCGGTTCGCGCTCGTACAGCGGCCGGGACGGTTTCATGCCTACCCTCCCCCAAAGTGGTACGGACAACTGTCGAGAATAGTCGTGCGCGGGGGCCCGCCAACAGTGGTTCGGGGAGTTCACCGCAGGTGCGGGGCACAATCGAGGGGTGGACGAGACTCGCAGGGACCGCGACACCGAAGGCCGGGCGCACAACGCGCGCCCCCGTGACGGGCTGGGACGCCCTCTGCCGTACGGCTCGCCGGGAGTGGAGCGGCAGCCCGAGGGTGTGGTCCGTGCCCCGGAGGAGACCGTCCGGGAGGCGCAGCGGCTGCTGGACGCCGGGATGCCGTTCCACGCCCATGAGGTTTTCGAGGACGCGTGGAAGTCGGGCCCCCCGGCGGAACGGGAGTTGTGGCGCGGGCTGGCCCAGCTGGCTGTCGGTCTGACCCATGCCGCCCGGGGCAATGTGACGGGCGGTGCGCGGCTGCTGCGGCGGGGCGCGGCGGCGCTCGCGGAGTTCACCGAGCACGGTGATGCCGGCACTTCCGGGGGCGCGCGCCCGTCCGACGCCGTCCCGTCGGAGGACTCCGGCGGCTCCTGCGGCCCCCCGGCGCACGGGATCGGTGTCCGTGCGCTCGTCGGCTGGGCGCGGGAGCTGGCCGGGCGGGTGGAGGAGCCGGGCGCGGAGCCCGTCGACGCCGCTGCCGAGGCGCCGCGGCTGCGGGCCGGGCGCCGGTAGCCCGGACGGTGGCGGGCGGCGGACACGCGTCCTTTCCCTTCCCTTGACCGAGAGCTTGGCCGAGAGCGGTGAACAGGGCCGCGCGAAGCTATTACCATCCCGCGTCATGAGCACTTCTGACCAGGACCAGGCCGTGGACACCCCGATATCCGCACCCGACGCCGAGGAGCGGCGGCTGACGCCGCGCCAGGCGAGACGGCTGCGCATCGTCCTGTCCTCCGTCGGCATGGCCGCGATGGCGGTCGTCCTGGGGCTGCGGATCGCGAGCCGGTCCTCGGTGCTGGTGGTCGGGGTGTACGGGCTGGCGCTGATCCTGTGCGGGATCGTGATCGAGCTGAGCAGGAACGGCCGTACCCGGCTGGGAAGTTGGCTGCTGGGCATCGGACTGGTGGCGGCGATCGGTTCGGACTGGCTGCTGATTCCCTGACGTGAGCGGCGCGGGCCCCTCGCGAGGTCAGCCCACGGAGATCCGCACGGTGTCGCCGTGCGGATCGGCCCGGTCCAGCCAGTCGGCGGACAGTGGGAGGGGGACGCCGGGCCGGGCGGGCAGCAGCAGCCGTTGCCGGTGCAGGAGCCGCCCGCCCTGGCGGACCATCAGCAGTGGGGCGGTCAGCCGCCGTTCGGTGCGCAGGACGAAGCGGTTGTTCAGGGGGCGGTCGCCGTCGGGGCCGATGAGGTTGGGCGCGATCCACGTCAGCGGGGCCTCGACCGTGAGCGCCGCACGGCCGGCGGGCCAGGACCCGGTGGCGAGGTGGCGCAGTACGGGGGCGGCGACGGCCCGCCCCTCGGCCGCCGCGGTGCCCGCGCGCTCCACGGCGTGCAGCAGATTGCCGATGGCGAAGACGCCCTCCTCGCCGGTGCGGTACGCGGCGTCGTGGGCGGGGCCGCGGGTGCCGGGGTCCAGGGCGACCGCGCCGCGCCGGGCCAGTTCGTGGTCGGGGATCCAGTCGCCCGTGAAGACCACGGTGTCGCAGCGGAGCGTGGTGGTGCGGCCGTCGTGGTGGCGGACCGTGACGCCGGTGAGCCGCCCGCGCCCGGTCAGCCCGGTCACGGTGGTGCGGCTGAGCACCGGGGCGCCGGGTCCCCGGCGCAGCGCGGCGAGGGGTACGGGCGGGTGGCCGGTCACCAGGGCGGCCACCTCGACTCCGGCGGCGCGCAGGGTGTCGGCCGCCGCGTGGGCGACGGGTTCGGTGCCGACGACGACCGCCCGTGTACCGATGTGCTGGTGGTGGAGGTGGACGGCCTGCTGAAGTTCCCCGGTGGTGTAGACGCCCGCGGGGCGGGTGCCGGGGACGAGCCGGGCGCTGCGGGGGCGTTCCCTGGCGCCGGTGGCGAGGAGGACGGCACGGGCGGTGATCCGTTCCAGTCCGCCCGGTCCGGTGGCGTCGAGGGTGCGCGGTCCGGCCCAGCCCGTGACGGTGATGCCGGTGCGCAGGGTGGCGCCGGCCCGTTCCGCGGCGGCGGTGCACCGCAGGGCGTACTCGGGCCCGCTCGTGCCGCCGGTGTCGCGCCGGCTGCCGAAGCCGCCGTGGTGGCAGTGGCGTGGGATGCCGCCGGTGCGCTGCTCGCGCTCCAGGACCTCCACCCGCGCCCCGGAGGAGCCGAGTTCGGCCGCCGCGCCGAGGCCGGCGGGGCCCGCGCCGACGATCAGCACGTCGACCGTACGCTCGCGGCGGGTCATGTCCGCGTCCCCTCGATCAGTGCGCGGAGCCCGGCCCCGCAGTGGAAGCCCTGGCAGCGGCCGTTGCCGGCCCGCGTCCTGCGCGCCAGTGCTTCGGCCGAGCGCGGCGGGAGCACGGAGTCCAGTGCGTCGCGGATCTCGCCCTCGGTGACGCGTTCGCAGTGGCAGACCACGGTGCCGTAGGCGGGGTCGCGGGCGATGAGTCCGGCGTTCAGGTAGGGGCGGTCGCTCGTCTCGCCGAGGCCCGGCATGGTGACGGGCGGCAGTTCGGCCGGGTCGCCCAGGTCGAGACCGGTGCGGGCGAGAAGGGCGGTGACGTGTGCGGCGATGGCCATGGAGGCGGTCAGGCCGGTGGACCGGATGCCGCCCACGGCGATGTAGCGACGGTCCGGGTACTCCTTGATCCGGTAGTCCTCGTGTCCGGTGGCCGCCCGCAGCCCCGCGTAGACGGCGGTGACCTCCTCGTCGATCAGCCGCGGCAGGATTCTGCGGCCCTTCTCCCGCAGCAGCGCGATTCCGTCCTCGGTCGACTCGGTGGCGTCCTTGTCGTCGAGGTCCTCCGCGGTCGGGCCGAGCAGCACGTTGCCGAAGACGGTGGGTGCCACCAGGACGCCCTTGCCCGCCGCGGTGGGGACGGGGAGCAGGATGTGGCGGACGAGGTCGCGGGCGAGTTTGTCGTACACGATGAGCTGTCCGCGGCGCGGTGTGACGGTGAAGGCGTCGTGACCGAGCAGCCGGTCGATCTCGTCGGCGTGGAGTCCGGCGGCGTTGATCAGCCGGCGGGTACGGAGCGATCCGCGGGTGGTCGTCAGTGTGTGGATGCCGGTGCCGGGGTCGACGCCCGTGACGCGGCAGTCCAGGTGCAGATGGACGCCGGCCAGGACCGCCTGGGTGGCGAAGGCGAGCGGGGTGGTCCAGGGACAGATGACGGACTCGTCGGGAATCTCCAGTGCGCCGAGGGCGCCCGGCCCCAGGTGGGGTTCGAGTCCGGCGAGGCGGTCCGCGTCCAGGAGCCGCGCCGCCTGGTAGCCGTTGGCCTCGGCCTTCGCCAACAGGGCTGGTAGCACGTCGAGTTGTTCGCTGTCCCAGGCCACGAGGAGGGCGCCGACGCGCTCGACGGGGATGCCCGTCTCTGCGGCGTACCCGGCGAGTCTGCGCTGCCCCTCGCGTACCAGCCGGGCCTCCAGCGAACCGGGCACGGCGTCGAACCCGGTGTGCAGGATGGCGGTGTTGGCCTTGGAGGTGCCGTTGCCGATGTCGTCCGAGGCCTCGACGAGGGCGGTGCGGACACGGTAGCGGGCCAGCTCGCGGGCGATCGCGGCGCCGACGACTCCGGCGCCGATGACCGTGACGTCGTAGGGCGGTCCGTCGGGCAGCGGCTGTCCGGCCGTCGTGACGGTGCGGTTCACCGGCGGGCCCCGGCAGTGGTCACGACCGCTCCAGGAGGGTGTCGACGGCCGCGCGGAAGCCGGCGAGGCGCTCGGCCGCCTCGTCGGGGCCGATCCTCGGCTCGTACACCGCGGCCGGTTCCCAGTCGGGCACGGCCTGGCGGAGCGTGAGCCCCGGGTCGAGGCCGATCCGGGCCACGGCGCCCACGCCGAGCGCGGTGACGTCGGGCAGCGCGGAGACCTCGACGGGCCGTTGCAGCAGGTCGGCCTGGGTCTGCATGAGCAGCGCGGAGCGGGTCAGCCCGCCGTCGACGCGCAGCACGCCGGGCCGCGCTCCCAGATCGGCCGCGACCGCTTCGGCCAGCTCGACGACCTGTGCGGCGATGCCCTCGCACAGGGCCCGCACCAGATGGCCCGCGGTGGTGTCCAGGCTCAGCCCGGTCACCGATCCGCGCAGGTCGCCGCGCCACCAGGGGGCGGCGAGTCCGGCGAGTGCCGGTACGAAGGTGACGCCCCCGGAGTCGGGGACGGAGCCGCCGACCGGGTCGAGGTCGGCGGCTCCTGAGATCACCTTGAGATCGGTGAGCCAGCGCACCGCGGAGGCCGCCGTGTAGACCTGTCCGTCCAGGCAGTAGCTGGTCTGTCCGCCGAGCCGCCAGGCCACGCAGCTGACGAGTCCGGTGGTGCTGCGGCGCGGCGCCGGGCCGGTCTGGGCCAGGAGGAACGCGCCGGTGCCGTACGTGCACTTGGCGGTGCCCGGCTCCAGGGCGCTCTGTGCCAGCAGGGCGGCCTGCTGGTCGACGAGGAGGCCGGTCAGGGGGAGCTCGCCCCCGAACGCGGTCGTCGTTCCGAACACTCCGGCGGCGTCGACCACCGACGGCAGGCGTTCGCCGCCCAGGCCGAAGACGTCCAGGGCGGCGGGTGACCAGCCGACCCGGTCGAGATCGAGCAGCTGGGTGCGCCCGGCCGTCGCCGCGTCCGTGACGAACGCTCCGGTGAGCCGGTGGACCAGCCAGGAATCGCTGGTGGTGACGACTCCCTCGCGGGTCAGTTCACGGCGGATCCAGGCCATCTTCGGGGCGGCGAAATAGGGGTCCATGGGCAGCCCGGTGAGTTGTTTCAGCTCTTCTTCGTGCATGGCGAGTTCGGCACACAAGCCGGCGGCCCGCCGGTCCTGCCAGACGATCGCGTCGGTGAGCGGCCCTCCGGTGTCCGGATCCCAGGCGAGCACGGTCTCGCCCTGATTGGCGAGGCCGACGGCTGCCACCGGTTCACCCGCTTGGGCCAGAGCCCGCTTTCCGGCCTCGACGACCGAACCGTACAGCTCGGCGGGGTCGGCCTCGACCACTCCGCCGGGGCCGAACCGGGGGCGTACCGGAGCAGAACCGGAACCGATCACGCCGCGCTCCGGGCAGATCACCAGCGCCTTCGTGCCGGAGGTCCCCTGGTCCACGGCGAGTACCGGACCTGTCATCGGCTCCCCAGTCGTACGCAAGCTCCGGCGCTTGAACGGAATCGTGATCTTCGGTTGCGGGAACCCAGGGTGGTGCAGCCCAGCGGTTACGTCAAGCACCCGCAAAGGCTATGTCCGGAACCCCCCTTTGACGCTCAACCTCCCGTTTCCTCAAGAGACTTGAATAAGATCCACGAATCATTCGGGAGTTCGACGCGACGGGCTCTACACTCACCGCCGAGCAACAACCGGACGCTTTACAGCAGTTCATATTTCAACAGCTACTTCACCCCCCACGTCCTTGAGGATCGATGCGACCGACACCATGCCCAGAGGGCATCCATGGCCAACAGTGATTTTCGGCCGGTTTATCATCCGGCCGGCCATGACAACGAACTCCGTTCCGCGTTACAGGACTTACGGACGGGCCGCTGGCTCTCCATGCGCAATCTGCTGGAGAGCACCCCGGACTGGGCCCGGTGGACCCAGCGCACCCAGGTGCTCGGGGCGGTCGCCGCGGGTTCGGACGCGGTACAGGCCTGGCTGACCGAGGAGCCCCGGAGCGTCGCGGCCGCCGTGATGCACGCCCGCGTCGTCGTGGAGCGGGCCGTCCGCGCCCACCGCGAGGGGCACCGCCGGGCGCAGGAGCTGTGGCAGCAGGCCTGGGAGGCGTGCCGCTCGGCCGCCCACGCCTCGCCCGCGGACCCGGTGCCCTGGGTGTGTCTGCTGGCCCTCTCCCAGCTGGACGAACGCCAGCGCCTGGAGGAGCACCGGCTGCATCCGCCGGGGCCCATGCTCTTTCCCGGGCCGTGGGGTCTGCTGGCGGAGGCGGACAAGCGCGATCCGTTCAACCGCGAGGCCTACCACCGGATGCTGCAGTTCGTCTATGCCCGCAAGGCCGGGGGCGCCCTCTCGGAAGCGGTCAACTTCGTTCAGTGGGCGGCCTCCTCGGCGCCCGACGGTTCCGCTCTGCACGTGCTTCCGCTGTACGTACGGGTCGAGCGCTACCGCCGCGAACGCGGCCATGAGAAGGCTCTGGACCTGCACTGGGTCACCGAGGACGCAGAGCGCGACGCCGTCCGCGCTCTGAACATCTGGTTCCTTCGCACGTCCGCGCCCACCCACACCCTGCTCGACCTCAACTATCTGGCGCACGCATTGTGGGGCGCGCTCCAGTTCGCCGACGCGGCACCCGTGTTCAAGGAGCTCGGCCCCTATTTCACCTCGCTGCCCTGGGCGTACCGCACCCGTACGCCCAAGGACCCCGGCGGCGCGGAGGAAGTGTTCCTGCGCGCCCGCAGCCGCGCCCTGGCCGCGGCCCGCGACCCCGGCAGGGGACCGCACGGCTGAGCCGGAACCCGCACCGCCCTCTCCCAGTGCCCCGCACCGCCCTCTTCTGTCCCCAGCAAGATCACCGCTCACGGAGGTCCTCCATGTCCATATCCACCTCGACCCATACGGGTTCCGAGGCCAACGCACCGAGGGACGAGGAGCAGCGGCTGCGCGAACTCGGTTACCAGCCGGTGCTCGCACGGCGGATGGGCGGCTTCGGCAACTTCGCCATCAGCTTCTCCGTCATCTCGATCCTCTCCGGCTGCATGACCCTGTACGGCTTCGGCATGTCGACCGGCGGGCCCGCGGTGATGCTGTGGGGCTGGGCCGGGGTCGGCCTGTTCGTGCTCTGTGTGGGCATGGCGCTCGCCGAGGTCACCAGCGCGTACCCGACGTCCGGGGCGCTCTACTACATGGCGGACCGGCTCGGCGGCCGCAAGTGGGGCTGGTACACCGGCTGGCTGAATCTGCTCGGGCTGCTCGGCGCGATCGCCGGTATTGACTACGGCGCCGCGCTGTTCACCGGTGCACTGATGAATCTGCAGTGGGGATTCACCCCCACCCCGGGCAAGACCATGGTCATTTTCCTCTGCATCCTGCTGCTGCACGCGGTGCTGAACCTCTTCGGTGTCCGGCTCGTCAGCGTGCTCAACTCGATCAGCGTGTGGTGGCACCTGGCCGGCGTCGCGGTGATCGTCTCCGTGCTGGCCGTCGTCCCCGCGCACCACCAGTCGCCGTCGTTCGTCTTCACCGAATTCGTCAATGACACCGGCTGGGAGAACCCGCTCTACGTGGCCGCGATCGGTCTGCTGCTGGCCCAGTACACGTTCTGCGGCTACGACGCCTCCGCCCACCTGTCGGAGGAGACCTCGGACGCCTCGGTCTCGGCGCCCCGCGGCATCGTCCGTTCGATCTGGGTCTCGTGGCTGGCCGGCTTCGTGCTGCTCGCCGGGCTGACGTTCGCGATCCAGGACTACGCGGGCACCCAGGAAAGCGCCACCGGAGTGCCGCCGGCCCAGATCCTGATCGACGCGCTGGGCACCTCTGGCGCCACGGCCATGCTGCTCATCGTGATCGCGGCGCAGCTGTTCTGCGGCAACGCCGAGGTCGCCGCCGCCAGCCGGATGGTGTTCGCCTTCAGCCGGGACAACGCGCTGCCGGGCTCTTCGCTGTGGCGCAAGGTGAGCGCCCGTACGCAGACGCCGGTCAACGCGGTGTGGCTGTCGGTCGTCGTCGCAGGACTGCTCGCCGTTCCGTCGCTGTACTCCGCGACCGCGTACGGCGCGGTGACCGCGATCAACGTCATCGGCATCACGCCCGCCTACGCGATCCCGATCTTCCTGAAGCTGCGTGCCGGTGACCGTTTCGAGCGCGGGCCCTGGCACCTGGGCCGCTGGTCGAAGCCGGTCGGCTGGATAGCCGTGGTGTGGGTCGCCATCGTGACCGTGCTGTTCCTGCTGCCGCAGTCGTCGCCGGTGACGATCGACTCGATGAACTACGCGTCGATCGCGCTCGTCGCCGTGCTGGTGCTGGCCACCGTGTGGTGGTTCGTCGCGCGGCGTTCGTACAGCACGCCGTCGGCGTACGGCAACGCCCGTGAGCAGGCGGAGATCGAGGAAGGGATCATCTGATCCACCGGCCGCCGCCGGATCGCGGCCCTCCCGGATCGCCGCGATCCGGGAGGGCCGCCCTCAGTTCAGCAGCAGTTGGAGACCGCCCAGCACCGTCGCCCCGATGACGAGGCGTTCGAAGAGCGTCTGGTTGATGCGGTCCACGCACTTCCGGCCGATCCAGGCGCCGGGCAGCACGAACAGCAGCATGCAGGCGTCGAGCAGCAGCGACTGCGCGTCGATCAGTCCGAGGCCCACACTGAACGGCACCTTGGACGTGTTGACGATCAGGAAGAACCACGCCGAGGTGCCGAGGAAGCCGAGCTTGCGGAACCCGGCGGAGAGCAGATAGAGCGACATGACGGGGCCGCCCGCGTTGGCGACCATGGTGGTGAAGCCGCCGAGCACCCCGTACGAACGGGCCTTGAGCCGTTCGGCCGCGGCCGGCGGGCCCGCGTCCGCCGACGGCTCCGCGCTCCCGGCCGCGGTGCGGCGCCGCCAGACCGTGACGCCCGCCATGAAGAGGAGGATCGCGCCGATCGAGGTCCGTACGGCGGCGTCGCCGGCCCACATCATGAACAGCGTGCCCGCCACCACGCCGACGGCGACGGCGGGAAAGAGCCGCAGCAGCGTCGGCCAGTGCGCGTGGCGGCGGTAGGTGAGCACGGCGAGCACATCACCGGCGATGAGGATCGGGAGCAGCACTCCGGTGGACTCGCGGGCGGGGAGCACCGCCGCGAAGACCGCGAGACTGATCGTATTGGCACCGCTGACGGCCGTCTTGGAGAAGCCGACGAGTGCGGATGCCGCGGCCAGCGCCGCCAGTTGCCAGAGGGTGAGAGTGTCCATGCCAGGAACAGATCGTAATGTGCCATGATTTTCGGCCTGCACCCAGCCGGGGAACCCGCATGACTATGCTGCGCTCCAAGCGCTCACACGAAGCGTTCAAACGCACAACGCGCAGCGGTACGGCGAGGGGGCCAGCAGCATGCGGGAGCCGGTTGAACTCAGGCGTCAGCGGATCATGGCGGTGGTGGAGTCGCGGGGCGCGGTCAAGGTCAGCGTGCTCGCCGCCGAACTGGACGTCTCGGTGGTCACGGTGCGGCGCGATGTCGAGGAGCTGACCCGGGCCGGGCGGCTGCGGCGCGGTCACGGCGTGGCCAGGCCGTTGCGGGAGCCGGCCGCGGCCGCCGCCGTTCCGGCCCCGCGGGGAGGTGAGCCGGCCGGGGAGGGCGGCGCGGTCGCCCTGGTCGTGCCGGAGCGGCACTCGTACCTGTACGAGACGCTGCACGGCGCCCGGAGCGTACTGGAGGAGGCCGGGATCCGTATCGCGCTGCACATCGCACCGCAGTCGGCCGGTGCCGAGCGGCCGCTGGTGGAGCGGGCCCTGGCGGACGGGGCGCGCGGGCTGCTGATCGCCCCGCGCTGGCGCAACGAGCGCTCCGAGGAACTGGACTACGGCTGGCTGGCGGACGTGGGGGTGCCGACCGTGCTGATGGAGCGGCGTCCCCGGCCGGGCAGCGCCCTGCACGCGCTGGACTCCGTCTGCTCGGACCACTGGTACGGGACGCACCTGGCCGTGGAGCACCTGGTGGCGCTGGGCCACCGCCGCATCGTGCTGGCCGCCCGTGACGACAGCCCGACGGCACGCAGCGTACGTGCCGCGTTCGCCGGGATCGCGGCCGGCCGGCCCGAGGTGGAGGACTGGACGGTGGTGCTGAGTTCGCCGGACGCGGTGCCGGGACCGGGCCCGGACGAGCCGGGGCCGGCGCCTGATGCCCCGCCCGTGAGCAGCGCTCACGCGCCGGATCTCGACCTCGCCGCGCTGCTGCGCGAGCGCGGCGCCACGGCGGCGGTGCTGCACGGCGACGTGGACGCGCTGATGCTGGTGCAACGGCTGGCCGAGAGCGGGGTGCAGGTGCCCCGGGACTGCTCGGTGGTGGCGTACGACGATGTGGTCGCGGCCCTGGGCAGCACCCCGTTGACCGCGGTGGCGCCGCCGAAGGCGGAGATCGGCAGGGCGGCCGCAGAACTGCTGCTCCACCGGCTCTCCGGAGCGGCCGGGGCGACCGGGGCGGCCGGCCCGGTGCGCCGGACGCAGCTGCTGCCCGAGTTGAAGGTGCGGGGATCGGCGCGGGCGATCACCCCCACCACCGACTGATCGTTTGACCGCTTCAATTTTCTTCTGAGCGATCTATTGACCGCCTCCGATCAGCCGATCAGGATTCCCCGTGTCTTCATTCAGGAGCCGCGGGAGGCACCCATGCCCGGTCGACACAGCCGTCGATCCGTGCTCGCCACGATCGCCGCACTGCCACTGACGGGCGCACTGAGCGCCTGCGGCGGCGGGACATCGGGATCGGGGAGCACGAGCAGGACCAGCACCGTCAGCAACAAGGGCCGCAACGCCACACACCTCACCTTCTGGTCCGCCCTGCGCGGGAGCCAGGAAGTGGTGGACGCGTTCAACCGGACACACAGCACCGTCCAGGTCGACTTCCAGCAGATCCCCTCCGGGGGCCAGGGCGGATACGCGAAACTCAGCAACGCCTCCCGGGCCGACAACGCCCCCGACGTCGCGACGATCGAGTACCCCCAGCTCCCCGGCTTCGCCATCGACGGGGTCACCCTGGAGCTGACGGACCTGATGAGCGACGGCCTGCGGGACAAACTGCTGCCGCAGGCCCTGGGGCTGACCACCTTCGAGAAGCGCGTCTTCAGCGTTCCGCTCGACGTCGAACCGATGGTGATGCACTACCGCACCGACCTCTTCGACGAGTACGGCATCGAAGTCCCGCGCACCTGGGACGAGTTCGAGGAGACGGCCCGTACCGTGCGCGGCAAGGCACCGGGCCGGCGGCTGGCGGCCTTCGCCACGGACGGCGCGCCGCAGTTCGCCGGGTTCGCCTGGCAGGCCGGTGGCCAGTGGTTCGACACCGGTGACGGCGCCTGGAACGTCTCGCTCACCGACGGGCCGAGCCGCCGCGTGGCGGCGTACTGGCAGCGGCTGATCGACCAGGACCTGGTCTTCATGACGCCCGTGGACAGCAGGCAGTACGACGCCCAGCTCAGCAACGGCCAGGTGCTGGTCCGGCTCAGCGGCGCCTGGGACGCCGGGGCGCAGATGAACGCCCGGCCCGGCCAGAAGGGCAAGTGGGCCATCGCGCCGCTCCCCCAGTGGGACGCGGCCGACGCGGCGCTGGGCACCCACGGCGGATCGACCTTCGCGGTCACCAGGAGCAGCAGGCACCCGGAGGCCGCGCTGGAGTTCATCGAGTGGCAGGTCTCGCACCCCGACGCGCTGCGCGCCAGGCTCTCCAGCGGGGCCAGCAGCCAGTACCCGGCCGTCCCCGGACTCGTCGACGTCTACCGCGAGGCCTTCGACCGCAGCTACTACAGCGGCCAGGACATCTACACCCTCTTCGAGCAGGAGGCGCACAAGATCCGGGACGGCTGGACCTGGGGGCCCCGGATGACCGCCACGCTGAAAGTCATGCAGGACGGCTTCGCCCGGGTCAGCGGCGGCCAGGGCTCGTTGCTCGAATCCGTGCGCGCGGCCCAGCAGGGCACCATGCCCGACCTCAGGGCGCTGGGCCTGGCCACCACCGACCACAGCAGCTGAGCCGCAGTCCGTCCCCCTTCCCCGCAGCAGAGAGGCAGGTGACACCGATGACCAGCCCAGTCACCACGCCGGCTTCCGCCCCCGCGAGCGTCCCCGCGACGGCGCCGGCACCCACCCCGTCCCCGCGTACGCCCCGGAAGTCGGCCCGCAGCCGTGAACTCGGCGCGGCCGGCGCCCTGATGACCCCCTTCTTCATCCTCCTGGTGACGGTCTTCCTGATCCCGGTCGCCACCGCCGTCTGGCTCAGCTTCTTCAGCGACGACCAGCCGGGGCTCGGCTTCGGCCCGGAGCGCACGGTCTTCGTCGGACTGCGCAGCTACACCGCCGTACTGACCGACCCGACCTTCCTCAGCGGCCTGGGCACCGTCGTCCTGTACTGCGTGATCTACATACCGCTGATGGTGATCGGCGCGCTCGCGCTGGCCCTGCTGCTGGACTCCGGAGTGGTGCGGCTGCGCTCCTGGGCCCAGCTCGGGCTGTTCCTGCCGCACGCCGTGCCCGGCATCATCGCCGCCGTCATCTGGCTGTACCTCTACACACCGGGGCTGAGCCCGGTGATCGACCTGCTCGGCAAGGCGGACATCACGATCAACTTCCTCGGGGTGCACACGGTGGTGCCCTCGATCGTGAACATCGCGCTGTGGAGCAACCTCGGCTACAACATGGTGGTCTTCTACGCCGCTCTGCAGGCCGTGCCGCGCGAGGTCATCGAGGCATCCGTCGTCGACGGCGCCGGACCGGTCCGCACCGCCCTCCAGATCAAGACGCCCCTGGTGCGTTCCTCGGTCGTGATGGTCGCGATGTTCACCCTGATCTTCGCGTTGCAGCTGTTCACCGAGCCGATGCTGCTCAGCCAGGCGACACCGATGATCAGCTCGCGCTTCTCGCCCAGCATGTACATCTACGACGCCGCGTTCACCCGTAACAACTACGGACTGGCCGCCGCGGCCTCCGTCGTCCTGCTGGTCTGCACGATCGCGCTCTCCTACGGCGTGACCCGCTGGACCAACCGTGCCAACGCCCCCGAGGAGGAGGCCCGATGAGCGCGACGAGTCCCACCCGCACCGCCGCCACCCTGCGGCCCCGGCTCCTGGGGCGCTCCGTCGTCAACCTGGTCGTCGGCATCTCCGTGCTCTACACGCTGCTGCCGGTGCTGTGGCTGGTGCTCGCCGCGTCGAAGGACCGGGACGCGCTGTTCGGCAGCAATGTGCTCTCGCTCGACCACTTCTCCTTCGCGCAGAACCTCAAGGACCTGTTCGCGATGGACGGCGGGCTGTACACCCGGTGGTACGGCAACAGCCTGCTGTACGCGGTCCTCGGCGCGGCGCTCGGGGCGCTGATCAGCATCGCCTGCGGGTACGCCTTCGACAAGTACCGCTTCGCCCACAAGGAGAAGCTGTTCGGCCTGGTCCTCGCGGCGGTGATGGTGCCGCAGACCGTACTGGCCCTTCCGCTCTATCTGATGGCCTCCGGCACCGGTCTGGTGAACACCTTCTGGTCGGTCTTCATCCCGGTGCTCTTCAACCCGTTCGGCGTGTACCTCGGACGGATATTCAGCCAGGGCTACGTACCGAACGAGGTGCTCGAAGCGGCCCGGGTGGACGGGGCCGGCGAGCTGACCACGTACTTCCGGGTCGCGCTGCGGATGCTCGGGCCGGGTCTGGTCACCGTGTTCCTCTTCCAGCTCACGGCCATCTGGAACAACTTCTTCCTGCCCATGGTCATGCTCTCCGACCAGGATCTGTATCCGGTCAGCCTCGGTCTGTACACCTGGAACAGCTCCGCCACCGTCTCGCCCGAGTACTACCCCGTGGTGATCATGGGTTCGCTGCTCGCGGTCCTGCCGTTGATCCTCGCCTTCGCGCTGCTCCAGCGCTTCTGGAAGTCGGGGCTCACCGCGGGCGCCGTCAAGTAGCCGGACCACCCGCAACACCGTCCCCGTACCAGGAGAAAGATGCCCAGCACCACCCCCACCACCCCTGCCGCGCGGCGCCGCCCTCGCGCCGCCGTCGCGATGAAGCCGGATGCCGCCGCCGCCCTGCTGGACGCCCCGTCCCTGGAGGCCCTCTCGCGGGTGTGCGACCTCGCACCGCTGCCCGTGCTCGACGACTTCACCACCGACCGGGCCCGCGCCGTGCTCGCGGACACGGAGCTGCTGGTCACCGGCTGGGGCTGCCCGCCCCTGGACGGAGCGGCACTGGCAGCGGCGCCCCGGCTGCGC
The DNA here is from genome assembly GCF_044744085.1 of Streptomyces sp. NPDC087428. NCBI lineage: Bacteria > Bacillati > Actinomycetota > Actinomycetes > Kitasatosporales > Streptomycetaceae > Streptomyces > Streptomyces sp. NPDC087428. The sequence continues at coordinate 83,455 of NZ_JBIUXR010000005.1, forward strand.
GCCGTCGTGCACACGGCCGGAAGCGTCCGCGGGCACGTCACGGAGGCCTGCTGGGAGCGCGGCATCGAGGTGTCGTCGGCCGCCGCCGCCAACGCCCTGCCGGTCGCCGAGTACACCGTCGCGATGATCCTGCTCTCCGGGAAACGGGCCCTGGAACGGGCCCGCGACTACCGGGCAGAACGCCACCGCGGCAACTGGCTGGCCACCTCCCCCGAAGTGGGCAACTACGGCCGGACCGTGGGCATCCTGTCCGCCTCGCTCATCGGCCGGCGGGTCATCGAGCTGCTGCGCCCCTACGACCTCCGGGTGCTGCTGCACGACCCGTACGTGTCCGACGCGGAGGCGGAGGCGCTCGGTGTCCGGCCGGTGGGGCTCGGCGAACTGTTCGCGCGGAGCGACGTGGTGAGCGTCCACACCCCGCTGCTGCCCGCCACCCACGGACTCGTCAGCCGTGAACTGCTGATGTCCATGCGCCCGGACGGCGTGCTCCTCAACACCTCGCGCGGCGCCGTCGTCGACCAGGACGCGCTGACCGACGTACTGCTGCAGCACCGCATCCGGGCGGTCCTCGACGTCACCGACCCCGACACACTGCCGGCCGGCCACCCCCTGTGGGAGTGCGAGAACGCCCTGATCACCCCGCATCTCGCGGGTTCCCAGGGCAACGAGTGGCGGCGGCTCGTCGATCTGGCCGTGGGCGAGACCGAACGCTGGGCCGCGGGCGACGGATTCGCCCATCCCGTACGACGCGAAAGGCTGGCATTCCTCGCATGAACCGACCGCACACGGACTCCCCCCTGGAGCTCCCCGCCGACGACCGGTCGACGAGCCCGGTCACCGGATACACCCGCGCGCACTGGGAGGCGGCGGCGGACGGACTGCTGAAGGCCGCCTGGCAGTGGGCCACCCCCGGCAGCGCGCTGCTCGACCTGCCGGGACGCCCCTCCGCGTCCGGGGTCCGCTCCGACGGCCTGGAGGGGTACGCGCGCACCTTCCTCGCCGCCGCGTTCCGGGTCGCGGGCGCGGACGGCGAGGACCCGCACGGCTGGCTCGACCGGTACGCGGACGGGCTCGCGGCCGGTACCCGTACGCCGGGCCGGGACGACGCCGAGTCCTGGCCGCTGATCCGCGACCACTCCGTGTTCGGCCAGCCCATGGTGGAGTCCGCCTCGGTCGCCATCGGACTGCGGCTCACCCGGCCTTGGCTCTGGGACCGGCTGGACCCGGCGGTGCAGGACCGTGCGGAGGAGTGGCTGCGCGGCTCCCTGCGGCACACCCCCGCACCCAACAACTGGTACCTGTTCCCCTACTCGGTGGCCGGTTTCCTGGAGTCGGTGGGGCGCGGCGACGCGGCGACGGCCCTCGCCCGGGAGCGGGCACTCGACCTGCTGGAGGGCTGGTACCGGGGGCAGGGCTGGTACGCGGACGGCGACGGACGGGCCTTCGACCACTACAACGGCTGGGCGCTGCACCTCTACCCGGTGCTGGACGCCCATCTGTCCGGTGACCCGGAGCTTTCCGCGCACTACGGGGCGCGGCTGGGCGAGCACCTGGAGAGCCTCTCGCTGCTGTTCGGCGGGGACGGGGCGCCGATTCACTTCGGCCGTTCGCTGTCCTACCGGTTCGCGGCCGGTTCCGCGGTCGGGCTCGGCGCGCTGACCGGGCACACCCCGCTCACGCCGGGCGCGTCCCGGCGGGTGATCAGCGGGGCGCTGCGCTACTTCCTGGACCGCGGCGCGACCGGCACCGACGGGCTGTTGAGCCTGGGGTGGCACGGGCCGCACGACGCGACCCTCCAGCCGTACTCGGGCCCGGCCTCCCCCTACTGGGCGTCCAAGGCCTTCGTCTCGCTGCTCGCCCCGGCGGACCATCCGCTGTGGACGGCCACCGAGGAGCCCGCCCCGAGCGAGGGGCCCGACCGGGTCCTCGCGCTGCCCGCGCCGGGACTGCTCGTCCAGTCCACCCGGGCGGACGGCATCGTCCGGCTGCACAACCACGGCAGCGACCATGTCCGGCCGCACGAGGGCGAGTCGGCGGTGCGGGACGATCCGCTGTACAGCCGTCAGTCGTACTCCACGGTCACCGGGCCGACCGCGCGAGGGAACGCCGGCGACAACCATCTCGGCGTCGTGGTCGACGGGGTCCGCAGCGGCCGCCGTGCCATCCGTCCGCTCGGCGCGGGCGGCGGCGACGGCTGGGGCTGGGCCGCGTCCTGGCACCGGCCGGTGTTCGCCGGCGGCGCGCCGATGGTGCCGGGGCTGCGGGTGGAGAGCGTGACCGTGGTCCGCGGCCGGTACGAACTGCGGGTGCACCGGGTGCTGGGCGCTCCGTCCGGCGCCCGGGTGGAGCAGACGGGCTGGGCGACCGGCCCCGGGGACGCGGTCGCGTCGGCCCTGCACGGTCTGCACGGCTGGGAGTCGCGGGACGAGGTACGGGCCCCGCAGGGCACGGCCTACACGTCCTGGGCGGTGCTCCCCCGGCTGGGCGCGGACGCGGAGGGCACGGTGGTGCTGGTGGCGCTCGCCTCGCTCACCGCGGAGCCCGGCGCGGCCGCGCTCGACGCGGTGGTCAGCGGGGTGAACGTCGACGGGGACACGGTCGAGGTCGGCTGGGCCGAGGACGCGGCGACGACCCGTATCGGATTCGGGCCGGTGACCGTCGAGCACGGCTGAGGCCGAACCGGGCGGGGATGCGCGGCGGCGCACCCCCGCCTCGTCATACGTCCGTGCGGATGACGACGGCCAGGGTGCGGGGGCCGTGTACACCCTCGACCCGTTCCAGCTCGATGTCAGAGGTGGCCGACGGTCCGCTGATCAGCGTCGTCGGCCGCTCGGGCACCAGCCGGGCCACCGCCTCCGGGACGCCCACCTGCACGGTCGACAGATCGACGACGCAGACGTGGAGATCGGGCACCAGGGACAGTGCCCGGCGCCCCTGGTCGGGCGATCCGTCCAGGAAGATCGTGCCGGTCTCCGCGCAGCTGACGGCCGAGGCCGTGACGACACCGTCGAGGGCGTCGAGGCGCGGCGCCGGAATATCGGCGGAGTCCTGCTGGACCTCGCCGTCGTAGGTGGTCAGCCACCGCGGGTCGAGTCCGGCGGGCACCCCGATCCGGCGGGCGCCCCGCTCCCGCAGCACCTCGGCGACGACCTCGGCGGTCCGTTCCGCCGTGCAGGGGTGGACCTGGGCCTTGTAGTCGACGAGCCGGTCGGTGAACAGGGCCAGGCGCTCCGCGTCGGGGAGGGTCCGGCCGGTGCGGTAGGCGCGCGGGACCGGGGTCTCTGCGGCGGGCGCGAGGGCCAGGGCGTCCCGGACGCGGCCGAGCACCGTTTCGCGAGCGGTCGTCACTTCTCCTCCTCCTGCTGGTTGCGCGTGTGTGCGTCGGCGGCCGCCGCCCGCATCGTCGCCGTGCCCTCGGCCGAGGCCAGCCAGGAACGGAAGGTCTGCTTGGGCGGGGCCGGGGTGTCCCGGCTGTCGCTCCACCCGTTGAACGGTGGCGGCAGGTGGGAGATCTTCTTGTCCCGCCCGGCGATGACCCGGCCGAGCCCCGACGCCTTCTGCGCCGCGGTGAAGAGCTTCGGCTTGCCCATCACACCGGCCGCCGCCCTCATGGCGAGCTTCTCGGCCGTGATGCCGGACTGCTCGGTGTGCTGGTGGCGCAGCTCGACCAGCAGCGACGGGATGTCGATCTTGACCGGGCAGGCGTCGAAACAGGCCCCACAGAGGCTGGAGGCGTACGGCAGCGAGCTGTTGGGGTCGTCCTTGGCGGCGTGCATACCGGCGAGCTGCGGCGTGAGGACGGCGCCGATCGGCCCGGGGTACGTCGAGCCGTAGGCGTGGCCGCCGGCGCGTTCGTACACCGGGCACACGTTGAGACAGGCCGAGCAGCGGATGCAGTTGAGCGCCTCGCGGCCGATCCGGTCCGCGAGGGCGGCAGTGCGGCCGTTGTCGAGGAGCACCAGGTGGAAGGTCTGCGGCCCGTCGCCGGGGGTGACTCCGGTCCACATCGAGGTGTACGGGTTCATCCGCTCGCCGGTGGAGGAGCGCGGCAGCAGTTGCAGGAAGACTTCCAGGTCCTGGTAGCGCGGCAGCACCTTCTCGATGCCCATGACGGTGATCAGGGTGTCGGGCAGGGTCAGGCACATCCGCCCGTTGCCCTCCGACTCGACGACGGACAGGGTGCCGGTCTCGGCGACGGCGAAGTTGGCTCCCGAGACGGCCACCTTCGTCGTCATGAACTTCTCGCGCAGATAGGCGCGGGCCGCGGCGGCGAGATGCGCGGGGACGTTGTCCAGGGAGGGGTCGACGCCCGGGATCTCCTTGAGGAAGATCTCCCGGATCTCGTCCCGGTTGCGGTGGATCGCGGGCACCAGGATGTGCGACGGCTTGTCGTGGGCGAGCTGCACGATGAGCTCGGCGAGGTCCGTCTCGTACGGGGTGATGCCGATGGATTCGAGGTGCTCGTTGAGACCGATCTCCTGGGTGGCCATCGACTTGACCTTGATGACCTCCTCGCTCCCGGTCTCCTTGACCAGCCGCGCGACGATCTCGTTGGCCTCGGCGCCGTCCCGTGCCCAGTGGACGGTGCCGCCGCGTGCGGTGACCTTGCGCTCCAGCTCCTCAAGGAGTTCGGGGAGCCGGTTCATGGTGTCGGTCTTGATGGCGGAACCCGCGTCGCGCAGCTCCTCCCAGTCGGGCAGCTCGCCGGTGACGTTGAGGCGTTTGGTGCGGATGGTGTGGGTGGCGCGGCCGAGGTTGCGGCGGAGCTGTTCGTTGCCCAGGTCTTCGTGGGCCGCCGCGGGGAACGTACGGTCGCCGCGCAGATTGCCCGTCCCGTACGGGGAGCGGGGCGGTGTCGCGGGCATGCCGAGAAAGGTGCTGCTCATCGGGCGGCCTCCATCGGGAGATGCGGCGAGGTGCGGGTGGCGGAGAGGATCTGTGCCAGGTGCAGGGTGCGGGTGCCGGAGCTGATCCGGGAGAGGCCGCCGCCGATGTGCATCAGACAGGACGAGTCGCCGGCGGTGCACACATCGGCCCCGGTGGTGGCGATGTTGCGCATCTTGTCCTGGAGCATCGCGGTCGACGTGTCGGCGTTCTTCAGGGCGAAGGTGCCGCCGAAGCCGCAGCAGGCGTCGGCCTCTGGCAGCTCGACCAGGTCGATGGAGTCGACGGCCCGCAGCAGCCGCAGCGGCTTCTCCCCGACCCTGAGCATGCGCAGGGAGTGACAGGTGGGGTGGTAGGTGACCCGGTGCGGGAAGTACGCGCCGACGTCGGTGGCGTCCAGTACGTCGACGAGGAACTCCGACAGCTCGTACGTCTTCGCCTTGACGGTGGCGACACCCGCGCGCAGCGCCGCGTCGCCGTACCGTTCGGCGATGATCTCGTGCTGGTGGCGGACCGAGCCGGCACACGATCCGGACGGCATGACGACGGCCTCGATGGAGGCGTCACCGAACTGCTCGGCGAAGTTGCGTACCAGCGGGACGGGTTCGCGCTGGTAGCCGGTGTTGACGTGCATCTGGCCGCAGCAGGTCTGGCCCGGCGGGAACACCACGTCGTGCCCCAGGCGGGCCAGCAGCACCGCGGTGGATTTCACCGCCTCGGGGAAGAGCGTGTCTCCCAGACAGGTGGCGAAGAGTCCGATGCGCATGGGTCTCCCCGATCGTTTCTCGGCTTGGTGTGCGGTGCGTGGTGCTCGGTGCGCGGCGTCTGCATGACGTGGTGCATGAGCTCGTTTTATGGTCCGACCATACTATCCTCAAGCCGGAACGGCGAAGAGGTCAACCCGCGCGTACGGCTGATCCCCGCTTGTACCGGCCCACGCAGAAGCCGCCGCGGCGCCCCCCAGGGGGCATCGCGACGGCTCGGGCCGGACAGTCAGGGGTCAGTCGGTGGGCTTCTCGTCGACCAGCGTGCCGTGCAGCCCGCGGATGTGCGCCTCGACGACATCGGCCGCCCGCGCTCCCTCGCCCGCGCGCACCAGGCGCAGCAGCTCGATGTGGTCGGCGTTGAGCGCGGCGGCCGTGGCCGGCCAGTCCCGCGCCCCCTCCAGGGCGCGCAGGATCAGCGGCCGGACCGACTCCCGCACCGCGGAGGTGAGGGTGGAGGTCAGCTCGTTGCCGGAGCTGCGGGCGATCCTGACATGGAACCGGGTGTCCAGGTCGTTGAACTCCGGCACCTCGACATCCGGCTCCCCCATCCGTACGACCAGCGCCTCGGCCTCGTCCAGGTCGGCCGCGGAGGCGTGCCGCGCGGCGGCCTCGAAGCTGGACCGCTCCAGGACCACGCGCGCCTCCAGCACGTCCTCCAGGCTGTAGCTGCCGAGGGCGAAGTGGAGCCGGAGCAGCCGGCCGAGGGCGCCTTCGGGGTTACGGACGATCCGCGCCCCGGCGTCCGGGCCCCGGCCCGGCTGGGCCACCAGGACGCCGATGGTCTCCAGCACCCGCAGCGCCTCGCGCAGCGCGGACCGGCTCACGCCGAGGACCGGGGCGAGCTCCCGCTCGGGCGGCAGCCGGTCGCCGGCCTTGAGCTCGCCGGCGAACACCCGCTGCTCGATGCTCTGAAGCACCAGCTCATGCGTGCGCGACTGCCGTACGGGCTGCCATTCGACGGGCATCCGTCACCCCCTGCCGTGGCCGGAGCCGTTCTCCGGGCCGGCCGCTCTTGTCCGAATCTCCCACTATGTCACACAGGACATGTGGTCGGACCAGAACGGGCGCCACCCCCTCCGCGCGCTCCTCAGTACGTCACGACGATGCGGCGGGCCACGCCGTCCACCCGCACCCGGCCGCCGTAGGGGATGATCAGCTGAGGGTCCGTGTGACCCAGGTCGACATCGAGGACGGCCATGGTCTCGGGGGCGTACTCCGCCAACGCCCGCAGAACCGCCTGCCGTTGCAGCGCGCGGTACTCCTCCCCCTCCTCGGCCCCCAGCGGACTCTCGAAGGACCAGTTCTTGGCCCGCGCCATCAGCAGCGCGGGGAACTGCTTCAGGAGTCCCCGCTCCCCCATGTTCCGCAGGATCTGGTACACCGCGTCGGCACCGGGCATCTCCTCGGACGTCTCGAGGAACAGCACCCGGCCCGCGTACTCGGCCGCGGGCCGGATCTCCCGGTCCGCCATCAGCAGCCAGGAAAGGATCTCCAGATTGCCGCCCCAGCTCGTCCCCTGGACCACCCGGTCGGCGTTGTGCCAGATCCAGTCGTCGGCGGGCAGCATGCCGGGTTCGCGGTCGAAGGTCCGCGGGTTCTCCCAGCGGCCGTTGACACTGCCGGTCTCCTTCGCCGGGGTGAGCTCGCGGTCCTCGTGGGTGAAGAGCGCCGCACGCAGCGAGTCGGCCGTCAGCGGGTGCATCGCGCCGGGGCGTCCCAGCTCGACCATCACCGATCCGCCGTGGTAGCCGACGATGCCCAGGTTCTCCAGGAACACCAGCAGATTGGTGCAGTCGCTGTAGCCGAAGAACGGCTTGGGGTTGGCCCGCAGCAGTTCCCGGTCCAGGTACGGCAGCACGGTGATCTGGTCGTCTCCGCCGATGCTGGAGATGACAGCCTTGATCCCGGGGTCGGCGAAGGCCGCGTGGATGTCGGCGGCCCGCTCCTGGGGCGAGGAGCCCATCTTCCGGGTGCACGGGTACTCCACCGGTTCCAGCCCGAATTCCTCGCGGAGTCTGCGCAGTCCCAGCTCGTGCGGGAGCGGGAGGATGCCGGGAAGCCCGGACGAGGGGGACAGCACGGCGACGCGGTCACCGGGCCGGGGCTTGGCGGGATAGTTGGGGGTCGTCATTCGAGGAGCCTAGACGGCGCGCCGTCGGCCGTCCGCCGAATACCCGTGTGGGCTACGGGGAGTTGACCGGCGTGCCCTGGTGGAAGTAGAGCCGCCAGCGCGACTCCGTCCGCCGCCAGATCGAATTGCGCCGCACCCTGCGGCCGTCGCGCTCCGTCGTGAACGTCAGGTGGACGAGGCCGGGGGCCAGCAGTGTGCCGGACATGCTTGTGGCGACCGGGGCGGGCGCGTCCTCGCCGTCGGCGGAGGTGACGGCGAGGATCGACACCCTGTCGTAGCGCCGCCCGGACGCGCCGAACTCGGTGAACTCGGTGAACTCAGGGTCCAGTAGTTCCGTCACCGCGTCGGGCAGGGCCCGCACGCGTGGATCGAGCAGCCGCAGTTCCCCCTCGATCGCGGCCCGCACGGACCGCTCCTGCTCATCGTTTCCGCTCATACGGAAACCCTAGGGCCTCGCGTCCGGATCCCCTGGGCCCGCACGGCCGATTCCCCCGCGGTCAGGCCAGCACGAGCAGGTCCATCCAGCTGACGGCCGGCCGGTCCGGTTCCTGCGCCGCGGCCCGTCTCAGCCGCCGCATCCCGCACTCGAACTCCTCGTCCGTGAGGGCCCGGAGTTTCGCGTCGGTGCCGCGCCGGATCCGGTCCGCGAAGACGGACAGGCTCGGCGCGCTCTCCTGCGGCACCGCGTGCAGCGCGACCCGGCCGAAGCCGGCGGCGGCGAACGCCGCGCAGGTCTGCTCGACGGTCGGATAGCCGTCGACGATGCGCGCGGTCCCGGGGAAGAACCGCACCCGCAGGTCCCGCGTGCACCGGCCGGGGAACGAGTTGCGGATCAGCACCGGCGCCCCCGGCTTCAGCGCCCTGCGTATCTCCCGTGCCGCGGCGGGCAGATCGTCGATGTGGTGGACGACCGACCCGAGCCAGGCCGCGTCCGCGCATCCGTCCGGCACCGGCAGCGCCTCCGCCCGGCCGTCCAGCACCTCGATGTCCGCGGTCCGCGGGATCAGCGCGCGCATGGCGTCGGCCGGTTCCACCGCCAGCACCCGTACCCCGAACCAGTCGGCGAACGCGGCCGAGAAGGCCCCCGTACCGGCCCCGACATCCAGGACGACCGCCCCCGGCGCCAGCGGCACCTCGGTCGCGACGGCCGCGCGCCATGCGGTGAGTCCGTCGCGCGGGATCTCCCTGGCGATCCGGTACTCCTCGGCGAACCGGCGGTCTGGAGCAGTCGCTTCCATGTGCCCTCAATCCTGCCGTGGCCGACGGACCGGGCGAATCGCCGCCCGAGGACCACCGCGCTCCGTCGCGGATGCTAGCGAGCTGGGCCATCAATTGTCTAGACCATAATGAGCTCCGGAGCACGGCCGGACACGACCGGAACCGGTCATCCCCTTCATCCGGTCATCCGGCTCATCGGATTCTCACGCAACCCGGCTACGGTGGCTGCCGTGACGCAGACGAGCCCGCCCGGCTGGCATCCAGACCCCGGGTACACAGGATTTGGCCCCATCCAGGAACGCTGGTGGGACGGCAGCCAGTGGACGGATCACCTCCGCGTGCCACCGGCGACCGTCCGCAGCCGCCGAATACGCATCATCGCCGGCATCACCGCCGGTGTGGTGGTACTCGCCGCCATCGGCGGTGGTGTGTACCTGCTGGCCGACGGTTCCGGCAAGAAGACGGAGAGCACGGCCACCGCGCCGTCCCCCTCGTCCTCCCCCGCGCCCAGCCGTCAGCCCGGCGCACCGGGCGGCAGCGGCGGCGGCAACGGCGGCGGGAACGAGAACCCCGAGCAGCCGCAGACCGAGGACGGCTACGCGACGGACCTGGCGAGCGGAATCAGCATCCCGGTCCCTGACGGCTGGAAGGGCGAGTCGGGCATGGGCGCGGGAGTGACCACCGGTTCGTACGCCTGCCCCGGGGACACCAAGCAGACGTGCGTCCGCGGCGGAGTGTTCTCCGTACCGGCCGAGGCGCTGAAGCTGAGCACCAAGACCGCGAAGGCGACGGCCGAGAAGGACATCGCCACCAACGCGAAGGAATCGTACGGCGAGAAGATCTACGGCGGCATCACCTCGCACCAGGAACTGAAGTCCGAGGCGGTCACGGTGGCCGGCCAGCAGGGCTACCGGGTGCGCTGGAAGGTCGTGACGAAGGACGGCGACGACGGGTACGTCGAGTCGCTGGCCTTCCCCTCCCCCCATGCCGAGAACATGCTCATCGTCGTCCGTTCGGGCTTCGACATCAACACCAAGGCACCCGCCCTGTCCGTCCTGGACGACATCACCAAGGGCATCAAGGCCGCCTCGGGCACGGGTTCCGGCCCCGGCACCACGGCTTAGCCGCTCCCGCGGGGGCGCCGCACGGCCCGGGTGAGTACCCGGGCCGCCGGGGCTGAGTACGCCGACCGATCCGGCACCGGTCCGTCGCTGCTCGAATGGGAGCATGGCTCCCGACGCACCGCGCCCCCGCATCCAGCACGTCACCCGTGCCGGCACCACGCTGGCCGTCACCCTGGCTCCGTTGGTGATCGGTGTCCTGCTGGCCCGGACGATGGCCCTGGACCCCCATACGCCCGTGAACGCGCTGATCACCCGGGGCGGCCGGGGCGCCGGCGTCTCGCCCGCCGAGTGGCGCGGCTGCGGCCGGAGCGCGCTACGGCGGTGCCGCAGGACCTGGAAGCCCCGACCGTCTCACGGTGCCCTTCGCCGTGACACCGCCGGGGATGTCTCTCGGTCCCCCTCGCCGTGACACGGACCTGTCGCCGGACGGCCACCGCCCGGCGACAGCATCGGTCTCCCGCGGAAAACCGGTTCCCCCGCCCGTACCGGTTTCCCTAGACTCGACACGAAATCGCGCGCCGCCCAGCACGTTCCGGCGCGCACCGTGACCAGTGGGGGGAGGCCTGCCGTGCGCTACCGCACCGCTGTCGTCGTCCCCCTGTCGCGGTACGAGGTGATCCTGGTGTCCACCCCGGCCCGGCGCCGGCTGCGCGGCCGGCCCCGGACACCCGTGACGAACATCTGAGCCCTGTCCGTTCCTTGACGGACCGTCATCGCGGCGACGCCCTGTGCGGCGTGCCGCGGTCAAGGGTTCCGCGGGCCTGGACACAGGCCTCGCCGTCCGGGGATCGCGCCGTCTTCTTCCGGATCACCCCGAAGGGCCACGGACCGTGCGTACCGAACCGAACCGTCAACTCACCAGCGCGCTGAACGGCGTTCGCAATCTGGGCATCCTCGCCCACGTCGACGCCGGCAAGACGACCGTCACCGAACGGATCCTCTACGCCACCGGCACCACCCACAAGCGCGGCGAGGTCCATGACGGAACGACCGTCACCGACTTCGACCCGCAGGAACGCGACCGGGGCATCACCATCTTCGCCGCCGCGGTGAGTTGTACATGGGCGGGCCACCGGATCAATCTGATCGACACCCCGGGGCACGTCGACTTCGCCGACGAGGTCGAGCGTTCGCTGCGGGTGCTCGACGGTGCGATCGCCGTGTTCGACGCGGTCGCGGGTGTGGAGCCGCAGAGCGAGTCGGTGTGGCGCCAGGCCGACCGGCACGCGGTGCCGCGTATCGCGTTCGTCAACAAGCTCGACCGCGTGGGCGCCGACCTCGACGCGGCGGTCGCGTCGATCCGGGAGCGGCTGCACACGGTCCCGTTGGTGGTCCAGCTTCCGGTCGGGGGCGAGGAGCGGTTCAACGGCGTGGTGGACCTGGTGCGCATGCGGGCCCTGGTGTGGGCCGACGGCTGTGACACGTACGAGGAGGGGGAGGTGCCCGATGCGCTGCGGGAGGAAGCACACCGGCGCCGACGGATGCTGGAGGAGACGGTGGCGGAGCTCCATCCGGTCGCCCTGGAGGAGTTCTGCGCGCGGTCCACGCTCTCCGAACGGACGCTGACCGCGGCGTTGCGGGATCTGACCCGCGGCGGTGAGGGTGTCGTCGTGCTGTGCGGCTCGGCCTACCGCAACCGCGGTATCGAACCGCTGTTGGAGGCGGTCGTGGCCTATCTGCCCTCTCCGCTGGACGTGCCGCCGGTACGCGGCACTCTCGGCGACACGGTGCAGGAGCGGGCCGCAGATCCGGCGGCTCCGTTCGCCGCGCTGGCGTTCAAGGTGACCGCGACCGCTACGGGACGGCTGACCAGTCTGCGGGTGTATTCGGGCACGCTCAGGAAGGGGGACACCGTGCTGGACGCGGGTGCGCGGCGCAGCGAGCGCGTCGGCCGGATCCTGCGGGTCCGGGCGGACCGGCACGTCGATGTGGACGAGGCGGTGGCCGGGGACATCGTCGCGGTGATCGGCCTCAAGGCCGCCCGCGCCGGCGCCACCCTGTGCGCGCCGGGTGCCCCGCTGGTCCTCGAACCGCCCACGGTGGCCGATCCGGTCGTGTCGGTGGCGGTCGAGGCCGCCCGGAGCACCGACACGGAGCGGCTGATGTCGGCACTGGCGCGGCTGGCCGAGGAGGACCCGTCGCTGGCGGTGCGGACGGACGCCGAGACGGGGCAGACGGTGCTCTCGGGCATGGGTGAACTCCATCTGGAGGTGGCGGCGGAGAAGATCCGCCGTGCCCACGGGCTGGAGGTCCGGGTCGGGCGGCCGCAGGTCGCCTTCCGGGAGACGGTCGTGCGCGGTGTGTCGGGTCTGGTGTACCGGCACGTCAAGCAGGACGGCGGGGCCGGTCAGTTCGCCCATGTCGTCCTCGACGTCGAGCCGTTGGGGCCCGGCATGGGTCAAGGCGGTGAGGGCGGGGCGGAGTTCGTGTTCCGCTCGGCCGTCGTCGGCGGCCGGGTGCCGCAGGAGTACGTCCGGGCGGTGGCGGCCGGCTGCAGGGACGCCCTGGTCGAGGGTCCCGTGGGCGGGCATCCGGTGACCGGGGTGCGGGTGACGCTGACCGATGGCGCCACCCATCCCAAGGACTCCTCGGAACTGGCCTTCCGCACCGCCGGGCGGTTCGCGCTCCGGGAGGCGCTGCGCGGCTGTGCGATGGTGCTGCTGGAACCGGTGGCCGAGGTCACGGTCACCGTGCCCGACGACGCCGTCGGCGGGGTGCTCGGCGACCTGGCCGCACGGCGTGGCCAGGTGTCCGGCTCCACCGCGCGGCCCGGTACGGCAGTGATCACGGCGACCGTGCCGCTGGCCGAACTGTTCGGTTACGCGACCCGGCTGCGCGGCCGGACCCAGGGACGGGGGACGTTCACCACCCGGGCCACGGGCTACGCCCCGGCGCCGGACACGGCACCGGCCCGGTAGTCCGCGCGACCGGTCCCGTGTGCGGGCAGCTCCGGGGCTGCCCGCACACGGGTGGGGCGGCGGGGTCAGAGCACGGGGACGGGGAAGGTCGGGTACTCCACCCCGGAGACGTGCTGGACGACCCGGACGACCTGGCAGGAGTAGCCGAACTCGTTGTCGTACCAGAGGTAGAGGATCGCGTTGTCGCCGTCGACCTGGGTGGGGCCGGCGTCGACGATCGAGGCGTGGCGCGAGCCGATGAAGTCGCTGGAGACCGCGTCCGGGGCGGTGGTGAAGTCGATCTGGCGCTTGAGCGTCGACGTGAGCGACACCTCGCGGAGGTGGTCGAGGACCTCGGCGCGGGTGGTCTCGCGCCCCAGTTTCAGGCTGAGGATCGCGATCGAGACGTCCGGCACCGGGACCCGGATCGAGCTTCCGGTGATCGTCGCGTCGAGGTCGGGCAGCGCCTTGGCCACGGCGGACGCCGCGCCGGTCTCGGTGATGACCATGTTGAGCGGCGCCGAGCGGCCGCGGCGGTCGGAGCTGTGGTAATTGTCCAGCAGGTTCTGGTCGTTGGTGAACGAGTGGATCGTCTCGACGTGACCGCGCAGGACGCCGTACTCGTCCGCCATCGCCTTCAGCGGCGGGACGATCGCGTTGGTGGTGCAGGAGGCGCAGGAGATGATCTGCTCGTCCGGCTTGATCATGTCGTGGTTGACGCCATGGACGACATTGGGGACGTCGCCCTTGCCCGGCGCGGTGAGGACGACCTTGGCGACGCCGGGGCGCAGGTGCTGCGACAGTCCCTCGCGGTCGCGCCACCTGCCGGTGTTGTCGATGAGGACGGCGTCCTTGATCCCGTACGCGGTGTAGTCCACCGTCGTCGGGTCGTCGGAGTAGATGACCTTGATCTCGTTGCCGTTGGCGATGATCTTGTTGTTCGCCTCGTCGACGGTGATCGTGCCCTGGAACTGGCCGTGGATCGAGTCGCGGCGCAGCAGTGAGGCGCGCTTGACGATGTCCTGGCCGGCCGCCTTGCGGACGACGACGGCGCGCAGCCGCAGGCCGTTGCCGGAGCCGGCCTTCTCGATGAGCAGCCGGGCGAGGAGGCGGCCGATGCGGCCGAATCCGTAGAGGACGACGTCCCGCGGCTCGCGGCGCTCGATCCTGTCGTCCCCCGTGGCACCGGCGACGGCCCCGGCGGTGAACTCCGCCTCGGAGAGACCTCGGTCGTCGGTCCGGTACATCGCGGCGAGCATCCCGATGTCGATCTGGGAAGGGCCGAGGTCGAGGGCGGCGAGCGCCTCCAGGAAGGGCAGCGTCTCGGTGACCGAGAGTTCCTCGCCGGCGATCTGCCGGGCGAACCGGTGGGTCTTGAGGATGCTGACCACCGACTTGTTCACCAGGGAGCGGCTGTGCAGCAGGACGGTGACGTCCCGCTCCCGGTGCAGCTTCCCGATGATCGGGATCATCGACTCCGCGATCTCCTCGCGGTTCTTCCAGTTGGTGAACGAGTCGTCATTGACAGTCACAGGTTTATCTTTCGAGCTAGGAGGCGCTCATATGGTAACCCGCCGTTGTTTTGATCATCCAGATGGTGCCTCTCCGAGGCTCCTCACCTGGACCGTCCGGCTCGGGCGCGTACACACGGCAGACATGAACTCGTCACACACCAGACGGAATGCGCGCCCAACTCGCCCGGTTCTGAAGTGACATGACTGTGGGAGTAGCAATCAGCGCCACCGGCGCCGACAACCAGATCGATGCGACCGTGCGGCTCGCCAGGGAGGCCGCGGCCGCGGGGCTGCGGTCCGCCTGGTTCGGGCAGACCTTCGGGGCGGACTCGCCTCAGCTCGCCGCGATCGTCGGGCGGGAAGTGCCGGGCATCGACGTGGGGACGTCTGCGATCCCCGTCTTCGGCCGCCATCCCCTGCTCGTCTCCAGCCAGGCCCAGACCGCGCAGGCGGCCACGCACGGCCGGTACCACCTCGGGCTCGCGCTCGGCACCAAGCTGCTGACCGAGGCGGGCTTCGGCATTCCCTTCGAGCGGCCCATCGCCCGGCTGCGGGAGTTCCTCACCGCGCTGCGGCAGCTCACCGAGACCGGCAGCGCCGACTTCCACGGCGAGCTGCTCACCGCGACCACGCCGGTTCCCGCCCGTGTGGCCGGAGCGGAGGCGGGCGTGCCCCTGCTCGTCGCCGCGATGGGCCCGCAGGCGCTGCGCGTCAGCGGCGAACTGGCCGACGGGATCCTGCCGTATCTCGCCGGTCCCCGCGCCCTGTCCGAGCACATCGTCCCGGCGGTCACCGCGGCCGCGCGGGAGGCGGGCCGCCCCGCGCCCCGGATCGTGGCGCTCGTGCACGGCGTGGTCACCGGCGACCCCGACGCCGCACGAGAGACGGCGACCGAACAGCTCGCGTTCTACGAGCAGATCCCGTCCTACGCACGGGTCGTGGAACTGTCCGGGGGCCGACGCGCCGCCGACGTGGCCGTGATCGGCGACGAGCGGACGGTCGCCGCCGAGGTACAGCGCTACCGGGACGCCGGGGCCACGGAAGTGGTGTTCTCGGGAACGGACCTGGCCGGCGACGCCGACCGGCGCCGGACCTGGGAGCTGCTGGGCGAGCTGGCCGGCTGACGGCAACCACCGAGTGGGCGCGAGGTGGGTGGGTGCGGTTCCTCCCCGTATTTGTTCTGACATAAATACGTACAGAGCTTGAGTCGAATGTGCGGCATACTGAACGCGTGGCACAACGTCTTGAGGAGCCCGCATGGAGTCGATCACCAGGCTGATCACCATCGACCGAAGCAGCCCGGTGCCGCTGTACTTTCAGGTCGCGCAGCAGCTTCAACAACTCATCGAGTCCGGCACGCTGGCACCGGGGACGCGGCTGGAGAACGAGATCGCTCTCGCGGACCAGTTCGGGCTCTCCCGCCCGACCATGCGCCAGGCCATGCAGCACCTGGTCGACAAGGGGCTGCTGGCGCGCAAGCGGGGGGTGGGCACCCAGGTCGTCAACAACCGGGTGCGCAGGCAGATCGAGCTGACCAGCCTGTTCGAGGACCTCAAGCGCGACGGCCGGCGGCCGCGCACCGAATTGCTGTCGATGCGAACCGTGCCCGCCGCCGCCAAGGTCGCGGCCGCCCTCAAGCTCGAACCCGGCGCGGACACCGTGGCGCTGCGCAGACTGCGTTACGCGGACGACGAGCCCATAGCGGTCATGGAGAACCACCTGCCGGCGGACCTCCTGGGGCTGACCGAGGAGGACCTCACCGGTCGCGGCCTGTACGAACTGCTCAAGCGGGCCGGCATCGCCCTGCGGACCGCCGACCAGACCATCGGGGCACGCCGGGCCACCGCGGCGGAGTCCCGGCTGCTGGACGAGTCCCGCGGCGGCACCCTGCTCACCATGGAGCGCACGGTCCTCGGGGACGCGGGGCGGCCGGTGGAGTTCGGCTCGCACCTCTACCGGGCGTCCCGGTACTCGTTCGAGATGACGCTGACCGCGCACTGAACCGCGTTGCCGGGCGTCGGCCGCCCGTGCTCAGCAGCCGGGTCGGCGGGTGTTGAGCCGGGCCGCTTGGAACGTCAGGTGGTCGCGCTCGGCGAGATTGGCTGCCTTCCGGGCAGCCTCCGCGTACAGCCGCGCCGCCGTCGCGTGGTCGCCGTCGCGCTCATGGAGGTACGCGGCCACCGCGTCGTACCGGGGCAGTGCGTCGTCCAGCTCCGCGAGCGCCGCCAGGCCGGCGCGGGGCCCGTCGGCGTGGCCGACGGCCACGGCGCGGTTGAGCCGGGCGACCGGGCTGCCGGTCAGCCGGACGAGTTCGTCGTACCACTCGACGATCTGCACCCAGTCGGTCTCCTCGGCGGTGGGCGCGTCGGCGTGGAGTGCCGCGACGGCTGCCTGGGCCTGGAACTCACCCAACCGGTCGCGGGCCAGGGCCGTCTGGAGGATCACGACTCCCTCGGCGATCGACTCGGTGTCCCACCGGCCGCGATCCTGCTCGGCCAGCGGCACCAGGCTGCCGTCGGACGTGGTCCGGGCGGCGCGCCGGGCCTGGTGGAGCAGCATGAGCGCGAGCAGCCCCGCCACTTCGGGGTGGTCGATCGCGGCCGCGAGCTGCCGGGTGAGCCGGATGGCCTCTGCGGCGAGGTCGACGTCACCGGAGTAGCCCTCGTTGAAGACCAGGTAGAGGACGCGCAGCACGGTGGCGACATCGCCGGGCCGGTCGAACGACACACCGGAGACGGTGCGCTTGGCCCGGCTGATGCGCTGCGCCATGGTCGCCTCGGGCACCAGGTAGGCCTGGGCGATCTGGCGGGTGGTCAGCCCTCCGACGGCACGCAGTGTGAGCGCGACGGCGGACGACGGCGTCAGCGACGGGTGGGCGCACAGGAAGTAGAGCTGGAGCGTGTCATCCACCGCGGACGCGGGTCCGGGCACCGGCTCCTCGTCGACGAGATCCTCACGCCGACGGCGGGCGGTGTCCGCCCGTACCGCGTCGAGGAACCGGCGCCAGGCCACGGTGACCAGCCAGCCCTTCGGGTCCCGCGGCGGGTCGGCCGGCCAGACGCGGACGGCCTCGGCCAGCGCGTCCTGCACGGCGTCCTCGGCCGCCGCGAAGTCGGCTCCGCGGCGGACGAGGATACCGAGCACGCTCGGCGTGAGGCTCCGGAGCAGGGCCCCGTCCATCGACGAGGTCACTCCGTGATGGTGGGCGGCGCGGACAGGAACGGGCGCAGCTCAAGCCACTCGTGGATCGGCTTCCCGCCCGCCCCGGGGGCGGCCGACAGTTCCCCGGCCAGCTCGACGGCACGCTCGTAGCTGTCGACGTCGATCACCATCCAGCCGGCGATGAGGTCCTTGGTCTCGGCGAACGGCCCGTCGGTGACCGGCGGGCGGCCCTCGCCGTCGTACCGGACGAACGTCCCCTCGGGGGCGAGCGCCTGGCCGTCGACGAACTCGCCGGTCCTCTCCAGCCGGGCCGCGAAGTCGTTCATGTACTGCATGTGGGCCGAGACCTCCTCCGGCGTCCACCGGTCCATGGGCACGTCGTTGACTGCGGCCGGGGCGCCGCGGTAGTGCTTCAGAAGCAGGTACTTGGCCATGGTGTTCTCCTCGGCGCTGGTGCGAACCGTTCTTTCGGTCGCGTTCACTGCGGGGACGGAGCCGGTCACGGGTTCTCGACATCGCGGGCCGATTTCTTTTGGCGATGGATCGAGATCAGCGGCTGCGGGCCAACTGAATCATGAGAAGGCCTCGCACGCGGGGTACCGGAGAGCTGGAACGACGGCTGTGTCCCGGTCGGATCGCAAGACCTTGCCGAAAAGTTCTGCAATTTCTTGCCCGGATCGGCGTCGGCTGGTTGACTCACCTGCGATCAGCGGAAGTTACCGGCCCGCCCCTCGTGTGCGAGAGGAAAAGTGATGAGCAGCGAGTACGACGTCCTCGTCCTGGGAGGGTCGGGCGTCGACACGATCGTGTACGTCCCCGAACTGCCGCTCCCGTACGCGGACAGCTACATGATCCGGCCGGGCATCGAGACCCGCGCCGGACAGACCGGGGACTTCGTGGCCCTGGGCCTGAGCGCGCTGGGGCTGCGCACGCATCACCTCGACATGATCGGGGACGACCCCAGCGGCGACCTCGTCCGGGCGTTCCACCGTGACCACGGCATCGGGTTCACCGAAGTGCCCCTGCCCGGCGGGACGAAGCGGGCCGTCAACCTCGTCGGCCCCGACGGGCGGCGGCTCTCCCTCTACGACGACAGCCGCTCCCGGGAGGCCGACCGCCTGCCCGAGGAGCTGGTCCGTTCCCTGGCGTCGGTGAGCCGCCACGCACACGTCAGCATCACGTATCCGTGCGCCTTCGCCCTCCCCCAACTGCGCGAAGCGGGCCTCACCGTCTCCACCGACCTCCACGACTGGGACGGCGAGAACCCCTACCACGAGCCGTTCGCCTACGGCGCTGACATCGTCTTCGTGTCCACGGCCGCCCTGGCCGACAAGGAGAAGACGATGCGCAAGGTCCTGGAGCGGGGGCGGGCCGAGGCGGTGATCGCCACCGCGGGGGCCGAGGGCGCGTACCTGCTGACCGCCGACGGACTGACTCACGTTCCGGTGGTCGAGCCGCGAAGGCCGGTGGTCGACACCAACGGGGCGGGCGACGCCTTCGCCGCCGGCTTCCTCTTCGGCCGGCTGACGGGCGAGGACCCGGGCCGCTGCGCTCTCTACGGCTCGGTGGCAGGCGCGTACGCCTGCACCGTCCCGGCCACCGGGAGTGACGCCATCGACCGCACGGGGCTGATCGGGGAGATCGCACGGCTGACGGGGTCCCGGGCGGCCGCGGGCGGCTGAGGCGGAGAGGGGGCGGCGTTCACGATGGTCGAGTCGATGCCGACCATCGAATTGCGGGTAGCGATCACCGCCGGGGGATGCCGGATTCCCGCGGAGAACCAAACCGAGCCGTCCACCCCGCACGGCTTCAGCGCTCAGGGACTTACTGCGGGGCAACCCCGTTGCCGCGCCGGGTCGTTGTGGCTCCGGGCAGCACATACCGGGCTGCTGCGACCGGGAGCCGTACGGCGCGAGCGCACTCAGGCGAGCCAGCCGTAGCGGCGCTCGGGTCGGCCGACGGCTCCGTACCGCAGGGACAGTTCGGCGCGGCCGGTGTCGTGGAAGTATTCGAGGTAACGACGGGCGCTGACCCGCGAGACGCCGGTCCGGGCCGCGCACTCGGTGGCGGACAGCGTTCCGTCGGCATCGCACAGCGTGCGTTCGATCAGCTTCGAGGTCTCCACGCTCAGACCCTTCGGCAGCGTGACGCTCAAGACCGGCGAGTGGCCCCCGGTCAGGGCCCGGTCCACGTCGGCCTGGCCTCTGACGACCGCGGTGAGCAGGCTGTTGCGCCGGGTGGCGTACTGCAGGAGGCGAGGGTGCAGGTCGTCGAAGTCGAACGGCTTCAGCAGGTAGTTGACCACGCCCTGGCGGACGGAGCGGCGGACCGCGTCGGCCTCGCGCGAGGCGCTGATCACCATGAAGTCGCAGTCGTGCCCGTCGGCCCGCAGGCGGGGAATGACGTCCAGGCCGAACATGTCCGGAAGATGGAGATCGAGCAGGACCAGGTCGGGCCGCAGTTCGCCGACGGCCTTGATCGTCTGCTCGCCGGTGTTCGCCGTCCCGACGACCCGGAAGGAATCGACGCGGTCGACGTACGCCTGGTGGATGCTTGCCACCATGAAGTCGTCGTCGACGACCAGTACGTCGATCATCGGGAAGCTCCTTCCGGTACCGCGGCGGACCGGTGGTCGACGGACATTCTCGCGGTGAACATGGCGCCGTCGGGCGTGTTGGTCACCGCCACCTCGCCGCTCCGGCGTTCGCAGACCAGCCGGGTGAGCGCCAGCCCGATGCCGCGCTCCCCCTCCTGGGCGGCCTTCGTGGTGAAACCGTGCAGGAAGACCTCCTGGGCGAGTTCGGGCGTCACGCCCGGACCCGAATCGCGTACCACGATCTCCACGCTGGATGTGTCCTGCCGCAGTTCGACCTCCACCCAGGCATCGCGATGGCCGGCGCCCGCCGCCGCGGCGTCGACGGCGTTGTCGACGAGGTTGCCGATCACCGTCACCACGTCCACCGAGTCCTCCGGCGCCAGCCGGTCGAGCGCCGTGTGCTCCGAGACGCGCAGCACGACCTTCCGTTCGGCCGCGAGCGAGGACTTCGCCATCAGCAGGGCGCCGACGGCCATGTCACGGACCCGTGTGGTCAGGGTCGTGTCCAGCGACTGGCGGTGGCGGCTCAGCGCGCGGACGTACCGCACCACATCGTCGTGCCTGCCGATCTGGATCAGTCCGGAGATCGTGTGCAACTGGTTGGCGAACTCGTGGGCCTGCGCGCGCAGCAGCTCGGCGGAGCTGCGGAGCGAGCCGATCTCGCGTTCCAGCCGCGCCAGTTCGGTGCGGTCCCGCAAGGTCGTGACCGAGCCGAGCCGGCGGCCGTCCTTGGTGACGGTCTTCCGGTTCATCACCAGCACTCGGCTCCGGTGTATGACGACTTCGTCGCGCTGCTCGGTCTCACCGGGCGATCCGGCGAGTACCTCGTGCAGCCGGCCCTCGATCCGGAGATCGGCCAGGCTCATCCCCACGCAGTGTTCGGGCAGATCGAGCAGTTCCCTGCCGACCGCGTTCACGAGGGTGAGCCGCGACCGCGGGTCGAGGGCGATCACGCCTTCCGCGATCCCGGACAGCATGGCCTCGCGGTACTCGGCGAGCCCCGCGATCTCCCGCGGCTCCAGACCGAGGGTCTGGCGTGTGGTACGCCGGGCCAGCAGCCACGATCCGATCAGGCCGAGCCCACTCGCGATGCAGAGACAGACGAGCAGATCCGACGACGCGCCACTCAGCCGCTGCCATACCGTCGGTGATGCCTCACCGATCATCACGGTGCCGAGATGCCGGCCGAGGTGGGGCTGAGCCGTTTCGAGCACCGGCACCTGGGCCACCGGTTCGCGGTCACCGTCCACGCCCAGCTCACCGGACCAGCCGCGGGCGTCAGCGACGCCGGGGCCGAGCGGCGGTCTCGTACCGATCAGTGGGGGGTTCGTCGAGCCGGCGATGCGGCCCCTGCCGTCGGCGATCGTGACGGAGGTGGCTCCCGACCGGGTCAGCGTGGTCCGGACGAGGGGAGCGAGCGTCTCCCCCGGCGCCGACCGGCCGAACTGACCGGACACCATGGGGTGGCCAGCCAGTTGCTCGGCGAGCGCGGTGACCCGACGCCCCTCGACCCGGTCGAAGGTCGCTTCCGACTGGGTCAGCGAGACGGCGGCGACCGCCATCGGCACCACCACGACGCGGGAGAGCTGGAGCACCAGCAGCTCTCCCGCGAGGGTATGACGGCGAAAAGTTGTGACCACAATCAACTCAATCTTCAATGCCGACACAACGCAGACGCGGTGTCTCAAACGTCACATAATCATGGCGCCCGAATGTCCGAAGTGGAAGGGACAAACCATGAGAACTCGTAGAGTCGCTGTCGTCAGCGCCCTGACCGCCGTGTCCATGCTGGTGATATGCGCCTGCGGTGCCACCGGCGAGAACGAGACAGGCAAGAGCGGTGCGACCGTGACGGGTCTGCGGATCATGGTCCCCAACACTCCGGGCGGCGGGTACGACACCGCGGCGCGTGCGGCGGCCAAGGTACTGGAGGACACCAAGATCGCGCCCGGCGTCGAAGTGTTCAACCTTCCGGGCGCCGGCGGCACGGTCGGTCTGCAGCGCACCGTGAGCGAACGGGGCAACGGCAACCTCGCCATGCAGATGGGACTGGGAGTCGTCGGTGCCTCGTACACCTCGAAGTCGAACGCGACGCTCGCCGACACCACACCGATCGCCAGGATGATGGAGGAGGCGGGCGCGATCGTCGTGCCCAAGGACTCCCCGTACAAGTCGATCACCGATCTCGTCACCGCCTGGAAGGCAAACCCCAAGGCAGTCGCTGTCGGGGGCGGCTCCTCGGTCGGCGGACCGGACCACCTCCTTTCGATGCAGCTCGCCAAGACGGTCGGCATCAACCCGAAGAAGGTCAAATACATCAGCTACGACGGCGGTGGTGAGCTGCTCCCGTCGATCCTCCACAACAAGATCGCCTTCGGTGCCAGCGGTTTCGGTGAGTTCATCGATCAGATCGAGGCGGGCCAGGTGCGGGTACTCGCGGTGACCAGCGAGAAGCCGATCGACGTCCTCAAGGGCACGCCGACGCTGAAGTCCTCGGGTATCAACCTGGTCTTCACCAACTGGCGCGGAATCGTCGCACCCCCCGGCATCAGCGGCGCCGAGCGGAAGGTCTGGATCGACTCGCTGACCGCGATGCACGACTCCGCGGAGTGGAAGGCCGAACTGACCAAGCACGGCTGGACCGACGCGTTCATGACGGGCTTCGAGTTCTCCAGCTATCTGACGGAGCAGGACAGGGATGTCGCCGACATCCTCACGGAGCTCGGCGTGGCGTGAACTCGTGGGCGACGGGCCGCGTGTCCGTCCCGGGCGTTACAGACCGAGGCTTCAGGAGTCCTCGTTTGCGGCGAACACGTTTTCCGCCACCGTCTCGAGGCGCGTGTCCATTGAGGCCTGTCCGCACGCCTC
Organism: Streptomyces sp. NPDC087428; assembly: GCF_044744085.1. Classification (NCBI taxonomy): domain Bacteria; kingdom Bacillati; phylum Actinomycetota; class Actinomycetes; order Kitasatosporales; family Streptomycetaceae; genus Streptomyces; species Streptomyces sp. NPDC087428. The sequence continues at coordinate 106,616 of NZ_JBIUXR010000005.1, forward strand.
GGTTATCCCATCCATGAACTGCTCGACGGTCATCGAATCGGAGCCTCCGTCCCCCTCGGTACCGTCTGCGGGCATCACCTTGCGCAATAACCACTCGGCGCCGACGAATCGGCCCTCGTCGCCCATATATGTGAACCAGGTGGCGCAGGAACGCGCCCCGTAAGCCGCGTAATCAGCGGTCTCGGGGTTCGGGGAATCGTCCTCGCCACATCCCACGGCGAGAGCCAGGAGAAGTGCCCCAACTGCCGTACTGACAACCTTCACCCGTACCCCCTTTTCAGCAGCACCTGATGCGGTGCAATCCCACGCGGGAAGTCCCCCAACGTTAACTCTCTGCCCTGACAACAGGTCAGGCTCGACGCAGACTCCTGCTGTCGTATCGGCTCCGCCAGGGGCGGCGTGCAGGCACGCACGGACCGGAGCTTGTCCGATGGGTCATGTCGCAGTAGGAATGAGCCTGTTCGCGGAGATGGTTGAAGATGGTAGCTACCCTCGCGGTAGGCTCGGCGCGAATCAGGCCGACAGTGTTCTGATCGGTCCGCTGCTCCACTTCATGCGCGTCGCGCGAGTGCGGCGCGCCACCGCGGGGAGAGGGTTTTCGGCGGCCGCTGCTTCGTGTTTCTTCTTCATGGTCGCTGATAGACCGATTTCCACGTGCCGAAGCGGAATGGCAGGTCCCGCCACGGCGGGCCAGTCCGTTGCCGGAACAGCGCTCCGTAGTCTGCTCCGGCACAGGACGACATGATCTTTGGCGGGAGACTCTGATGGCAGGCGGCAGCAGATACAGCACGGACATCGGCGGCAGTCATATCGGACTGGTCGTCGCGATCATTGCGCTGGTCGTCATTGCCCGTTTCTCCGGACCTCGCTGGACTCTGACCGTGGCGGGGTGCTTCACCGCCTGGTTCATCCTCGCGCTGACCATCATCCGCATCAGGGGTGGCCGAGGCGGAGAAGCGGTTCGGAGGGCTTATGCCGCCACTTTCGGCTGGGGGGACGCGGTCACCCCCTGACAGGGGGCCGGAGTGTCGCATAGCTGCCCGACGGGCAGCAGCCGTAGCGCACGGGCCCGGCAGGTGCCGTCGCCCGTCCGGCCCACGCCCCGCCCGAGTCGCGAGAGCGGGCAGAGCGACGTACACCGGAAGGTATGAGCGACGCGCGGACGACATGGCACCCGGGCGAGATCGTGCCGGAGAGCGGGATCCACGCCTGTGACTGCGGCGCGGCCCACCACTGGAGCACCGATGTGAAGGGCCACCGCTTCCCTCCGTTCCCGGCAGGCTGCTCAGGGAGTGCGTGGGCGCTGAAGACAGATGCCCACCCGGACACCTGACCAGCCCTGACCAGCCCTGACCGGCCCTGACCGGCCACGGAAATCGGAACCTCGAAGATCGCGTCCGGCTGCGGGATCCGGTCTCTTCTCCTCAGGACAGTTGCTCGGCCAGTCCGACGATGATGCCCTCGGGACCGCGGATGTAGCAGAGCCGATAGCTGTCCTCGAACCGGGCGATCCTGCCGACCAGTTCGGCGCCGTGAGGCCGCAGGCGGGCAACGGTGTCGTCGATGTCGTCGACGGCGAACATCACGCGGTGCGTGCCCAGAATGTTGTGCGGCCGGTTGCGCGGCCCGGCGTCGATCGCCTCGGGGCTGCGGTACTTCGCCAGCTCGAGCCGGCTGTGGCCGTCCGGGGTCCGGACCATCGCGATGTCGCAGCGGACGCCGTCGAGTCCGGTGCACTGGTCGGCGAAGAGGCCCGCGACCTCCGCCCTGCCCTCCAGCTCCATACCGAGCTCCACGAAGAACGCGATGGCGGCGTCCAGGTCCTCGACGACGATGCCGACGTTGTCCATCCGCTGAATCGCCATGACGGATTCTCCTTCTGCCTCGTGCGGCCGGTGGTGGCCTCTGATGCCCCTGGGACGGAGCCGGTGGCACGTTCTCGACCTTCCCCGGCCGCCGAACTCCGAAAGATCTGGATCGTGCCCCACCATCTCCACAGCAGACCCGCGAGCCACGGCACCACCAGCGAGGGATCCCCCGGAATGACCAAAGGCCGGTTTCGGATTTTCCCGAAACCGGCCCTTCCCCGCCGTCCGGACCCGGTCAGCCCGAGACGCTCGCCCGGCCGTTCTCGATGTGCCCCATCAGCCGGCGCCGGAAGGCGCCGTCCCCGTCGACGGTGACGTCCAGGTCGTACCAGCCGTGCGCGTCGGCCGCCGAGTGCACCACGGTGCGGCTGCGTCCGGGCTTGACCTTGACGGTCCTGGTCCAGTCGCGCAGGTCCGCCTCGTCGACGTATCCCCGTGGCCGCACGGTGAACGTGAGCGTCGTCCGCCCCGTGTTGCGCAGCGTGAGATGCAGATCGCGCTCACGGGCATCGATCCGTGACGCAACCTCGGCCGGTGCACCGTCATGCGTGGCCCCGGTGAACTCGCGGCGGAAGCCGTTCGGCCCTGTCACCGTGAACCGGTACGCCGCGTTGGTGACGGGCACCGTCCACTGCGTCGTGCCCTTCACGTCCCGGTGCTGCGGTACGGGGAACTCGCCCGCGTACGGATACAGCGCGAAGTGCGCCGACGAGCGCCCCTTGTTGCTGAGGGACACCCGCACCGCGCCGTCCACCACCTTCGCCTGCGCGTCCGGCTGGTACGGCAGTGCACGGGCCGGACGCGCGCCCGGCTCCTGAACGGGCATGTGCTGCACGAGGGGCGGCCTCGGCGACCAGCGGCCGCTGAACGGCGGAATGGCGGTCGGCTGCTGCGCCTCGGGGCGGCGACGCGCTCGTGAGAAGTCGAAAGCGGAGGTCAGGTCGCCGGTGACGGTGCGCCGCCAGTCGCCGATGTTCGGTTCCTTCACCCCGGTCCAGCGCTCCAGGAAGCGGATCACGGAGGTGTGGTCGAAGACCTCGGAACAGACGTAGCCGCCGATGGTCCATGGCGACACGACGAGCATCGGCACTCGCATGCCGAGGCCGGTGGGCTGGCCCTCCCACTGCTCCTCGGTCACCTCGGGCGAGGCGACCGGCGGCGGCACGTGGTCGAAGAAGCCGTCGTTCTCGTCGTAGTTGATGAGGACGGCGGTGTGCCGCCACACGTCGGGGTGCTTGCCCAGCGCGTCCAGGACCTTGTAGACGATCGTCGCGCTGTGGATCGGCGAGGAGACGCTCGGATGTTCCGAGTCGACGGCGGAGGGCACCAGGTAGGAGACCTCAGGCAGCGTTCCCGCCGCCACGTCCTTGGCGAACTCGTCGGCCAGCGTTCCGGTCTCCACCCGGCGCAACGCCCGCTCGAAGAGGCGGCGTTCGGCCTTGTCCAGGGTGGTGACGCCCTCCTCCAGCAGGCCGAACAGGCGCTCCCGCCCGGTTGCGTCCGCGTCACGCACGGCGGAGTAGAACGACTCCATGTACGTGTGTCCGCCGGTCTTCGCCAGCGCCTTGCGGGCGATGGCCTTGAAGGTGGCGAAGAACTCGATCTGGTTGTCGGTGAAATTCTCCCACTCGGTGTACGTGCGCCAGCTGCGCCCGGCCTTCTCCAGCCGCTCCGCGTAGGTGCCCCAGTCGTATCCGGGGTGGGTGCCCTCGTCGTAGGCGTCGTTGCCCACGGCACGCCTGCCGTTCGGCTCGTTGCCCGTCTTCCCGCTCCACAGGTGGTTGCGGTTGGGGCTGGTCGAGGAGTGGATGGAGGAGTGGTAGGCGTCGCAGACCGTGAACGTGTCGGCCAGCTCGTAGTGCAGCGGGATGTCACGACGGTCGTAGTACGCCATCGTGGCCGCCGTCTTCACGGATACCCAGCCGTTCATCCACCCGCCGGCCCACGCCTTGCCGCCGCCGTTCCAGGAGTGGTCGAGCGCTCCGATGTACTGGAGGTCCTTCTTCTGCGTCTCGGCGGCGCCGCGCACCGGGAACGGCAGAACGGAGGTACCCAGCGGTGCGGGCTGCTCGAAGACCGGCTTGCCCGAGGGCAGCTCGACGGCGTTGCGGTCACCGAAGCCGCGCACGCCCCGGAGCGTCCCGAAGTAGTGGTCGAAGGAACGGTTCTCCTGCATCAGGATCACCACGTGCTTGATGGCTCCGAGCCCGTCACGGCCTCCGGACCCCGCCGAGTGTGCCGGCTGCGCGGCTATCGCGGCCTGCAGCGAAGGCGGCAGCAGCGACCCAGCCGCCGCAGCGCCGAGCGCACCGCCGCCGAGCGCGAAGAGCCGTCGCCGTGAAATGTCCGTGGTCAAGTTGAGCCTCCCGAGTCCTGTCGTACAACCGGGAAGCTAATCAAGCCGGGTGGCGCGGGGAAGGATTCCGTACGGCTTCACGGTGAACCTCCAACAGGTCGTACGGGAAAGTCCAACCGCCCAGGACTCACCTCAGCAAACCTCGTCCTTCCGCATCGCTCACCGACAAGCCTGGCCATGGAGACGCCAAGGGAGGCGCTGCAGGTGTGGTCGGCTCGCGGCGGCCGCTGCTCCCAAGGTCGGATAGACGTGCTCAGCTGGAGCTCACCCATGGCGGCGTTCAGTACACGTGCGTCGAATGCCGGCCATCCTGGAGTTCGGCCGGCCTTGTCTCTGACTTCCTGGAGGAAGCCGCCGCCTGAGCCGGCCTACAAGGCGGCAGACCCGGTCGAAATTCCCGGCGAGGGCATTGACCGTGCCCATAGAGTCCTGCCTTGATGAAGAGACAAGTGCAGTTCACCGAGCGGGTTGCGCGGTTCCGTGACTACATGCCGGCCGAAGATCGAAAAACGTTCCTGCGTCTGGTCGGCAGGATCGCAGCCGAGCCAGAGGGCGCCGGCAGTTATCTCGCCTATACGACCGATACAGTGACCCGCTCGGTCTGGGAGGACCACGTCATGGTCGAGTACGTCGTAACGCGCTTCTTCGTGGTCTTCATCGACCTCGACATCTACGACGCGTCGCGTGGCTTCAACGAGGTGTAGCCGGCCACGCGACGGTACCGATCACCGCTCGGTGCCGTCGCGTGGGTCCGGTGCCGCCGGGGGCACTGGCCTCAGCACATCACCGGCTGAGCACGTTCGTCCGTACACAGTTGGGTACGCTCCCGTGTACGCGGACAACACTGACCGAAGTCGCATATCCCCCGTGTCCAGCATGGGTCCGCCCTGAGCGCTGTGGCGGCGACCGGGCTGCTGCATCTGCTGATCCTGGCCACGCCCAGACCGGCCACCTTCTTCGCCGGGGTCGTCACTCTCGCCACCGCCGTCATGGTGCTGCTGCCGTTCACCACGTCGGCGACGCCGGCCGCCCGGCAGGCTCGGCGGCGCTGTACCTCGCCGTCGGCGTCACGATCGGGTGCCTGCTGTCCTCGGCGGGCCGCAGCTCCATGGGCCAGGCGTACTGACCCGGCCCGGCCCAGACGGAAGGCTCCAGGTGAATTGATCACGCCCGCGATCCGACAGCGCTCGTGATTGATCATCACATGTGTGCTGTTCGGCCACGATCAGTCCGAGCGCCGGCCATGGTTCGGCCGGTCCCCGGAGCCGGGCCCCCGCGCTTCGGGGCGGGAGCGGCCGCCGGCCACGGCGTCGGGTTCGGGGTGGGGGCCGGTGAGTTCGGGCGCCAGTCCCTCTCTGACGGGAGCGTGGGCCCGGCCGGCGTCGGTGCGCCAGGTTTCGAACGCCCAGGACGTGGCTGCCACCACGGCCAGGCCGAGGAGCCAGCCTCCGGCCACGTCGCTGAACCAGTGAACGCCGAGCGCGACACGGGTGAAGCCGACACCGATCACCGACACGACGGCCAGGCCCCAGCACACGGTCCGCCAGGCGCGCGGCACCATCGGCAGCAGGGCCAGCAGCAGCACGGCACACGAGGTGGTCGCGGTCATCGCGTGCCCCGAGGGGAACGAGAAGCCCGGGGCGTGCGCGACCGGGTTCTCCAACGACGGCCTGGCCCGCTCGACGACGGTCTTGACGAGCAGTCCGATCAGTCCTCCGGCGACGGCCGTCACCGCGGACCAGGCTGCGAGCCGCCAGGCGCGGCGGTAGAGCAGCCATCCGGTGAGCAGCGCGACGGCGGCCCGCAGCGTGAAGGGGTCCCACACGCGGTCGGACAGGAACTGCAGGACGTCCGTCCAGCCGGGGTGCTCCAGGGCGGTGCGGTGGAGGCTGTCGGCCGCGCCCTCGTCGATCCGGCGCAGAGGCCCCCACCGGCCCTTGACCAGGACCAGCAGCAGCCCGAAGGGGACCGCGGTGGCGGCGGCCACGGCGATCGCGCCCAGCAGGTGGACGCCGAAGCGGCGGTCGGCCGCGCGGCGACGGCTCTCGCGGATACGTCGGGCGGTGGTGCGCACGGGCATTCAGACTCCCGGGTCGGCGTGGATCGGGCCGGGTACCCGGGCTCGTGACGCCTCCAGCTGGGCGGCGAAGGACAGGCCCAGGAACAGGGCGATGGACGTGAGATAGGCCCACAGCAGCAGGGACATGAAGGCGCTGAGCGGCCCGTACACCGTGTCGAAGGAGTGGCTCACCTGGAGGTAGAGGCTCAGCAGCCAGGTGAGCAGCGTCCACAGCACCAGGTAGACGGCCGAGCCGAACGCCAGCCAGGTGTAGCCGGGCTGGGCGCGGCGGGGCGAGCGCCGGAAGATCGCGCTCGCCGAGATGAGGGCGAGGAGCAGCCCGAAGGGCCAGCGCAGGATGTTCCAGGCCGTCTGGGCATCACCGTCGAGGTGGTAGACGCTGACCGCGGCGGTGGCCAGGTCGCGGCCGGCGACCATGACGACGAACCCGAGCCCCAGGGGCAGTCCGGCGCTCAGCGACATCACCAGTCCTCGCAGGTACTTGCGGTGGAAGGGGCGGTCGCGTTCATTGCCGTAGATCCGGTTGGCGCCGCGTTCGATCTGGCACATCGCGGTCGTGACATTGACGAGCGAGAAGACCAGCCCCAGCCAGAGAGCGAGTGCCGCGCCATCGCCCGCTTCCTCCCGGCTGCGCCGCAGGGCGTCGTCAACCACCTCGGAGCTTGGCCCCGAAGCAAGCTGATGGATGGTCAGTTCTGCCATACGGCCAACGCTTTCGGTGTGCATGGCCGAGGAGAGGCCCACGAACGCGATGGCCATCGGGATGAGGGCGAGCACCGTCTGCAGGGCCAGCGCACGGGAGTGGCTGAAGCCGTCGGCGTAACGGAACCGGACGAAGGAGTCGCGCACCAGTGGCCAACGGCCGTAGCGGCGGAGGGACTGCAACGCCTCATCGGCGGAGAGTTCGTCGCCCGACATGTCGCGGGTCACCGGGACCTTGACGACGGTGCCCATCAGGCCACGTCCAGCGGCTGCATGACGTTCAGGGCACCCGTGGCGACCGTCACCGTCAGCCGGCTGCCCGGGGCGACGGGGTCGCCGTCGATCTCACGGGGGCACGGTGCGTCGAACCGCAGCTCGGCCCGGCGGAAGGTGAAGTACTCCACCCGGAGGCTTCCGCCCTCTCCCTCCGTGGTGTTCAGGGGGGTGGGGCGCGGGGCCCCGGAGCGGCCCCGCAGCACCGTGGTGAGCGCCCGCAGCCAGCCGGACGGTCCGTGCGGGTCCAGGATCATGAGGTCCAGGAGGCCGTCGTCGGGGCGGGCGGAGGGCAGCAGGGTCACACCGCCCTGAACAGTGCCGACGTTGCCGACGAGGACCATGCGAGCCGTGCGGTGCAGGGCGGGGGCCCCGTCGAGGCGCACGGTCAGCCGCACGGGGGGTGTGGTGAGGGAGGAGAGTCCGGCCAGGGCGTAAGCGGGCCAGCCAAGGACGGACTTGGCCCGTTCCGCGGTCTTCTCCATGATCGCGGCGTCAAGTCCGGCCCCGGCCATGGCGGTGAAATGGGTCGCGGGGAGCTCGTCGCCCTCGATGCGGGCCAGGTCGAGGGGGCGAGGGACGCCACGGAGCGCGGCGTCCAGTGCCTCGACCGGAGTGAGGGGCAGGCCCAGGTTGCGGGCGAGGAGGTTGCCGGTGCCGCTGGGCACGATGGCGAGCGGGACGCCGCTTCCCGCCAGGGCGTCCGCGACAGTGCGCACGGTGCCGTCACCGCCGCAGACCACGATGAGCCGGGCGCCGTCGGCGAGGGCCCGAGCGCTCTGGCCGACGCCGGGGTCGTCCGCCGTGGTCTCCACGAACACCGCCTCGTGGAGGCCGTGACGCTCCAGGACGGCGCGCAGGGCCGCCTGGTCCCGCGGCCGGGTAACGGTCGGGTTCACGATGACGGTGACGGGGCCCGAAACGACCGCGGTGCGCCCGGCCGCCGGAACAGCACGCTCCGGCCGCCCGGCGGGCGGGGTGACCACCTCGGGCCGGGCGAACAGCGCGGACCCCACGATCATCAGCGACAGCCCGCCGTTGACCAGGCCTCCGACGACATCGGTGGGGTGGTGCATGCCCCGGTAGAGGCGGGACATGGCGACGAGCAGCGGCAGGAGGAGCAGCAGAGTGGCGGCGATCCTGCGCCACGGGCCGCGCATCCGGGAGAGGGCGAGGAAGGCGAGGCCCGCGTAGAGCGCGGTGGCGGCACCGGTGTGGCCTGAGGTGTAACTCGACGTCGGCGGGGAGGCGTCGAGTCGGTCCACATCCGGCCGCCGGCGGTCCACCGACAGGGTGATGAGCAGGAACACGAGTGCCTGGAGCGAGACGGACACGGCGAGAAAGGCCGCCTGGCGCCACATCGGCAGCCGGGGTATGAACACCAGCCCGAGGCAGGCCAGCAGGGTGATGGCGATCACCGTCAGGGTGTTGCCCGCCTCGGAGCCGATGAAGGACACGGTGGTGAGGGCGCCCGTGCGGAGGTTTTCGAGGCCCTCGTCGACGCGGTCCTCGGCGGTCATCGGCCAGACGCGGGCGGCCGGGCCGGTGATGAGCAGCCCGGCGCCCACCATCAGCGCGGCCTGTCCGACGGTGAGTGCGGCGATCCGGCCGGCCGTGCCTCCGAGGCCGCGGGGCAGCGCGAAGGCCCTGCTCCCGCGCGGAGTCCCGGTGGCGCCCGCATCGGACAGTTCGGCGGGTCTTCCCGGCACGGTGATCGGCATCGACACTCCCCTGTGTGGGCACGCCTCGCGGCGGCTGACGTTCACGACGGCCTCTCCATCGTCCGAAACCGCGTGTGCCCCGGAACTCGTCCGGCAGACCACCTGCCTGCGACCGAGCACCTACGGGAACCGCCCGCCGGGTGGCGAAGGCGCGGGCGAACGGGGTTCGCGGGCCGCCGGGTGGGCCCGTCGAGGACGTCGAGGACACTGTGGACGCGGAACGCGAGGGGCGCGCCGAGATCAGCTCATACGCACGGGCACGCACCCCAGGGAACCCGCTTCGGGGGAGCGACGCCACGGGTACCGAAGACCGTGCCGACGGGTGAGAGGTGTAGGACCACCCCGCCATCCCCGTCCCTGTCTGCCGCGTATGCCGCCCGTCTCCACGGGCAGACGAAGACTCATGGCTGTACTGAGAAGAATCGCCCGCCCGCTGCTGGCCGCCCCTTTCCTCACCGAGGCGGGACACGCGCTGCGCAGTCCACGCCCCCTGGCGACCGGCACCGCCTCCTGGGCACGGCAGCTCGGCGCCAACGCTGACGATCCGGTGCGACTGGTCCGGCTCAACGCCGCCGTCCAGATCGCCGCGGGCGGAGCACTCGCGCTGGGCCGCTTCCCCCGCGCCGCCTCCCTCGTCCTGGCCGCGAGCCTCGTGCCGACAACCCTCGCCGAGCACGCGAGGTGGAAGGAGGAGGACCACGAACTCCGTAAGGACCAGCGCTTCGACCTCGCCCGCCGCATCGGTCTGTTCGGCGCGCTGCTGCTCGCCGCCGCCGACACCCACGGCAAACCGTCGGCCGCCTACCGTGCCCGCGCAGCGGCGCACTCCGGCCGGCGGAAGGCAGGCAGAGCCACGGCCGCGGCGGGCGGACACCTGCACTCAGCGATCGAAACGGTGGGCGCGAGCACGTCCGACGCACTGAGCGGCGCCGGCCGGGCAGTGAACTCCGCCGCCGGGTCCGCGCGCGCGGTACTGCCGGTCCAGTAGGACCGGACCGGCAGTACGTGTGACGTGCGGCCCCGCTCCAGCTCCGCGTGCTGTGGCGGACGGTCAGGAGAGGTACGTCACTGGCCGGCCTCCGGCCACCCCGTCTGATCTGCGCATTGACGGGCAGGAGAGGTCATGTCGCAGGGGCGCGCAGCCGAACGCGCCCGCCCCTGCGGCGACCCGGGCGGGGCCGTGAACCGAACGGGTCCGTGAACCGCAGCGACGCCGACGGAAGGTCACTACCGATGTCTCCTGTGACGGAGCAATGGGAAGATGTGCTCAGAACCCACTTCGCCCTCGGTGAGGAACTGCCCGCCGTACGGGCGGCGGCGGTCTTCTCGGCCGAATCCGGATTCTTCGCCGTCGCCGGCTGCGAAGGCGAGGACGGCCGGCGGTACTTCCGCCCCGCCGCGGAAACGGGTGAGCAGCCGCCGCACTCGGCCGCTTCGGACCAAGCATGCCTGGAAGCCCTGTGGACGGCCGGCGAGGAGGCCGGACCCGCTCCGCTCGTCCGTCTTGGCGAGGTCGTGTGGCGCCGCGAGAGCCTGGAGCAGGTCAAGGACGTGGTGACCGGCAATGAACTCGACCTGGTGCTGCTTCGCGAGGGGGACCGGAGCATGTGGGTGGTACGGACCCGGCAGGGTCTGTGCATCTTCGCGCTGGCCTACGGGGACAACGAGGGCCAGGTGGCCGAAGCTCGTTCGTTCGCCCTCGACTTCGACTCGTTCCTGGTCGGCCAGGGCTACTGAGCTCCCCGCCGCCCGACTCGCCACCCATCGACTCACCCTCGACACCCGCGACGAATATGCCCGTGACCTCGATGCCGCCCTCGGCCGGGCCCGGGATCGCAACGGCCCAGGCGTCACCAGAATCGCAGCCGCCTACCGCGCCACCGAGCAGCCCCCTGACCTTCTTACGGCGTCGCTTGGTCCAGGATCAGGCGGTGTCCGCAGGTGAGAGAACAGTGTTCGAGGTGTCCCCCCAACACCTGCGGCCGGGCGTCCGCCTCCCGAACTGGCTCGAAGGCCAGACTGTGGCCCTTGCCACCTGCTGGCAGGCCGACCTCGAACGTTGGACGGCCAGCGGCGGCAAGACCTGCTCAGGCTGTCCCATGAAGGACGTGGCATATCAGCGTAAATGGCACAAAGGGCAGTCACCCTCAGGCAGGCATTCGGCAGGTTGCCATACCCGAGCCCGCCATTACACCCGGATATCCACAAGATCACGGCGGCCGGGGCGGCGCTCTGGGCTCACTTCAGCGTGCTGCGCGCACCGCGCTCGCTGCCGAGCCCCATCGTCATGACCCGCTGACCCGCCGGCGTCATGACCCGCCGGCCCGCTGACCCGGTCAAGGACGTCGGACCTCAACTGGCCCCCAACTGGTCCCCAAAAACGATCAGGGCCGGTTTCGGATTGCTCCGAAACCGGCCCTGATCTGCGACTGTCTCCAGTCGGGACGACAGGATTTGAACCTGCGACCCCTTGACCCCCAGTCAAGTGCGCTACCAAGCTGCGCCACGTCCCGATACCCGCCTGACCTGGGGTTTCCCCGTGGCCGAACGCGCATGAGAACAATACCGCACTTCAGCGGGTGGTTACGAACGCCTTTGGGTGCTTGACCTCAACCACGCTTGATGTTGAACGCTGTGGCACATGACGAAACCGACCGCCACCCTTACGCCCGCGTACCGCGATCTGCACCGGCTGATGAGCCTGATGACCGGTGACGAGAAGCACGGCCCCGCCGCCACCTCGACGCTCGACGCCCTGTGGGTGCTGTACGACCGGGTGCTGCGGGTGACACCAAAAACAGTGGACGCCCCCGACCGCGACCGCTTCCTGCTCTCGAAGGGGCACGGGCCGATGGCGTACTACGCCGTCCTCGCCGCGCACGGGTTCTTCGGCGAGGAGCTGCTGGCCGGCTTCGGCTCGTACGACTCGCCGCTGGGCCACCATCCCGACCGGCTACTGGTGCCCGGCGCCGAGATCGGCAGCGGCTCGCTGGGGCACGGGCTGCCGCTGGCCGTGGGGACCGCACTGGGGCTGCGGGCCCAGGGGCTGACCGGTCCCCGCGTGTGGGTACTGACCGGGGACGCCGAGCTGGACGAGGGCAGCAACCACGAGGCGATCGCCTACGCCGGCCCGGCGGGTCTCGATCAGCTGCACACCGTGGTGATCGACAACGCCTCGGCGTCGTACGGCCGCCCCGGCGGCATCGCCGACCGGTTCGCGACCGCGGGCTGGTCGGTGGCCTCCGTGGACGGGCGGGACCACGAAGCGCTGTACGACGCCTTCACCGCACCGCACCCCGGGCAGCCGCGGGCCGTGGTCGCCCGGGTCGCCGCCAAGACCTGAGCCCCCGCGTCAGAGACCCACCGCAACCACGGACGGAAGAAGAGGAACACCTCACATGGACACGATGCGCGACCGATTCATCGCCACCACCTCGCGCCTGCTGGACGAGGACCCCCGGCTGGCACTCGTGCTGGCGGAGATCAGCCGGGACGGCTTCGAACGGGCCGAGCGCGCCCACCCCCACCGCGTCGTCAACGTCGGCATCCGGGAGCAGCTGCTGGTCGGGGCCGGGGCCGGAATGGCGCTCACCGGACTCCGGCCGATCGTGCACACCTTCGCCAGCTTCCTGGTGGAGCGCCCCTTCGAACAGGTGAAGCTGGATTTCGGTCATCAGGGCGTGGGCGGGGTGCTGGTCAGCGCCGGAGCCTCGTACGACTGGCCCGCCGGCGGTTTCACCCACATGGCGCCCGGGGACGTCGCACTCCTGGACACCCTCGACGGCTGGACGGTGCACGTCCCGGGACACCCAGACGAGGCCGAGGCGCTGCTGCGGGAGGCCGCCGCCGGGGATGACCGGGTCTATGTGCGGCTGTCACTGCAGTCCAACGAGCGGGCGCGCCCGGTCGGCGGGGCGGGCGGGTTCAGCACTGTGCGCGAGGGGAAGGGCGGCGTGGTGATCGCCGTCGGGCCGATGCTCGACAACATCCTCGCCGCGACCGAGGGGCTCGACACGACCGTGCTGTACGCGACGACGGTGCGACCGTTCGACGGGGACGGTCTGCGCCGGGCGGTGGGCGACCGGCCGGCCGCCGATGTCGTGATCGCCGAGCCGTACCTCGCGGGCACCTCCACGGCTGCCGCCAACGACGCGCTCGCCGCACTCCCCCACCGCATCCTGGGACTCGGTGTCGCCCGTGAGGAACTGCGCCGGTACGGGCAGATGGACGAGCATCTCAGCGCTCACGGTCTGGACCCGCGGGGCCTGCGGCAGCGGATCGACGACTTTCTCGGCCACTGAGGGCACGGCCGGGCGGCAGGCGGCAGGCGGCAGGCGGCAGGCGGCCCATTGACCGCACGGAAGACGTGAACCTAATCTGAACGGCGTACTTCAGAAAGCGCTTTCTAACCCCCATGCCGGCACCTACCGCACAGGGAGCGCCCATGAGTCACCGACCGTCGATCCATCATGCCTCAGGGAGTCCGGCGCGCCCGGCGCGCGCCCTGCTGCCGCTCGCCGCCCTCGCGTCCGGTCCGGTCCTGATCCTCGCCCTCCTGGTGACCTCGCCGCCCTCGGCACACGCGGCCGTACATCCGCAGCCCGCAGGACCGGCGGCGGTATCACCCCCACCGGCCGGAACTCCCGCAGCCCGCGAGCAGAACCCGGTCCGGCACGAAGGGATCTCCGGTGGGTGCCCGGCCACCGGCGGCCGGGCACCCACCGAATCCAAGGAGAGAGCCTCCCGGCCCGCCCGCTCCCCCCACTCCTCCCCCGGACACCTGCTCGGCGAGGTCGGGCCGGGCGCGGTCCCTGCCCACTGCACGCAAACAGAAGGCGGTTCAGCTCAGCAGAAGCCACGCGATGTCCATATATCCGCCGACCGGGACAGTGGCCCGGCTCCCCTGACCGTCAGATTCTCCGCCACCGAAGGCAACAGAGACATCACAGGCAACAGAGGTATCACAGGCAACAGGGGCATCACAGACATCACGGGCGACGAGGGTAACGAAAGCGGCAGAGGTGAGAGCGCCAGCGACGCCCATGCCGTTGCGCACCCCGCCCGACACCTCGCGTACGCATGGGACTTCGACGGCGACGGCAGCACCGACTCGACGGAGGTGAACCCCTCACACACGTACCGGAGCAACGGTTCACACTCCGCCCGGCTGGCCGTCACCGGGCCGGACGGGCGCACGACCCGGGCCGTGCGGAGGGTCGCGGTGGGGAACAGCCGGCCTGTCGTGTCGATCGAACAGCCCCTGGCCCACAGCGTGTTCGGGCCGGGTGACACGCTTTCGCTCACCGTGGGCGTGACGGACGCCGAGGACGGGCACGGCGGGGCCGTCGACTGTTCGCGAGTGGTCGTGGAGTCACCGCTCGGCCGCGTCCCGCCGCTGCGCCGGCTCGGCGGCCGCTCCGGCTGCACCGGCACGCTGGTGACCGGTCGCGGAGCGGCGGACGATGTCGCGTTCGGCCTCACCGCCCGGTACGAGGACGGCGGGGCCCCGGGCGCGCCCGCGCTCACCGGGTCCACGTCGGTGACGCTGCGAGCGGCCTTCTGCGAGGCGGAGTGGTTCACCGCGACCGGCGGTGCGCACGGGGGTGCGGCGGCGGAAAGTCACCCCGGTGATTCCGGCGGACGGCGGGCCGTGGAGATCGAGGACGGCGACTGGATCGGCCTCGGCACGGTGTCCCTGGAGAACATCGGCTCGATCACGGTCCGCGCGGCCTCCGGCGGCACCGGCGGCACCCTCGAACTGCGGTCGGGCTCCCCGGCCGGGGCGGTCCTCGGAGAGGTCTCCATCCCGTTCACCGGCGGCTGGGACCGTCCGGTGTCGCCGACGGCCACGCTGTCCGGTCCGGGACACAGTGTGCGGCTCTTCGCCGTGTTCAGCAATCCGGTGTGGAGTGCGGATACGGCCGATCTGTTCGCGCTGGACTGGCTCCGCTTCAACGGCCCGGCAGCCGGAGGCGCCCCCGCGGGGGCCGGTCGACACCCCCTGCCACCGAGCGGGCGCCCGTGACCTGAGGGCGTGCGCGCTCAGTGCGCGGCCAGCAGTTCCCCGTACCACGCCAGCGTGGCGTCGACGGTGGCGGAGAGCGGGTTCGGTACGAGGCCGAACGCCTTCTCGATGGCGGAGGAGTCGACGATCTGCGCCTCCGTGTGCTGGTAGAACATCTCGGCGTACTCCGCCATGAACACCTCGTCGAACGGCCCGAACGGCCGCGGTTCCGCGACGACGGCGAGGGTCAGCGGACGGCCGACGCGCTCCTCGACCATGGCCAGGACCTGGCGGGTGGTGAGCGCCGGGGCCGTGGGCAGGTGCCAGACCCGGCCGTCGCCGTCCGGGTTCTCACCCAGCGTCGCGAGACCCGCCGCGACATCACCGATGTACGTGTAGCTGTGCGGCAGGTCGATGTCGCCGAACGCCGGGACCTCTCCCCCGGCCAGCGCGGGCGGGAACACCGCGCCCCCGAGCGTGGAGTTGAGGACGCCGGGCCCCACGAAGTCGGCCGACCGGCCGAGCACGACCCGCAGCCGGCCCTCGGCATGAGCGGCGAGGTAGCGGGCGTCGAGCTCGGCGCGCATCAGGCCCTTGCGGGTGGTCGCGTTCCACGGGGTGTCCTCGGTCATGACCGCGCCGTGCGTCTCGCCGTACGGATAGAGCGTGTCGAGCACGACGAGGCGGGCCCCCTCCGCCTCGGACGCCGCCAGTACGGCCTGCTGGATCCGCGGCATGACCTCGACCTGGAGGTGGTAGGCCACGTTCACGCAGTGGTAGACGACGGCCGCGCCGTCGACCGCCGCTCGGGCACCCTCCGCGGTCGCGACGTCGGCGGCGAACCGGTCGACGCCTTCGAGCGCCGGCCCGTCGCCCGCCCGGTCGACGAGCCGGACCGGGTGGCCGCGGTGGGCGAGTGCGACAGCGAGTGCCGTGCCGGCGGGACCGGCGCCCAGAACAACCTGAAGATCACGTGCTGCGGACATGGGTGCTCCCTGTGATTTCGGAGTGATGCGCGTGATGCGAGTGATGCGGAGTGGCTCGGAGTGATCGCTACGACCTGGCGTCATGGCGTGACTCCCACCACCCGGCACTACAGTGCGTCGCTTCTGTTAGAGACAGTAACTCTTGCAATGAGCCATCGCAAGGTCGATTGTTAGACTCCGTAACTGACGTGAGCTTGCCTAGCGAAAGGGGCCGGGAATGGCCGAGGCGCAGTTGGGGCCACGGGCCCGGTACCGGGAGCAGACCCGGGCGGAGATCAAGGAATCGGCCCTGCGGCAGCTGGCCGACGGAGGTGTGGCAGCGCTCGCCCTCACTCGGATCGCCAAGGACATGGGGCTGAGCGGACCGGCGCTCTACCGTTACTTCGCCAGCCGCGACGACCTGCTGAACGCGCTGATCAGAGACGCGTACGACGATGCCGCGACGGCCATCGGGGCCGCGGCGGCCCGGTCGGCGGCGGTTCCGGGGAGCCCGCGCGAGCGGCTGCGCTCACTCGCGGCGGCGTACCGGGACTGGGCGGTCGCGGAACCGCACCGCTATCTCCTGATCCAGGGCTCTCCGGTACCCGGATATGTCGCGCCCGCCGACACGCTGGACCGGGCCCGTGCGGTGCTCGGGCCGTTCCTTCCGGTGTTCGCGGACGGGACGCCCGGAACGGGGGTGGCCCCGGTGGTGGAGCAGATGACGGCCTGGCTCGACTCGGACCCGGCCGTGGGCGGCTGGGTTGCCGAGTACGCGGCGGACGCCGCCGCCGACACCGCGGCCTGCGCACGGGCACTGGCCGGCGCGCTGCTCGCGTGGGCGCAGTTGCACGGATCGGTGGGCCTGGAGACGGCCGGTCAGTTCGCCGGGATGGGGCACAGCGTGGACACCCTGCTGGATGCGCAGATCGGCATGCTGGCGGACGCCTTCGGGCTGGAGTGAGCGCTCTCCCCGTGGCCGCCGGCGGAAGCCCGCGCCGGTTTCTGCGGGCAACGCGGAACGCCGGACGGGCCCAGGGGCCGGTCCGGCGTTCCGCGTGTCGTGTACGGGGGTGCGGGGTGTGTGGTGCGTGCGGGTCAGGGGTGGACGAGGACCTGGGAGAGCGCCACCCGGCCCGTTCCGGAGGTCACGATCTTCACCGTGCGGGTCCGGCTGTCCAGGTTCACCAGTGTGGGACGCAGCGCCTTCCCGCTGACGTGCACCGTCCTGTCGTCCGTGACGACGTCGAAGTCGGCCGTGGTGGAGGAGACGTCGTTCCAGACCTCGATCTGCCGGACTTGCCGGACGGCGCCGAGGTCCACCTGCCACCAGGCACCCGCCTCGGAGAGCGTGCGGGTGTCCGTGTTGGTGTCGGCGTCCAGGGCGAGTGCCGCCGTCGCCGTTCCCTCGGTCGAGGACTGGGTGGCCGTGCCGGTGCGGGCCAGGTCGGTGCGCAGCTGCTCGACCGGGCCGCCGCGGGCGCCCGCCCGTGCGGCGACGGCGAGGGCTTCGGCGGGCAGCCGGTCCAGGCCGGTGAGGTTGTCCGTCATGACGGAGCCGGTACCGCCGAGGGCGGGGGCCGCGGTGTCGGTCCAGTTGCCGCGTGCGGTGTTCCGGATTCCGTAGTCCGCCCAGTTCGAGACCCACTTGTAGCCGATACGGGTGATGACGTTCCGCTCGACGGTGATGTGTGAGGACTGCTCGTCGAGGTAGATGCCGTTGCCGTCGCGTTCGGTGTTGCCGTACGCCGAACGGTTGATGTAGTTGCCGCTGAGGACTGTGCCGGGCTGCGCGCCCTGGGTGTAGATCGCGCCGCCGTCGTGCTGCTGCTGTGCGACCTCCATGACGTCGGTGATGCGGTTGTCCATCACCTTGTTGTCGCGCAGCACGGACTTCTGGGCCTCGGGCTGGTTCCAGCCCCAGCCGACCGAGATCGCGGAGTACGGGAGGTGGTCCAGGCTGTTGTGGCCGACGGTCAGCCCGGCCTCGTATCCGGCCCAGATGCCCACCGAGTCGGTGTACTCGACGCCGGAGCGGCTGATGGTGTTGTACGCGACGGTGTTCCGCTCCCCCGCGAGCGACGCCTCCGGCATCGGTTCGGTGTCGCCGACGTACACGGCGCCCGAGGACAGGTCGGTGAAGGACGACCGGGTCAGTGAGCTGTCCTTGGTGCCGGCCTCCAGGATCGCGCCGGCCCCGCCGAGGTGGCTGAACCGGCTGCTCTCGATGGAGACCCGCCGGCCGCCGCGGACGGTGACCGCGGCGGCCGGCTTCGTGTAGTAGCGGCCCGCGTGGTCGACGGGGCCGGTGGCTCCGGTCAGGGTGAGACCCGCCTGCATGCCCGCGTAGCCCTCATCGGTGCCGGGCTGCCGGTACGCCGCGTAGGCGAAGCCGATCCCGCTGACGGTGACGTCGTGGGCGCCGTCGATGACGAGGAGCTGTTCGGTGTGCGGGGTGACGGTCTGCGCGCGGCGCATGTTCTCGCCCTTGCGCGGCAGGTAGGTGACGGTGCGGCTCTTCGAGTTCCAGACGAACTCGCCCGGCTGGTCCAGGAGTTCGGGTGCGTTCTCGAAGAAGGCGACGCCGCTGTAGCGGGTGGAGTCGACGGCGGTGGAGTCCCAGGCGGGTCCGGTGCGGTCGGTGCCGCTCGCGGAGTTGGTCCAGCAGGGCTGGACGAACGTCATGGTGTCGCCGCCGACGCCCGCGATCCGGCAGTGGTAGTCGCGCCAGCGGACCCGGATGACGGCTTCGGCGTCGGTGGGGCGCTGCCACCGGTCGATTCCGGTCGCGGTGGCGCCGGTCATGCCGGTTGCGGTGGCGTCGCAGGTGCTCGCCGCGCAGGCCTCGCCGCGGGCGCGGGTGGCGCGGGTGCCGTCGACGAAGAGCTGGCGCGGGGTGACGCCGGCGGGGACGCCGGCGGTCCAGGTGCCGTCGTTGTCGCGGTGCCAGCCGGTGATGTCCTGTCCGCCGGAGAGGACGGGGCGGGCGCCGGGGGCGGCGGTCCAGGTGACGGTGTGGCCGTTCTTCCCCGAGTCGGCGGCGCCCAGCTTCAGCGGCTCGTCGCGCTTGTACGTACCGTCCTTGAGGAGGACACGGACGTCGCGCCCGGTCTCGGCGCGGGCCAGGTCCCGGGCGGCTTCCGGGGTGCAGGGCCGGGTGGCGGTGCAGGAGGAGCCCCGGCCGTCGGGGGACGCGTACAACGAGCGGGCTCCGGGCGCCGCCTGGGCGCCGGGGGCGGCGAGGAGTGCGGCCAGGAAAGCGGCGGTGGCGGCAGTGGCGGTTGCGCGTACGGCGTTCAGGGGGCGGTTCACGCGGTGGCCTTCCAGTCGGGGTGGCCGGGCATGGGCGGGTTGACGGCCCCGAAGAGCCAGTCGCGCAGGAACGGGTCGAGGGAACGGTCGCCGGTGACGTCGACGGTGTGCCGGATGAACTGCTCGCTGGTGTACGTGGAGTCCTTGAAACGCCGGACCCACTCGCGCATGACCTTGTCGAACTTCCGCTGCCCGGCCCGCAGGCTCAGGGCGTGGAGCACGAGTGCGCCGCCGTCGTAGATGTTCGTGCCGCCGAGCGCCTTCGGCAGTCCGGGCGGGCCGTCGGCCGCGCGGACGGCGTCGAGCTTCTCGTACGTCGCCCGCATCTTGTCCGCCAGGACGGACCAGCCGCGCTCTTCGCCGTACAGGCCGGCGTAGTAGACGGCGGGGCCCTCGTTCAGCCAGGCCTGCTGCCAGTCGTGCGGGGTGACGGAGTCGCCGAACCACTGGTGGACGAGTTCGTGCACCATGGTGGTCTCGTAGCCGGGCCGGCCGTTGGCATCGGGCTTGAACCAGTTGGTGGAGAACAGCGACAGGGTCTGGTTCTCCAGGGCGTCGGTGTAGCCGTCGTAGATGTGGACGCCGTACACGGAGAACGGGTAGCGGCCGAACCTCGCCTCCAGCCAGTCCAGATGGTCCGGGGTGCGGGCCACGACCGGGCCGTACTTCTCCTCCTGGCCCTGGGGGACGATGTGGCGCAGGGGCAGGCCGCGGTGGCCGGTGCCGTACAGGTAGGTGCCCTTGACGACGGCGATGCCGATGAGTTCGGTCGCCATCCGCTCGCGCAGCGCGAAGTGCCAGACCGTGGAGCCGTCGGAGCGGCGGGACTTGTGGGTGAGTTCGCCGTTGGCGGTGGCGACGAAGCCCTTGGGGGCGCTGATGTGGAAGGTCCAGGTCGCCTTGTCGGACGGGGTGTCGTTGCACGGCAGGAAGGTGTCGGCGCGCGAGGACTGGGCGGCCGAGGCGAACCCGCCATCGGTGCCGAACTTCCAGCCGGTGAGGCCGAGTCGGGGCGCCTTGCCGTTGCCGCGGTAGCGGACCTCGACGGTGAACGCCTGCCCGTCGTGGAGCGGCCGGGCCGGGATGATCGTGAACTCCTGGCCGCTCTGGCCGGGGTTGAGCTCCCAGACGGCGCGGCGGCCGGAGACGGTGACCGCGTCGATGGTGTGGCCGTCGGTGTCCAGGTTGAACGCGGAGAGGTCCTGGGTGGCCCTGGCGTTGATCTTCACGGTCGCGGTGAAGTCGTACGTCACCGGAGTGAAGTCGAAGGTCAGGTCGTAGTGGAGGACCTGGTAGCCGCCGTTGCCGAGCGTCGGGAAGAGCGGGTCGCCGACCCCGTTCGAACCGGGCCTCGGGTCGAAGCGGTGCGGCTGCGCGGCGGCGGTCCGGCCGAGGGCCGGTACGGCGACGGCTGCTGCGGCCGCCGCCCCGCCGAGTCTGAGGGCCGTGCGTCGTGTCGTCACTTCTTCCCCTTCTGCGCCGCTTCCTCGAATTCGCCGCGGGCCTGCTCGGCGCCCTTGGCCAGGTAGTCCTTGACCAGCCGGTCGTAGGCGGACATGGGCTTGCGGCCGGAGATGATGTCCTTGAGCGCGTCCAGCTTGAACGTGTAGAGGCTGCCGTAGCCCTTGGAGTCCCAGGTGGGCGAGGAGTACTGGAGCGTCGGGTCCTGCTCCATGATCGGGATCATCTTGGTGAACGCCTCGTGCACATGGCGGACGCCCTGCTCCGAGTCGGCGCTGAATACGGCCGGGACGGCGGAGGAGATGAACTTCCAGGGCACGGTGACGTCCTGGGTGCCCTGCTTGGTGAGCGCCGGGTTGCCCTTCGCGTCGCGGGTGAAGTCCTTGCCCTCGACGCCGTAGTTGATGAGCGTGTATTCCTCGCTGCCGAACGGTGACGCGGCGAAGTCGGCCAGCGCCAGGATCTGCCGCACCCGCTCCTCGGAGCCGTTCTTCAGGTACGTGTTCTCCAGCTTGACGTTGTCCATCCAGGCGACGGGCGCGGAGCCGAACGGCACGAAGGGCCTCGGGTCGTACTTCTTGTCGATCGCCTTCATCGCGGCGATGTAGCCGACCCCGGGCGCCAGATAGGTGGGTATGCCGTCGTAGACGTACGCGCCCTTGCCGTTCTTGAACATGTCCGTGTACTGGGCCTTCTGCGCCCCGGACATCTGGAGGGTGCCCGGGTAGTAGCAGCCCGCCTTGTACAGCGACCGCGCGGTCTCCACCGCCTGGCGGAACTCCGGCGTCTCCAGGTCGGTGGTGAACTTGCCGGTCCCGGAATCCATCCGCCAGGCGTACGGTGCGCCGGCCGACATGGCGAGGACGTTGGTGGCGCCCGCGATGATCGCGTACTGGTCCTTCTTGGGGCGGGTCAGTTCCTTGCACGCCTCGACGAACCGGTCGAGGCCGGTGATCTGGTCGAGGCTCGTGATGCCGATCTCCTCGAACAGGTCGTGCCGGTAGAAGCCCGCGCCGCCGGTGCCGGTGCGCGCGATCGGGATGCCGTAGAGCTTTCCGCCGAAGATGGCGGACTGCCAGGCGCCCTGCGGTATCGCGGCCAGGTTGGGGTAGTCCTTGACCTTGTCGCCGGCGAGGTACGGGGTCAGGTCGGCGCACTTGGCCCGCAGGAAGGCCGCCTTGTTGTCGACGCCGCCGACCTCCGGGTACATGAAAAGGTCCGGCAGGCTGTCGCTGGCGATCATGGTGGAGAACTTGGTGCCGTAGTCGTCCGCCGGGACAGCGGTGATGTCGACCCGGCCGCCGAGCAGCTTCTCGATCGCCTGCCAGGCGGCGTTCCTGCCGCGTGAGGGCGGCGGCGGCGAGAAGGTCTCCATCGTCGCGCGGATCGGCTCGGCGCCCTTGAGCGGCGTGCCCCTGGTGGCCCTCAGCGGCTTGGCCGGGTAGCTGAAGAAGCCCTGCGGAACGCCGGCCGCGGTGCCGGCGAGATCGGGCTTGAGACCGAT
The DNA here is from genome assembly GCF_044744085.1 of Streptomyces sp. NPDC087428. Taxonomy (NCBI): domain Bacteria; kingdom Bacillati; phylum Actinomycetota; class Actinomycetes; order Kitasatosporales; family Streptomycetaceae; genus Streptomyces; species Streptomyces sp. NPDC087428. The sequence continues at coordinate 128,862 of NZ_JBIUXR010000005.1, forward strand.
GTTGCGGATCGCGGTGTCGGGGAGCAGCGAGGCGCTCTTGGCCTCGGCCTTGGCGGTCGTGCCGCCGTCGCCGCAGGCGGCGAGCAGCGGGGCGGCGGCCAGTCCCAGACCGATGCCCGCACCCATGCGGAACAGCGCTCTGCGGTTGACGGGGGTTGAGCTCGGCACCTGAGTCTCCTTGGGAGAGGGGGAGGGAAGGAGTGGGGGGCGGTGGTTTGCGCTCAGCCCTTGACGGCGCCGGTGAGCACGCCCTTGGTGAAGTAGCGCTGGAGGAACGGGTAGACGCAGAGGATCGGTACGACGGCGATCACCAGGACCGCCATCTGGACGGCCTGCTGCGGGGCGAGTACCTCGCCGGCCGAGGCGGAGTTCAGGCTCTGGCCCTGGAGGACGTAGGTCCGAAGCACCATGGGCAGCGGCCATTTGTCGGAGTCGTTGAGGTACAGGAGCGAGTTGAAGAAGGCGTTCCAGTACGTCACCGCGTAGAAGAGGCTGATCACGGCGAGGACGGCCTTGGACAGCGGGAGGACGATGCGCAGCAGGATGCGGAAGTCGCCGGCGCCGTCGACCTTCGCCGCGTCGTAGAGCTCGTCCGGCAGGTTCATGAAGAAGGACCGCAGGACGACCAGGTTGAAGGCGCTGACCAGGGTGGGCATGACGAGCGCCGCGTAGGTGTCGTACAGGCCGAGTCCCTTGACCAGCAGGAAGTTCGGGATGATGCCCGCGTTGAACAGCATGGTGAACAGGGCGATCATCAGGATGGCGCGGGAGCCGGTGACGTCGCGGCGGGAGAGTCCGTACGCCATGCCGACGGTGACGAGCAGGCTGGCGAGGGTGCCGAGGACGGTGATGCCGACGGAGACGATCAGTGCCCGGGTGACGACCCCGCCGGTGAAGATGGTGCGGTAGGCGTCGAGATTGGGGTGGTCGGGCCACAGGACGAGACCGGAGGCCTTGATGATGTCGGTCTGCGAGGCGAAGCTCGTGCCGATGACGCCGACCAGCGGATAGGCCACCGCGAGGACGACCACGACGACGGCCACCGCCTTGGCGGTCTGTCCCATGCGGGTCGGGCGTTCCATCCACGGCGGTCTGCCGTCGGTCCTGCTCCTGCGGGCGGGCCGGGGCCCGGGCGCGGTGGTCGCGGACGTGGCGCGAGTCTTCTCAGCGGTCAGCACCGCGGTACACCCCTTCGTGGCCGAGCCGGTGGGCGAGCTTGTTCGCGCCCAGCACGAGTACGGTGCCGATGACGGCCTTGACGAGTCCGACGGCGGCGGCGACGCCCCAGTCGTTGTCCTTGATTCCGTGGTAGTAGACGTAGGTGTCGAGGACCTCACCGGCGTCCGGTCCGACCGCGTCGCGCTGGAGCAGGATCTGCTCGAAGCCGACGGAGAGGATCTGCCCGAGGTTGAGGATCAGCAGCAGGATGAGTACGGGGGCGATGCCCGGCAGGGTCACGTGCCAGAGCCGGCGCCTGGGTCCCGCGCCGTCGATCGCGGCGGCCTCGTACTGCTGCCGGTCGATGTTCAGCAGCGCGGCCAGGATGATGATCGTGCCCCAGCCTGCGTCCTTCCAGGCCACCTGGAGGGTCAGCAGCCAGGGGAAGGCGTCGGGGTCGCTCATCATGTCGTAGCGCGGCAGCCCCAGGCCTCCCAGGACGTCGGGCAGCAGCCCGGCGCCGCCCAGGATCTGCTGGAAGATCGAGACGATGATGACCCAGCCGATGAAGTGCGGCAGATAGACGACGCTCTGCACGAAGCGCCTGATGCGGTCGCTCGCGATGCTGTTGAGCAGCAGGGCCAGGGCGACCGGGATCGGGAAGAAGAACACCAGCTGGACGAGGGCGATCTCCAGGGTGTTGAACGTCGCGCTCCAGAAGGCCGGTTCGCCGAACGCCGCGGAGAAGTTGGCGAAGCCGACCCAGACGCTGTGCATGTATCCGAGGTACGGCTGGTAGTCCTGGAACGCCACCACGTACCCGAGCAGCGGCACGTAGTGGAAGACGACGAAGTAGAGCAGGCCGGGCAGGGTGAGCAGCAGCATCACCCGGTCGCGCTTGATCCGCTGCCCGAGCGTCAGCCGGTGTGGCGCGGCAGCCGCACGGGCATCGGGCGGGGCGGGTTCATCGGCCCGCTGCCGCCGCTTTTCCCGCGGCAGCGGGGGTGCTGTGTCAGCCATGGTGCGTCCTGTTCGGCCGGGTGGCGCGTAATGAGTCTTCTGCGGCCGCAAGTTAGTAAGCGGTTAACCCAAGCGTCAAGAGATCCGAGCGAACGTCTTTGTTTCGCAGTGGCCTTCGAAGGAAATCCAGGCCAGAAAATCGCCTGATACATGGACAGAACTGGATAGTTGCATGAGGAGAGAGCTTGACGGTCGGCCATCACGCTCCCTAGCGTGCCGGTCATTCCATAGAACGCGATTACTGTCCGGAGGCAGGGTGCGAACCACCGAAGAGGCACCGGCTCAATCCGGTACCGATGCCGCGACCCCGCCCGGAAGGCGGCCGCGCACGGTTCTGGTCATGAGTGCCGGACTGCTGGACGAGGTCTTCCCGCCTCCCGTCCGGGCCCGGCTGGAGGAGACGGCGGACCTCCTCGACCCGTCCGTGATCAGCGAGTTCGACTCCCCCGCCGCCACCGCGGCCCTGTCCGGCGCCGAGGTACTGCTCACCGGCTGGGGCTGCCCGCCGGTGGACGCGGCACTGCTGGACCGGGCACCCGGGCTGCGGGCCGTGATCCACGCGGCCGGCACGGTGAAGACGTTTCTGTCCCCGGACGCCTTCGACCGCGGGATCGCCGTCTCCTCGGCCGCCTCCGCCAACGCCGTGCCGGTGGCGGAGTTCACCCTGGCCGCGATCATCATGGGCGCGAAGCGGGTGTTCCCGCTGGCGGGCCTCTACCGCACCCGTCGCACCCACCGCACCGGCGCCGACCTCGACCGGCAGCACTGGCTCGGCACGCACGGGCTGACCGTCGGCGTCGTCGGCGCCTCCCGGATCGGCCGCCGGGTCATCGAGCTGCTGCGGGTCCTGGACGTGGAGGTGCTGCTGTACGACCCGTACGTGGGCGCGGCCGAGGCGGAGCTCCTGGGTGTCACCCCGGCCGATCTGGACACGCTCGTGGCGACCAGCGACGTGGTGACCGTGCACGCCCCGGACACACCGGAGACCCGGGGGATCATCGACGCGCGCCGGATCGGCCTGATGCGCCCCGGCACCCTGGTCGTCAACACGGCCCGCGGCCCGCTGGTGGACACCGAGGCGCTGACCGCCCACCTGGTCAGCGGCAGGCTCGACGCCGTCCTGGACGTGACCTCGCCCGAGCCGCTGCCGGCCGGCCACCCGCTGTGGGACCTGCCCAACGTCTTCCTGACCCCGCATCTCGCGGGCGCCCAGGGCAACGAGGTGGGCCGGCTGGGCGCGCTCGCCGTCGACGAACTGGCCCGGTACGCGAGGGGCGAGCCCTTCGGCCACCCGGTGCACCGGGCCGACCTGGGGAGAATCGCATGAACCACGTCCCGCCACAGGCTCTAGGCTCGGCGTCACACAACAGCCACCAGGGGGTGAGCCGGATGCGCCGGCAGAGCACGGCCGCGGACGGACAGCGACGGGCGACGGTCACCGATGTCGCGCGGCGCGCAAGCGTCTCGACGGCCACCGTCTCCCGCGTACTGAACCGCAACTACCCCGTCGCGGAGGCGACTCGGGAACGCGTCGAGTCGGCCATGCGCGAGCTGGGCTACGTGGTCAACGCGCACGCCCGCGCCCTGGCCGGGGTCTCCAACCGCACCGTCGGCATCATCGTCAACGAGGTCATCGACCCGTTCTACGCCTATATCGCGCGGGGTGTGGAGCGCGAGGCCGCGCTCGGCGGACGGCTCTGCCTGGTGTGCTGCACCCAGGGCGACCCGCAGCGCGAACTGGCCTTCATCGACCTGATGCACGAGCGCAGGGCCGACGCGGTGGTGGTGGTCGGCGGCTCCATCGCCGACCGCGGCTACACCTCGGAACTGGCCCGCCGGGCGCGGGAGCTGGACGCGGGCGGCTCCAAGCTGGTGCTGTGCGGCAGGCCGCCGCTGGGCGAGGGGGCCCCGACCGCGGCCGTCGAGTACGACAACGAGGGCGGTGCGTTCGCCATCACCGACCACCTGCTGATGCAGGGGCACGAGCGCATCCTCTACCTCGGCGGCCCGCCCAAGCTCTCCACCACCCGCGACCGGCTGGCCGGCCACCGGCGGGCCCTGGAGCTGCGCGGACTGCCCGCCGATCCCGAACTGGTCCAGCCGGGCGCCTTCAGCCGCAACTTCGGCTACCGGCGGATGAGCGAACTGATCCGGGACGGACTTGAGTTCACGGCCGTCTTCGCGGCCAACGACATGGTCGCCGCCGGTGCGGCACAGGGGCTTGAGGAGGCCGGGCTGCGGGTGCCGAAGGACGTCTCGCTGGTGGGGTACGACGACATCCCGGTCGCCCAGGAGCTGCGTCCCCGGCTGACCACCGTCCATGTACCGCTGGAGGAGATGGGGCGCCAGGCGGTGCGGCTGGCCGTCTCCGGCGGCGACGAGGACGACTGGCGGGAACCGACCACGGGTGCGCTGCGGCTCGGCACCCACATCGTGGTACGCGATTCTGTCGGGCCCCGAGCCGGTCGATCCTCGCGCAAGTGACCGGTTACTTCCCGCCTGTCCGCAGTTGGCCATAGAAAATCACAGTAACTTCCCGACTCCCCTTGCGGCTCGACAGCAACCGCTTACATGCTGACGGCACGCCTCACCCCGTTCCGCACGCTTCCGCCCCTCATTCGTTTCTGCAGGGAGAGTTCCGCATGCGTCAGCACAGCCCCTCCGCCATGTCCTCCACCCCGGTCGGCCGTCGCTCCGTCCTCGCCGCCGCGGCCGGCGCCGGGGCGGTGGCCGCGCTCGCCGCCGCCGTCCCCTCGGCCCAGGCCGCGCCCGGCCGGCCGCTCGCCCGCCCGGTCGCCCTGACCGTCACCGCCCGCCCCGCCGCCGAGGCCGAGCGGCTGCGGCTCGCACAGGCCCTGCGCGGCTCGGAGTTCCAGCCGACCGGCCTCCACGTTCCCGCGGGCACCCCGCTCTCGCTGACCGTCCGCCCCCACGACGGCCTGCTGCCCACGCTCTGGATCGGCGCCTGGGACTACTACGGCGAGATCACCGAACCGCGCGCCCACCCGCTGACCGCCGGCGCCAACACGGTGACCGACCCGCACGGCGGCCCGGTCTATCTGACGCTCACCGGACACGGCGAGCGGGCGGACGTACTCATCCGCTCCGGAGCCCTGCCGATGCCGGTCTTCACGCTGGGCCGCACCACAGAGGCCGACTTCCAGCGCCAGCTGGACACGCTGACCGCATCGCCCTGGGCCGAACTCCACGGCCCGGACACGATCATGACGCTGACCCGTGACGGCGCGCTTCAGTACCGGGGAGAGGACCACGCCGCACTCCTCCGGCTGATCGGGACGATCATCGACTCGCACGCCCGGATCAGCGGGCTGGACGGCTCCGCGCCGGTGCACCTGCGCAAGGCGGGTCCGTACCACTTCACCGAGGTCAGCAAGGTGCCGACCGGTGTCGGCGCGTACGCCACGCACGGCTACAACGGCTTCCCCCGCGCCTATCTCGACCGGGCCACGACCGTCGAGGGGCTGCGGACCCGCGGCTGGGGCCTCTACCACGAACTCGGCCACCTGCATCAGCAGATGGCGTACAAGCCGGGCGGTCTGACCGAGGTCACGGTCAACATCTACTCGCTGGCCGCGCAACGCACCCTGAAGCAGCCGTCCAACCTGCTCACGGTCGACCCGGCGACCGGCCTCACCGCCTTCCAGACCTCACGGGCCAAGTTCGGCACGGCCGGGCTGACGTACGAGAAGTCCTTCGGCGCGTACGAGAAGCTCGTGCCGCTGCGTCAGCTGGAGCTGGCCTTCGGGGACGACTTCTGGCCCCGCCTGCACAAGCTGGTGCGCGAGGAGAACCCGCAGTCCGACTCCACGGAGAACGACAAGCGCTACCGGGCACTGGCCACCTACTCGAGCCGCGTCGCGGGCCACGACCTCACGGACTTCTTCGTCAACACCTGGGCCTTCCCGATCGACGCCGCGGGACGGGCGGAACTCGCGGCCCTGCACCTGCCCCAGCCGCCCGTCGACCCGAGCACACTCTCCGGCTGAACGCGGCAGAAAACGCCGACCGCAGAGCACGCAGAGGACAAGGAGTCATCGTGCGACTGAGCAGAAGGACCCTTCTCGCCACCAGTGGCGCCGCGGCCGTCGGAGCGGCGCTCGCCCCCGCGGCGGGCGCCGGACAGGCCGCGGCCGCGGAGCCGGCGGCAGGCACGGCGCCGGACAGCGCACCGGAGGCGGACCAGGACTTCGACGGGCTCCTCCTACGGGCGGAGACCCTGATCACCGGAGGCCGGTTCGACCCGTCCGACCCCGACTTCGCCGCCGCCCTCGCGGCCCTGAACAGCGAGGCGAAGGAGCTGTGGGACACCCTGGACCGCAGCAGCGGGCGTACCGCGCTGTGGGCCGACCTCTCCCCCGTCACCGATCCGGGCAACTTCGGGCAGACCTACACCCGGCTGCGCACCCTCGCCACCGCCTGGGCCACGCCCGGCGCGGCTCCGGCGGGTGCCGGCGAGACCGCGGACGCCCTGCTCGGCGCGCTGCGCTTCACCTTCGACACCGCCTACCACCCGCAGGCGGGCGAGAGCGGCAACTGGTGGTTCTGGGAGATCGGCGCTCCCCGCGCGCTGATGGACTGCTGTGTCCTGCTGCGCGGGCTGCTGTCCACCGGTGATCTCACGGACTATCTGAGCGTCGTCGACCGCTTCTGCCCCGACGCGGACCGCCGGACCAACTCCCCCGCACTGTCCGAGACGGGTGCCAACCGCACCGACAAGGCCGTGATCGTGGCGCTGCGCGGACTGCTCGGCAGGGACGGGGACAAGGTGGCGTCCGCCCGTGACGCACTCTCCGACGTGCGTGACTCGGGCCGCAACAGCCTTTTCCGGTACACGAGTTCGGGTGACGGATTCTACGAGGACGGTTCGTTCGTCCAGCACGACGTGGTCGCCTACACGGGCTCGTACGGCACTGTGCTGCTCGGCGGCGCGGCCTGGCTGATCGCGCTCCTGGCGGATTCACCGTGGGCGGTCGCCGACCCGAAGGTGGCGGTGATGTACGAGGCCGTGGAGCGGAGCTTCGCACCGGTGGTCTTCGACGGGCTGATGATGGATGCGGTGCGCGGGCGGGCCGTCTCACGGGAACGCGCGGGTGACCACCGGGACGGTGCCGCGGCCGTCGCGGCGATCCTGCTGCTCGCGTCCGGAGCGCCCGCCTCCTACGCGGACCGCTGGCGGGCCCTGGCCAAGGGCTGGCTGACCCGCAACCGCACCACCCCCTTCGCCGATCTCGCCGCGCTGTCCCAACTGGCCCTGGCCAAGGCCGTGCTCGATGACCGGGACATCCACGCCGGGGCGCGCACGACGGGCAGCTTCGTCCTCGCCGACATGGACCGCGTGGTGCACCGGCGCCCAGGCTGGGCCTGCGCACTGTCGCTGTCGTCGAAGCGGATCTCCGCGTACGAGGCGGGCAACGGCGAGGACCTGCACGGCTGGTACACCGGCGACGGCATGACGTATCTGTACGACGGCGACGACCTCGGGCAGTACAACGACGGCTTCTGGCCGACCGTCGATCCGTACCGGCTCCCCGGCACCACGGTCGACACCCGCCGGCGCGAGGACCTCGGCACCGGCGCCGGTACGTCCACCTACCGGCCGGCGAACACCGTCGCGGGCGGGGCCGTCCTGGACAGGCGGTACACGGTGGCCGCGATGGAGGTGACCGGAGCCCCGGGCAGCACGCTTCGGACCCGGAAGGCGTGGTTCCTGCTGGACAACGCGGTGGTCGCGCTCGGCGCGGGCATCACCGCGAGCGACGGCCGGGCGGTCGAGACGATCGTCGAGAACCGCAACCTCGGCGCGCGGGGCCGCAACCGGCTGCTGGTCGACGGTGTCCCGCAGCCCGTGGAGCAGGGCCGGTCCGCCGAGTTCGGCCGGGCCCGGTGGGCGCATCTCGACGGTGTCGGCGGCTACGTCTTCCCCGAGGAGGCCGTGCTGCACGCCCTGCGCGAGGAGCGCACCGGCACCTGGCGGGACATCGACACGGGAGCGGACACGGGTGGCAGCGCCGATCCCGTCACCCGACGCTACGTCACACTCCGGCTGGACCACGGGATCTCGCCCACCGACGACGGCTACGCCTATGTGCTGCTGCCCGGTGTCTCGGCCGCCGCGACGGCGGTCTGGGCGCACTCCCGGCCGGTCCGGATCGTCAGCAACCATGCCGCCGCGCAAGCGGTGGAGGACCGCCGCGCCGGACTGACCGCCGCGCACTTCTGGGACGCCGGGTCCGCGGCCGGGATCCTCTCGTCCGGCCCGGCGTCGGTGCTCGTACGGCGAAGGGGAGCGCGGGTGTCCGTCGCGGTCGCCGACCCGGGCCGGACACAGACCTCCCTCACGCTCGAACTCCCCTTCCGTGTGCGGTCGGTGGCACATGCCGATGCCACCGTGAGCGTCGTTCCCGGCCGCAGGGCCGTCCTCACCGTCGAAACCGGCGGCTCCCGCGGCCACACCCACCACGCCGAACTCGTCCAGTAACCCACCCCCTGAACGTCCGTCCCGAGGAGCAGCGCCACCATGTCCGTCGCCCCGCATCTGCAACTGCCGCCGACCGACCGGGTCCTGTCGTCACGTACCGGCTGGACCCGGGCGCACTGGGAGGCGACCGCCGACCGGATGCTGGACGCGCTGACGCCGTACGCGACACCCGGCTTCGCGCAGTACCGGCTGCCCGGCCGCGGCAGCTGGTCGGGGGTCGTCTCGGACGGTCTTGAGGGCTTCGCCCGGTCGTTCCTGCTCGCCGCCTGCCGGATCGCGGGCGCGGGCGGGGCGGTCGACCCCGCGCTGACCGAGCGCTACGCGGCCGGTCTGGCGGCCGGCACCGACCTCCGGAGCGGGGAGGCGTGGCCGCGTCTGACGGACTGTTCGCAGCAGATGGTGGAGGCGGCGTCGATCGCGGTCGCCCTGCACGAGACCCGGCCGTGGATCTGGGACCGGCTGGACGCCGGGGTACAGGAGCGCGTCGTCGACTGGTTCTCCGGATTCGTCGGCGGCCGCACCTGGGACAACAACTGGCGGCTCTTCCAGGTGGTGTCCGAGCAGTTCCTCGCCTCCGTCGGCGCCCCGTACAGCCGGTCCGACATCGAGGGCGGACTGGACAGGATCGAGGACTGGTACGTCGGTGACGGCTGGTACACCGACGGGGACGGCCGCAATTTCGACTACTACGTCGGCTGGGCCATGCATCTGTATCCGCTGCTGTGGGCGCGGATCGCCGGGCCGGACGGCGACGGCGGACGGGCCGCGGCCTACCGGGAGCGGCTCAGCCGGTTCCTGGAGGGCTACCAGCACTTCTTCGGCGCCGACGGCGCCCCGGTCCACCAGGGCCGTTCCCTCACCTACCGTTTCGCCGCGCTCGCCCCGGTGTGGATGGGCGCGCTCGCCGACTGCACGCCGCTGGCGCCCGGACTGACCCGCCGGCTCGCCTCGGGCACGCTGCGGCACTTCGCGGAGCGCGGGGTACCGGACGAGCGGGGGCTGCTGACGCTCGGCTGGTACGACACCTTCCTGCCGTCCACCCAGCCGTACTCGGGTCCGGCCTCCCCGTACTGGGCGAGCAAGGGCTTCCTCGGGCTGCTGCTCCCGGCGGACCACGCCGTGTGGACCGCGCGTGAACTCCCGCTGCCCGTCGAGGAGTCCGACACGTACACCGCGCTGCCCGCGCCGGGCTGGCTGCTGCACGGTACCCGGCACGACGGAATCGTCCGGCTGGTCAACCACGGCAGCGACCACAACCCGCCGGCCCCTGAAGCCGGTCCGGACGCCGACCCGGACCGGGGTGCGGGCGAGGACGACCCGCACTACGCCAAGCTCGCGTACTCGACGGCGACCGCGCCGGAATCCGCACCGCACGCCCTGGCCCGCGATGTCGACGGCCACCTGGCCCTGGTCGCCCCGGACGGCACCCCGTCCCGGCGCCGCCGGATCCATCCGCTGCGCTGCGAGGGCCGCGTCGCCGCGTCCTGGTCGGCGGCACGGCTGCCGGGTGACGAGCACGCGTACCGGATCGAGACGACGAGTGTGCTGCACGGCCCCTGGGAGATCCGGGTGCACCGGGTCGAGTCGCCCGAGGGGGCGGTGGTCCGGGAGGGCGGTCACGCGGTCGCCGACCGGACGAGCCCGTTCGCCTCTTCGGGGCCGGACTGGGCACTCGCCCGCACGGCCGAGGGGCTGACCAGCGCGGTGGTCGCCCTGTACGGGTGGGACGGCGGCGCCGACGGGGCCGCGGTGGCGCGCGATGTCGAGTCCAACGCGTACGGACCGCACTCGGCGGTCCCGTATCTGCGCAGCGCGCCCCGTCCGGGCGGCCGGAGCGTTCATGTGTCGCTCGTCGTGCTCTCCCGCGACAGCGTCCATCCGGAAGCGCTCCGTACGGCGGTGCGCGTACGGGTGGACGGCGACGCGGTGGTCCTGACCTTCCTGGACGGGAGCCGGGTCGAGGTCTGACCGGCGGCGGGCCTCGGCCGGCGGACCGGACTCAGATCCCGATGCTGTTCTCCTCCCGGCGGTTGATGTGCACGATCAGCTCCTGCGCCAGGGACTTGATCGTGTCGAGCCCGGCCCGCCCCCACGGGCGGGGCACGGTGTCCACGGCACAGACGGCGCCCACGGCGATCCCCGTGCGGTCGATGAGCGGCGCCCCCAGGTAGGAGCGGATGCCTATGTCGTCGACGACCGGATTCCCGGCGAACCGCGGATAGTCGCAGACGTCCTCCAGGACCAGCGCCCTCCGCCGCACCACGACGTGCGGGCAGTAGCCGTGGTCGAGGGCCACATAGCGGCCGCTGCGGCCGCTGCCCGCCGCCGTGGCTCCCAGGTCGGTGCCCTTGCGGGTCCCCGCCGGGGTGTGCAGCCCGGCGTAGAACTGCCGGTTTCCGTCGATGAAGTTGACCATCGAGAAGGGCACTTCGGTCACTTCGGCCACCCGGTCGGCGAAGGCGTCGAAGTTGTCGAACGAGGCGTCGGACCGCTCCCCCAGACCGAGACTGCGCAGCCGCTGGGTCCGGACGGGGGCCTCGCTGTCGACGGGGGTCAGCAGCATCCGCCCGATGGCGTGCGGGATCACGTATGGACTCCGAAACTGCCATGGCCGGAGAGCCGGGCCGGCTCGGTGGTGGCGTTGATGAGGTGCTGGACGAGGGTGACCAGCGCGCCGGTTCCCGAGCTGGCGATCCGGGCGTCGCAGAGGACGACCGGTACCGCGGGTGCCAGGTCGAGCGCGGCCCGCACCTCCTCGGGGCCGTAGCGGAACGCGCCGTCGAACTCGTTGACGGCGACGATGAATCCGATGCCGCGCCGCTCGAAGAAGTCGACGGCCGCGAAGCACTCCTCCAGTCTGCGGGTGTCCGCGATGACCACCGCTCCGAGTGCGCCCTGGGAGAGCTCGTCCCACATGAACCAGAAGCGTTCCTGGCCGGGTGTGCCGAACAGGTAGAGCACGTGCTGCTCGTCCAGTGTGATGCGGCCGAAGTCCATGGCGACCGTGGTGGAGGTCTTGGACTCGATGCCTTCGAGGCTGTCGGTCGCCGCGCTGACCTGGGTCAGCAGCTCCTCCGTGCTCAGCGGCGCGATCTCGCTGACCGCGCCCACGAAGGTCGTCTTGCCTACCCCGAATCCGCCCGCCACCAGCACCTTGAGCGCGACGGGAAAGCCCTCGGGACTGCTGGGCGCCTCCGCGTGGCCGATGGATCCGGGAGCGTCCGCGTACCCCGCGTGCCCGGGGGCCCCGGCGTGACCAGCGCTCCCGGGGCCCTCGGCGTAGCCGACGTTTCCGGGGCCCCCGGTCCCCGGGTACGGGGCGGAGCTGTCGAAACCGTCAGAGCTGTCGTCGTAAGCCATCGAGCACTGCCTCCAGCAGGGATCGGTCAGTGGGCATGTCATGGAAGGCGGGCGGGTGCGCGGTGACCGCTCCGCAGTCGACCAGGTCGGAGAGGAGCACCTTGGTGACGACCGCGGGCAGCCGCAGGTGCGCGGCGATCTCGGCCACCGAGGTGGGGCCGCCGCACAGCCCCAGCGCCACGGAGTGCTCGGGGCCGAGGTGGTCCTGCGGAACATTCCCGGTGGCCATGACCAGGGAGAGCAGGTCGAGCACGGTGGTGGGACGGGTGCGGCCGCCGCTCACCGTGTACGGGCGGATGAGGCGGCCTGCCGCATCGTCGAGCAACGGCGCGTCCTGGGTGGCCGACACGCTCACAGCCCCGTGGCGCCCGGCATCCCGGCCGCTTGTCTGGTCGGGGTCATCAGATAGGGCCGGACGCTCTTGACCAGCATGGCCATCTCGTAGCCCAGCACGGCGGCATCGGCGCTGCGCCCGGCGAGCACGGCCAGACAGGTGCCGGAACCGGCGGTGGCGACGAAGAGGAGCGTCGAGTCGAGCTCCACCACCACCTGGCGGACCTCCCCGTTGTCCCCGAACCGCGCCCCGGCGCTGCGGCCGAGGGAGTACAGGCCGGCGGCCAGTGCCGCCATGTGGTCGGCGCTGTCGGCGTCCATGCCGTGGAGGGACTTCACCAGCCCGTCGGCGGAGAGCAGGACCGCGCTGCGGGTGTAGGGCACGCGCTGTACCAGCCCGCTCAGCAGCCAGTCGAGGTCCGAGACCTGACCGGACGACATATCGGTCGCCATGGTGCATCTACTCCTTGGAGGTGTTGCTTTCGAGTGGGTCTTGATCGCTGTGGTAGGAGCCGGCCCGGAGGAGTTCCCCTGGCGGCGTGGCACCGCGGACCGGAAGCGGATCGAGTGGTGCCGCGGCCGCTGCCACCACGCCAGGAGCCGTCCCGAACCCGGCCTCCGCTCCGGAGCCGGAACCCGGTCCGGGCTCTGATTCGGCACGGGCCTCTGCGAGGTCGATGCCGCGCCGGAAGGCTGCCACCAGGCCCGGGTCGTGCAGGGTGGGTTCGTCCTCGGTGCGCGGGGCGGGAGCGTCCCTGAGCTGCGGGACCAGATGTTCCTGGTTGGCACGCCTGGGAAGCTGCGGCCGCCCCATCGTGCCGCGGACGGCTCCGGGCTCGGCGGGGAGCGCCGGCGCCGCCTCTTCCCTCGACGGGATGCCGGGGCCGGCCTCCGCGGGGGCGGGCCGGTCGAGGCGTTCGGCCCGCAGCGGGAGCGGTGGGCCCTCGCCGTGGCGCCGGGTCTGCTGCGGCGGCTGGTGCGTCCGCGGCTGCTGGCTCGGCACGTACGGCCGGCGCTCCGGCTCGGGAGCGGGCGTCGGGCCCGGTCCGAGATCCCGGTGTGCGGCGCCCTCGTCCAGTGGCGGCGGACGGTGCACGGGGCCGGGGGGTGGCGCCGGTGCGGCTCCGGCGGAGGCGTCGTCCTCGGCCCCGAGCAGGGACTGCGGAAGCACGAGCACGGCTTGCGTGCCCCCGTAGATATTGCTCTGCAGACGTACGGCGATGCCGTGTCTGCGGGCCAGCGAGGCCACCACGAACAGGCCGATCCGGCCGTCCTGGAGCAGCCGGGCGACATTGACCTGGTCGGGGTCGGCGAGCAGGGCGTTCATCCGCTTCTGCTCGTTGCCCGGCATGCCCAGGCCCCGGTCCTCGACCTCCAGGGCGAGACCGGCGGTGACGCGCTGGGCGCGCAGCAGCACTTGGGTCTGCGGGGCGGAGAACACCGTGGCGTTCTCGACCAGTTCGGCCAGGAGGTGGATCACGTCGGCCACGGCGTGCCCGCGGAGGGTCCCGTCGATCGGGGGCACGAGCTTGACCCGCGGATACTGTTCGACCTCGGCGATCGCCGAGCGCAGCACCTCGGTCATGGTGACCGGGTTGCTCCACTGCCGCCGGGAGACGGCGCCGCCGAGGACCGCGAGGTTCTCCGCGTGGCGGCGGATCCGGGTGGCCAGGTGGTCGACCTGGAAGAGGCCCTTGAGGAGATCGGGGTCCTCGACCTCGTGCTCCAGCTCGTCGAGCAGCTGGATCTCGCGGTGCACGAGCGACTGAAGCCGGCGTGCGAGGTTGACGAAGACCTCGACCTTCTGGTCCTCGCCGCTGTGCTCGGAGAGCCGGGACGCCTGTACGACGGCGGCGACGGCCCCTTCCTGCTGCCGGCCGAGCTCCTGCGCCAGCAGCTCGAAGGCGTCGCTGCCGGGGGCGGTGGGCTGCGGGGGCCGGCGCGTGGGTACGGGTTCGCCGTTGCGGAGCTGTTCCACCACCTGTTGCAGTTCGGCCTGGCCCTGCGCGCTGGCCCGGCGCAGGGCGAAGCAGCGGCCCAGGACGGTGGTGGCGACGCGGTTGGCGGCGAGGAAGGCCGCCGCCACGGCGGCGACCGCCAGCGCCGCGGCGGCGCCGAGCGCGGTCCAGAGCTCCGTGGACGGCGCAGCGCCGGTGGAGCGGACCGTGAGGATGACGGCCGCGGCGCCGGTCAGCATAACGGCCACGGCCGGCAGCACCGCGGTGCGCAGGAGTTGGGGGCGTATACGCGCCTCGGGGGACGGCTGGGCAGCGCGCGGCCTGGCCGCGGCCGAGTGGGAACGGGCACCCGGTCGGCCGTGGCGCCCGCCCTCTCGGCGTTCCGGTCGCGCGTCGGGTGCGCGAAGTTGAGACATCAGCGTCCTCGGTACGTGGGGCCCCAGGAATCGGTATCCATGTGGTGGCGCCTACGGTGGTCGGTCATTCTCGGATCGTCGGCCGGGCGGGCCCGGGGAACATGAGCCCACCGTTGATCACCGGACACACACGGTAGTCGCCCATGGCGATGGTGCGACGGGCAGTTGTGGAACTTGCCCGCCATCCGTCCCGCTCTGGTATGACCTCTCGCACGAGCGACCGATTAAGACCGACCGGTGACCGCGTCCGGCGCCGCACGCGACAAGCCCCCTCGACGGGTATCGAGGGGGCTTGTCCTGGCGTACGGGGGAGCACTGTCCCGCTCCCCCGTACGGCCTGTCCGCCGGGCCAGGCCGTACGGGGGGCGCTGGTGAGCCCGGGTGTCCGTGCGGGCCTTACGCCTTGCGGAGCCGGGCGACGATGCCGTCGAGGTCGCGGCGGACCATGTAGTCGCGGATCATGTGTCCGCCCGGCTCCTCGTACCACTCGTGCGGGATCCCGGCGTCACCGAGGCGGGCCCGGAACTCCCGCTGGCCGGCCAGCACCTGGGTCTCGTTGGCCGTGTCGAACCAGTTGACCGGGTCGGGGCTGGTGCCGGCCACCAGGAAGATCCGCTTGTTCCGGTAGCTCTCGATCCGCTCGACCGGGTTGTCGGCGCTGACCCTGGCCTCGTCCCACAGCGGCACGCCGTAGATCGTGCCGCCGCCCAGGTCCAAGGCGGCCGCGGAGGCGTTGGCCCAGTGGGCGACCAGTCCGGCGTCCCGGCGCAGACTGGCCGGGCCCGAGTGGGCGCTCACCGAGGCGAAGTGGCCGTAGTACTTGGCCGCGTACTTCAGGGCACCGAAGCCGCCCATCGAGAACCCGGCGACGGCACGGCCCTCGTACTCGGCGTAGGTACGGAAGTTCGCGTCGACCCAGGGCAGGAGCTGGTTGATGTGGAAGGTCTCCCAGTTGCGGGGACCGGTGTTGGAGCTGACCGGGTTGGAGTACCAGCCCGCGTGCCCGCCGTCGGGCATCACGACGATGACCGGCTTTCCGGCCGTCCAGTCCCGGATGCCCGCGCGGTCGAAGGTGATGAAGTCCTGGTCGGTACCGCCCCCGTGGAAGAGGTAGAGGACCGGGTAGGTGCGTCCGGCGGTGTGGTAGTCGTCGGGCAGCAGGACGTTGACGCCCGGGTTCCAGCCGATCGCGTCGGTGGCGAACCGGTAGTACCACATGCGCGGATCGGCCTCGTTGCGGTCCACGATGCGCAGCCCGAAGCCGTCACCCGCCGCACTGGCCGGGGACGCGGCCGCGAGGATGCCCCCGGTGCCCAGAGCCATCGCGGCGGTGATCCCGCCGGCGGCCTTGATGACGTTTCTGCGGGTGGGACGGTAGCTGCTCAACACGGCCTCCTGGTGGGAAGGGAACACGTCACGCCGAGTAGCCCTTCGGCGGGATCAGCGTGGCGAGCTGATCGAAGGAAATCCAGTAGATCTGGTTGCCACTGAACGAGGCGGGGTCGGCGATGAGGACGGTGCGGTCCACCTCGTCGTAGCCGAAGACGGTGAAATAGTGATAGATCGTCTGGTCCGACGGGTAGCCGGGCGGCTGGTTGCCGGGCGGGGCGACGATGTTGGCCACCAGCGGGTAGTTGCGGTCGATGTCGAAGACGATGTCGTTCCACAGCAGGTCCCGCTGCCCCTGGGTGGGCGGGTCGTTCGGCATCTCCTTGGTCTCGTACCAGCCTCCGCCGAGGTTGGCGTTGAGTACGCCGGTGACCTGGCCGATGTGGTCGGTGCCGGCCTGGGTCGTGCCGAGCTGCCCGGCCAGAGCACCCTGGCTGGGCGGGGCGATCCGGGCCGAGAGCGCGATGCGGGTGGCGGCCGGACCGCACCAGTACCCGGTCTCCTGAACCTGGTAGTCGATCGCCAGCCAGTGCCCGCTGAGGGTGCGGCCGGAGTCGACCTCCAGCCGGGTGCCGGGCTGGTTGTGCCCGCTGACGACGGCGGTACCGGCCTTCGTTCCGTGGGCGAGCACGGACACGGCCGGGGTGTGCGGCGCGGGCGACGCCTGGGCCGTACCGGGGTGGAGGAGAATTCCGACGGCGGCGACGGCGATCGCGGAGGACACAAGTCTCCTGCGCATAAAGGCTCCTGAGGGTGGGGAGGGACGGGCCTTGCGGGAAGAAACGCGTTCGGCACAAGCGCCCGGCCGATGAGCGCCACGGCTCTGCGCGGCACGGCCGGGTACGGCGGCTGGAGTCAGCGTGGTTCCTGGCCCGCGAAGGGCGCAAGGAATGAAAGTTCAGGCTTACCGGCGGAGTTGAACGGGCCCCGGCACTGCGGCTATCGCCGGGTCCGCTCCTCGGCCGCCAGCAGGGCCCGCCCTTCGGCCGTCGCGACATGGAAGGAGCGTCCGGCCTTGCGCACGGTGGCGACCAGGCCCGCCGCACGGAGCACGTTCAGGTGCTGACTGACGGCGGGGTGGGTCACGTCCAGGAGCCGGGCGGCCTCGACCGTGGTGCATCCGGTACGGGTCGCGCGCAGGACGCCCGCCCGGGTGTGGCCGAGCAGCGGGCCCAGCGGTCCGGATCCCTCCGCGGAGCGGGCGGGGGCGGGTCCTGCCCAGTCCGTGGTGTGGTGGATGGGGTAGACGAGAACGGGCGGCAGATCCCCGTCGGCCAGGGTGATCGGGGTGGGCCAGCAGAAGAACGAAGGCTGAAGCACAAGTCCCCTTCCTCTCAACCTGAGTTGCTGGTCGACGGGGTACGTCACCTCCAGCACGGGCGGGCGCCAGCGGAACTGCGGCCCGAGCCCGGCCAGCAACCCCTCGGTGCCGCCGTCGAGGAGACTGCGCAGACGGAGGGCGCGGTCGGCGTCTATGTGTGCGTGGACGCGCTGCCAGTACGGTGCGAGCGCCTCCAGCTGATAGGTGCGCAGCGCCTCGCCGAGCCGTCGGAGGGTGTCGGTGTCTCCCCCGGCCAATGAGCCTACCCAGCCGGGCAGTTGGAGGGTGGCGGCCAGTTGCGTCAGATCCGTTCGCAGCCGTGGGCGCGGGGTGCTCATCAAGGTGTCGACGGCCGCCTGCAGGGTGGCCCGGTCACCGGTGGTGGGGGTGAGGAAGTCCGGCGAGTACCCGCGCGGGGGCAGCAGGGCGGACAGCAGCCGGGGGCTGGCGGAGAGCCGGGGCCGCACCCAGCGGCGCCACGCGCCGAACACCCTTTCTCCGTCGCGCCGTTGCAGGGTCTGCACGCTGTTGCTGATCTCCCAGAGGAAGTCCGGCCCCGGGGCGACCCGGACCCGCGCCAGGTCCTCGGAGGTGAAGTGCACCCGCAGCATGGCCGCCCCCTGTGGTCGCTCCCTCGAAGGTGAAGGTGCACCGATGCCGGTCACGGCCGTGCCCGACGGATATGCGAGCCGCTGGAAGGGGGTGCACCGGGAAGCCGCCGCACCGCACCCGCTTCCCGCGGGCAGCGTACCGCCGTTCGGCCCTTGCCCGGCCGTATGGGCGCCGACACCCCCGGGCGGTCAGGGTCGGCGGCCCACCCAGGTGGCCCGGGTGGGGCGCGTCCGTGCCCTGAGCCCCGCCGCCCGAGCCGCGTCGAGACCGGTCACCGGCGCATCGGCCTGGACGGGCAGCCTCACCCGCACCGCGACGACGGCCGGCCCGACGCCGGCCACGACCGCCGCCGCACCGGCCTCGCGGTGGCCGTGCGCCACGCCTTCCGCCCTGACGCACCGCGAGGGCGTACCGAAGGGCATCCCGCCCGTCAGGCCTGGGCGGCCCGATCACGGTCACGGCCGGGAGCGGGGGCGGGTGCCATGGCCCCGCCGGGAAGCTGTACGTGGACCGGGGGCCAGTTGCCCCACCCCGCCGCGGGCTCCGCCGCCACGGCACGCCACCACGGTTCGACCGCCGGAGGATCGGCGGGCTCGAACGGACTGCCCGGACGCGGAGCCACCATGGTCGCCCCGACGAACTGGGCGGCGCGCATCGACCACTCGGCGGGCTCGGCCCACGGGTGCAGTGCGAGGTTGAACGTCCCCCAGTGGATCGGAAGCATGACGCCGGCCGCCGGGTCGTCGCCCTGAAGGTCCAGATGGGCCTGGAGCCCCTCGTCGGGGCTCATGTGGATGTCCGGCCACGCACCGGGCTCCGGCCTGCCGTTCGAGTGGTCCTTGGGCCAGTACTGGCTGTACGCACCGATCTGGATCATGGTGGCGTCGAACGGCCCGTGCTCGGCGCCGATCTCCTTGAAGCCGGGGAAATATCCGGTGTCACCGCTGTGGTAGATCCGGTGCTCGGGCCCTGAGACGACCCACGACGCCCAGAGGGTGTGCTGCTGGTTGCGAAGGCCGCGGCCGCAGAAGTGCCTGGCCGGGGTGGCGGTGAGGCTGATCCCGGCGACCTCCGTGGTCTCGTTCCAGTCGAGCTCACGGATCCGCTCCAGGGGCACGCCCCAGCGCTCCAGGTGCGCCCCGACCCCGAGCGGCACCGCGAAGGCCGTGTCCGTAAGGGCCAGCGCCCTGATCGTCGGAAGGTCGAGGTGGTCGTAGTGGTCGTGGGAGATCACCACCACATCGACCGGGCCGAGCACGCCGAGCGGCAGCGGAGCGGGATGCAGGCGCTTGGGCCCGGCGAACGCGAAGGGCGAACAGCGCTCGCCCCAGACCGGGTCGAACAGCACCCGCCGGCCGTCGATCTCGGCGAGCACACTGGAATGCCCCATCCAGGTGAGCCGCAGCCCGGAGACGGGGGGCGTGGCGAGATCGGCCAGGGTGGTGGCGTGGACCGGCACATCACCGGTCGGCGATCTGAGCGCCCGTTCCTCCTTGCGGAAGTAGGTCTTCGCGAACTCCAGAGCGGAACCCGACGGCCTGGTCCGTGCCCCCACCGGGTTCTGGAACACCCCGTCGACGAAGTTGGGGGAACGACGAATGCGCTCCATACGGGTGCCGCCCGGGTCCGCCCCGAAGTCGGCGGGCCGCAGCGCACGCAGTCTGGTACGGAGCGGAAGCTTGGAGTCAGCGCCGGTCACAAGATCTCCTGAGGGAGTCGGTGTCATCTCATTATGGTCGGGGGGTACGACAGTGCGAGAGCAGAGCACCCAACGGGATGGCGGCCCGCACGGTCCGCCTCAGCCACGCGGCTGCCCGTACACGTGCTCGACATGGAGACGCAGCACCACCCGGCGGTCCCTGACCATGGCCCGGCGGTAGTCGTCCCAGTCCGGGTGCTCCCCCTGGACGTCGCGGTAGAGGGTGACCAGCTCCGCCACGGTGGCGTCCTCGGGATCGGCGGCCACCGGAGTGAGGTCCGCGGTGCCGTCCGCGACGGTCCAGGCCCAGCGGTCCTCGCTGGTGACGTGGTAGCTCGCCCGCGGGTCCCGACGCAGGTTCCGGGTCTTCGCGCGGTCCTCGGTGACCGAGACCCGGACGATGCGCTCGTCCGGGTAGTAGAAGTGGTTGACATTGGACAGCTGGGGCCTGCCGTCCCGCTTGAGCGTGACCAGTACGCCGCTGTTTCCCTCGGAGAACAGCCGAAGGAGCGCATCCTGCTGTGCATCGAATCCCGTCATGCCGGATCCAACGTCCGGACCGTGCGAAGGATTCCGCATCCGGCACCGGACATCCGCTTCAGCGCCTCCGCGCGGACGCATCCGGCCACCGGGCGGTGATTCGGCACAGGCCGCGTTGACAGCGGCGCCCCGTCTCCCGATACTGACTCGCGATTCAGTAAAAGATCGCCGCCGCACGGCGGCGCCGGACCGCACGGCCCCGGTTCCGGTTCCGTTCCGGTTCATCACCCCCGGGCCCGCCCCGATCGCAGTGACCGAGGAGAACTCCCGATGACGACGCCTCCGGTGTCCCCGCCCGCCCCGCTGATCTCCCTGACCTGGACGGACCACGTCACCGGCCGCCAGGGGCACCTGGTCGTCGACCGGCTGGTGCGCGGGGTGTCCAGCGGCGGGTTGCGGATGCGGGCGGGCTGCACCCTCGACGAGGTGACCGGGCTGGCCCGCGGCATGACGATGAAGGAAGCCCTCCACTTCGACGCGGACCGCGCCGGGGCCCGCTACGTGCCGCTCGGCGGCGCCAAGGGCGGCATCGACTGCGATCCCCGCGATCCGGCCGCCTACGGCGTCCTGGTGCGCTACCTGCGGGCCGTGCGTCCGTACGTCGAGAACATCTGGACGACCGGCGAGGACCTGGGGCTCAGCCAGGACCTGGTCGACCGGGCGGCGGCGGAGGCCGGGCTCGTCTCCTCCATCGAGGCCGTCTATCCGCTGCTCGACGACGAGACCGCGGCCCGGCAGCGGCTGGCCGACGCCTTCGCCGTCGAGGTGGACGGCATCGGTCTGGACGAGCTGGTCGGCGGCTGCGGCGTCGCCGAGTCGGCCCTCGCCGCGCTGGACCGGGACGGGGTCGCGTACGACGGGGCGCGGGTCGCCGTGCAGGGTCTGGGCACCATGGGCGGCGCGACGGCCCGGTTCCTGTCGCGGGCCGGGCTGCGGGTGGTCGCCGTCGCCGATGTCAAGGGCACGATCGCCAACCCAGCCGGCCTCGACGTCGAGGCCCTGCTGTCCGCCCGGGACGCCCACGGGACGGTGGACCGCGGCGCGCTGCGCGGGACGGACCGCGAGCTGCCCGCCGGGGCCTGGCTGGACAGGGACGTGGAGGTGCTCGTGCCCGCGGCCGTCTCCTACGCCATAGACGCGACGAACCAGGCGAGG
Source organism: Streptomyces sp. NPDC087428 (assembly GCF_044744085.1). NCBI lineage: Bacteria > Bacillati > Actinomycetota > Actinomycetes > Kitasatosporales > Streptomycetaceae > Streptomyces > Streptomyces sp. NPDC087428. Next base: position 150,322 of record NZ_JBIUXR010000005.1, read on the forward strand.
ATCAGGGCCCGTTGGGTGGTCGAGGCGGCCAATATGCCCGTGCTGCCCGAGGCCGAGGCGCTGCTCGCGGAGCGCGGGATCACGGTGCTGCCCGACGTCGTCGTCAACTCCGGTACCAACGCCTGGTGGTGGTGGACACTGTTCGGCGACATCGGAGCCGGCGCCGACGAGGCCTTCGCGCACACCCGGCGTGCGATGCGCGCGCTCGTCGAACTCGTGCTGACCCGGGCCGCGGCGGACGGCTGCACCCCGCGGGCGGCCGCCCACGCCGTCGTCGCCGACCGGCTGCCGGTGATGACGGAACGCTTCGGCTGGTACCGCTGACCGAGCCCTGACGGCCCCCGGCCTGCCCGGGGCGGGCATTCGTTAGGGTGACGCCGTGGGAAGAGTGCGGTTGAGTGTGGCGGAGCGACGCGAGGAGCTGCTGCGCGCTGCCGTCGAGCAGATCGAGGTGCGAGGTGTCGCGGCGGTACGGATCGCCGATGTCGCCTCCGTCCTCGGTGTGAGCAACGCACTCGTGCTCTACCACTTCTCGACCAAGGAGAAACTGGTCGCCGCCGCCTTCGCGCACGCGGCCGAGGCCGATCTCACCCACCTGCGCAAGCTGCTGACCCGCCGGACCACGGCGGTGCGCAGGCTGCGCGCCGCCGTCCGCTGGTACGCCCCGACGGGCCAGGCCAAGGGCTGGCGGCTGTGGATCGAGGGCTGGGCCGCCTCACTCCGCGACCCCGCGCTGCGCAATGTGGCGGGCGATCTCGACCAGCAGTGGAAGGCGGAGCTGGCCGAGGTCATCGAGGAGGGCGCGGCCGCGGGCGAGTTCCACTGCGACGACCCGATGTCCGTGGCCTGGCGGCTGACCGCTCTGCTGGACGGCCTGGCCGTGCAGATGACCTCGTACGCGGGTCCGCTCTCCCGGGCCACGATGCTGGAGTGGACCGAACAGGCACTCGCCCGTGAACTCGGCATCGACCACGAGACGCTGACGGCCTGACCCCCGGACCGCGCAGCGCCCTCCGGTGGACCCGTCAGGTCTGGCGCAGGGGTACGTAGGACTCCCCTTGCAGTCCGAACGTCCAGGCGACGCCGTCCTTCGCGGTCCGGGTCGCGGGCGGCACCCGCAGCCAGTACGTGCGATGCGTCCCGTCCGGCTCCGGGGTGGAGTTGACCACCTCGACCATGACGACGTCCTCGTCGCCGTCGAGCGCGATCCGCCAGAGGATGCCCGTCTCGTCCCGGTGGACCGGTGCGGCGCCGGACTCGGTGAGGTAGCGGTCGTATCCGTAGAACTCCAGCATCACGCGCCGCAGTTCGGCGTTCTCCTCGGCCCGGATCCGTTCGGGGGTGAGCGCGGTCAGCTCGGCCAGGAAGTCGGCGGGCACCGGCATGCCGCGCCAGGCGTACAGCCCGAACCCGTCCCGGTAGGAGAGCGCGGGTCCGTCGCCGCGGTCGAGCCTGCCCGCCTCGTCGCGGTGCAGCGTCTCGGGGCGCTCGCTGATCACCACGGCGCGCTCGTAGGGCCACCACCAGCCCGCGTTCCTGGCCACGGCCGACAGTCCTTCGAGGCGGTCGCCCCGGCCGTCGAACGCGGCGAGCCACGCCGCGTCGTGCTGTCCCAGGACCGCGTCGAGGAGGAGCAGCCGCACATCCGGCTCGTCCTCGGGCCGCTCGGCGAGTCCGGCGACGACGCCCGCCCGTATCCGGTCGGCGAGTGCCGCCGTGCTCTCCCACAACTGGGCGCCGGTGGCGGACCAGAGCGCGGACCAGCCGGCCGGGCCCAGCTCGTCGTACATCCGGCGCCGTTCCTCCGCCCAGGGCCGGGTCCTCACCTCCTCCCGGACCGAGCGGCCGGCGTCGGCCAGCTGCTTCACGATCCCGACGGCCTCCCTGGGCGAATCGGCCCAGACGAACTGTTCCGGCTCGGCCAGCCCCGCGCTGCGGTAGGCGAGCCGCACCCCGTCCTCGGCCGCCGCCCGGTCCGCCGCGCCGGTCTCCGCCGCCACGGCCCGCCATGATTCCACGTACTGCATCGTCTCCCCGTCCCCTGTTCCCTGTTGACCGCGTTCCACGGATCGCTCTCTTCGCCGCCCGGCACCGGAGGCCCGGCCGGCCGGGCCGGTCAGTCCGCGACGATGCGGACCGCCCCCGGCGCGTACTCCCGCTGGCGCACCACGCGGAACCAGCCCTGCGGCAGGGGGATCACCGCGTGTTCCTCGTGCACCACACGTCCGCCGTCGGGCAGGTGGAGCAGCATCGGGCCGAACACCCCGCCCTCCCGGATCAGCCGTCCCGGCCCCGGCACCGCGTGCGCGTGTCCGGTGACCTCACCGAGCGCGAGCACCAGCCGGCCCCGCCCGTCGCGCAGTTCGCCCGGCGCGTCCAGGAGGTTCGGGGGCACCTCGGATTCCTCCAGCGCCATGATCAGCACATCGCCCTGCCGGTACACAGACGTCTCCCATCCCGGCCGGCACCTGCTGTGCCGGCCACGTGGAAAACGCTACGACGGGGGTCTGACAATGAGCCGCGGAGCGCCGGACGCCGGGCCCGGTCGCCCCGTTGTCAGTGGGACTTGATACACCTTGCGGACATCAATCCATCGCCGTCATCAGGAGCTCAGGGCCATGTCCGATGTGGACCACCTGCACGAGTTGCTCGGCCTTCCGGCCGTCGATTTCCAGTCCGGGACGGACGACGGCCCCCGGCCGGCCGCCGACGCGGCTGCCTGGCGCGTCCTGGTCGACCCGTACGAGGACGAGGAGCGCACCTGGGAGCAGGAGTTCGCCTCGTTCCTGGAGACCGTCGATCCGGCCGGAGTGCGGGCGCTGATCATCGGGCAGTGGGGCGAGTCGTACGAGGAGGACTCGTCCTTCCCGATCGGGCTCGTGACAGCCGCCGCCGACCGGCTGACGTCGCTGGAGGCGGTGTTCGTCGGCGATCTGACGATGGAGGAGTCGGAGATCTCCTGGATCCAGCAGAGCGACGTCACCGCTCTGCTCTCCGCCTACCCCGCGCTGGTGGAGCTCGGGGTGCGCGGCGGAACGGATCTCGTCTTCCCGCCCACCCGGCACGAGCGCCTGCGTTCGCTCACGATCGAGACGGGCGGGCTGCCGGTCGCGGTGGTGCGCGGGGTGCTGGACAGCGAGTTGCCCTCGCTGGAGCGGCTCGATCTCTGGCTGGGTGTCTCCGCCTACGGGGGCGACACCGACGTGGCAGATCTCGCGCCGCTGCTGTCCGGCACCCGGTTCCCGGCCCTGCACCATCTCGGTCTGCGCAACAGCGAGGTGGAGAACGAGATCGCGGCGGCCATCGCCTCGGCCCCGCTCGTGGCCCGGCTGCGCACGCTCGACCTGTCGTGCGGCACCCTCGGGGACGAGGGCGCGGCCGCGCTGCTGGAGGGCCAGCCGCTGACCCATCTCGACGTGCTCGATCTGCACCACCACTTCCTCTCCGAGCCGGTCGAGCGCCGGATCGCCGGGGCCCTGGAGCCGTACGGCGTACGGGTCGATCTCTCGGATCGCTGCGAGCCGTGGGGCGACCGCGGGGCCGAGGGGCGCTACACCACGGTGTCGGAGTGATGCGGCGATGAACGGCATCGAACACCCCGAGGTCTTCCACGGCCTTCCCGTGCTGACCCTGCCGTTCCTGGACGACGCCGAGGTCCGGGCGCTGCCCGCGGCGGAGTCGGTGGCCTGGCGGCTGGACTGCGGCCAGGAGCAGGTGACGTTCCCGGAGCTCTGGCAGCACTTCCTCGACACGGTCGACACGGCCGGGGTCCGGGCCCTGCTGATCGGCCCCTGGTGGGAGGACGAGTTCTCCGGACTCGCCCCCGTCGTCGGACAGCTCGCCTCGGCGGCGGGCCGTTTCACGGATCTGCGCGCGCTGTTCCTCGCCGATGTGGTCGGCGAGGAGTGCGAGGTGTCGTGGCTCGACATGTGCGACATCACGCCGGTGCTCGACGCGTTCCCGCTCCTGGAGGAGCTGACCGTGCGCGGCGGCGGGGACAGTGTCCCCGAGGAGGAGGTGCTGCGGCTGCGTCCGGTGCGGCACGAGGCGCTGAGGTCGCTGAGGTTCGAGTCCGGCGGCCTGCCCGGTCATGTCGTACGGGCGGTCGGGGCCTGCGAACTGCCAGCCCTGGAGCGGCTGGAGCTCTGGTTGGGTTCTGCCTGGTACGGCGGCGACGCCACGGTCGAGGACCTGCGGCCGGTGCTGGCGGGCGGCGGATTTCCCCGGCTTCGCCATCTCGGCCTGCAGAACAGCGAGATCCAGGACGAGATAGCCGCGGCGGTGGCCTCCGCCCCGGTCGTCGCCCAGCTGGAGTCGCTCGCACTGTCCATGGGCACCCTCGGCGACACCGGAGCCGAGGCGCTCCTCGGCGGTCAGCCGCTCACCCATCTGACGTCGCTGGATCTGCGTCACCACTACCTCGGCGATCCGCTGATGGAGCGCCTCTGGGAGCTGTGCGGCCGGTCGGGCACCCGCCTCGATCTCGACGAGGCGGACTCCTGGGATCCAGCGGACGACGAACCCCGCTATGTCGCGGTCAGCGAATAGCGCGCCGCCGCGCTTCGCGGTCGTCGGCAATCCCGGCAACCGCCGGACCGGCCTCTTCCTGGACGCCGTGCGCGCCGCCGGACTGCCGCCGGCCCGCACCGTGTCCTGGCTCGACGTGCTGACGGGCGCGGCGGTCTTCCTGCCCGGGGAGACCGTACGCATCGACTCGCCCGGTGAGGACGCCGAGGTCGAGCGGCTGCTGCGCGGCGTCGACGACCCGACCAGGGTGGAGGGTTCGTCGCTCTGGTACGCACGGTTCACCTCCGCTGTACGGGAGGTGGCGCGGGCGGCGGCCGAGGCGGGTGCGGTGCTGCTGGACGGTCCCGGCGACATCGCGGTGCTGTTCGACAAGCGCCTCTGCCACGGCGTGCTGGACGCGGCAGGGGTGCCGGTGCCTCCCTCGCCGACGTCGGGCCGCACCGCGCCGCCCGTGCGCGGCTGGGCGGATGTGCGCGGGCTGATGGCGGACCGCCGGATGCCGAGGGTGTTCGTGAAGCCCGCGCACGGGTCCTCCGCCTCCGGGGTACTGGCGGTCGAGACGGCCGGGCCCGGCCGGATCCGGGCGTCCACGTCCGTCGAGCGGACCCCGGAGGGACGGCTCCACAACTCGCTGCGGGTACGTCACCTCACCACGGAGCGGGAGGTGGCGGCGATCGTGGACGCCCTCGCGCCGGACGGTCTGCACATCGAACGCTGGCTGCCGAAGGCCTCGCAGCGCGGCCGGGCCGCGGATCTGCGGGTCGTGGTGGTGGACGGCCGCGCCACCCATGCCGTCGTGCGCACCAGCCGCTCCCCCATGACCAATCTGCACCTCGGCGGTGCGCGCGGTGATCTGGACGAGGCGCGGGCCGCCGTCGAGGCGGCGGGCGGCAGCTGGAGCGAGGCCCTGGCCGTGTGCGAGCGGGCGGGCGCCGCCTTCCGGGACACGCTGTGCGTGGGCGTCGATCTGCTGCCGTCGACCGGCTGGCGGCGCTTCGCCGTCGGTGAGGTCAACGCCTTCGGTGATCTGCTGCCGCGGCTGACCGGTCTGCCGGGCAGTGGCGCCGAGGGCCTGGACACCTATGCGGCGCAGGTCGCCGCCGTACTGAACAGAGCAAGGAACCACCGTGCCGACGCAGCGTCCTGAACCTCCCTCCGGCGTCGTGGACGCCCTGAACCCCGATATGAGCGAGGTCGTCGGCAGCCACGATCTGCTGCTCGTCACCCTGGACACCCTGCGGTACGACGTCGCGGCGGAGCTCGCGGCCGCCGGCCGCATCCCGAACCTGGCCCGGCACCTGCCGGGTGGCGGGTGGGAGCGGCGGCATGCCCCGGGGAGTTTCACGTATGCGTCGCACCAGGCGATCTTCGCGGGGTTCCTGCCCACGCCGGCCGCCCCGGGGCCGCATCCGCGGCTGTTCGCCGCCCGGTTCGCGGGCAGCGAGACCACCGCGGAGCGCACCTTCGTCTTCGACACCCCCGACCTGGTGTCGGGCCTGGCCGCGGCCGGCTACCGCACGGTGTGCATCGGCGGCGTCGGGTTCTTCAACCGGCAGGCACCGCTCGGCTCGGTGCTGCCCGGGATGTTCCAGGAGGCGCACTGGGAGCCCGAGTTCGGCGTCGCCTCCTGCACGTCCTTCGAGGCGCAGGTGACCCGCGCCGAACGTGTCGTCGAGCGGCTTCCCGCCGGACAACGGCTGTTCCTCTTCGTCAACGTCTCCGCGCTGCACCAGCCGAACTGGTTCCACCTGCCGGGGGCGACCCGCGACGCGGGTGACAGCCGCGCCACCCACGCCGCCGCGCTGGAGTACGTCGACGCCCATGTCGGCCGCCTCTTCGCCGCCGCGAGCAGCCGCCGCCGCGCGTTCGCCGTCGTCTGTTCCGACCACGGCACGGCATACGGCGACGACGGCTACACCGGTCACCGGCTCGGGCACGAGTCCGTCTGGACCGTTCCGTACGCCCATTTCTTCCTGGAACCGGGGGCCACCGCCCGATGAACAGTCCGCACTCCCCCCGCCGCACCCCCCGTCCGTACCAGAGCTACGTCTACGCCTATCCGCACAAGACGGCGTACGGCAGCCTGTCCGAGCACCCGGACGGGCGGCCCGCGCTGAGTGAGCTGTGGGCCGGGGAACGCAAGGACGCGCTCTCGCTCTATCTCCACATACCGTTCTGCGAGGTCCGCTGCGGTTTCTGCAACCTCTTCACCCGCATCGGCGCCCCCGACGAGCTCACCACCCGCTACCTCGACGCACTGGACCGCCAGGCGACGGCCGTGCGGGACGCGCTGGGCGACACGGAACCGGTGCGGTTCGCCGCGGCGGCCTTCGGCGGCGGAACCCCCACCTTCCTCACCGCCGGCGAGCTGGAGCGCCTGTGCGACATCGCGGAAAAGCGGATGGGCGCCGATCTCCGGTCGGTGCCCCTGTCCGTCGAGACATCGCCGTCGACCGCGACGGCCGACCGGCTGGCCGTGCTCGCCGACCGAGGAGCGACCAGGATCAGCATCGGTGTGCAGAGCTTCGTGGAGGCCGAGGCACGTGCGGCGGTCCGTCCGCAGCGCCGTGCCGATGTGGAGTCGGCCCTCGGGCTGATCCGGGACGCCCGGATCCCGGTCCTCAACATCGACCTGATCTACGGCATCGACGGACAGACCGAGGCGAGCTGGCGCACCTCGCTGGACGCGGCCCTCCAGTGGCGGCCGGAGGAGCTGTACCTCTACCCGCTGTACGTACGTCCGCTGACCGGTCTCGGCAGGATCGCCGGTTCGGCCGCGGCCGCGGAGTCCGCCTGGGACGAGCAGCGGCTGCGGCTGTACCGCGCGGGCCGCGATCACCTCCTCGCCCACGGCTACGAGCAGGTGTCGATGCGGATGTTCCGCCGTGCCGACGCGCCGCGGGCCGGTGGTCCGGACGACTACGCCTGCCAGACCGACGGCATGATCGGCCTGGGCTGCGGCGCCCGCTCGTACACCTCTGGGCTGCACTACTCCTTCGACTACGCCGTGGCGACGGGGAAGGTGCGGGAGATCATCGACGACTACACGGCGACCGAGGACTTCTCGCACGCCGAGGTGGGCCGCTACACCGACGGCGGCGAGGCGCGCCGCCGTCACCTCCTCCAGTCGGTCCTCCAGGCCGAGGGGCTGCGGCTGCCGGAGTACCGGGAGCGGTTCGGCACCTCCCCCGACGAGGACTTCCGCGAGGAGCTGGCCCTGTTCGAGGAGCGGGGCTGGCTCGATCCGGGCGGGGCGGCCGCAGGGCTGCTGCGCCTGTCGCCGGAGGGGCTGGCGCACTCCGACGCCCTGGGCCCCGACCTCTTCTCCCCCGCCGTGCGGGCCGCGATGGCCTCGTACGAGCTGAAATGAGCCCCTCATGGACCTGACGATCCTCTACCGCGGTCCGCTCGCGTCGTGCGATTACGACTGCCCGTACTGTCCGTTCGCCAAGCGGCGCGACAGCCGGGAGCAGCTGCGGGCCGACCGGGCCGCGCTGGAGCGGTTCACGGCGTGGGCGGCGGCGCGGACCGACGACCGGATCTCGGTGCTGTTCACCCCGTGGGGCGAGGGGCTGGTCCGCTCCTGGTACCGCCGGGCGCTGGTCGAGCTGGCCCGGCTGCCGCACATCCGCCGGGTGGCGATCCAGACGAACCTGAGCGGCCGTACGCAGTGGCTGGCCGCGGCGGGCACCGCGGGCCGGGACAAGATCGCGCTCTGGTGCACGTACCACCCGGGCCAGACACCGTACGAGCGCTTCCTGGCCCGGTGCGGGGAGCTGGCGTCGCTGGGGATCCGCCACAGCGTCGGTGTGGTCGGTCTTGACAGCCATCTCGAAGAGGCCCGGCGGCTGCGGGCGGCGCTCCCCGAAGAGGTCTACCTCTGGGTCAACGCCGCGGAGGGGCAGAGCTACACGGACGAGGAGGCCGGCCGGTGGACGGAGATCGACCCGCTGTTCCCGTACAGCCGTCACCCGCACCGTTCGGCCGGGCTGCCCTGCCGGACCGGTGAGTCGGTCATCTCTGTGGACGGGGACGGGACGGTGCGCCGCTGCCACTTCGTCCGGGCCGAGCTCGGCAATCTCTACGACGGCAGCTATCTGGCGGCCCTGGGCCCGCGGGCCTGCCCGCGGGCCGTGTGCGACTGCCACATCGGCTACGTCCACCTGGAGACGCTGCCGCTGTACGACGTGTTCGCCGGCGGCGTGCTGGAACGCGTACCGGCCCGGACGCCGCATCCCGTCGAGCGGGTGAGCCCCTGATCGCGCCGCACCCCTCAGAGCGGCAGCAGGTCCGGCCGCTTGGCCTCCACGTGGTCCCCCGAGGACTCGCCGCGCAGCCGGCGCCCGATCCACGGCACCAGGTACTCGCGGGCCCAGTGGATGTCGTCGCGCCGGACCTCCAGCGCTCCCCGCTGCGCCTGCGGCGGCCACACCTGGTCGGGGTCGGCCGGCACGTCGAGGCCGAGGACCTGGGCGGCGCGCAGCGCGACCCGGGTGTGTCCCTCGGGCGACAGGTGCAGCCGGTCGCCGTCCCACGCACGCCGGTCCTGCACGGAGCGCAGCGACCAGAGGTCGAGCACCGGGCAGTCGTAGCGGTCCGCGATGGACCGCACATGGGCGGTGTAGGTGGCGATCTTGCCGCGCAGATGGCGCAGCACGGGAACGCCGCGGGTGTCGAAGCCGGTGGTGACCATGACGGTGCCGACCGCTTCGGTCAGCTCAGCGACCGCGCGTTCGAAGCGCTCGGCGACGTCGTCGGGGTCGGTGCCCGGCCGGATGATGTCGTTGCCGCCCGCGCAGAAGCTCACCAGGTCGGGGGCGAGTTCCCTGGCTCGGGGCACCTGCTCCTCGACTATCTGGTCGAGGAGGCGTCCTCGTACGGCGAGATTGGCGTACCTGAAGTTCCCGTGCGCGGAGCCTGCCTCACGCGGTGCCGTTTCGGGGTCCGGGAGCTGGTCCGCGAGGATGACCGCGAATCTGTCCGCCCAGCCGACGAAAGTCCCGTCGGGGCCGAGATCGCCGACTCCCTCGGTGAAGCTGTCGCCAATCGCCGCGTACGACTCGATGGCGCCCTGCCGGTTGATGACGCTCTGTCGGATGTTTCTCGAATCGTTTGCCACAAGGGCATATCCTGCACCGTCGAATGTGACCTACGCGACCGTAATACGGGGTTGACGGGTGGTGAGATAGACCACCCGGTCAGGTTTTGGTAAAGGGGGAATAAGCAGAGGGACGGTGCGCCGCCGCGCACCGTCCCTCTCTGTATTGCTCCGGTCCGGCTCACCGGACCTGTACTGCCTGGATCAGACGTTGATCCCGTGCGACGCCAGGTAGGCGATCGGGTCGACGTCCGAGCCGTACGCCGGACCCGTGCGGATCTCGAAGTGCAGGTGCGGGCCGGTCGCGTTGCCGGTGGAGCCCGAGAGGCCGACCTGCTGGCCCGCGGTCACGGTCTGGCCCGCGGAGACGGAGAGCGAGGACATGTGGCCGTACTGCGAGTAGTGGCCGTCGGCGTGCTTGATGACGACCTCGTTGCCGTACGCGCCGCCCCAGCCGGCGGTGACGACGGTGCCCGAGGTGATCGCCTTCACGCTGGTGCCGGTGGACACGGGGAAGTCGATGCCGGTGTGGCTGCCGCTGGACCAGCTGGCGCCGGAGGCGCGGTAGGCGGTGGTGTGGTTGCCGGGAACCGGGTGGACGTAACCGGAGCCGGTGCTCTGCTCGGCCGGGGCCGAGGTCTCGTTGGACGCCTGGACGTCGGAGGAGGACGAGGAGTTGGAGGCCGTGGGGGCCTTCGACTCGGTCGTGGCCGGAGCCTTGGAGGGGGCCTTCGACGGGGTGGTGGCACCCGCGGAGGTGTGCGCGCCGGTGGTCGAGGCGTGGCCCCAGGCCTTGCCGCCGAGCGTCAGCTTCATGCCCGGGAAGATCAGGCTCGGGTCGTCGCCGACGACCTTGCGGTTGTCCTGGTACAGCTTCTCCCAGCCGCCCTTGAGCTTGTGCTCGGCAGCGATCTTCGACAGGTAGTCGCCGGAGACCACGGAGTACGTCTTGGTGCCGGCCTGCTTCTCCGCGACCGGCTTGGCCGCGGCGGCGTGCGTGGCGGCGGACGAGTTCGCGGTGGCGGGAGCGGCCTGCTCCGCGGCGCTGGCACCGGTGGCGCCGAGCAGCGGAAGCGCGATGACGGCTCCGCCGGCGCTCGCGACGACGACGCCACGGGCGATGGTGCTGGACTTCGGACGGCGGTGCTTACCCGGTATGGGCATGAAGAATTTCCTCTCCGGCGCCTACGAGGTGAGCTGTCGGGTTCGGGCTGGAGATGCCCGGTCGCGCCTGGCGCGACTTCACCCCGAGCCGGCCGGATCACTCCGGTCGGCGGCTTACCTGGTTCCCCCGCTCCTGCCACACGGTGAGTGGGTGCGAATTCCGGACGGCGGCAGGATTAGGCGTTCCATCCGGATTGAGAGCGAACGTAAGCGAGTGGGGACGGCGGAAACAAGCCACGGGTTCCACACCGGATTCCACTCCGGAATATCGGTGCGGAATTCCGGTCACACTCCGTGGATTACGGATCTTGGCTTTCCGCGCGGCGCACGGATTACCCATCCTGAGCGCCGCCACACACCGTCACGGATATGATCCCGCTCACGAGAGGGTGATCATCTCCCGTTCAAGCGGGGCATGTTCGACTAAAAGCCCTAATACGGACATGTCGCGTCCGCCGTTCGCGTCGAAGCTCCGGACCGGGACCCGCACAGGGGTCGGCGCAGGAGTCCGCGGGGGTCCGCACAGGGCTGTCGCCGAGACGATTACCCGGGTATCCGATGTCGTATCGTCACGGGAGTGGACCCGTCGGCGACACGCGTCGGCGGCAGAGCCTCCAGGAGTGACCGTGACGCAGCAGCTGCCGCAGACCCCGTCGACGGAACCCGAGCTGGCGGGGGTCCGTAATTTCCGCGACGTGGGCGGGCTGCCCACATCGGACGGCCGCCGGGTGCGGTACGGGCGGCTCTTCCGCAGCGGTCACCTGGCGGGCGCCACCGCGGAGGACGCCGCGTTCCTCGGAGGCCTCGGCCTCCACACCGTCTTCGACTTCCGCAATGCCGCCGACCTGAAGCTGGACGGAGCGGACGTCGAGCTGCCCGGCGTACGCCATGTGAACATCCCCCTCACCGACCCGGCGGACGGCACCGAGTTCTGGCGGATGGTCCGCGACGGCAACATGGACGAGCTGCGTGGCCTCCTCGACGGCGGCAAGGGGACCGAGCGCATGGTCGCCTCCTACCGGACGATCATCCTGGAGCGCACCGCTGAGCACAGCCGCGTGCTGCACGCCCTGGCCGAGGACAGCGTCCCGGCCCTGATGCACTGCGCGGCCGGAAAGGACCGGGCGGGGCTCTCGATCGCCGTCTCCCTGCTCGCGGTCGACGTCGGGCGCGAGGCCGTCGAGGCCGACTACCTCAAGTCCAACGACGCCCACCGCCGCTACCGGGTGCGCCGCAGCGACACCTCGGCGGCCGGGACGTCACCCGAGGTGATGGAGCTCCTCAGCCCGCTCTTCGGCGCCCACAGCGAGTACCTCGCCGCGGCCTTCGCCGCGATCGACGAGACCTGGGGCGGCACCGACCGCTACCTCTCCGAGGGGCTGAAAGTCACCCCAGAGACCCGGGAGCGGCTGCGCGAGCGGCTTCTCGACGACGCGTGACCGGCCGGCCGGGCCACCGGGCTCCCGGCTACTGGTTGTGCATCCCCACCGCGAACAGCAGATAGAGGAAGCCCGCGATGACGTGCCCGGCCACCAGATAGGCGAACAGCCTGATGACGAGCCCCCGCGGCATCCTGCTCTCCTGCGAGTCGGACTCCTTGTGCTTGGCCGGGGTGAGCGGGTCGTAGTTCTCGGAATCGGACATGACAGTCCTCTCTGGCGGCCGGACGTGCCGGCGGCGGGGACGGCGTCTCAGCGACGGTGGATGCCACTGCCGAGGCACAGCTCGGCGGCGGGGCTCTGCAGCAGGGTGTGGACGAAGAGCAGCTCGGCGCCCTCACGCTCCGGCGCCGCGATCCGGTGCGGGGTGAGCGAGTCGAAGTGCGCGCTGTCGCCGGGGCCGAGCTCGTGCACGGTGTCCCCGAGGGTCACCCTGAGGTGCCCCGCCAGGACGTAAAGCCACTCCTCACCGGGGTGGACGCGCACCAGGTCGCCCTGCGCGCCGTACGGGACCCGGACGCGCAGCGCCTGCATCGCCCGGCCCGGACCACCGGCCTGCTGGTACATCCAGCCGTCGGCCTCGGCCCCCTCGAACTTCCGGCTCCGGACGATCGCGTCACGTTCCGGGGGGATCTCGCCCAGCAGTTCGGAGACCGTCGTACCGTAGATCCTGGCAAGTCCGAGCAGCATCGGCAGCGAGGGCTGCCGTCGGCCCGTTTCGAGCCGGGACAGATGGGCGGGCGAGAGCCCGGCGCGCTGGGCGGCGGTCTCCAGGGTGAGCCCGCGGCCGCGGCGCAGATCGCGCAGGCGGGGCGCGACACCGGGCAGCTCGTCGGCCACCCCTCCTTCTGGAGGATTCATGTCTCCATTGGGCCAGGAACTTTCCTCGGAGGCAAATTTCTTGCCTCCGAGGCAAACCCCCTGCTGATCAGCGGTTGGCGACCGCCTGCTTCACCAGGGTCCGGCCGAAGTCCCACATCAGCCCTCCGTTGTGCGCGTCGTCCATCACCGCCGTGAACGCGGTCACAAACCGGTCCACGTCCCCCTCGTCGATGACGAGCGGCGGAATCAGCTTGATCACTTCGAGGTGGTCGCCGGAGACCTGGGTGAGGATCCGGTGCTTCTGGAGCAGCGGTACGACCACCATCTGCGCGAAGAGTCCCTTGCGGGCCGCCTGGAGCATGGTCCAGCGGCTGCGCAGCTTCAGCGACGACGGCCGGCCGAACTCGATGCCGATCATCAGCCCGCGACCGCGCACCTCGTGCAGCAGCTCGTAGCGGCCGACCAGGGCGGCCAGCCGCTCGCGCAGCAGATCACCGGTGCGGCGGGCGTTCGCCACGGTCTCCTCGTCCTCCATCACGGCGAGGACCGCGAGCCCGGCCGCCATCGCCTGGGCGTTGGAGCCGAAGCTCGCCGAGTGGACCAGCACCCGGTCCATCGACGAGTAGACGCGTTTGAAGATCCAGTCCTTGCCGAGGGTCGCCCCGACCGGCACATAGCCGCCGGAGAGCGCCTTGGCGACGCAGACCAGATCCGGTTCGACCCCTTCCTCGTGCTGGTAGGCGTAGAAGTCACCGGTACGGCCCAGCCCGGTCTGCACCTCGTCGGCGATGAGCAGGGCCTTGTGCTTGCGCAGCAGCTCCTGGGCGGCGCGCAGGAAGCCGGGCGGCGAGGCGTGCACGCCCTTGCCCTGGATCGGCTCGACGACCAGGCCGGCCACATCGCCCCGCTTCAGCTCGCGACGCAGTGCGTCGAGGTCGCCGAGCGCGATGGCGGTGTCGGGCAGCAGGGGGGCGAAACCGTCCCGGAATCCGGCCTCGCCGTTGACCGAGAGCGAACCGGTGGTCAGTCCGTGGAAGGCGTGCGCGCAGTACAGGATCCTCGGCTTCCCGGTCGCGTACCGGGCGAACTTGAGCGCCGTCTCCACGGCCTCCGTACCGCTGTTGCCGAAGAAGACCCGGTCCAGGTGCGGGCTGTGCGCGAGCAGCTTCTCGGCCAGCAGCCCCGGCAGCGGCTGGCAGTCGAAGCGGGTGAGGTCGGCGAGCGAGGCGTCCAGGACGTCGTGCAGCGCCTCGCGTACGACGGGGTGGTGCCGGCCGAGCCCCATCACCCCGAAGCCGGCCAGCATGTCCAGGTAGTCGTTGCCCTCCGCGTCCCAGAAGTGCGCGCCCTCGGCCCGTTCGTAGACCTTGTCGAAGCCGATGGTGTGGAGCATCCGCGGGAGCTGGTGGTTGAGGTACTTCGTGTGCAGCTCGTAGCGCTCGGCGCCGCGCTCCGCGAGGAGCCGCGCCAGGTCGAAGCCCTTGGGCCCGTCGTCGTTCATGCCCCGCTCTCCTTGTGCCGGTTGCCCAGGGCGTCGAGCCCGTTGTACCCGTCGTCGACGGGGAGTCGCTTTCCGTCGGCCGCGACCGGTTCCCCGGCCTTCAGCGTGGCGCTGATCCGGCCGGCGATCTCGACCGGTGTGAGTCCGATGTCGGCCAGCACCTCGGCGCGTTTCCCGTGGGCGAGGAACTCCTCGGGAATGCCGAAGGTGCGCAGCGGTACGTAGGTTCCGGCGTCCCGCAGGGCCTGCCCGACCGCAGAGCCGACGCCTCCCGCCCGGCTGTTGTCCTCGACGACGGCGACCAGGCGGTGCCGCGCGGCGAGCGGGGCCAGCTGCTCGTCGACCGGTTTGACCCAGCGGGGGTCGACCACGGTGCAGCGGATGCCGGCGCCCGTGAGCAGACCGGCGGCCCGCAGGCAGACGGGGGCCATGACGCCGACCGCGACCAGTAGGACGTCGGCGTCCTCGTCGCGGTGCAGTACGTCCATGCCGCCGATCCGGCCGAGGGCGGGGACCGGCTCCCCCACCGGCTCCTTGGGGAACCGGATCACGGTCGGGGCGTCGTCGACGTCGACGGCCTCGCGCAGCTGGGCCCGCAGCTGGCCGGCGTCGCGCGGTGCGGCGATCCGCAGCCCCGGCACGACCTGGAGCAGGGACATGTCCCACATGCCGTTGTGGGACGCCCCGTCCGGCCCGGTGACCCCGGCCCGGTCCAGGACGAAGGTCACTCCGCAGCGGTGCAGCGCGACGTCCATCAACAGCTGGTCGAAGGCCCGGTTGAGGAAGGTGGCGTAGACGGCGACGACGGGGTGCAGCCCGCCGGTCGCCAGTCCCGCCGCGGAGACGGTCGCGTGCTGCTCGGCGATCCCGACGTCCCAGACCTGGTCGGGGAACGCCTCGGCGAACTTCGTCAGCCCCACCGGGTGGAGCATCGCGGCCGTGAGGGCGACGACGTCCGGCCGCTCCGCCCCGATCGCGGCGATCTCGTCCCCGAACACCGAGGTCCAGGACGGACCGGCCGCCGGGGCGAGCGGGGCGCAGGTCAGCGGGTCCATCGCACCGACGGTGTGGAACCGGTCGGCCTCGTCCCGGAGGGCGGGCTGATAGCCGCGGCCCTTCTCGGTGAGGCAGTGCACGAGCACCGGGCCGTGGAAGCGTTTCGCCCGGTGCAGCGCGGACTCGACGGCGGCGGTGTCGTGCCCGTCGATGGGTCCGACGTACTTCAGGCCGAGGTCCTCGAACATGCCCTGCGGGGCGATGAAGTCCTTGAACCCCTTCTTGGCGCCGTGCAGCGATTCGTAGAGCGGCTGCCCGATGACGGGGGTCTGCTGAAGGACGCCCTTGCCCCAGGAGAGGAAGCGCTCGTAGCCGTCGGTGGTGCGGAGCGTGGCGAGGTGGTTGGCGAGGCCGCCGATCGTCGGCGCGTAGGAGCGCTCGTTGTCGTTGACGACGATGATCAGTGGCCGGTCCCTGGCGGCGGCGATGTTGTTCAGCGCCTCCCAGGCCATGCCGCCGGTGAGTGCTCCGTCACCGATGACCGCGACGACGTGGTCGGGGCGCCCCAGCACCTCGTTGGCCTTGGCGAGGCCGTCGGCCCAGCCGAGCACCGTGGAGGCGTGCGAGTTCTCGATGACGTCGTGCTCGGACTCCTCGCGGGAGGGGTAGCCGGAGAGGCCGCCCTTGCCGCGCAGCTTGGAGAAGTCCTGCCGCCCGGTGAGGAGTTTGTGCACGTAGCTCTGGTGGCCGGTGTCCCACAGGATGCGGTCCAGGGGCGAGTCGAAGACCCGGTGCAGGGCGATGGAGAGCTCCACCACGCCGAGGTTCGGTCCCAGGTGACCGCCGGTCCTGGCCACGGCCTGAACCAGGAACTTCCTGATGTCCTCGGCGAGTTCACCGAGTTGTGGTGCGTTGAGCGCCTTGAGGTCGTGCGGCCCCCGGATGCTCCGCAGAAGCGTCATACCGGGCCCCCTCTCTCATCCTGTCTCAGCTCACGGTGACGGCGGGGACCCCCGATGGTGTCCCGGCGTCGTCCATGCCCTCAGCGATCTTCAGGGCTTCCTCGACGAGGGTCTCGATATCCGCGATCACCGGGATCTGCGACTTCCGCGCGATCATCGCGAGCGCGTCCGCGTCGTCGTCATCGACATCGTCAGCGACCGCACCGAAACCGGCGCGTCCCCGCCGACCGCCACCGACCCGACCTGGACGCGCCGCGAGCGGCGGCGCGTCGCGAGCGGCCGGGCCGGCAGCTCGGGGAGACCCAGTACGACTGGTTCTCCGGCGGTCATCACCTCACCGGTTCCCGCCGATGGTCTCCCGCGCGGCGCGCAGGGATTCCTTCAGCGACCCCATGGTCGCGAGTACGGCGGTGGGCTCGTAGCCGCAGTGCGCCATGCAGTTGGCGCAGCGCGGGTCCTTGCCGCGGCCGTACTTGTCCCAGTCGGTCTCCTCGATGAGTTCCCGGTACGTCGGCACGTAGCCGTCGCTCATCAGATAGCAGGGCCGCTGCCAGCCGAAGAGCGAGTAGTTGGGAATGGCCCACGCCGTGCACGGGAAGTCGGCCTTGCCCTCCAGGAAGTCCAGGAAGAGCGGCGAGTGGTTCAGTCGCCACTTGGCGCGGTTGCCGCCCGCGAAGGACTTCTTGAACAGCTCGCGGGTCTGCTCGACTCCGAGGAAGTGCTCCTGGTCGGGTGCCTTCTCGTACGCGTAGGCGGGCGAGATCATCATCTCGTCGACCTTCAGATCGTCATTGAGGTAGTTGAGGACCTCGATGATGGTCTGCGGGGTGTCGGTGTTGAAGAAGGTGGAATTGGTGGTGACCCGGAAGCCCCGGCGCTTGGCCTCCTTGATCGCGGCCACCGCCTCGTCGAACACTCCTTCCTTGGCAACCGATTCGTCGTGCCGCTCGCGCAGCCCGTCGATGTGCACGGCGAACGCGAAGTAGCGCGACGGCGTGAATTTCTCGATCTTCTTCCGCAGCAGCATCGCGTTGGTGCAGAGGAAGACGTACTTCTTCTTCGCCACCAACTGACGGACGATTTCGTCGATCTGCGGGTGCATCAGCGGCTCGCCGCCCGCGATGGAGACCATCGGGGCGCCCGATTCGAGCACCGCGCCGACGGCCTGGGCCACCGGCATGCGCTGCTTGAGGACTCCGGCCGGATGCTGAATCTTCCCGCAGCCTTCGCAGGCAAGATTGCAGGCGAACAGAGGCTCCAGCTCGACAATCAGCGGAAACTTCTCCCGCTTGCGGAGCTTCTGTTCAGCAAGGTACGTCGCAATCTTGATGGTCTGACGGAGTGGCATGGCCATCTAGCTCACCTCCTGGGGAGCAGCAAAGATCGGTGCCATTCATAGAAAGCCGGTAGGACGGCACGGAGAACGCGGAATGCCGATATTCCACCGCGGACCGTGCCGATGCGGACGAGCTCATGCTGTGGAGCGTCCACGACCACCCGTACGGCCGCAACCGGGCGGGGCCCGGAGCGCAGGGCGGTGCGCAGAGTGGCGGCGGACTCCATGTCCACCGCGATCGCTCCCGCGGTCCGCAGCTCGGCCCGCTCATGCCCGCGTACGACATGGTCGGAGCCGGTCAGCGGGCCGGTGTGGACGGTGCGTCCCGGTAGTGCTCTGGCCAGTGCGTCGGCAAGCAGTTCGGTGCCGGTGCAGGCGGTCGACTCCCCGGCGAACCGGGTCTCGTCGGCCACGACCAGATCCCCTGGGTGCATGCCGGGCGTCAGGCCGGCACAGAACCCCGAGGCGATGACGGCGGCGCCGAACGCCCGGCCTTCGCCGAGCGCCCGCGCCACGGCGGTCTCGGCCGCCTGGGGCCCCATGCCCGTACGGAGTACGGTCACCGGGCCCGGGGCCTTGTCCGCCCTGCTCCTGCCGGTGCGCAGGGCGAGCTGTTCGATGCCGAGCGCGCAGGCGATCAGCAGCGGGGCGGCGGCGGGGCCGGGCGGTCCCGCGGGTTCCCCCATCAGGCCCCCTTCCGGAGCTCCGCGCGGCCGGCGAAGGGGTCGCCGTGCACGTACCGCCCGAGCGCGGTCAGCGGGAAGACCTGCCGGTAGAGGTGGTAGTTGATGGAGAAGTCCCAGGGGAAGCCGGTCCCGGTGAAGTACGGCTCGTCCCAGGAGCCGTCGGCCTGCTGGGTCTCGGTGAGCCAGGCGACCCCGCGGGCCACGGCCGCGGTGTCCCGCCGGCCCGCGGCGAGGAGTGCGAGCAGCGCCCAGGCCGTCTGGGACGCCGTCGAGGCGCCGTGGCCGATCCACTTGTCCTCGTGGTACGAGCGCAGGTCCTCGCCCCAGCCGCCGTCGTCGTTCTGGACGGACTCCAGCCAGCCGACCGCGCGCCGGATCGAGGGATGCGCGGCGGGCAGTCCGGCGGCGACCAGTGCGGGCACCACCGACCCTGTCCCGTATACGTAGTTGACGCCCCATCGGCCGAACCAGCCGCCTGCCACGTCCTGTTCGGCGAGCAGCCACTCGATGCCCCGCCGGGTGACGGGGCTGGCGGAATGGCCCTCGATGGCGAGCATCTCCACCACGTGCCCCGTGACGTCCGCGGACGGCGGGTCGATGACCTCGCCGAAGTCGCAGAACGGCAGCCGGTTGGGGAACGGGCTGGTGTTGTCGGCGTCGAACGCTCCCCAGGCTCCGTTGCGGGACTGCATGCCGACGTTCCAGCGCACCCCCCGCTCGATGGCGGCCTCGATCCGTGCTGGGTCCGGATGGCGGACCCGGCGCAGCGCGAGAACCACTTCCGCGGTGTCGTCGATATCGGGGTAGTTGTCGTTGTCGAACTCGAACGCCCATCCACCCGGCGGGAGTTGGGGCCGACGTACCGACCAGTCGCCCGGCCGGGCGATCTCCTCGTCGAGCATCCAGTCGGCCGCCTTCACGAGCGCCGGGTGGTCGGGGCTGAGCCCGGCGTCGGCGAGTGCGATGGTGGCGAGACAGGTGTCCCAGACCGGGGACTGGCAGGCCTCGATCATGCGGGCGCCGTCCTCGCGCCAGACCGCGAACCGGTCCAGCGAGGCGAGTCCGGCCCGCATCACCGGGTGGTCGAGGTCGTAGCCCAGCAGGTGCAGCGCGATGACGGAGTAGACGGCGGGCGGCTGGATCCCGCCCCAGCAGCCGTCGTTCTCCTGGCGTTCGATGATCCAGCGGGCGGCCGCGTTCATGGCCAGACGCCGCACCCTGCGGGGGGCGATCCGGTGGTAGAGGTGCAGCGCCTTGTCGAGACGCTGGAAGACACCGTCCCAACTGGCCGCCGGAGCAGGGTGCCTGGGCGGGTTCGGGTTGCCGGGATCGGTGTGCAGCTCGTCCAGCGCGAAGGGGGCGGGCCGGACCGGCCGCTTCGCGGAGACGACCGTGAGCGGCACGATGGTCTGGCGGGCCCAGCAGCCGAAGTCGTAGATATTGAGCGGGACCCACTTCGGGAAGAACATCAGCTCGGGCGGGAGCTCCGGCAGGTCGTCCCACTTCCACCAGCCGAACAGGGCCAGCCAGATCCGGGTGAACACCCGGCTCGCCGCGATCCCGCCCTGTTCCCTGACCCATCCCGCGGCGCGGGCCATGTGCGGGTCCTCCGGCCGGTCGCCGGCCAGCCGCAGTGCCACGTACGCCTCGATGGTGGCGGAGAGGTCTCCGGGGCCGCCGTGGAACGTGGCCCAGGTGCCGTCACCGAGCTGCTCGCCGCGGATGAAGCGGCTGGCCGCCCGGACCGTGGCGGAATCCTGGATTCCGAGGAACTGGCGCAGCAGGAGGTCCTCGGCGTCCATGGTGACGTTGGTGGCGAGGTCGCCCTTCCACCAGCCCTGCTCGTCCTGCCTGCCGAGGAGGTGCTCCACCGAGCGTTCCGCGGCCCGCCGCGCGGCGGCCAGTACGTCGTCCGCGGCGATGGTTGATTCGGTTGTCGGTCTACTGGCCGAGGCTGCCCGGGGATCCACGGCCCCGGTGCTTCCGTCGGTCGTCGCTGTCATGGCTTCCCCTTCGTGCAGTTGGTCCTCTGCTGTGCTGGGGTCTCCGTCGGCCGGCGCCCGTGACGAACGCCGGCCGGCGACTGCGAGTCATATGGACCAGATGGCGATCATCTCTTTCGTACGACGACGAAGTCCGCGAGCGCCGTGAGCTGCGCCCGCACGGTTTCGGGCATGTCGACACCGTGCAGCGCCTCGATGGCGACCGCATGCTGACGACGCGCCTCCTGAGCGGTCCATTCACGGCCGCCCGCCTCCTCGATGAGTGCCGCACGGGCGGCGAACTCCTCTTCGGAGAAGCTGTCGAAGTCGCTGCTCTTCGCGTCGGCGGCGAGCAGTTCGCCCAGGCGCTCGGAGGCCGGTCCGCCCGCGGCGAGCGCGGCGACGACCGGCAGGGACTTCTTGCGCTGGCGCAGATCGCTCCAGGTCTGCTTGCCGGTGGTCTCCGGGTCGCCCCAGATCCCCAGCAGGTCATCGACCGCCTGGAAGGCGAGGCCGAGGTGGTAGCCGTACGCCTCCAGGACGTCGGCGGTGCGGTCGTCGGCGCCGCCGAGCACCGCGCCGATGGAGCAGGCGCAGGCGAGCAGGGCACCCGTCTTGTTGCCCTCCATCTCCAGGCACTCCTCGACGGTGACCCGCTCGCGGTGCTCGTAGGAGATGTCCTGGGCCTGCCCGTCGATGAGCTTGCGGGTGGCCGAGGTCAGCCGCCGGGCCGCGCGGCCCGCCTCGACCGTCCCGAGCTCCAGCAGGACCTCGTTGGCCAGCGCGAAGAGCGCGTCGCCGACCAGGATGGCCTGGGCGGGGCCGTGCACCTTCCACACGGTGTCGCGGTGGCGCCGCTGCTCGTCGCCGTCCATCAGGTCGTCGTGCAGCAGCGAGAAGTTGTGCACGAGTTCGACGGCCACGGCTCCGGGGATGCCGGCCTCCGCGGCGGCGCCGGCCGCCTCGGCGGACAGCAGGGCCAGCGCCGGGCGCACGGCCTTGCCGCCGTCTCCGTCGGAGGCCCTGCCCTGGGCATCGATCCAGCCGAAGTGGTAGGCGGCCACGGTGTCCATGGGCGGTGCGAGCCGGTCAACGGCGGCCCGGAGCACCGGCGTGGAAAGGGCCCGTCCGCGCTCCAGAAGCGCGGTGACGTCCGTGGTGTCCGCCACGGTGTCGGAAGCCGGATTCGCCGGGGTCACTGACTCTCCTCTTGTTCCGGTGGTACTGCTCATGCCGCCTCCTGCAGCGGATGTTCGTGGGGGTGGCCGAGTGCCAGGAGTGCGGCGTCCGCGGCGCCGGCACCGCTGCGGACGGCGCCCTCCATCGTGGCCGGCCAGCCGGTGGCGGTCCATGCGCCGGCCAGGAAGAGGCCGGGTGCCCTGGTCCGGGTCCCGGGCCGCAGCCGGCCGACTCCGGGGGCGGGCGCGAAGGTCGCCGTCCGCTCCCGGGTGACGAAGAAGTCCCTGATCCCCGCGCCGCGAGCGGCCGGCAGCAGCCGCTCCAGCTCGGGCAGGTAGCGGGCGCGCAGCTCGGCGACGGGGAGGTCGATCTCCTCGCCGGCCGCGGACTGGGAGACCGCGAGGTACTGCCCGGGTCCGGTGAGGCCCGAGGCCTCTGTGCGGTCGAAGACCCACTGGACCGGTGAGCCGAGCGCGGTGAAGAACGGCCGCCGCAGCACCTTGCGGTCGTAGACCACGTGCACGTTGAGGATCGGCGAGCTGCCGATCTCCAGCAGCCGTTCCGGTGCGTCGAGCGCGCCCTCGGGCAGCAGGGCGTGGGTCTCGTGCTGCGGGACGGCCAGCACGACGGTCTCCGCCTCGATCCGCTCGGCCCCGGTGTCGACCACCCAGCGCCCGTCGTCGGTACGGGTGAGCGATCCGGCCTTCGTCCGCAGTTCGGTGCGGACACCGGCGGAGTCCAGGGCCTTGCGGCTCAGCGTGTCGTGGATGTCGCCGAGCGGCACGCTCGCCCATCCGATGTCGGCGGCGCCGGGATCGGAGAGGAGACCGGTCTTGAAGACCTTCGCGGCGAGCGCGAGCGAGGAGTTCGGCGCGGTCGCGTTGAGCGTGGCGACGCCGACCATGTCCCAGAGGGCCTCGACGGTGCGCGGCGACTGGCCGTGCCGGGCGAGCCAGCTGCCGAAGTCGATGTCGTCCAGCGCCGGGTCGTCCGGGTCGAGCCGGCCGAGGGCCAGCGCGGCGCGCCCCACGCTCGCCCGCTCGGCGAGCGAGAGGTGCGGGTACCCGGCGAGTCCGGCGGCGAGGTGGAACGGTACCGGCAGCCCATTGCGGCGCAGCCGTCCGAGCCGGGGGCCCGCAGGCCGCCCGACGTCGAGAACGGGCACGTCCAAACGGTTTTGCAGGGGCGCCAGACGGGCGCCGTCGACGCGGTCGAGGAACCAGCGGTAGGCGGTGCAGCAGCGCAGATAGACATGCTGGCCGTTGTCGACCGTCAGTTCGCCGCGCCGGAAGGAGAAGGCGAGGCCGCCGAGCCGGGGCCGTCCTTCGAGCAGGGTCACGTCAAGCCCGGCGTCGGCCAGGCGCAGGGCCGACGTGATGCCGGCGAGCCCGCCGCCGATCACCACCGCCCGGGAGGAACGCAGGCTGTCGTCCGTCATGAATCCCCCTCTCGCCAGGTCTTTCCAGTCAGGGACGCAGTGGTACGGCCAGGGGTTGCCCGCCGTCCCGACTGATCATCCATGGTGCTCATGGTGCGCGAGATGTCCGCGAGGCGCATTCAGACACGCCCTCTGGCCGTACGGCGCGAGATGTAGCGGGCGTCGAGACCCGACAGTCCGCGCACCGCCACGTAGGCCTTCTCGTGGCCGGGCAGCGAGACCCGGCCGCGCAGCACCGCCTCGGGGTCGCGCTCGATCCGGTCGAGGAGCCTGCGGTAGATGCCGGCCATCGCCGCCACACACGCACCGCTGCGCCGGTCCAGCATCGGCAGCAGCCGGTAGCCCTCGGCGAACAGGGCGCGGGCGCGCCGGACCTCGAAGTGGATCAGTCCCGCGAAGTCCGAGCCGGGCGGCGGGGTGGCCCGGTGGAAGCCCTCGGAACAGCCGAACTTGGCGAGGTCGTCGGCGGGCAGGTAGGTGCGCCCGTTGCCCGCGTCCTCGCGGACGTCGCGCAGGATGTTGGTCAGCTGGAGTGCGAGGCCGAGCGTGTCGGCGTACTCCGCGGCACGTTCGGCGCCGGGCGCGCCCGGTTCCGTACCGAAGACGCCCAGACTGAGACGGCCGATGGCGCCCGCGACGCACCGGCAGTAGGTCTTGAGGTCGTCCCAGGTCTCGTAGGTCGCGCCGCGCACGTCCATCAGCACACCGTCGATGAGCTCGTCGAGCCCCTCCAGCGGCAGCGGGAACCTGCGGGCGGCGTCGGCGAGTGCGACGGCCACCGGGTCGGTGTCGTCGTCGTCGACCGCGCCGTCGCGTACCCGGTCCAGCAGTGTGCGGGTGCCTTCCAGGCGGACGCGTTTGGTCTCCGGCTCCAGCTCGCCGTCACCGATGTCGTCGACACGACGGGAGAAGGCGTACAGCGCCGACATGGCCTGCCGCTTCTCGGCCGGCAGCAGCCTGATGCCGTACGCGAAGTTCCGCGCCTGCTGTCCGGTGACCGCCTCGCAGTAACTGTATGCGGCCTGTACCGGTGCCGACATGTACGTCGTCTGTCCCTCCACGGTCCGGCTCACCCCTCTCTACGCGCTCTTCGCAAGACAACTCCCACCTCGCGCAGCAGGCTGGGCTTGGTGGGCTTGGGCGGTCCGGGCAGTACATCGAACCCGGCGGCCGCGATCGCGGTGAGGGCGGCACGCCCCCCACCCACGAATCCGGCGAGAAGCAGCTTGAGCCTGCCGTGGACGCTACCCACCAGAGGGGTGCCTTCATTCAGCAGATCCCCGGCGCGTTCCGCCTCGTACGCGACCAGCGCCCGCACCGATGCGCCCCCGGACCGTGCGGCCAGATCGGATTCGGCCACATGGAACCTTGCCATGTCGTCGGCCGGCAGGTAGATCCGGTCCCGTCCGAGGTCCTCGGTGACGTCCTGGAGGTGCTCGACGATCTGCAGGGCGGTGCAGACGGCGTCGGAGCGGCGGATCCGTTCGGGGCTCGCGGTCCCGGTGAGCTGGAGGACCAGGCGGCCGACGGGGTTCGCGGAGAGCTCGCAGTAGGCGAGCAGTTCCTCGTACGTCCCGTAGCGGCGGATCTTCTGGTCCTGCCGGTTGGCCTCGATGAGGCCGAGGAAGGGTTCGGGGGTGAGCGAGCAGCGCCGCACGGTGGGGCGAAGTGCCTGCATGAGGGGGTGGTGCGGGGTCTCACCCGTGGTGGCGAAGGTGCGGCGCAGGTCGGTCTCCAGCGCGTCGAGCATCGCGAGCCGGTCCTCCCCCTGCGCCGGGTCGAGACCGAGGTGGCGGGCGTCGGCACCGCCGGGGGCGAGATCGCCGTCGCCGATGTCGTCGACGAGCCGGGCGTAGCCGTAAACGGCCATCAGGTCGTCGCGCCAGGCGCGCGGCAGGAAGAAGGGGGCCACCGGGAAATTCTCGTCGGCGGCCTTGTCAAGGGTTCCGGGTACGTCGGAATCGAGCCGCGTCCGGCGGGCACGCGTCACTGCGGACCGCCCTGCGCGGGGACGGCGTGAGCACCTCGGAGCTGGAGATCATCCGTCATAGCCGTCACATCTCCCGTTCTACACTGCTGACCCAAAACAACCCATTCCGGACACGCCGCCCGCCCTCCCCAGTGCGGAGGACCATGGGGGCCTTCCACTCAGGCGGTATCGCCCCACTTGCAACGAATCAGCACCGGTACAGCTTACGTTGTACAACGCTCATCGATACGGCGGGGTACGGCACGCAGACCGTGTGCGCGCCGTGCCGTGCCAACTTTCCCCGTGCGCACCTAAATTGACGTCATCCGGCGGGAGGAGATCTTGCCGGGAGGCATACGACGAGCCGTGGACGCCCGGGGTCCGGTCCATGGTCCGGACACGCGCAGCGGCCTCCGCCGGAGTCGTCCGGCGGAGGCCGCTGCGCTGCGGAAGGCGTTACTTGCCGGTCTCCCGCTCGTACGCCTTGAGGACCTCGTCGGTCGGGCCGTCCATCAGCAGCTCGCCCTTCTCCAGCCACAGCACCCGGTCACAGGTGTCCCTGATCGACTTGTTGCTGTGACTGACCAGGAAGACGGTGCCGGCCTCCTTGCGGAGCTCCCTGATGCGCGCCTCGGAACGGATCTGGAACTTCCGGTCACCGGTCGCCAGAGCCTCGTCGATCATGAGGACGTCGTGGTTCTTGGCGGCCGCGATCGAGAACCGCAGCCGGGCGGCCATGCCGGAGGAGTACGTCCGCATCGGCAGGGTGATGAAGTCGCCCTTCTCGTTGATGCCGGAGAAGTCGACGATGTCCTGGTACCGCTCCCGGATCTCCTCACGGCTCATCCCCATGGCGAGTCCGCCCAGCACGACGTTGCGCTCGCCGGTCAGATCGCTCATCAGCGCCGCGTTCACCCCGAGCAGCGAGGGCTGGCCGTCGGTGTAGACCTTGCCGTGCTCGGTCGGGAGCAGACCGGCGATGGCCCGCAGCAGGGTCGACTTGCCGGAACCGTTGGTCCCGATGAGACCGATCGCCTCGCCCCGGTAGGAGGTGAAGGTCACGCCGCGCACGGCGTGCACCTTGCGGACCCCGCGCTCCTCGCCCTTGCCGCGGCGCAGTATCCGGCTCAGTGCCGCGGTGGCGCCGCCCTTGCCACCGCCGCCGCCGTTGACGCGGTACACGATGTGCACATCGTCGGCGATCACGGTGGGGACGCGCCCCGCGGTGTTGTCCTCAGCCACGGCCGTACCGTTCCTCTGCCTTCCAGAAGTACACAAAGCCCGCGACGCCCACCAGGAGCGCCCAGGCGAGCCCGACCACCCAGACGTGCGACGGCAGGTTCTCGGAGCCGTAACCGTCGATCATCGCGAACCGGACCAGGTCCATGTAGATGGCCGCCGGGTTGTACTGCAGCACGTCGGCGATCCAGGACGGCTTGTCCGCGAGCATCACCGGGATGGAGAACATCACGCCCGACGCGTACATCCACGTCCGCATGATGAACGGCATCAGCTGGGCCAGGTCGGGGGTCTTGGAACCGAGCCTCGCCATGATCAGCGCCAGGCCGGTGTTGAAGAAGAACTGCATCACCAGCGCGGGAACCACCAGCAGCCACGAGAGCCGCGGGTAGCTGCCGAACCCGACCGTCACCGCGACCAGCACGATCATCGAGTACAGCAGCTGCTGGAGCTGCTGTAGCGAGAAGGAGATGGGCAGCGAGGCGCGCGGGAAGTGCAGTGCGCGGACCAGGCCGAGGTTCCCGGAGATGGCCCGGACACCCGCCATCACGGAGCTCTGGGTGAAGGTGAAGACGAAGACCCCGGTCACCAGGAACGGGATGAAGACGTCCTGCGGAATCCCCTTCTTCGTGCCGAGGATCAGGCCGAAGATGATGAAGTACACCGCGGCGTTCAGGAGCGGGGTGGCCACCTGCCACAACTGGCCCAGCTTCGCCTGGCTGTACTGAGCGGTCAGCTTCGCCCGGGAGAACGCCATGATGAAGTGGCGTCGCCCGCGGAGCTGGCGCACGTACTCGAAGAGCCCCGGCCGGGCTCCGCTCACCGTCAGACCGTACTTCGCGGCCAGCTCGGCCGAGCTCAGGCCGTCGTCTGCCGATGGCGGGGTGCTCAGCGCAACCGCACCATCATGGGTTGTGTCACTCACCAGATGAAACTCTCGTATTCAAAATGCGCAGCCAGTCGCGGGCGCGGCTCAGGGCGGACAGGTCCCGACAAGAAAAATACGCCTCATGCTCCCAGAGGCGAGCCTCTCAGATGACCGGAGGGCGGCCTAGTCTGGTCAGCCGCCACACCGTACGCCACTTCATGGGGCGTCGCGGTCCGCAGGGCTTCGACCAGCCTTCCCGGAAGCCGCCGAACCAGGCCTTCAGCGCCGGGCCGGACGGCCTGCGGAGCAGCGTCAGCAGCAGCCACACACCGAGGTACACGGGGACCAGCGGCGCGGGCAGGTTGCGGCGGGCCAGCCAGACCCGGTTGCGGGCCACCATGCGGTGGTAGACGGCGTGCCTGGACGGGGCGGTGGTGGGGTGGTTGAGCACCATGTCGGCGCGGTAGTCGATCAGCCAGCCGGCGTCCAGCGCCCGCCAGGCCAGATCGGTCTCCTCATGCGCGTAGAAGAAGTCGCCGGGCAGCGGGCCGACCTCGGCGATGACCCGGGTGCGTACGGCGTTGGCGCCGCCGAGGAACGTCGTCACCCGCGACGAGCGCAGCGGGTCGGCGGCGCGCAGCCGCGGCACGTGGCGGCGCTGGGTCTCCCCGGTGTCCGGGTCGGCGATCCGGAAGCTGATGATGCCGAGCTTGGGATCGGCGTCGAACGCCTGCCGGCACAGCTCCGCGGTGTCGGTGAGCGGCAGCAGCCCGTCGTCGTCCAGGAACAGCAGGGCGTCCACGTCGGCGCCGGACGGCCCGAAGGCCTCGATGCCGACGTTGCGGCCGCCGGGAATGCCCAGGTTCTCGGGCAGCTCGACGGTGCGCACGCCCGCGGGGACGTCCGGTACGGGAGAGCCGTTGCCGACGACGACCACCTCGATCCGGTCGCCGTCCTGCTTGGCGACCGAATCGAGCAGGGCGCGCAGCTCGGCCGGGCGGTTGCCCATCGTGATGATGACCGCGCCGAGTTTCATGGGGGTGCTCACTTCAGCCTGCTCGATGCCAGGACCGACACGAGGTGGAGGAGGGTCTGCAGCAGGGCGATGCCGGCCAGCACCGCGACCGCGAGGCGGCTGAAGAAGAGGTCGTCCCTGACCGAGTCGAGGACGGCCGCGACCAGGATCACCAGCGAAGCCTCGACGCACAGGATCAGCCGGTGGAACTTGAGCGCACCGGCGGCCCGGCGCGCGAACGCCATGCCGGACGAGCGCGGCTCGGACGCCGCCTCCTTGACCGGCGGCAGACCGCCCTGGTGGCGTGCGACGCCGACGAGGTCGGTCTCGGCCTTGATCAGGATGGCGCCCAGGGCCGCGAGGGTGCCCAGGAAGGCCCACAGCCAGTCGATCCGTCCGTTGCCCCACAGGTCGGCGGCGCGCAGGCCGAAGCCGACCAGCACGGCCGCGTCGCAGAGGTAGGCGCCGACCCGGTCCAGATAGACGCCGCCCAGCGAGAACTGCTTCTTCCAGCGGGCCAGCTCGCCGTCGACGCAGTCGAGCAGCAGGTAGAGCTGGACCATGAGCACGCCGAGCAGCGCACCGGTGATTCCCGGCACGAGCAGGGCCGGAGCGGCGAGCACACCCGCGACGGTCATCAGGTAGGTCAGCTGGTTGGGCGTGACCTTGGTGTTGACCAGGTACCGGTCCACACGCAGCGAGACCTCGCGCATGTAGATCCGGCCCGCCCAGTGTTCACCGCTGCGCCGGTCCTTGACGCCCGGGGGGTGAACGACCGGGCGAAGTTCAGCTACTGATGGTCTTGGCATAGTCGGCGTACGCGTCCCTGATCTGGTCGGTGGACAGGCTGAGGTGTTCCAGGACCGTGAAGCGTCCCGGACGGGTCTGCGGGGCGTAGTCGACGGCCTGGACGAACTCGTCGGCGGTGAAGCCGATCTCCGTGGGCAGGACCGGAAGGCCGTGCCGGCGAAGGACCTCGGCGAAGAGCCCCGACGCCTCGTGGGCTCCGCGCAGGTGCATGGCGAAGGCGGCGCCGAGG
Source organism: Streptomyces sp. NPDC087428 (assembly GCF_044744085.1). NCBI lineage: Bacteria > Bacillati > Actinomycetota > Actinomycetes > Kitasatosporales > Streptomycetaceae > Streptomyces > Streptomyces sp. NPDC087428. The sequence continues at coordinate 179,582 of NZ_JBIUXR010000005.1, forward strand.
CCGACCTGCTCGCCGTGGCTCGCGGCCCGCTTAGGGAAGAGCAGGTCGAAGGCGTGGCTGATCTCGTGGCACGCGCCGGACGAGGGACGGGTGTCGCCGCTGATCGAGATGGCAATGCCGGAGAGCACCAGCGACTCGGCGAGGACGGTGAGGAACTCGTCGTCGGCGACGGTGCCGGGGTGGCGCAGCACGGCCTCGCCGGCGGTACGGGCCATGGCGGCGGCCAGTCCGTCGATCTGCTCGTTGTTGACCTGGTGCGAGAGCTCCCAGTCCGCGATCGCGGAGATGTTGGAGATCGCGTCGCCGATGCCGGAGCGCACGAAGCGGTCCGGGGCCTCCCGGATCACCGAGAGGTCGATGACCATGGCGATCGGCATCGGGACGCCGTAGGAGCCGCGTCCGTTGTCGTTGTCCAGGGTCGCGACCGGTGAGCAGAGGCCGTCGTGGGCGAGGTTCGTGGCGACCGAGACCAGCGGCAGGCCGACCCGGGCCGCGGCGTACTTCGCCACGTCGATGATCTTGCCGCCGCCGAGACCGACCACGGCGTCGTACCGCTTGCCCTTGATGTCGTCGGCCAGCTGCACGGCGGCGTCGATGTTGCCGCCCGCGACGCAGTACCAGTCGGCGCCCGGCAGGGCCGGTGCGAGCTTCTCGCGCAGGGCCTGTCCGGAGCCGCCGCTGATCGCGATCGCGAGCTTGCCGGAGGCGGAGATCCGCTGGTCCGCGAGGAGACCGGCCAGATCGTCCATGGCGCCCCGGCTGATGTCGACGAAGACCGGGGACGGGATGAGCCGGGTCAGTACTGGCACGCGATCTCCCTGCCCTTCTCGAGGTCGTCGTGGTTGTCGATCTCGACCCACGTGACCTCGCCGATGGGGGCCACGTCGACAGTGAAGCCGCGGTTGACGAGCTCCTGGTAGCCGTCCTCGTAGTAGAGGTCGGGGTCGCGCTCGAACGTCGCCTTCAGGGCGTCCGCGAGTGCCTCCGCGGCCTCTGCCTCGATGAGGGTGACGCCGATGTACTCGCCGGTGGCGGTGGCCGGGTCCATCAGCTTGGTGATCCGCTGAACGCCCTTGCCCTCCTCGGTGATGACCTTCATCTCCTCGTCGGCGAGGGTCTTCACCGTGTCGAGGGCGAGGATGATCTTCTGGCCCTTGCCGCGCGCGTCCAGCAGGGTCCGCTCGACGGAGACCGGGTGCACGGTGTCGCCGTTGGCGAGGATCACACCGCGCTTGAGGACCTCGCGGGCGCACCACAGGGAGTAGGCGTTGTTCCACTCCTCGGCCTTGTCGTTGTCGACGAGGACGATCTTGAGGCCGTACTTCGCCTCCAGTTCCTCCTTGCGGTCGTAGACGGCTTCCTTGCGGTAGCCGACGACGATCGCGACCTCGGTGAGGCCGATCTCGGCGAAGTTGGCCAGCGTGAGATCGAGGACGGTCTTCTCGCCGTCCACCGGCACGAGAGCCTTGGGAAGCGTGTCGGTGTAGGGGCGCAGGCGCCGTCCTGCGCCGGCTGCCAGTACGAGGCCGATCATGCGGGTTCTCCTTCGTCGTGAACGGCGGGTGCCCCGGAGGACACCCAGAACCGGATGGACTCCACCAGCACGACCAGTGCCACCACCACCGCGAGCGCGGTGAGTGCCACGGTGAAGCCCGAGGCTCCGGTGAGTACGGCGGCGAGTACGGCCACCACCAGGGTGCGGCCCTCGTGCCCGCCGATCGTTCGCACCAGCCACTGGGGCGGCGCACCGGTGCCGCCTCGAATGCGGTACACCGTGTCGTAGTGATGGTAGGCGACGGCCGATACGAGCCCGAAGGCCGCGGGAAGCGCCCCGTCGATGTCGCTGCGGGCGGCCAGCGCGAGGATCGTGCAGTACTCGGCCGCCCGGAAGACCGGGGGTACCAGCCAGTCGAGTGCGCCCTTGAGGGGGCGGGCCACGGCTATGCCGGAGCAGACCGCGTAGAACACCGCGGCGACGATCATCTGGCGGCTGCCGAAGGGCTGCTGGAGCGCGGCGGCGATCAGTGCGCCGGCGCCGACGACCGCGACCACCGGTGCGGTCCAGGCGCCCGGGATCCGGGGGCCGCGGGCCGCCACGAGCTGGGCGAGGGGGCCGGAGTCCGCGAGGTCCGCGAGGGCCTGGGCGGCCCGGTCGGTGCGGCGGGCCTTGCGGGTCAAGGAGCGCAGCAGCCGGCCCGCCGTGGTGTAGCAGGCCGCGAAGGCGCAGCCGACGAGCAGCGCGTAGAAGACGATCCGGGGGGTGGTGAACGCGGTCAGTACGGCGATCATCGCCCAGCGCTCACCGATCGGGAGCACGATCATGCGGCGCAGCCAGACCGTCCAGCCGACGCTGTCGAGCTTGTCGGAGAGCGCGGCCGTGGGGCTGGAGTTCGCCACCGCGTCGTGGTTCGCCTCGTTGAACGAGAAGTCGATGACGTGGCGGCAGGACTGGAGCACCATCGCGCCGAGCGCCAGGGCCCAGACGTCGTCGCCGCCCCGGGCGGCGCCGAGTGCGAGGCCCGCGTAGTAGGCGTACTCCTTGGCACGGTCGAACGTGGCGTCGAGCCAGGCGCCCATCGTCGAGTACTGGAGGGAGTAACGGGCGAGCTGCCCGTCGGTGCAGTCCAGGACGAAGGAGAAGAGCAGCAGCAGTCCGGCGGCGACGTACCCGCCGCGGGTGCCGGTGGCCGCGCAGCCGGCTGCGACCAGGGCGGTCAGCAGCGACGCGGTGGTGACCTGGTTGGGAGTGAACCCGCGGCGCGCGCACCAGCGGGCGATGTAGCGCGAGTACGGGCTGATGCAGTACGTGGTGAAGAAGCCGTCGCGGGCCTTGACGGCGCTGCGCAGCCGGACCGCCTCGTCGTCCACGGCGGCGACGCCGGAGAGCGCGGCGGCTCGGGCTGCCTCGTCCACCGGTACGGCCGCGACGAGTGAGCCGAGCTCCGGGCGCTGCACCCCGGTGCCCTGGGCGTCCATCGTGGCGGCGAGCCGGCCGGGCACGGTGCGGTCCACGACCGTGGCGGTGCTGCCGGGCGGGCCGGTGGGCACGCCCGCGCCGGCCGCCGTGCTGGTGCTGTCCAGGGCGCGGGCCAGCGCGGGACGCGCCTCCGGCTGCACGGTGAGCGCGCCGGGCACGGTGGCGGCGGGGAATCGGGGGTCGGTCAGTCCGAGTCGCAAGGCATGGACATGGCCGACGAAACGGGGGTCGACGAGCGCGACCCGCCGGTCGGCGGGGACGGCGGACAGCAGCCGCGCGGCCTCGCCGACATCGGCGGCGGCCTGGACGTCGAAGCCCAGTGACCGCAGATCGGCCTCGATGGACGATCCGGGTACCGGAGCACCTGTGAGAATGGCGGTCGACAGACGAACTCACTCCTTGGTGCTGACATGGGTCGGCGCGCGACGGCACGGCCCCGATGCGGGCCGGCGGCATGTCGGCAGAGGCTATCGGATGAACGGAAGCGGGAGTTCACTGCCCGTTTATGCTCCGTTCCGGGCGGACCTGGATCATGCGGGGCCGCCCGCGATCATCATCGTCGATGGCCGCCTCGCCTGACAAAACGCGGTGGCACGGATCCCGGTCCGCCCGGCGGATCATGGTCCGGACAGGCCCTAGTCTGACCCGCATGACATGGCTGATCACAGGCGGAGCGGGATATATCGGGGCACATGTGGTGCGGGCCATGAAGGGGGCCGGTGAGCGGGTGGTCGTTCTCGACGACCTCTCGACCGGCAACCCGGACCGGCTGCCGGCCGAGGTCCCGCTGGTCCGGGGCTCGACGGCCGATCGCGCACTGGTGGACCGGGTACTGGCGGAGCACGCGGTGAGCGGTGTCATCCATCTCGCGGCGAAGAAGCAGGTCGGCGAGTCCGTCGAGCAGCCGCTCCTGTACTACCGGGAGAACATCGGCGGGCTGACCGTCCTCCTGGAGGCCGTAGCGGCCGCCGGCGTGCGGAGCTTCCTGTTCTCCTCGTCGGCCGCGGTGTACGGCGTACCGGACGCGGAGCTGATCACCGAGGAGGCTCCCTGTGAACCGATCAATCCGTACGGGGAGACCAAGCTCGCCGGCGAGTGGCTGGTGCGGGCGGCCGGGCGGGCTCACGGCCTGTCCACCGGCTGTCTGCGGTACTTCAACGTGGCGGGCGCGGCCGAGCCGGAACTGTCGGACACCGGCGTCTTCAACGTGATCCCGATGTTCTTCGAACGGCTGACCCGCGGCGAGGCCCCGCGGATCTTCGGTGACGACTACGCCACCCCCGACGGCACCTGCATCCGTGACTACATCCATGTGGCCGACCTCGCGGAGGCACACCTGGCCGTCGCCGGGCGGCTGGCCGCGCGGGAGGAGCCCGGGGACCTGACCGTCAACATCGGCCGCGGCGACGGCGTCTCGGTGCGCGAGCTGGCCGATCTGGTGGCGGAGGTCACCGGTCTCGACCGGAAGCCCGAGTCCGAGCCCCGCCGGCCGGGGGACGCGTCGAAGGCGGTCGCGTCCTGCGACCGGATCTCCGGCGAGCTGGGCTGGTCGGCCCGGCGCGGGGTGCGCGAGATGGTCGCGTCGGCCTGGCAGGGTTGGCTGCTGCACCACCCCGTGACGTCCGCCCAGTGAGCTGCCCGCCGCTCTGACCGCCACCCGTCAACCGCTCTGACCTGCGACCATTTCCGCAGGTCAGAGCAAGTGACAACGGTGTTCACTGCCGTGTTGCCCGATACCCCCCGCCCGTAGTTCACTGGCATTGCTCGGGCCGATCGCGTCCGGGTCCGCGCGACGACCGGGAGGCGTCCCCATGGGGGCTGGGCACGATCACGGACATGCGCACGGCGGCCCCGCACCCACCGGCACGGCGGCCGCCGCGTACAAGGGACGACTGCGGATCGCGCTGGGCATCACGCTCACCGTGACCGTCATGGAGATCGTCGGCGGGCTGCTGTCCGGCTCGCTGGCGCTGATCGCGGACGCGGCCCACATGGCAACCGACGCGCTGGGCCTCGGCATGGCCCTGCTGGCGATCCACTTCGCCAACAAGCCGGCCGGACCGAACCGCACCTTCGGCTACGCCCGCGCCGAGATCCTCGCCGCGCTGGCCAACTGTCTGCTGCTGCTCGGGGTCGGCGGCTACCTGCTCTTCGAGGCGGTGGAGCGCTTCGTCAGTCCGGCCGAGACCAGGGGCGGGCTGACGATCGCCTTCGCCCTGGTGGGCCTGGTGGCGAACATGGTGTCGCTGTCGCTGCTGGTGCGCGGGCAGAAGGACAGCCTCAATGTGCGGGGCGCGTATCTGGAGGTACTCGCGGACACCCTCGGTTCGGTGACCGTGCTGATCTCGGCGGGCGTCATCCTGGCCACCGGCTGGCAGGCCGCGGACCCGATCGCCTCGCTGCTCATCGGCCTCATGATCGTTCCGCGTACGGTGAAGCTGCTCAGGGAGACGCTGAACGTCCTGCTGGAGTCGGCTCCCAAGGGTGTCGACATGGGTGAGGTGCGCGACCACATCACGGCACTGCCCGGGGTGCTGGACGTCCATGACCTCCACGCCTGGACGATCACCTCCGGTATGCCGGTGCTCTCCGCCCACGTGGTGGTGCACCAGGAACTCCTCGACTCCATCGGGCACGAGAAGCTCCTGCACGAACTGCAGGGCTGTCTCGGCGACCACTTCGACGTCGAGCACTGCACCTTCCAACTGGAGCCGAGCGGGCACGCGGAGCACGAGGCGAGGCTCTGTCACTGAGCACGTGAAGACCGACGGGTGCGAGAAGACCCGCCGCGATCCCCGATGTACGGTGGAATCCCCTCTCGATCAAGGGTTCTCACGTTGACCGACAAAGATCACGCCACTCGCTGGACGACCCGCCCGGAGACACCGGCGGACATCGCCTCGGTGCACGCGGTGAACGCCGCCGCGTTCCCGACCCGGGCGGAGGCCGATCTGGTCGACGCACTGCGCGAGGACCCGGCTGCCTGGCTGCCCGGACTCTCCTGTGTCGCCGAGGCACCCGACGGGTCCGTGGCCGCCCACGCCCTGCTGACCCGCTGCCTGGCCGGGGGCGCGCCCGCACTGGCGCTCGCCCCGGTGGCCACGGCGCCCGAACACCAACGCCGGGGCGCGGGGCAGGCCGTGGTGCGGGCCGTGCTCGACGCGGCGCGGATGCGCGGGGAGCCGCTGGTCCTGGTGCTCGGCCATCCCGAGTACTACCCGAGGTTCGGCTTCGTGCCCGCGTCACGGTACGGAATCCGGCCGGGCTTCGAGGTGCCGGACGAGGCGATGATGGCGCTGGTCCTCGATGATTCCGGGCCGGTTCCCCAGGGCACGATTCAGTACCCGGCGGCGTTCGGCGTCTGACGGGTGTGTCCGTGACCGTGATGCCCCGGCGCCGGACTTGCCAGGACCCGAAGTGCGGACAAGCCGCTTTTGTACGGCAGACTTGAGCAGACTCGACGGGACCGGCGCACGGGGCCGGGACCACAGCGAAGGATGGGTATGCCGACCACACCAGCCACCGCGGCGAACACCTCGTCGAACGGCGCAGCAGAAGCGATCATGCTCGAACTGGTCGACGAGAACGGCACCACCATCGGCACGGCGGAGAAGCTCGCCGCCCACCAGGCACCCGGCCAACTGCACCGCGCGTTCTCGGTGTTCCTCTTCGACGAGCAGGGCCGGATGCTGCTGCAGCGGCGCGCACCGGGGAAGTACCACTCCCCCGGTGTCTGGTCCAACACCTGCTGTGGCCACCCGTACCCGGGCGAGGCGCCCTTCGCCGCCGCCGCCCGGCGGACGTACGAGGAACTGGGCATCTCCCCCTCGCTGCTGGCGGAGGCGGGCACCGTCCGCTACAACCACCCGGACCCCGCCTCGGGCCTGGTGGAGCAGGAGTTCAACCACCTCTTCGTGGGCATGGCGCAGGAGCAGCTGCGGCCGGATCCGGAGGAGGTGGGCGAGACGGCGTTCGTGTCGGCGCAGGAGCTGGCCGAACGGCATGACCGGGCGCCGTTCTCTGCCTGGTTCATGACGGTGCTGGATGCCGCCAGGCCCGCGATCCGGGAACTGACCGGTCCGGCTGCCGGCTGGTAGGCGGGGCCGCCGGTGCGGCGGGGTCAGGGGCGCGGGCCGAGCGGCAGGGCCGCCCAGATGACTTTTCCGCCGCCCGCGGTGTGCTCCACGTCGCAGGCCCCGCCCGCCTCCCGGGTGATCTCCCGGACCAGCAGCAGTCCGCGCCCGCCCGTCTGCGCGTGATCGGTCTCCAGCGCGGTCGGGCGGTACGGATGGTTGTCCTCGACGGACACCCTGACCCAGTCGGTACCCACGGCCACCTCCACGGCGAGTTCGGGAGAGAGCAGCGCCGCGTGCTTCACGGCGTTGGTGACCAGCTCGGAGACGATGAGCAGCAGCCCCTGGGCGATGTCGTCGTCCAGGGGTACGCCCTGGCGATCCAGCAGATCGCGTACGGCGTGCCGGGCCTGGGGTACGGAGACGTCCGTGGCCGGGGCGGTGAACCGCCAGACCCCTTCGTACGGCACGGGCCTGGCGGGGACACTCCCGCGGCTCTCCATTGACCGGTACCCGCTTCCACTCGATGGTGACTGCACGTCGAGTACAGGGTGCGGGGCGTAGTCGGTCAGGTCCGCACCACTGAGCAGAAGTCGACCTCTATCGACAGAACTTGACCGGAGAGCTGCGGGTACGTCAGCTATCAGACCTTTTTTGACCGTCTCCTGAAGGCTGGTCCTGCCCGCCCTGAGCCGGCTCCCGCGAACGCCAACTGGCCAGAGACCATCGAGACGATCCGGCAGCCTCCCACCCCGATCGCGATGAGCCCGAGTCCGCCGAAGAGCAGGGCGAGGCCGCTGAGACTGCGGGAGCTTCCTGTCCCCGGGGTGCGTACCTGCTTCGCGGACCCTTGTTGATCATAGGTTCGAACGGTACGGATAGCATCCGGCGCATGGACCGTACGCAACCCCGGCTGGAGCTCACCGTCGCGGACGGCGTCGCCACCCTCGTGATCAGCAACCCCGCCAAGCGCAACGCGATGACGGCCGCGATGTGGCAGTCGCTGCCCGAGCTGCTGGAAGAGCTGGCCGCCGACTCCTCGGTGCGCGCGCTGGTGCTGACGGGCGCCGGGGACACCTTCTGCGCCGGGGCGGACATCTCCTCCCTCCGCGACCCCTCGGGTGCCCCGCAGGAGCTCGCGGTGGCGGCCGAGGAAGCGCTCGCCGCCTTCCCGCTGCCGGTCGTCGCCGCCGTGCGCGGCTACTGCGTGGGCGGGGGGAGCCAGCTGGCGGCCGCCTGCGATCTGCGGTTCGCCGAGGAGGGGGCGTTGTTCGGGGTCACCCCCGCCAAGCTCGGGATCGTCTACGCCGCGTCGTCGACCCGCCGGCTCGTCGCGCTGACGGGCCCGTCGACGGCGAAGCACCTGCTCTTCTCCGGCGAACTGATCGGTACGGACCGGGCGCTGCGGACCGGTCTGGTAGACGAGGTGCTGCCCGCCGGCGAGCTGGACGAGTGGGTCGAGGCATACGTCAGGGTCCTGGTGTCCCGTTCCCGGCTGACCCAGTCGGCCGCGAAGGAGTTCGCCGCGGGGCGCGAGGACCGGGACGCCCACTGGGCGGACCAGGCGCGCCGCAGCGGCGACACCGCGGAGGGCGTCGCCGCTTTCCTGGAGCGGCGCACACCCCGCTTCACCTGGCCGTCCCGGGACTGACCGTTCCCGGCCCGCCCGCTGCCCGCTACCGGAGGACGGAGCGGCTCCTGGCGCGCCACTCCTCGACCAGCTCGGGCGGTGCCTTGTCGGGGGACCCGGCGTCGTACGGCGGCTGCGGGTCGTACTCGGTCAGCAGTTGCACGGACTGGGCGTACCGCTCGCCCGCGATCCGGCCGAGCAGGGTGAGGCCCATGTCGATACCGGAGGAGACGCCCGCGGCCGTGACGTACTTGCCGTCGATGACGACGCGTTCGCCGGCCGGCTCGACACCGTGGTCCTTCAGGGTGCCGAGGGCGAGCCAGTGCGAGGTGCCCCGCCGCCCCTTCAGGAGTCCGGCGGCCGCGAGCAGCAGCGAACCCGTGCAGACGGAGGTCGTCCAGGTGCTGGTGGCATCGGCGGTGCGCAGCCAGCCGAGCAGGGTCTCATTCTCCATCTGGGCGCTCTGCCCCGGGCCGCCGGGGACGATCACCAGGTCGGGCGCCGGGACGTCGTCGAGCGTCCGCTCGGCGACCAGCGACAGGCTGCCGCTGTCGTTGCGCACCGGGCCGGTCCGCTCGGCGACGAAGACGGTCTCCGCGCCGGGTGCGCGGGAAAGGATCTCGTACGGTCCGACGGCGTCGAGTGCGGTGAAGCGGTCGAAGAGGACGATGGCGATCTGCATGGGTGGCTGCCCTTCGGTCAGTGCGGGAGGGTGACGGGCTCGGTGGGGCGGGGCCGGTCGGCGGGGGCGCCGGCCGGGCGGTGGCTGAACCGTCTGCGGTACTCGGCGGGTGCGGTGCCCAGCGCCTTGACGAACGCGCGGCGCATCGCCTCCGGCGTGCCGTAGCCGCACGCCCGCGAGATACCGGCGACACCGTCGGAGGTGTCCTCCAGGAGCCTGCGGGCCTGTTCGAGACGGACGAGGTCGACGTACCGGCCGGGTGTCGTACCGGTCTCGGCCCGGAACGCGCGGGCGAAGTGGCGCGGCGAGAGCCGGGCGCGGGCGGCGAGGGCCTCGACGGAGAGGTTCTCACCGGGGTGTTCGGTGATCCAGTGCTGGACCTCGCGCAACGGTTCGCGCCGGGCCGTCTGCGCGGTGAGCTGGGCGCTGAACTGGGCCTGGTTGCCCGGTCTGCGCAGAAAGACCACCAAGTGCCGGGCGACCGTGAGCGCCACGTCCCGGCCGTGGTCCTCCTCGACGAGGGCGAGCGCGAGATCGATGCCCGCGGTGACTCCGGCGGAGGTGGCCAGCCTGCCGTCCCGTACGAAGATCGGTTCCGGGTCGACCTCGACGGCCGGATAGGTGCGGGCGAGGTGGTCGCAGAGCGTCCAGTGCGTGGTCACCCGGTGCCCGTCCAGCTGTCCGGCCTCGGCGAGCAGCAGGGCACCGGTGCAGACGGAGACGAGCCGTTCGGCGTGCGGGGCGTGCCCGCGCAGCCAGTCGACGAGGGCGGGGTCGGGGACCCTGGTGCCCTGTCCGCCGGGTACGAGGAGGGTGTGGGCGGGCCCGGCGTCCGCGAGGCTGCTGTCGGGGACGAGGGTGAGCCCGCTCGACGACCGGACCGGTGCGCCGGCCGTCGAGGCGGTGCGCAGTCCGTACGAGACCCCCGGGAACCGGGAGGCCCCGGCGAAGACCTCCATCGGCCCGCTCACATCGAGGCTCTGGACGCCGTCGAAGAGGACGACGAGTACGGTTCGCTGCTTCATGCCTGCCATCCTGTGCGGCCTCCCGGATGGCCGCAATGACGGGTTCCCCACCTTTTCCGCCATGGCGGGACGCGCCGCACGTCACCGGCTCCCCGGGATTCCGCCCCGTACCGACCAGTCGGTAACGTGCAGGGCATGAGTACTCTGCCGCCCCGTGCCGGACGCCGCTGCCACAACGCCCTCAACCCTCTGCACTCCGCGCTCTACTTCTCCCCGGACCTCGGGAAGGAACTCGGCGCGATCGGGATCAAGGACGCGTCCGCCGCGTACTTCGCCTCGCGCGCGGCCGCTCTCGGGGCCGTCGGCCCCGGTACGGTCACCGCGACCTTCTACAACTTCAGCCATGACCTCGTGGCCGCGCACGTGCCCGCCGTCTGGGACATCGCCTCGCCCGAGGCCGTACTGGCGGCGCGGCTGCGGGCCGCCGACTCGACGCTGCGCCGGCTCCTCGGCGAGGAGACCATCGCCTCTCCCGAGCTGGCCGAGGCGGCGCAGCTGGCGCTGCGCGCCGTCGCGGGCTGCACGCGACACGCCCGGCCGCTGTACGCGGCGCACGCCGATCTCGCGGTTCCGGAGCAGCCGCACCTGGCTTACTGGCACGCCGCGACACTGCTGCGCGAGCACCGCGGTGACGCCCATCTCGCCGCGCTCCTCGCGGCCGGCCTCGACCCGGTCGAGGCCCTGGTCAGCCACACCGCCACCGGCAAGGGCATGCCGCCGCGCTGGGTCCTGGCCACCCGTGGCTGGCGCCGCGGCGACTGGGACGACGCGTCCGCGCGGCTGCGCGACCGCGGACTGCTCACCGCCGAGGGCGAGTTGACGGAGGAGGGCGTCGCGTTGCGGGCAGGCCTGGAGGAGGCCACGGACCGGATGGACCTGGCGCCGTACGAGCGCCTCGGCGGTCCGGGCGTGGCCCGGCTGACCGAGCTGGGACGCGGGTTCCTCGGCACGGCGCTGGCGGCCGGCGCGTTTCCGGCGGATCTGAACGGCTGACCCGCCGGGCGGACGACAGCCGGTACATGGGGCGGTCGGGCGACACGGCGCCCGGCCACCCGGCAGAATGCAGGCGAGTGGCCCAGGACCGGTCCGAACCACGGACCCCGGGGCCCGACCAGCACAGCCAGTACGAGAAGGCGAGTCGGTAAAACCGTGACGACGTCCATCGAAGGCAGGATCGCCGAGGAGCTCGGCGTACGCGAGCGACAGGTGAAGGCGGCCGTCGAGCTGCTCGACGGCGGATCGACCGTGCCGTTCATCGCGCGCTACCGCAAGGAAGCGACCGAGATGCTCGACGATGCGCAGCTGCGCACGCTCGAGGAGCGGTTGCGGTATCTGCGGGAGCTGGAGGACCGCCGTGCGGCGATCCTCGAATCCGTGCGGGAGCAGGGCAAGCTCGACAGCGCGCTGGAGGCGCGGATCCGGGCCGCCGACACGAAGGCGCGCCTTGAGGACATCTATCTGCCGTTCAAGCCGAAGCGGCGGACCAAGGCGCAGATCGCCCGGGAGGCCGGGCTCGAACCACTCGCCTCCGGCCTGCTGGACGACCCGTCGGTCGATCCGCTCGTCGCGGCGTCGGCCTTCGTCGACGCGGACAAGGGCGTCGCGGACCCGGCGGCGGCCCTGGAGGGGGCCCGCGCCATCCTCACCGAGCGGTTCTCGGAGGACGCCGACCTGACCGGCGAGCTGCGTGAGCGCATGTGGACGCGGGGCCGGCTGGTGGCGAAGGTGCGGGACGGCAAGGAGGAGGCGGGCGCCAAGTTCGCGGACTACTTCGCCTTCACAGAGCCGTTCACCGCGCTGCCCTCGCACCGGGTGCTCGCGATGCTCCGGGGCGAGAAGGAGGACGTCCTCGACCTCGTCCTGGAGCCGGAGGAGCCGTCCGGGGAGCCCGGTCCCTCGTCGTACGAGAACATGGTCGCCCAGCGCTTCGGGGTGAACGACCGCGGGCGTCCCGGGGACAAGTGGCTGGCCGACACCGTCCGCTGGGCCTGGCGCACCAGGCTCCTGGTCCACCTCGGCATCGACCTGCGGCTGCGGCTGCGCACGGCCGCGGAGGACGAGGCGGTACGTGTCTTCGCCTCGAACCTGCGCGATCTGCTGCTCGCCGCACCGGCCGGGACGCGGGCCACGCTGGGTCTCGACCCGGGGTTCCGTACCGGGGTGAAGGTCGCCGTCGTCGACGCGACCGGCAAGGTCGTCGCGACCGATGTCATCCACCCGCACGTCCCGGCCAACAAGTGGGACCAGTCGCTGGCGAAACTGGAGCAGCTGGCGAAGGCGCACGATGTCGATCTGATCGCGATCGGCAACGGCACGGCATCCCGCGAGACGGACAAGCTCGCCGGTGAACTGTGCGACAAGCATCCGGAGTTGAAGCTCACCAAGGTGATGGTCTCGGAGGCCGGCGCCTCCGTGTACTCGGCGTCCGCCTTCGCCTCGCAGGAACTCCCGGACATGGACGTCTCGTTGCGCGGCGCCGTCTCGATCGCGCGCCGGCTCCAGGACCCCCTCGCGGAGCTGGTGAAGATCGACCCGAAGTCGATCGGCGTCGGGCAGTACCAGCACGACCTGTCCGAGGTGAAACTGTCGCGTTCGCTGGACGCGGTCGTCGAGGACTGTGTGAACGGCGTCGGGGTCGACGTCAACACCGCTTCGGCGCCGCTGCTTTCACGGGTCTCCGGCATCGGCTCCGGGCTCGCGGAGAACATCGTCGCGCACCGCGACACCCATGGCCCGTTCCGCTCCCGCAAGGGGCTCAAGGACGTGGCCAGGCTCGGCCCGAAGGCGTACGAGCAGTGCGCGGGCTTCCTGCGGATCCGGGGTGACGACCCGCTGGACGCGTCCAGCGTGCACCCGGAGGCGTACCCCGTGGTGCGGGCGATGGTGAAGCGGACGGGCGGTGACGTCGCCTCCCTGGTCGGCAACACCGGAGTGCTGCGGACCCTGCGGGCGGACGACTTCGTGGACGAGAAGTTCGGGCTGCCGACCGTCACCGACATCATCAAGGAGCTGGAGAAGCCGGGGCGCGACCCGCGCCCGGCGTTCAAGACGGCCACCTTCAAGGAGGGCGTCGAGAAGCTCGGCGACCTGGCGTCCGGGATGGTGCTGGAGGGGGTCGTGACGAATGTCGCGGCGTTCGGCGCGTTCGTGGACATCGGGGTGCACCAGGACGGCCTGGTCCATGTGTCGGCGATGTCGAGGACGTTCGTGAAGGACCCCCGTGATGTCGTGAAGCCGGGTGACATCGTCAAGGTCAAGGTCATGGAGATCGACATCCCGCGGAAGCGGATCTCGTTGACGCTGCGGCTGGACGACGAGGCGGGGGCGAGTGCGGGTCCGGCGGCCGGAGCGGGGTCCGGGTCCGGCGGCGCGGGCGGCGAGCGGGGCGGGCGTCCGCCGCGGCAGCGACAGGGGCAGGGCGGTGCGGGGCCGCGCGGCGGCCAAGGCGGCCAGGGCGGCCAGAACAGCCAGAGCGGCCAGGGGCGTGACCGGCGCGGTGGCGGCGCCGGCAACGGCGGCGGGGGCGGGCGTCAGGCGCCGGCCGCGACTCCGGCCAACGGGGCGATGGCGGACGCGCTTCGGCGTGCGGGCCTGCTGGATCCGAAGCAGGGCGGCAAGAAGCGGTAGCGGAGGCCCGGCCCGCGTCGGGGCGGGGTGGGGAGGGGTCCGCCTGCGGCGGGCCTTCTCCCCGCCCCGCCCCTTCCCGTGTCAGGAGCACCGCCCCGCAACCCGCTCCTCGAACGCCGGAGGAGCGGGGAGGTGCGCGAGGCCGCCGGTCAGATCTCCGTGAGCCCTCCGGCCACCACCTCGACGCGGCGCGTCGTACGGACCGCTTCCAGCATCCGGCGGTCGTGCGTGACCAGCAGCAGTGTCCCCGTGTACGAGTCGAGCGCCGATTCCAGCTGCTCGATCGCCGGCAGGTCCAGATGGTTCGTGGGCTCGTCCAGGACGAGGAGGTTGACGCCGCGGCCCTGGAGCAGGGCGAGTGCCGACCGGGTCCGTTCGCCCGGGGAGAGCGTGGTCGCGGGGCGCATCACATGGTCGGCGCGCAGGCCGAATTTGGCGAGGAGGGTGCGGACCTCGGCGGGCTCCGTGTCGGGGACGGCCGCGCAGAACGCCTCCAGCAGGGATTCCGTGCCGTGGAACAGCTTCCGCGCCTGGTCCACCTCACCCACCACCACACCCGAGCCCAGGCTCGCGTGCCCCGAGTCCAGCGGAAGGCGGCCGAGCAGAGCGGCGAGCAGGGTCGACTTCCCGGCACCGTTGGCACCGGTGATGGCGATCCGGTCCGCCCAGTCGATCTGGAGCGAGACCGGGCCGAACACGAAGTCCCCGAGCACGACCTGTGCCTCGCGCAGGGTCGCCACGACGGAGCCGGAACGGGGGGCGGAGGCGATCTCCATCCGCAGCTCCCACTCCTTGCGCGGCTCGTCCACGACATCGAGGCGCTCGATCATGCGCTGGGTCTGACGGGCCTTCGCGGCCTGCTTCTCGCTGGACTCGCTCCGGAACTTGCGGGCCATCTTGTCGGAGTCGCCGGCCTTGCGGCGCGCGTTCCTGACGCCCTTGTCCATCCAGGAGCGCTGCATCAGGGCGCGGCCTTCGAGCGCGGAGCGCTTGTCGGCGAACTCCTCGAACTCCTCGCGGGCGTGCCTGCGGGCCCGCTCACGCTCCTCCAGGTACGCCGCGTAGCCACCGCCGTAGAGGTTGATCTGCTGCTGGGCAAGGTCGAGTTCGAGGACCTTGGTGACCGTGCGCATCAGGAACTCGCGGTCGTGGCTGATGACGACGGTGCCGGCGCGCAGCCCGGAGACGTACCGCTCCAGCCGCTCCAGGCCGTCGAGGTCGAGGTCGTTGGTGGGTTCGTCGAGCAGGAAGATGTCGTAGCGGGAGAGCAGCAGTGAGGCGAGGCCGACGCGGGCCGCCTGGCCCCCCGAGAGCGTGGTCATCGGCAGGTCGAGACCGACGGTCAGGCCGAGGTCGGCGGCGACCTCCTCGGCCCGCTCGTCCAGGTCGGCGCCGCCGAGGGCGAGCCAGCGCTCCAGGGACTCGGAGTAGGCGTCGTCGGAGCCGGGCGTCCCGTCGACGAGGGCCTGGGTGGCGGTGTCCATCGTCGCCTGGGCCTCGGCGACGCCCGTCCGGCGGGCCAGGAACTCCCGTACGGTCTCCTCAGGACGCCGCTCCGGTTCCTGCGGCAGATGGCCGACGGTGGCGGTGGGCGGGGAGAGCCGCAGCTCGCCCTCCTCCGGCTGGTCGAGTCCGGCGAGCAGCCGCAGGAGCGACGATTTTCCGGCACCGTTCACTCCGACGAGACCGATCACGTCACCGGGAGCGACCACGAGGTCGAGTTCGGCGAAGAGAGTGCGGTCGCCGTGTCCGGCGGCGAGGTCCTTGGCGACGAGGGTGGCAGTCATCAGGGTGTCGATCCTAATCGGCGGCCGGGGCTCCCGGCGCGGACCCCGGTCGTGACCGCCGCGCTCCCCCGCCGCCACGCATACCGGGTCGCCCCGGGGCATCGCCCTCGCCGTGCGCCTCCGCTAGGGTCCTTCCCCTGGATCGAGTGGACCGGGCCGGGCGCGAGGCCCTGGCGTCCGGGTGTGAGCGGAGTCCGAACAGAGACGAGCGGCGGTGCGGCGGTGTCGGAAGTGATCGTGGTGGGCGGTGGGGTCAGCGGCCTCACCACGGCGGTGGTGCTGGCCGGGCACGGCCACCGGGTGCGGGTCTGGTCCCGGCAGCCCGCGGCGGCCACGACGTCGGCGGTGGCGGGCGCCCTGTGGTGGCCGTACCGGATCGAGCCGCGGGACCGGGTCGCCGACTGGTCGCTGACTTCGCTGCGCTGGTACGAGGAGCTGGCCGCCCGTCCGCAGGAGACCGGGGTGCGGCTGGTCAGCGGCCTGCACCGGGGCGAGCGGCTCGCGGCGCTCGGGGCGTGGGCCGGGAGGCTGAAGGACGTGGCGGAGAGCGCGGAGGGGCTGCGGTGCCGGCTGCCGCTGATCGACATGCCGGTCCATCTCGACTGGCTGGAGGAGCAGGTCAGGGCGGCCGGGGGCTCGGTCGAGCGGCGTACGGTCACCTCGTTCGACGAGGCGGCCGCCGAGGCCGCGACGGTGGTCAACTGCACCGGGCTCGGTGCCCGCGAGCTGGTCCCGGACACCGGGATGCGCCCGGTCCGCGGTCAGCTGGTCATGGTGGAGAACCCGGGGATCGACGAGTGGTTCACCGAGGCGGATCCGGCGTCGAGCGCGACGACGTACTTCTTCCCGCAGCCGGGCCGGCTGGTGCTGGGCGGCACCGCGGGGACGGACGACTGGAGCACCGTGCCCGACCCCCGCGCGGCCGAGGAGATCGTGGCCCGGTGTGCCCGCGTCCGGCCGGAGATCGCCCGCGCGCGGGTCATCGGGCACCGGGTGGGGCTGCGGCCGGCCCGGGACGCGGGGGTCCGCATCGAGGCCGAGCCGCTGCCCGGCGGCGGCCGCCTGGTGCACAACTACGGACACGGGGGCGCGGGGGTGACCGTGGCCCTGGGCTGCGCGGAGGCGGCGGCCCGGCTGGTGGGCTGAACCGCCGCGCGCCGGGCGGGGTACATCGAGCGGGTCCATCGCCCTCGGACGCGTCGACGGTCACCCGTCGGTCCCGGCGGGCCCCGGCCGGATGCGGTGCGCCCTCAGTCGGCCGCTGGGCTCGAACCGCCGGGCTTGTCCCCGTGTTCGGTGGTGACCTGACTGCTGCCGGGGCCGATCCGGATCTCGAAGTCACCGTCGTACTTCGTGTGGCCCTCGATGACCGCGGACTCGACCGCCTCCACCCCGAACTCGCGGCGCACGATGAGCGGGTCCTCGCGCAGGTCCCGCACCAGGGCCACGCACATGCCGATCATGACGATCGTGAAGGGCGCGGCCACCAGAATGGTCAGGTTCTGCAGGCCGGCCAGCGCGTCGCCCTTGCCGTTCCCGATCAGCAGCATGATCGCCCCCACCGCGCCGGTGACGACGCCCCAGAAGACGACGACCCACTTGGCGGGTTCGAGGATGCCCTTCTGGGACAGGGTGCCCATCACGATGGAGGCGGCGTCCGCCCCCGACACGAAGAAGATGCCGACCAGGATCATCACCAGCAGGCTCATCACCGTGGGGATGGGGAACTGCTGGAGTACGCCGAAGAGCTGGGCCTCCTGGGTGTCGGCGCCGTTCAGCTTCCCGGCCTCCTGGAGCTTGATGGCGGTACCGCCGAAGATCGCGAACCAGATCAGACTGACCGTGCTGGGAACCAGGATGACCCCGCCGATGAACTGACGGATCGTCCGGCCGCGGCTGATCCTGGCGATGAACATGCCGACGAAGGGCGTCCAGGAGATCCACCAGGCCCAGTAGAAGACGGTCCAGCTGCTGAGCCAGTCGGCGACCTCTCCCTCGCCGGTGGCCTCGGTGCGGCCGGCGAGCTGGGCCAGATTGCCGATGTAGGCGGCGATCGAGGTGGGCAGCAGGTCGAGCACGATGATGGTGGGGCCCGCGATGAACACGAAGACGGCGAGGATCAGGGCGAGCACCATATTGATGTTGGACAGCCACTGGATGCCCTTCTCCACGCCGGAGATCGCCGAGGCGACGAAAGCCACGGTCAGTACGGCGATGATCAGGACGAGCAACCCGGTGCTGGTCTTCTCCATCCAGTTCAGCTCGTGGAAACCGCTGCCGATCTGGAGTGCGCCCAGACCCAGCGAGGCGGCCGAGCCGAAGAGCGTGGCGAAGATGGCGAGGATGTCGATCAGCCGGCCGACACCGCCGTGGGCGTGCCGGGCGCCGATGAGAGGTTCGAAGACGGCACTGATCGTCTGCCGCCTGCGGCGCCGGAAGGTGCTGTACGCGATGGCGAGACCGACCACCGCGTAGATGGCCCAGGGGTGGAGCGTCCAGTGGAAGAGGGTGGTGGCCATCGCCGTCTGCATCGCGTCGGCGGCGTCGGCGGGGTGGGTGCCGGGCGGTGGATGGACGAAGTGCGCCAGGGGCTCGCTGACTCCGTAGAACATCAGGCCGATACCCATACCGGCGCTGAACATCATCGCGACCCAGGAGACGGTCCGGAATTCCGGCTCCTCACCCTCCTGGCCGAGGCAGATCTTTCCGTAACGGCTGACGGCGAGCCAGAGCGCGAAGACCACGAATCCGGAGGCTGCCAGCATGAAGGCCCAACCACCGTTGTGCATGAGCCAGTTGAGCGAGTCGCTGGAGACGTTCTCCAGCGAGTCGGTGGCGGTGGCCCCCCACACCACGAAGGCGAGGGTCAGGACGGCGGTGACGCCGAACACCACCCGGTCGGTCGTGGGGCGCCGGTTCTGGGTCGGGTCGCCGGGCAGATCCGCCGTCACCGACAGATCCCCCCTGCCACCCGTTCTCTGATCGTCCTGCGACACGAATGGCACCTTTCACGGAAGCTGGAGTTTCACTCTCCGTAGGCATTACCACACGCGGCGCACATCTTCCGGGATCAACAAGCGGTATCGGCTTGACCGTTTGTGAGGCGATATGTCGCATGCCTGTCCAGAAGGAGCGGGATCAGTCTCCGTGCGGGCTGGCCCAGCGCTACGTACACGCCGTCACCGTCGGGCCGGGAGGTGACGCCGTGCAGGGCGAGTTCGTCCCCGACCCGGGCGACCTGGGCCGCCGTGAGCCGGTAGCCGCACGGCGGGTGCGCGAGGGTCTCGCCCGGCCCCGCCGCCTCGTTGTCGGCCCCGCCGAACCGGACCGGGCCCCGCTCCGTGAACCCGGCCGCCCGGGAGCGGGCGGTGGCGGCGCCGATCTCGCCGCGCCGCTCCTCGACGTAGGAGAACAGGCCTTTGAGCGCGGCACGTTGGGAGTGCACCCGGCGGCGGTTGTTGAGTGCGGGGTCGGCCCGCTCGGCGTCGGTGAGCGCGCCCACGCGGGACTCGACGAGCAGGGCCACGGCATTCTTGACGCCCGCCGCGTTGCGCAGGATGCGCTCCTGTCCGTCGCCCGCGGTCTGCTTCACCGGCCGGCCGGTGACCGGGTCGGTCCAGATGCCGTAGAGCCCGCTGTCATGTCCGGCGTCGCGGGCGGCCGGGCGCACATACTGTGCGGCCAGGAGCTTCGACTCCTCGTGCACCCGGCCCCGGACGTTGGGATTGCGGGGCCACAGGACTGCCAGGTCCTTGTCGTAGTACGGCGGGGTCGCGCCGTACTCGTGCAGGTCGTAGACCACATCGGGCCGCTCGTCCCGGAGGACTGCCGCGATGGCGCGGCCCTCTGCGGTCCGCAGCGCGATGTGGTCGCGGTTGATGTCCACGTCGTCGGAGTTGCCCCGCGTCCCGGCGGCGCGGCCGTCCGGGTTGGCGGTGGGAATGACGAGGATCTCGGTACGGGAGAGAAAGTCCCGGGTCGCCCGGTCCTCGGCGTACCCGAGGTCACGGATCACCGTGAGGCAGGCCTCGCGGGCGGCGGGTTCGTCGCCGTGCTGACTGCACACGAGGAGCACGGTGAGGGCGTCCGGGCGCCGGCTGCCGATCCGCACGAGCCGCAGCGGGCGCCCCTGCTTCGTCGTGCCGATCCGCTCCACGGAGCCGCTGCGCCGGCCGACGGCCGCGAGCAGGGAGCGCTCCTCTGCCGGGCCGGTCCAGCGCGCCCCGCCGGTGGATTCGAACCCGGTACGCGGCGGGGTCCGTGCGGCCTGCGCGGACCCCGTGAGCAGCACGCAGGCCAGCACCACGGCGAGGGCCGCCTGCGCGAGGCCGCGGACCCGGCGGCGGCCCGCCCGCCGCTCCCGGCCGTCCGGTGCGCGGCGGGTCATCGGCCGCCGGCTCCCGTGCCGCGCGGACGGCCGGCGGGGGCCGGGACGGGCGGTCTGTACGTCGAGCGGGCACCCCGCGCACGTGTCGGCATGGGCGGAAGGTACCGTGGCCGGCGCCCGCGCGACAGGTCCCCCGGTCACCGCTCGGCGAAAGGCCCTAGGCTGGCAAGGTTCGCGCTGTTCGGCCGGGCCCCGGCCGTCTCCGGCCCCCTCCCGCGCCTCCGAGGAGCGTCCCTTGCCCCGTCCGACCCCCGATGCCCCTCACGACGTACGCCCCACGCTGGAAGCCGTGGCAGCCCGTGCCGGGGTGTCCCGGGCAACGGCCTCCCGGGTGGTCAACGGCGGTGCCGGGGTACGGCAGCCGCTGGTGGAGCAGGTGCGCAAGGCGGTCGATGAGCTCGGCTACATACCGAACCACGCCGCCAGGACGCTGGTGACCCGGCGCAACGGCGCCGTCGCCGTGATCATCGACGAGCCCGAGATCCGGATCTTCTCCGATCCCTTCTTCTCCCAGCACATCCGCGGCATAAGCCGTGAACTCATCACCTACGACGCACAGTTGGTGCTCCTCCTGGTGGAGGGAAGCGGCGATTTCGAGCGGGTCACCCGCTATCTGGCCGGTGGCCATGTGGACGGTGTACTGGCCTTCTCGATGCACACGGACGACGAACTGTCCGCGGTGATCCGCCGGTTCCGGGTACCGACGGTCTACGGCGGGCGTCCCGGACGACCGGGCGCCGCCTCCGAGCTCGCGGTCCCCTACGTCGACTGCGACAACCGCGGCGGTGCCCGCGAGGCCGTGCGCCATCTGGTCTCGCTCGGCCGCCGGCACATCGCGCACATCGCGGGCCCGCGCGACCAGACCTCGGCGCTCGACCGTCTCGACGGCTACTTCGACGTGCTGCCCGACGGCGATCCCGCGCTGGTCGCGGACGGCGACTTCACCGCGGAGGGCGGCGCCCGCGCCATGGCCGGGCTGCTGGAGAGGCGGCCGGACCTGGACGCGGTCTTCGCCGCCAACGACCTGATGGCCTCGGGCGCCCTGCGGGTGCTGCGCGAGCACGGCCGCCGGGTGCCGCAGGACGTGGCCCTGGTCGGCTTCGACGACATGGAGTCGGTGTCCGAGGCAACCGACCCGCCGCTGACGACGGTCCGTCAGGATGTGGTGGGTATGGGGCGGTTGATGGTCCGGATACTCATGGAGCGGCTGAATGACGGAGCCACCGAACCGGATTCGGTGATCACACCCACGGAGCTCGTCCACCGCGCTTCGGCCTGACGCACGCACCGGCGCAAGGCCGGACATCTCCCGTCCCGCACACCCCACACCGCCGCGACCCGCCACGGCGGCATGAGCGACGCCCCGATCCGTGCCGGCGGTGTTGACGCGCCCCATGAAACAAGTCGATAGTATTTGTAACATTGACTCTCTGAACAAAGTGCCCGTCAGATGTCCTCCGGTGCAAGGGTGTTGAACCGGAGACGCCACACGCACCGCCCGACAGGAGGGCGCACCATGGGCCGCTACAGCCGCCTTCGCGAGATACGCCGCATGGATCCCGTCCGAGACTGCGCCGAGATACTCCGGCTGATCTCGCAGTACGAGTTCCCCTGGGACTACCGGCAGGGTGTGAGTGTCGCGTTCCTCCGCGACTACGGGGTGCCCCGCATCTCCGTACTCCTTGACCGGACGCAGGAGTTCGAACGGTCCGGCCAGAAGCGCTACGACGACACGGTGCTGATCGGGTACGAGATGGCCGCCGACGGCTTCGACTCGGAGCGCGGGCGCGCGGCGGCCCGTCACCTCAACCGCATCCACGGCAAGTACCGGATACCCAACGAGGACTTCCTGTACGTCCTGGCGACCACGGTCGTCGGGCCGAAGCGCTGGATCGACCGGTTCGGCTGGCGGCCCCTGTGCCCGGTGGAGACCGAGGCACTGACCGAGGTGGGCCGGAAGATGGCCGCGATGATGGACATCGAGGGCGCCCCGGACACCTATGAGGGGTT
The DNA here is from genome assembly GCF_044744085.1 of Streptomyces sp. NPDC087428. NCBI lineage: Bacteria > Bacillati > Actinomycetota > Actinomycetes > Kitasatosporales > Streptomycetaceae > Streptomyces > Streptomyces sp. NPDC087428. The sequence goes on from NZ_JBIUXR010000005.1 coordinate 201,780, forward strand.
CGAGCGGTTACTGGACTCCTACGAGGAGCGGATGTTCGCGTACGACCCGGCGAACCGGCGGGTCGCCAACGCCACGTTCCGGATCATGGCGAGCTGGTACCCGCGCCCGCTGCGTCCGTTGATCGCACGGTTCTCGCTCGCGCTGCTGGACGAGCCGCTGCTGCGGGCCCTGGGGTTCAGGGCGCAGCCCCGCTGGGCCAGGTCGGCCGCCGCGGGAACGCTGCGGGCCCGCGCACGGTGTGTGCGCCTGCTCCCGGCCCGGCCCCGGTGGCTGCCCTCACGCCCGCAGCCGCGTTCCTATCCGTTCGGCTGGCGTCTCGACGATCTGGGACCGCACTGGGCGGGCAGCCGGCCCGTGGAGCCACTGCCCGACGAGCGCCACCCCGCGCCTCCGGGGACGCCGTGCGCTGCGCGCGCGGATCAGCGCACCCCGGAGGTCTTCGAACGTCCCGCCTAGCCGACGGCGATCAGCGGTACGAGGTAGCTGCGGGCGAACGCCCGCAGCTGCTCGTCGTCGTCGAGCTCGAAACAGCTCACCGGGTTGAGGAGGAAGGAGACCGTGATGCGCACCATCAGCTCGGCGACGGGTGTCGCGTCGGCCTCTGGCCTCCCCTCCGCACGCCGGGCCTCGCGCAGCCGGCCGGCCACGTAACCGCGCATGGCGACGAGGGCCGGCCCGCTCTCCACCGTGAGGAACGGGAGCATGATCTCCGGCTCCAGCCTCAGCAGCCCGCCCACCAGGGGGTGTTCGCGGATGTGGCCGAGGACGGCCACGAACCCCTCGACGATCCGGTCCTCGGTGGTGGGCAGCGCGGCGACCGCCTCGTCCACCTCGACGACGAAGCGCCGGTACTCCCGCAGCAGACAGGCCGACACCAGGCCGTCCTTGTTGCCGATCCGCCGGTACACGGTCACGCGCGAGACCCCGGCCCGCTTGGCGACGTCGTCGACGGTGGAGCGGCGCAGCCCGAACGTCATGAACTGCTCACGAGCGGCGTCGAGGATCTGTTCGGTCAGCGCGTCGGAGGGCGGTGTCTCGCCGAGCGCCCGGACCAGCAGTGTCTCGTCCGTACTCCGTGCGGCCATGGGCCCTCCCCGCTCTCCGCCGGTTCCGGTCCACCATAGCGGCGCCGGAACAGAGAGCCGCCGCCCGTCTCTCTGTATCCGCGCGGGGACGAGGACAGGGGCGCGGCGGCCGCCGTGGTCCGCGGGGAGTCGCAGGGGTGTGGTCACGGCCGGCTTCTGCCGCCCTCGGCCGGACCGTGCGGGCCGCCGCCTGGGGGTGGAGTGCGCTTCGCCGCTGCCGGACACTTTCACAACAGTGGTGAGACAGCAATACTGTTGAACCTGATGGACGCACACGCCCGGCAGTTCACCCGCGGGGTCGGACACGAGGAGCAGATATGGCGACCGGGACCGAGGAGCCGACGCTCACCGTCGACGAGCTGGCGGCGCGCGCCGGGGTGACCGTGCGCACGGTGCGTTTCTACAGCACGCGGGGGCTGCTGCCGCCGCCGGTGATCGGGCCGCGCCGGGTGGGGCACTACGGGCACGACCACCTCTCCAGGCTCGCGCTCATCGAGGAGCTCCAGCACCAGGGCATGACGCTCGCCGCGATCGAACGCTATCTGGAGCAGCTGCCGCCCGATCTGAGCGCCCAGGACCTGGCGATCCACCGGGCGCTGGTGGCGACCTGGGCGCCGGACTCGGCGGAGGACGCGACCCGGGCGGAACTGGAACGCCGCGCGGGGCGGGCGCTGACCGAGCAGGACCTCGACCGGCTGGCCGCGATGGGTGTACTGGAACGGGCCGATCCGGGCGGGGCCCCCTACCGGGTGGATCCGGGGCTGCTGCGGCTCGGTGTGGAACTGCTCGACGTGCCGATCGCGCACGAGACGATCCTGGCCGCCCGGACGGTCCTGCTGGAGCACACCCGCTCGGCCGCCCAGCAGCTGACCCGGCTGTTCCGGGACGAGGTGTGGAGCCCGTACCGGGAACGGGAGTCGGATCCGGAGCACGTCAGGGCGATGAAGTCGCTGTCGGCGCACATGCAGCCGATGGTGCTCCAGGCGCTGGTGACCGCCTTCCAGCGGTCGCTGAAGGAGGAGCTGCGGGCCGCGTTCACCGCTGAGTGAGTACGGCCCGCAGCGCCCGGCGTCAGTCGTGGAAGGTCTCGCCCCGCTCCGCCTTCGCGACGAGCAGCGCGGGCGGCAGGAAGCGGTCGCCGTAGCGCTCCGCGAGTTCCCGGGCGCGGGCCACGAAGCCGGTGAGGCCGCCCTCGTATCCGTTGATGTACTGGAGCACGCCACCGGTCCACGGCGGGAAGCCGATGCCCATGATGGAGCCGATGTTGGCGTCGGCGACGGTGATCAGCACGTTCTCCTCCAGGCAGCGGACGCTGTCCAGGGCCTCGGAGAAGAGCATCCGCTCCTGCATGTCGGTGAAGGAGATGTCCGTCCGCGGCCGGGTGAAGTGCTCGCGCAGACCGGGCCAGAGGCGGGTGCGCCTGCCGTTCTCGTCGTAGTCGTAGAAGCCCGCGCCGCCGCTGCGCCCCGGGCGTCCGAACTCGTCGACCATCCGGTCGATGACCGAGTCCGACGGGTGGCCGGCCCAGGTGCCGCCCGCCGCCTCGACGGCCCGCCTGGTCTCGTCGCGGATCTTGCGGGGCAGGGTGAGCGTCAGTTCGTCCATCAGGGAGAGCACCTTGGCCGGGTATCCGGCCTGGGCGGCGGCCTGCTCGACGGAGGCGGGCTCGACGCCCTCGCCGACCATCGCGACGCCCTCGTTGATGAACTGGCCGATGACGCGTGAGGTGAAGAAGCCGCGCGAGTCGTTGACGACGATCGGCGTCTTCTTGATCCGGCGGACCAGGTCGAAGGCGCGGGCCAGGGCCTCGTCGCCGGTCTTCTCGCCCTTGATGATCTCGACGAGGGGCATCTTGTCGACGGGTGAGAAGAAGTGCAGCCCGATGAAGTCGGCCGGGCGCGAGACCCCTTCGGCCAGGGCCGTGATGGGCAGGGTGGAGGTGTTGGAGCAGAGCAGGGCGTCGGGCTCGACGACGTCCTGGATCTCCTGGAACACCTTGTGCTTGAGCGCGGTGTCCTCGAAGACGGCCTCGATGACGGCGTCGCAGCCGGCGAGGTCGGCCGGGTCGCCGGTCGGGGTGATGAGGGCGAGGAGTTCGTCGCGCTTCGCCTCGGTCGTGCGTCCCCGCGAGAGCGCCTTGTCGAGCAGCTTCTCGCTGTACGCCTTGCCCTTGGCGGCGGCCTCCGTCGAGATGTCCTTGAGGACGACCTCGATACCGGCGCGGGCGCAGGAGTAGGCGATGCCCGCGCCCATCATCCCGGCGCCGAGGACGGCGACCTTGCGGACCTGGCGCTCCTCGATGCCCTTGGGGCGGCTGGCGCCGGAGTTGACGGCCTGGAGGTCGAAGAAGAACGCCTGGATCATGTTCTTCGAGACCTGGCCGGTGACCAGCTCGGTGAAGTAGCGGGCCTCGATGGTGAGGGCGGTCTCGAAGTCGACCTGTGAGCCCTCGACCGCGGCGGCCAGGATGTTGCGCGGCGCGGGCATGGGGGCCCCGGCGAGCTGTTTCTTCAGGTTGGCCGGGAAGGCGGGCAGGTTGGCGGCGAACTTGGGGTTCGACGGGGTGCCGCCGGGGATCCGGTAGCCCTTGACGTCCCAGGGCTGCTGCGACTCGGGGTTGGCGTCGATGAAGGCGCGGGCCCGGTCGAGCATCTCCTCACGGGTGGCGGCGACTTCGTGGACCAGACCGTTCTCCAGGGCGCGCCGCGGGGTGTACTGGGTGCCCTGGAGCAGCACCTTCAGCAGCGCGTCCGCGATGCCCATGAGGCGTACGGTGCGGGTGACGCCGCCGCCCGCGGGCAGCAGGCCGAGGGTGACCTCGGGCAGGCCGATCCGGGAGCCGGGCGCGTCGAGGGCGACGCGGTGGTGGGAGGCGAGGGCGATCTCGTAACCCCCGCCGAGGGCGGCTCCGTTGATGGCGGCGACGACGGGTTTGCCGAGGGTCTCGATGCGGCGCAGCGAGCGCTTGATCGCGGTGCCGGTGTCGAAGGCGGCCTGGGCGTTCTCGGGACCGACCCTGATCATGTCCTTGAGGTCGCCGCCCGCGAAGAAGGTCTTCTTGGCGGAGGTGTAGATGATGCCGCGGATGGAGTCCTTCTCGGCCTCCGCGCGGTCCGCGACGGCCTCGATGGAGTCCTTGAAGGCCTGGTTCATCGTGTTGGCGGACTGGTCGGGGTCGTCGAGTACGAGGGTGACGACGCCGGTCCCGTCCTGTTCCCAGCGGATGGTCGTGCTCTCGGTCATTGCTCTTCTTCTCCGTAAGCAGGGGTGGCCGGGGGACGGTCAGAGACGCTCGATGACGGTGGCGACGCCCATGCCGCCGCCGACGCAGAGGGTGGCGAGGCCGTAGCGCTTGTCCCGGCGCTCCAGTTCGTCGATGAGCGTGCCGAGGATCATCGCGCCGGTGGCGCCGAGGGGGTGGCCGAGCGCGATGGCGCCGCCGTTGACATTGATCTTGTCCAGCGGCAGAGCCATGTCCCTGGCGAAGCGCAGGACGACTCCGGCGAAGGCCTCGTTGATCTCGACGAGGTCGATGTCGTCGATGGTGAGCCCGGCCTTGGCGAGTGCCTTGCGGGTGGCGGGCGCGGGGCCGGTGAGCATGATGGTGGGCTCGGAGCCGGAGACGGCGGCGGAGACGATCCGGGCGCGCGGCGTGAGGCCGTACCGCTCCCCGATCTCCTTCGAGCCGATCGCGACCAGGGCCGCGCCGTCGACGATGCCGGAGGAGTTGCCGGCGTGGTGGACGTGGTCGATCTTCTCCACCCAGTGGTACTTCTGCAGGGCCACCGCGTCGAAGCCGCCCATCTCGCCGATCGCCGCGAACGACGGCTTGAGCGCGGCGAGGGAGTCGGCCGTGGTGCCGGGCCGCATGTGCTCGTCGTGGTCGAGGACGACGAGGCCGTTGCGGTCCTTCACGGGGACGACGGAGCGCGCGAAGCGGTTGTCCTTCCACGCCTCCGCGGCCCGCTCCTGCGACAGCGCGGCGAACTCGTCGACGTCACGGCGCGAGAAGCCCTCGATCGTCGCGATGAGGTCGGCGCCGATGCCCTGCGGGGCGAAGCCCGTCTGGTAGTTGGTCATCGGGTCCATCGCCCAGGCGCCGCCGTCCGAGCCCATCGGCACCCGGGACATCGACTCGACGCCGCCCGCGAGGATGAGGTCCTCCCAGCCCGAACGGACCTTGGCGGCCGCCAGGTTGACGGCTTCGAGGCCCGAGGCACAGAAGCGGTTCTCCTGGACACCCGCGACGGTGTCCGGGAGGCCGGCCGCGATGGCGGCGATGCGGGCGATGTCGGAGCCCTGGTCACCGAGCGGGCTGACCACGCCGAGGACGATGTCGTCGATGGCCGCCGGGTCCAGGTCCGGGAACCGGCCGCGGATCTCGTGGATCAGGCCCACGACGAGATCGATCGGCTTGGTGCCGTGCAGGGCCCCATTGGCCTTGCCGCGGCCGCGCGGGGTGCGGATCGCGTCGTAGACGAACGCTTCGGTACTCAAGACAGCTGCCTTTCGGGGGTGGTGGCGCAACAGAGGGTGTGGCGGAGCGCGGGGTGTGGCACAGGAGGAGGTGGTGGCAGGGCGGGGTCAGGCGAGCAGGGAGCGGCCGATGATCTCCTTCATGATCTCGGTCGTACCGCCGTAGATGGTCTGGATGCGGCCGTCGGTGAATGCCCTGGCCACCCGGTACTCCGTCATGTAGCCGTAGCCGCCGTGCAGTTGGAGGCAGCGGTCGGCGACGCGCTTCTGCAGTTCGGTCGCCCACCACTTGGCCATCGAGGCGTGCACGGCGTCGAGCGTCCCCTCCGAGTGGTCGACGATGCACCGGTCGAGGAAGGCGCGGGTGACGGCGCACTCGGTGGCCATCTCCGCGATCTCGAAGCGGATGTGCTGGAGCTTGGAGAGCGGCCGCCCGAAGGCCTCGCGCTCCTTGACGTACTCGGTGGTGATCTCCAGCAGGTGTTCGGCGGCGGCGATCCCGGCGACGGCTATGCCCATGCGTTCCTGGGCGAGGTTGGTCATCAGGTGGATGAAGGCGCCGTCGAGCTCGCCGAGGAGGTTCTCCTTGGGCACCCGGACGTCGTTGAAGAACAGCTCGGCGGTGTCCTGGGACTTCTGGCCGATCTTGTCGAGGTTGCGGCCGCGTTCGAAGCCCTCGGCACCCCGCTCGACGACGATGAGGGAGAGTCCCTTCGCACCGCCGTCCGGGGTGGTCTTCGCCACGACGACGACCAGGTCGGCGAGGATGCCGTTGGAGATGAACGTCTTGGAGCCGTTGACCAGCCAGTGGTCGCCCTTGTCCTCGGCCGTGGTGCGGATGCCCTGGAGGTCGGAACCGGCGCCGGGTTCGGTCATCGCGATGGCGGTGATGATCTCGCCGCTGCAGAAGCCGGGCAGCCAGCGCCGCTTCTGCTCGTCGGTGCCGAGACCGGTGAGGTAGGGGCCGATGATGTCGTTGTGCAGGCCGAGCGCGAGGCCCGCGGCGCCCGCCCGGGTGAACTCCTCGGCGAGGACGGCGCTGTAGCGGAAGTCGGCGTTGCCGCCGCCCCCGTACTCCTCGGGCACCGCGAGGCCGAGGAGCCCCTGCCGACCGGCCGCGAGCCAGGCCTCGCGCGAGACGATGCCGTCCTTCTCCCACTGCTCGTAGTGCGGGAGGACCTCCTTGGCAAGAAAGGTGCGGACGGCACCGCGGAACGCGTCGTGCTCTTCGGTGAAGATCTGCCGCTGCATCAGTCGGTGGTGTCCTTCCGGGTGGTCCGCAGGCCCGGTACGTCCCAGTCGGCGGCGACGGCGTCGGTGTCCGCGCCCGGCCGCGCCGGGCCGCTGTGCACCGAGGAGGGCGTGGCCGAGAACCGGGGTGCGGGCGCGGGCTGGGTGAGTCCGCCGTGTTCGACGAAGGTGCCGCGGGCGGCGAGGTGCGGGTGGTGCGGGGCCTCGCGGAGCGAGAGGACGGGTGCCACACAGGCGTCCGAGCCGGTGAAGACCTCGGTCCACTCGGCGCGGGTGCGGGTGCGGAACCGGGCGGCGACGACCGCGCGCAGTTCGTCCCAGCGGGAGATGTCGCCCCGGTCGGGGGCCGTTCCACCGATACCGAGGAGCTCGGTGAACTCGGCGTAGAACCGCTGCTCCAGAGGGCCGACCGCCATGTACTCGCCGTCGGCGGTCTCGTACGAGCCGTAGAACGGGCAGCCGCCGTCCAGCAGGTTGGAGCCGCGCCGGTCCTGCCAGCCGCCGGCCGCCAGCATCCCGTGGATCATCATGGCGAGATGGGCGGCGCCGTCGACGATCGCCGCGTCCACGACCTGGCCGGAGCCGCCGGGGGTACGGGCGTGCTGGAGGGCGGCGAGGACACCGACGACGAGGTAGAGCGAGCCGCCGGCGTAGTCGCCGAGCAGATTGGCCGGGACGGTGGGCGGCTCGCCCGGCTTCCCGATCATGGAGAGGGTGCCGGTGAGGGCGATGTAGGCGATGTCGTGCCCGGCCCGTGCGGCGAGCGGCCCGTCCTGGCCCCAGCCGGTCATCCGCCCGTAGACGAGGAGCGGGTTGCGGGCCAGACAGGCGTCAGGCCCCACCCCCAGGCGCTCGGCGACGCCCGGCCGGTACCCCTCGATCAGGATGTCGGCGCGCTCCGCCAGCTCCAGGACCGTGTCCGGGCCGTCCTCGGCCTTGAGGTCGACGAGGACGGAGCGTTTGTTGCGGTTGGTGAGGTCGTGGGCCGGATCGATGCCGAGCCCGGCGCCGCCGGGCCGGTCGACCCGCACCACGTCGGCGCCCAGATCGGCCAGGAGCATCGCGGCGAACGGGCCGGGGCCGATGCCCGCCAGTTCGACCACCCGTACCCCGGCGAGCGGGCCCCGCGAGCCGTGCGCGCCGTTCCCTGCTGTTGCCATCGAGCCCCCAGCGGTATGACACAACCGATGTAACACCGATGATGCTAAGAACGTACCGCGCTCCGCACAACCCCTTGGGCGAGCAAGCGCTTAGTTCTTTTCCCGCCGATCCTCCCCCACGGAGCCCTCCCGGGCGCACACCGCCACGTCCGCCTCCGCTAACCTCTGCCTGCTACATCGGCCCCGGCCCCTGCGGAGGCACTCGTGAACAGGCAGAACGGGGCACAACGCCCCTATGACGTAGTCCTCTTCGGCGCCACCGGCTTCGTGGGAGTCCTCACCGCCGAGTATCTGGCGGCACACGCGCCGGACGGCTGCCGCTGGGCCCTGGCCGGCCGCAACCGCGCCAAGCTGGAACAACTGCGCAATCACCTGGCCTCCGTCGATCCGGGCTGCGCGGACATCCCCCTGCTGCACGCCGACGCGGACGACGCCGGTTCGCTGCGCGAGCTGGCCGAGTCCGCCCATGTGGTGGCCACGACGGTCGGCCCGTACGTCTGGTACGGGGAGCGGCTGGTCGCCGCCTGCGCCGAGGCCGGGACGGATTACGCGGACCTCTCCGGTGAGCCGGAGTTCGCGGACCGGATGTATCTGGAGCACGACGCACGGGCGCGCGAGACCGGTGCCCGGATCGTGCACGCGTGCGGCTTCGACTCCGTACCGCACGATCTCGGGGTGTACTTCACGGTCCAGCAGCTGCCCGAGGACGTGCCCCTGCGCATCGACGGTTTCGTCCGCAGCAACGCGGCCTTCTCCGGCGGTACGTTCGCCTCCGCGCTCACCGCGATGGGCCGCGGCCCGCAGATGCTGCGCGCCGCGAAGGAGCGCCGGCTGCACGAGCCACGCCTCGTCGGCCGCCGCGCCCGCGCCCCGCTCGGCGCACCGCGCTTCAGTACGGAGACCGGCACCTGGGCGCTTCCGCTGCCCACCCTCGACGCGCGGATCGTGGAGCGCTCCGCCCGCGCGCTGCCCCGCTACGGCCCCGACTTCCGCTACCGGCACTACGCGTCGGTCAAGCACCTGCCGGTGGCGCTGGGCGGCACGGCGGCGCTGGGCGCCCTGCTGGGCGCGGCGCAGCTGCCGGCCGCGCGGGCGTGGCTGATGGACCGGTACGAGCCCGGCTCGGGTCCGGACGCAGAGCGCAGGAGCCGTAGCTGGTTCACGGTCAGGTTCGTCGGCGAGGGCGGCGGCCGCCGGGTGTTCACCGAGGTGTCGGGCGGCGATCCGGGCTACGGCGAGACGGCCAAGATGCTCGCGGAGTCCGCGCTGTGCCTGGCGCTGGACGAGCTGCCGACGGTGGCGGGGCAGGTCACCACGGCCGTCGCGATGGGCGATGCCTTGGGGCGACGGCTGCGGGCGGCCGGGCTGGGCTTCCGGGTGGCGGCGGTCCGCTGACGCACGTCCGGGGCGGGTCCCGCAGGTTCCGCCCCGGGTCGTGTCGTCGAACTGCCGCCTGCCGCGCGGCGTCCGGCACGCACGCGCGCCGCGTTGCCGGAATGCCCTAGAAGATCCATGAGACCAGCGTGTAGAGCATCGCCCCGGCCCAGACGAAGGCCACCGCACCCCCGATCAGCATGCCCACCGCTGCGCGGCGCTGGGCGGGGTGAAGAGGTGCGGTTCGGGCGGGTGTGCGAGGTACGTTCATGTGTCCAGAGTGCCGATCATGATCGGCGAACGCTATCCGTACGGATACTCAGACGCCGCCGCCCCGGCCCGTACCGCCCTCAGGCGGTCGCCTCGCGCAGCACCCGCCGGCAGAGCGCGTCCGCCCGGCGGGTGGTTTCGGGCTGACGGAAGTCCCGGGCTAGCAGCAGGGTGTGCGCACAGGCGTTGTCGAGGCCGGTGCGGTGGCCGACGGAGACGAAGACCGGTTTGGTGCCGTCCTGGGTGCGCAGCGCCCGGCCCACCTCCTCGTCCCCGTCGAGCAGCGGCGAGCAGTCGCCGCGACGCGGGCCCGGCTGTTCGTACGAGAAGGTGAACGGGTTCTTCGCGACGCCGATGACCGGCAGCCCGGTGAGCACCCCCAGATGGCTGGCGAGCCCGAAACGGCGCGGGTGCGCCCGCCCGTACCCGTCGCAGACGACGAGGCCCGGATCGGCCGGCAGGGACTCCAGCGCGGCCAGCACGGTGGGGATCTCGCGGAAGGCCAGGAGTCCGGGGACGTAGGGGAAGGTGACCCGGCCGACGGCGGTCGACTCGGCCACCACGTCCAGGGTGACCGCGTCGAGCACGACGGCCGCCGCCACGACGACGTCGCGCTCGTCGTCGTAGGCGACGTCGACACCTGTCACCCGGCCGGTGCCGGGCGGCGGCCCCGGCTCGTCGAGCACCACGCGGGCGCGCAGGGAGTCCTGGACGGCGCGGGCACCGGCCTCGTCGGAGGGCATCTGAAGAGTTGTCATGGTGCTGACCAGCCTAGGGGCCTGTATTGGGCTGTCCGCGGTCCCCGGCGGGCGCACGCCGCCGGCCGCGGCACGGGACAGTCCTCAGGGAGTGTTCAGCCGGGCCGCGCGCCCCTGCTCCCCCGCCGCCCAGCAGCCGCCGTCCGCGGTGCAGTCGACCGTGTCGTAGGAGCCGGTGCCGACCGTCCGCCAGGTGCGCCCGCCGTCCGTGGTGAGGTCCGTGCCGGCCGGGCCGACCGCGAGTGCGGCAGAGCGGCTGTGCGGCAGCCACGCGACACCCGAGCGGTAGGCGGCGGGTGCGGTGGCCGAGCGGCGCCAGCCGCGGCCGCCGTTGTCCGTGACGGCAGAGGCGTGGGGCGATTCCTGGTCGGGACGGTAGTCGCCGCCGACCGCGATGCCGTGGGTCCGGTCGCGGAAGGCCAGCCCGAAGACCCCGCGGGCCGGGTCACCGGCCGGGAGGGTCGACTCGGACGCCCTCCAGGTCAGTCCGCGGTCCCCGGAGTGCAGGACGCGGGCGGTGGCCGCACCGCCGGTCGCCAGCCAGACGTCCTTCGGACCCGAGCTGACCAGGCACTGCCCACTGGCCGCGAACCCCGCCTCACCTTCCTGGGCCGGCGGCATGCCCGTACCGGGCAGCACGTTCCAGCTGCGGCCGCCGTCCGCGGTGGACAGGATGCGGAACCGCCCGTCCACCGGGTCGCTCATGGCCAGCCCGTGCCGGCTGTCGAAGAAGGTGAGGCAGTCGTAGAAGGCGCGGGCGTCGGTGTTGCGGAAGGACTCGGTCCACGTCGCTCCCCCGTCCTCGGTGCGCAGCACCCGGGACGCCTCGCCCTCGCCGATGGCCAGCGCCACTGCCCGCCTGGCGTCGAAGGCCTCGATGTCGCGGAACTCAAGGCCCTCGTCCGCGGCGCCGGGCGGTGAGACGTCGCGCCAGTGGCGGCCGGCGTCGGAGGTGCGCAGCACCGTGCCCTTCGTACCGGCGAGCCAGGCGGTGCGGCTGTTCACGGCGGCGAGGCCGCGGAAGCGGGCGTCGGTTCCGGTGGCGGTGGGCGTCCAGACCGGCCGGTCGCCGGGCCGGTGCCGGTCCCCTGGTGTCGCGTGAGCCGCCGGTGCGGCCAGCGCGGCGGCCAGCGCCGCCCCGCACAGTCCCAGTGACATCAGTCGTCGCGTCTTTCCCTTGGCGCTCATGGCGCTGGAAGCTAACCGACGGCACCACGCGGCGTCCAGGGTGCGCCGCGCGGGAGGGGGCACGTGATCAGGGACCGGGGCCCCGGCGGGCGGTGACGCAGCTCACTCGGTCCCGGGGTGCACGGATCGGCGACTTCCGTCGTCTGTATCAGTGCCGGGAACCCGTTCATCCGGTCGCGAGAGGGAGCAGGTCGTGTCCATCGTTATCGAGCAGTCCGTACAGGCCCGCATGGTGGCGTCCGCGCCGCAGATGGAGACCCTTCCGGCCGTGCTCCAGTACGACCGCACGGACCCCTTCGCGATCCGCATGGCCTTCCCCGCGCCCGCGACGCTGGAGGGCACCGAGGTGGCCTGGGAGTTCTCCCGGGAACTGCTCACGGCGGGAATGGACAGGCCGGCGGGCGTGGGTGACGTACGGATCAGGCCGTTCGGGTACGACCGCACGGTTCTGGAGTTCCACGCCGCCGAGGGCATCGCGATGGTGCACGTCCGCACCGCCGACCTGCGCCGGTTCCTGCGGCGGACCCAGCAACTGGTACCCGCCGGCGGCGAGCACCGGTTCCTGGACCTGGACCGGAGCCTGACGGACCTGCTCGGCGGCTCGCGCTGAACCGGTGCCCACGGGCACGGCGGTCCGGGACCGTGCCACGTTAATCCGATTGCCCCGCCCCCGCACCGGGCGTAGCGTCTGCGTTGTCCTTGTCGTCGTCGATCGGAGTAGGACGTTGCTCGTCTGAGGTCTTGAGACACCGTGTCGCGCGCCGTGTCATGTCTGTACATGTCCGCGTGCCCGAGTGTGACCTCAGCTCTTTCGAGCCGTCCTCCGTGACCAGGGCCTTCCTCCACACCTTGCGGAATCCTTCCGTGGAACGCCAGTGACCGGTGTCTCGTCCCGTTGCCCCTGACCTTCCTCGCAACCGGGAGATTCCCTTATGTCAGCTCCGCTCGCCCACCTCACCTGCTCGTCGCTCTCCTTCGCCTGGCCCGACGGCAGCGAGGTCTTCGACGACTTCCATCTCACCGTGGGACCCGGCCGTACGGGTCTCATCGGTATCAACGGCGCCGGCAAGTCGACGCTGCTGCGGCTGATCGCCGGCGACCTCGTTCCGGCGGCGGGCCACATCAAAGCCGCGGGCGAGGTCGGTTACCTGCCGCAGAACCTGGTCCTGGACACCGCGCTGCGGGTCGACGCGGCCCTGGGCATCGCCGCGACCCGTGAGGCGCTGCACGCCATCGAGGCGGGCGACGTCGGCGAGGAGCGGTTCACGGCCGTCGGTGACGACTGGGACGTGGAGGAGCGGGCCCGCGCCACGCTCGACCAGCTCGGTCTCGGGCACGTCGGGCTCGACCGGACCATCGGCGAGATGTCCGGCGGGGAGTGCGTGCTGCTGCGGCTGGCCGCACTGCTGCTGGCCCGGCCCGAGGTGCTGCTGCTCGACGAGCCGACGAACAACCTGGATCTGCACGCACGGCAACGGCTGTACGCCGCGGTCGACGCGTGGAACGGGGTCCTGGTGGTCGTCAGCCATGACCGGGAACTCCTGGAACGCGTCGATCAGATCGCCGATCTGCGGGGCTCCGAGGTCACCTGGTACGGCGGAAACCTCTCGGCGTACGAGGAGGCGCTCGCCGTGGAGCAGGAGGCCGCCGAGCGCATGGTGCGGGTCGCGGAGGCCGATGTGCACCGGCAGAAGCGCGAGCTCGCCGACGCCCAGGTCAAGCTGGCCCGGCGCAGGCGCTACGGACAGAAGATGAACGACCAGAAGCGCGAACCGAAGATCGTCATGGGTGCCCGCAAGCGCGCCGCGCAGGAGTCGGCCGGCAAGCACCGCATCATGCACACCGAGCGGCTGGCCGAGGCGAGGGAGCGCCTGGACGACGCCGTCGAGGCGGTCCGCGACGACGACGAGATCCGCGTCGAGCTGCCGCACACCAAGGTCCATCCGGGCCGCGGCGTGCTGGTGCTGCGCGATCTGGAACTCGCTTACGGGGCACGGGTCCAGGGCTCGTTCGAGGTGCGCGGTCCGGAGCGCGTCGCACTGGTGGGGCGTAACGGAGCGGGCAAGACCACGCTGCTGCGGACGCTCGTCGGCGAGCTGGCACCGGTGTCCGGCGAGGCGGAGGTACAGCTCCCGACGCGGTTTCTGCCGCAACGGCTGGACGTGCTCGACGACGGGCTGAGCGTGGTGGAGAACGTGGCGCGGTTCGCACCGGATGCCACGGACAACGCGATCAGGGCGAGGCTGGCACGTTTTCTGTTCAAGGGGGCACGGGCGGACCGGCCCGCGGGAACCCTGTCGGGCGGGGAACGCTTCCGGGCGGCTCTGGCCGCTCTGCTGCTGGCAGAACCGGCACCTCAGCTGCTGATGCTGGACGAGCCGACGAACAACCTGGACCTGGCGAGCGTGCGCCGGCTGACGGCGGCTCTCGACGCGTACGAGGGAGCGCTCATCGTGGCGAGCCACGACGTGCCGTTCCTGGAGTCGCTCGGAATCACGCGCTGGCTGCTGCTCGACGGCGAGCTGCGGAACACCACGGCCGAGGAGGTGCGCGCGGGGATGTGAGGTGCGGGGCAGGGGGAGATGAGTGTGGGGGGGACGGTGTGGGGGGCTGCGCGGGGCTACGGGTGGAGTAACGCCCAGGCCTTGGTACCGCCGGACGCGGTCAGCGCGGGGGCGAGCCCCCAGTCCCCGCCGTGCGCGTCGACCGCGGCCGCCAGCAGCCACATGCCTGCGCTGCGCTGCTCACGGCACTCCTCGGACTTCTCCGGCGTTCCGTGACACGGGTGCTGGTCGTAGAGGACGATCCGCAGCGCGTCGAACTGCCAGTGGACCCGGAGCAGCATCTCCCGGTCGGGAGTGAACCGGTAGGCGGCGGCGACCAGTTCCGACGTGGCGAGCACCGCGGTGTCACGGAGTTCCGCGAGGTCGTGCCGGATGAGCAGATCGCTCACGGCGCGGCGGGCGAGGCCGGCGCAGAAGGCGCCGCCGGGCAGGGCGAACGAATAGCTCAGATTGCCCGCTTCAGGCGGATGGGGCCCGGCGGGGCCGAGAGCCGGGAGGCAGCGCGGTGCGCCCTTCATCAAGGTACTCACATTTCCGGTGCGTGTGGTGACGGTCACACAGAGGCACGGTCGCCCCGTGTGAGACTTACGCTACCGACCGTAGCCCACAAGTGGAGCACGGTGCTACTACTTGTGTGGTTCCGGTCATTTCGCTGACCTCGCCCACCCGGAAGGACACACACCGTGCCCCCCAGGAGCACACCGACCGCCCGGCAGCAACGCCTCGGTCACGAGCTGCGAAAGCTGCGCGAGCAGTCGGGAATGACGGCGCAGCAGGCCGCCGCGCTGCTCGGCGTCGACCGCACCCGGATCCCGAACATCGAGTCGGGCCGGTTCGGGATCAGCGCCGAGCGGGTCCGCACCCTCGCCTTCAATTACGGCTGTCCCGACACGGGCCTGGTGGACCTGCTGGCCGAGATGGCACAGGAGCGGGCCAGGGGGTGGTGGGAGGAGCAGCGCGGACTCCTGCTGCCCAGCCTGCTCGACATCGCCGAACTGGAGTTCCACGCGGTGGAGTTGATCACCGCGACCACGACACACATCCCGGGCCTGTTGCAGACCGAGGAGCACGCGCGGGCGGTCTTCGACACCGCTGACCCCCAGTTGCCCCGCCCCGATCTGATGGCCCGGCTCTCGCTGCGGCTGCGCCGCCAGGAGGTCCTCGAACGGGACCGGCCACCGCTGTACGAAGCGGTGATCCACGAGGCCGCCCTCCGGATGCAGTTCGGCGGGCCGAAGGTGGCCCGGGCGCAGCTGGAACACATTCTCGGCCAGTCCGAACGGGACCGGACAACCGTCCGGGTCATCCCGTTCGCAGCCGGTGGATTCCCCGGCGCCGGACAGTCGTTCACCTATGTCGGCGCGGCGGTGCCCCAGCTCGATACCGTGCAGCTCGATTCCTCGCACGGCTCGATGCTGTTGGATGCCGATATGCAACTGCGGCGCTATCGGGGCCTGTTGGAGCGCCTCCGGACGCTCGCGCTGCCCGTCGAGGAATCACGCGCATTCATCCGACGCATAACCCAGGACCTCTGAGGAGAGACCATGAACGACATCTACTGGGACGAGGCATTCTGCAGCGAGGGGGCGAACTGCTTCCGTTTCGGACTGGACGACCAGGGCCACGCCTACATCGGCTCCACCACCGACACCGCCCTCTACGTCAGCGACTCCCTGGAGGCGCTGCGGGCACTGATCTCCGCGGTGAAGTCCGGCGCGGCGGACCATCTGCTCTGACCTGGGACCGACCGGGCCCCCTGTGCGCCTGCGCTCCGAGTACGCCGACTGTTCAGAGCTCACGCCACCGGGGGCCGGGACCGGAATTTCCCTCGTTCGAGGGCCTCCACACAGCCGACCTGACCCTCCGTATACACGCTTGACCTGCACATATGTCATTGCGTAACCAAATATCGCCCGGACGGGCTTGGCTCCGGCCTTACCGCCGCTTTAACCTACGGTCTCGTAACCTACGAAGCCGTAGGTAATTCTCCCGTCCCCAGGAGCCCCCGTGACGATCACCTCTCCCCACCTCGGCAGTTCACAGGCGTGGACTGACGCCCAACTGCTGTACGCGCTGGAAGAGGTGGTGGAGAAGGAACTCAACCGCCATCTCAAGGTCGCCAAGGACTGGATGCCGCACGAGTACGTCCCGTTCTCCGACGGCCGGAACTTCCCCGGCGTCTTCGAGGACGGCCAGGCCTGGGAGTCCGAGCAGTCCAAGGTCACCGACATCGGCAAGATCGCGCTGGTCGTGAACCTGCTGACCGAGGACAACCTCCCCAGCTACCACCACGAGATCGCCTCGCTCTTCGGCCGCGACGGCGCCTGGGGCACCTGGGTGCACCGCTGGACGGCAGAGGAGGGCCGCCACGGCATCGTGATGCGCGACTACCTGCTCACGTCGCGCGCCGTGGACCCGGACAAGCTGGAGCAGTTCCGGATGGCGCACATGGCGGAGGGCTTCGAGTCCGACAATGGCCACTCGATGCTGCACTCAGTGGCCTACGTCGCCTTCCAGGAGCTGGCGACCCGGGTCTCCCACCGCAACACCGGCCACCAGTCGGGCGACCCCGTCTGCGACCGGATGCTGGCGCGCATCGCGACCGACGAGAACCTCCACATGGTGTTCTACCGCAATCTCCTGGGCGCGGCCTTCGAGCTCGCACCGGACCTGACCATGCAGTCCGTGCGCGATGTCGTCGTGAACTTCCGGATGCCCGGCCACGGCATGCCCGGCTTCGAGCGGGCCGCCGCGCAGATGGCGATCGGCGAGATCTACAACATGCGCATCCACCACGACGACGTCATCCAGCCGGTGCTGCGGTACCTGAAGGTGCTGGACATCGACGGGCTGGGCCCGGAGGGCCTGAAGGCGCAGGAGGAGATCGGCCTGTACATGAACGGGCTGGACGGCGAGGCGTCGAAGTTCGACGAGAAGCTGGCCATGCGCAAGGCCCGGATGGCGGCCCGCGCCCAGGCCTGACGGCCCGCACCGCGTGACCCCCGTGGGGGGCGGGCCCCGGCGGGCCCGCCCCCCACGGATGTGCAGATGGGGTGACCCCTCACCGCGGGCACGCGGACCGTACTCTGTGCCGGTGAAACCTCTGACGCGTATCGTTCTCTTCGCCGCGCCGATAGCCATCGCCGCCTCCATCCTCGTCAACGGTGGCGGTGGCGACGATTCCGAGCCGGCCGACTCCCCCGCCGCGGCTGCGGACCCGGCCGATTCCTCCGTGGGCCCCGACCCGTACGCCGCCGCGAACGACGAGGAACGCCGGCAGCTGGACGAACGCGTCGCCGCGATGCCGGCCGGACTGGCCGCACCGGCGAAGCGCGAGATCGCCTGGAAGGTGCTGGCCACCTCGGAGGGCTCGACGCTGGACTGGCGCAGCCAGTACGCCATGATCGACGACAACGGCGACGGCACCGGCTACACGGCCGGGATCATCGGATTCTGTTCCGGAACGCACGACATGCTCACGTTCGTCGAGGCGTTCACCAAGGACCACCCGGACAGCCCGCTGACACCGTACGTCCCGGCCCTGCGCAAGGTGGACGGCACCGGCTCGCACAAGGGTCTGGACCCCGGCTTCACGGCCGCGTGGAAGAAGTCGGCCGCGGACCCGGTGTTCCGCGCCGCGCAGGACCGGGTCAGGGACAAGCAGTTCTTCGAGCCGGCCGTACGGCTGGCCAAACTGGACGGGCTCGGCACCCTGGGCCAGTTCATCTACTTCGACGCCATGGTGCTGCAGGGCCCCGGAACGGACCCGGACGCCTTCTACGGGATCCGGAAGGCGGCGCTGGCCGAGGCCGACACGGTCGACGAGGGCGGGGACGAGAAGGTCTACCTGGACGCCTTCCTGGACGCCGCGCGAGCCGTGATGAAGTCGAAGAAGAACCAGCACGACACCTCGCGCATCGACACGACGCAGCGCGAGTTCCTCTACGACGGCAATCTGGCGCTGGAGCCGCCGCTGTCCTGGAAGATGTACGGCGATACGTTCCGCATCGCGTCCTGAGCCGGGCGCCCGGTGCGGGAGCCCGCCCCGGCGCCGTGATCACCCGGGAAGGGCGCGATCAGGCCTGGTCGCGCCCGACTCTGCGCAGTCGGTCCCGCTCCTTCTCGGAGAGGCCGCCCCACACGCCGAAGCGCTCGTCGTTGTCGAGGGCGTACTCCAGGCAGGCCAGACGCCCTTCGCAGGCGTTGCAGAGCTGCTTGGCCTCCCGGGTGGAGCTGCCGGGGGCGGGAAAGAAGAACTCGGGCCCCGCTTGGGCGCACAGCGCTGTCTCCTGCCAGGCGAGAGCGGGATCGGTCGGGGTGTTGATCAGCATGAGGCACACAGTGCCGTGCCGCGATAAACGACTGATCAACGATCCATCAACCCGCGGGCCGGGGCCGCCGGTCAGCCGGCGGGCGCCGGCGCGCTCTTGATCACGGCGAACGGCGCACCGTAGGGGTCGGTGACGTTGGCGAACCTGCCGACGCCCTCCATCTCCAGCGGTTCCAGCGTCAGCTTGCCGCCCAGCCGCTCGACCTCCGCCGCCGTGGCGTCGCAGTCGTCGACCTCGATGTACGGCAGCCAGTGCGGGCCCACGACCGCCCGTACCGGCACGGCGTCGAGCGGGACGAGCCCACCGAAGGCGGTCTCGTCGCCACCGCCCGCGGTCCGGACCATTGTGTACGATCCGCCGCCGCCCGGATAGGGCATCTGGCTGGTCTCCCAGCCGAGGACGGCACCGTAGAACGCCGCGGCGGCCGGAACATCCGGGGTGTACAGCTCCGCCCAGCACAGGCTGCCGGCCTCCCCCACGGCTCCGAGCCCCGCGAGCTGCTTCGGCTGCCAGACGCCGAAGTACGCCCCGCCCCGGTCGGTGAATCCGCCCATCCGGCCGAACTCCAGCACGTCCATGGGCGCGAACGGCACCGCGCCGCCGGACTTCTCCACGAGCCGCGCGGTGGCGTCGGCGTCCGCCGTCCGGAAGTAGACCGACCACGACGGTTTCGCCTGCTCCTCGGTGACGGTCATCGCGCCCCCGACCGACTTCCCGTCCAGCGTGAACATCCCGTAGCCACCGGTCTCGGGTCCTCCGGCCTCGTACCCCCAGCCGAGGAGAGCGGTGTAGAAGGCCGTGGCCCCGTCGAGATCCGGGGTGCCGAGATCCATCCAGTTGGGGGCTCCGTCAACAAAACGGGTGGTGAGCATCGTGCGCTCCTTCCGTGGTCCCGTTCTCGGACACATCAGGGTTCTTCCTGATGTGTCCGAGTCTCGCACCGGGCACGGACGACCGCAGTCCGCCGGCCACCGCGCGGACCGCGGTGCCCGCACCGCGGGAGGGAGCCGTTCAGCGGGTGACGCCCAGTGCGGGCAGCACCGTCTCGGCCACCCGGTAGGCCTCTTCCAGCAGCGGGTTGCCGGAGAGGATGAAGGTGTCCACCCCCAGGTCCTCGAACTCCTTGAGCCGTTCGACGACCTGGGCGGTTGATCCCACCACGGCCGTTCCGGGGCCGGGGCGGAAGAGGCTCATGCCCGGCCACATGTTCGGGTGCACCTCCAGCTCCCGGGCGTGCGCGGGGACCTTCCCGCCGTGCTGGCGGAACTGCCGCTGCCAGCCCACCCCGTCCTCGCCCGACCGGTCGCCGAGCTGACGGGCGTACGTGGCGTCGCTCGTGACGTCGAGGAGCCGGTCGGCCGCGGCCCAGGCCGCCTCCTCCGTGTCCCGGACGATGAGGTGCAGCCGCAGCCCGACCCTGAGCGTGCGGCCGTACGCGGCGGCCCGCGCCCGGACCCTCTCCAGCTTCTCCTTCAGCAGGTGCGGGGGCTCTCCCCAGGTCAGGAAGACGTCGACGTGTTCGGCCGCCATCTCGATGCCGGGGGCCGAGGAGCCCCCGAACCAGAGGGGAATGTGCCCGTCCTGGACGGGCTTCAGCTCGCGGAAGGAGGCGCCGGCGTTCTTCAGGTCGTAGAAGCGGCCCTTGTGGTCGAACACCTCGCCGGCTGTCAGCCGCTTCACGATCGACCAGTACTCGGCGCTCAGCTCGTACCGCTCGTCGTGCTCCACGTGGAGGCCGTACTCCTGGAGCGACTTGGTTGAACCATTGACCACGTTGAAGCGCAGCCGGCCTCCGAAGAGGGTGTCGAAGCTGAGCGCCATCTTGGCCAGCAGGGTCGGCGAGATGAGCCCGGGGTGGACGGCGAGCAGCGGCTTGAAGCGGGTGCTGGTCGACGCGGCGAGCGCGCTGCCGAGCGGCCAGACGTCGTACAGGTCGGTGGCGAGCAGCGCGCCGCTGTAGCCGAGCCGCTCGACCGTTCCGGCCAGCTGGGCGAGGTAGCCCAGATCGACCGGGCGCCGTCCCTCGGGTTCCCAGGGATAGGCGCCCTCGCGCGGGATGACGTACCAGAGGACTTCGGTCGCCATGTCGTCATACCGCCTTTTCCGCGGCCGTACGGGCACGGGCGTGGCCGACGGTGACCGGGCGCTCGATGAAGCCGGTGCGGTGGAAGATGTCGGCGGCCTCCTGCTGTTCCGCGATGAACGCGTCGGTGACCGGTTCGATCGTCCACGGCAGGGTTTCGAGCGCGGTCTCCCAGTCGTCCGCCGATCCGCCCAGGTCGGCGGAGGCGATCTCGGCCGCCTGCCGGGGGTGGGCAGCCGCCCAGTCGTCGGCGCGCCTCAGCGCCCGGGTCAGTGCCTCGATGACCTCGGGCCTGGACTCCGCGAGGTCGCGGCGGGTGAAGAAGACGGAGCGGTCGCTGATGACGTCGCCGGTACGGATCAGGGTCCGCAGGCCGCCGGTGCGGCGGGCGGCGGCCAGCCGGTCGCCCTGGGCGACCCAGGCGGTGATCTCCCCCGTGCGCACCAGTTGTTCGCTGTCGTCGCCGCTGCGGACGGCGGTGATGTCGTCGGCGTAGGAGAGCCCGGCGTCGTCGAGGGCCTTGGCGATCAGATGGGTCTGCCAGGAGCCGATCGCGAGGTGCACGGTCGAGCCCTTGAGGTCGGCGACCGTGCGCACCGGGCTGTCCTCGGGGACGAGGAGCGCGCCGTGTTCGGGGCGCGGGGCGGAGACCGCGGTGTAGACGATGTCGTGGCCGGCGGCCTGGGCGGTGATCGGCGGCGTCGATCCGGTGCCGCCGAAGTCGATGACGCCCTGGGTCAGGAGCTCACCGGTGCGCACGCCGTTGGTGTACGGGTGGAAGACGACGCTCTCGCCCAGCGGGGCCAGTTCCTCCTGGGCGAAGCCCAGACGGGAGAGGTGGTACAGGTGGTAGAGGGACGGGTTGCTGCTGTGGACACCGATGGTCAGGGTCATTCAGATCACTCCGGCTTCGGCACGGTCGGGGGAGAGGGACGGGGTGGGCTTCGGGGCGGTCTCGACCCCGAGGTCGTCGAGCAGGCGCCGGCGCAGCGCCGCGAACGCGGGGTCGCCTGGGTCGCGCGGCCGGGCGACGCCGACGGTCTCGTCGGTGACGAGCCGCCCGTCGCGCAGGACGGCGACCCGGTCGGCCAGCCGTACGGCCTCGTCGACGTCGTGGGTGACGAGCAGGACGGCCGGCCGGTGCCTGCGGCACAGCTCGCCGACGAGGTCCTGCATCCTCAGCCGGGTCAGCGCGTCGAGCGCGGCGAACGGCTCGTCCAGGAGCAGGAGTTCTGGTTCACGTACCAGGGCTCGGGCTAGTGCCACGCGCTGGGCCTCGCCGCCGGAGAGCGTGGCCGGCCAGGCCTCGGCGTGACGTTCCAGGCCGACTTCCGCCAGGGCCCGGAGCCCGTGCGCGGAACGGCTGCGCGGCAGCGCGACCGTCACATTGGCGAGGACCTTCTTCGACGGGACGAGCCGGGGCTCCTGGAAGACGACGGTGCGGGCCTCCGGAACGAACACCTCTCCCCCGTCGGCGCCGTCGAGGGCGCCCAGGATCCGCAGCAGCGTCGTCTTACCGCTGCCGCTGGCACCCAGCAGGGCGACGAACTCCCCGCGGGCGATGTCGAGCCGCAGCCCGTCGAGGACGGCCCGGTCGCCGAAGACCCGGCGCAGGCCCCGTACCCGTACGGCGGGGGCGGAGGTCGCGGGGGCGGTCATCGGGCGGCTCCCTGCGGGGTGCGCCACGGCATCAGCACGCGTTCCAGCAGCCGTACGAGGATGTCGGCGGTGAGTCCGAGGAGCCCGTAGACGAGGATGCAGACGGCGAGGATGTCGGTGCGGGCGTAGCTCTGGGCCTGGGACATCAGATAGCCGATGCCGGCGGTGGCGTTGATCTCCTCCGCGGCGATCAGCGCGATGACGCTGAGTGTCATGGAGAGCCGCAGCCCGGCGAGCAGGGACGGCAGTGCGCCGGGCAGGACGACTTCGCGTACGAGGGCGAGCCGGCCCATGCCGAAGCTCCGCATGGCCTCGATGAGTTTCGGGTCGGTGTCGCGCACCCCGCTCGATGCCGACACGTACATCGGGAAGGTGGTCGCGACGGCGATGAGGAGGATCTTGGCCGTCTCGTTGATCCCGAACCAGACCATGAACAGCGGCACCAGGGAGAGGAAGGGGATGGTGCGCAGGGTCTGGAGCGAGGAGTCGAGGAGTTCGTCGCCGAGCCGGGTGAAGCCGGTGGTGATGCCGAGCGTCAGTCCGGCGGCCAGGCCGATCAGCAGGCCGAGTCCGGAGCGGGTGAGGGAGGTGGCGAGGGCGTCCGGCAACTGTCCGTTGCCCCACAACTCGCCCACCGCGCGCAGCACTTCACTGGGGGATGCCAGTACGTCGGCGGTGAGCAGCCCGGTCGCGGAGGCCACCCACCACAGGGCCAGCAGTGCTACGGGTCCGACGGTGCGAACGGCGAGCGCGTAGCCGCGGCTGCGGGCCCTGCGGAGCTGGGGGCGCGGCACGACGAGTCCGGCGGGCGGAGCCGTATCGCCCGGGTCGGCGCGCGGCACGGTGGTGGTGTCGCTCATGTCAGTTTCCCGACGTCCAGCAGGTGCGCCGCGACATCGACCTCGGCCTTGGTGACCTTCTGCTCCGCGTAGAACGCGGCGACGGCCTTGAACCGCTCCGTGTCCTGCGGGCCGATGGGCTCGACCGTGCCGCCCTTGGCGGTGAACTCGATCTGGACCGCCTTGGCCTTTCCGGTGACGGCGGTCGGGCCGACGTCCGTGAAGACGTTGAGGTACGCGGCCGGGTCCTGCTTCTCCTTGGCGCCGGCCTCGTGGAGGTACTGGTAGAGCGCCTTCACGACCTTCGGGTGCTGCTCGGCGAATTCGGTCCGCACGGCGTTGAGGCTGTAGTTGTCGGAGCCGATCGCCGCGCCGTCGGCGACGAAGTGCGCCTTGCCGCTGCCGATCTCGGCGACCGCGTAAGTCGCCCAGACGGCCCAGGCGTCGACCTTTCCGGCGTTGAAGACCGCCGCCGTCTGATCGGGCCGCAGATAGACCCGGTTGACCTTGTCGGCCGGGATGCCGGCCTTGGCGAGGGCCTTCAGCAGCAGGTACTCACCGGTGCCGCCCTGGTTGACGGCGACCTTCCTGCCGACCAGATCCGCGACCGAGCCGATCCCCGAACCGTTCCTGACGAGGATGCCCTCCCCCGCCGCGTCCGGGGCGACTGCGGTGAAGAACTTGAAGCCGGGCCGCTGGGCGAGCGAGGTGATGCCGGAGGTGATGGAGCCGGTGGCGATGTCCAGCTGGTCGGCGTTCATCGCCTGGGCGGCCGGGGCGAACGGTCCGGCGCTGCCGGTCCACTTCACCTTGGCACCCGCCTTGGCCAGGGCCTTGTCCAGGCTGCCGTCCTTCTTGCCGAGGGCGAGCACACCCGAGTTGCCGGGATCTGGGATGCGGACGGCCACGGTCGAGCCGCCACCGGAGCCCTTGCCGCCGCTGTCGGCCTCCGAGGTCCCGCAGGCGGTGAGGGCGGCGAGCGCGGTGAGGGCGAGGAGCGCCGGGGCGACGGTCCTACGCAGTGATCGGGGACGTTTCATGGGGAGGGGGTCCTCTGGGCTCATGGGGCGGAAGTCCGGCGGGCGTGCTCGGTCGCGCGGCGCAGGGGCCCGGGGTCGGCCCAGGCCGCGACGTCGACCGGCTCCGGCAGGAATCCGTGGGCGCGCAGCCCGGCCTCCTGTGCGGCGAGCAGGTCGAGGCGTTCGGCCGACAGGCTGGGGTGGAGGGTGAGGTGGGTGCCGGGCCGGTAGGCGCCGGCGACACCATCGGCCCCCGCCCCGGTCTCCGCGCCGAGGATGCGGTCGACCTCGGCGGGCTGTCCGGCGGCCCAGTCCGCGGCCCTCAGCAGCACGGCGAGGAAGCGGTCGACGAGGTCGGGGTGGTCATCGAGGAGCTGCTGGTGGACGGTGATGGGGCGCGGGGTTCCGTTGTTGACCCGGAACCGGGGGTCCGGCAGTCCGTCGAGCTCGACGGCCACCTCGGCGCCGGCGCGGCGGGCCGCCTCGACGGCCAGCGCGCCCTTCACGTACACGGCGTCGACGTCACCGCGCCGCAGTGCGGCCAGTTCGGCCGCCCACTGGCCCTCGTGTCCGGCGGCCGGTACGTCGACGGGCACGGCGTCGTCGAGGGCCAGCCCGGCGGAGGCGAGCGCGCCCTCGAAGCCGCGCAGCGCCATGGCCCGCCAGAAGTCGATGGCGATGTCGTGCCTGGGCACGGCGAGCCGGAGTCCGCGCAGCGCGCCGGCGCCCCGGATTCCGGAGCCGGGCGCGACCAGGACGGTCTGCCGTTCCTCGATCCAGGTGAGCCCGACCAGCCGGGTCCGCTCGCCGCGCGAACGGGCCCACAGGGCGGGCACGTTGCCGCCCTCCCGGAAGAGCCCCGGCAGGGCGTGGGTGTAGTGCGCGGCACGGTCGGCGTCCGGGCCGGCGTCCTGGAGGGAGCGCACGGTGATGCCGTCGGCGGCGAACTCGTCGGTGAGCCACTGCCGGTCGGCGGCGATGCCGGTGGCGGTGGGTACGGGACAGCGGGTGAACCAGAGCGTCCGGGGCAGGACGGCGTGCGTCATGGAGTCTTCCCGAGGGATCGGTGAAACGGGGGCGGGCGTGGCGCGCAGGTCCCGGATCCGGGCAGCGCGTACCGCGAGGGGCCCGTGCCGGGGGGCGACGCGGGAGAGAAAGAGAGGGAGCGGGGAGAAGGAGAGCGCTCAGCGACAGGCGGCGCTGGACACGCGGGCCAGGTCGATGTGACGGCGCAGCGTGAGGGCGAGCGGGACCGGAGCTGCGTGGGCGGGGATCGCGGTTCGGCGGCCTTCCACGGCACTGCTCCCTTCGGCTCGTCGGTGGTGACGGCCGCAGCCTGCCACGGACCGGATCCGGCCCACAACTCGCTTCCCATGATGTGGGACCGGGTATGAACGCAGTGTTTCCCGGGGCCGATTGACGCCTGTGCCACTCCCGTAATGTGGCAATCTCAGGCCCCACACCCCTCACGAGCGGAGAGTGGACCCCCATGACCGAGGCCGCCGCGGTACGCGCTCCCGGTGGAGCACAGGCGGTGCAGCGCGCCTTGGACGTCCTGCACTGTTTCCACGACAACGGCCCCGACCTGGGCGCGTCGGAGCTCGCGCGCCGCCTCGCCCTGCCGGTCTCCACGGCCCACCGGCTGGCCCGCACCCTGCTCGGCGCCGGGTTCCTGGAGCAGGACGCCCGCACGTCGCGCTACCGGCTCGGGCCCGCCGTGACGGAGCTCGGCCGTCTCTCGTACCACCAGCGCGGGCTGCATCTGGCGGCCCCCGAGCTGGCGGATCTCGCCGAGCGCACCGGAGCGACCGCGGACCTCGCGCTGCGCAGCGGGCCTCATGCGGTGATCGTCGCGGGCGGTTCGGTGACTCCCAAGGTGGGGCTGCGCCGGCCGCTGCACTCCACCGCGCTGGGCAAGGTGCTGCTGGCCTGGGCGAGGCCGGGCGAGGGCGGCCCTTCCTCGCTGCCCCCGCTGCCCGCGTTCACCGACCGCACGATCGTCGAACCCGCGGCCCTGGAGGCGGAGCTGGCCCGGGTGCGCTCCGACACCTACGCGGTCAACGACGGTGAGTCGGCCCCCGGGGTGCGCACCCTGGCGGTGCCGGTGCTGGACGGCGCCGGGCGCGCCCGTTTCGCGCTGGCGGTCCGGGCCACCCCGTCGGTGATCACCGACGGGCGCACCGACTGGTTCCTGACGCAGGCACGCTCCTGCGCCCGCGCCCTGGAGGTCCTGCTGCTGTCACCGGCGGAACGGCGGCCGCCCGCCCCCTGAGCCGCCGCGTCCGTCCGGGTTGTCAGCGGCGCATGGGACGATACGAGTCGCTCCGGCCGGCTGCCGGGCGGAGCGGTGGTGAGACCGCGGGGACAGAGGACGTACATGACTGAGGCCGGGGCCGTGGAGGGCGGGGCGACGACCGGGCGGGCGGCCCGCGAGCTGCTCGCACGGGCCGAGGGACTGCGGGGCGCCGCACGCGGGGTGCTGGCCGACCACGGCCGCGCCGTCGATGCCGTACGTGCCGCCCTGGACCCGCTGCTCGACGCGCTCGTCCGCACCGAGCTGTCGGTCATCCCCGCGTCCCGCCTCAAGGACGTCACCGAGGGGCGGCTGCGCATCGGCGCGGTGGAGCAGGCCGGTTTCACGACGGTCGGCCAGGTGCACGGGGCGAACCGCTACGAGCTCCGCCAGATCCCCGGCGTCGGCGCGCAGACCGCCGACCAGGCACTCGCCGCGGCGGCCCAGATCGCCCACGCCGTGCGGGACACGGTCACGGTGCGGATAGCCGTGGATTCCCCGGACGACGCCACGACCGCCCTGGTCACCGCGTTGTACCGACTGGTCGAGGCCGGGCCGGATGTGCGGCGGGCGGTGGACGGCGCCCGCGGTCTGGCCGAGCGGCTGGATCCGCTGCTGGCAGCGGCGGCGCCCGCGAGGGGGCGGCTGCGGATGCTCTTCACCCGGCGGCCGGACCGTGCGCGGGCACGGGACGCGCTCGCCGCCGCCCAGGCGGTGACGGCCGATGCGCAGGAGCGCGGACTCCCGCTGCTGTTCGGGCAGGTGTCGGTCGATCTGCTGCGCGATCCGGACTCCGCGGTCGCGGCCTGGGTCGACTTCGAGGTGCGCTCCGCCGAGTACTACAGCCTGCTCGCCGAGATGTCCGGCACCGGGCCCGACCGGGACGCGGCCGAGGGGTTCCTGCCGTCCGGGATCGCCGACCGGGTGCGCGGGCTGCGGCTGGACGACGCCCGGCTGCGGGTGTCCCTGCGCGGCTACCAGTCCTTCGGCGCCCGCTTCGCGCTCGCCCAGAAGCGGGTGATCCTCGGGGACGAGATGGGGCTCGGCAAGACCGTCCAGGCCATCGCCGCGCTGGCCCATCTCGCGGCACGGGGCGAGACGCACTTCCTGGTGGTCTGTCCGGCGAGCGTGCTGATCAACTGGACGCGGGAGGTCCGGGCCCGTTCCACGCTGCGCGCGCTGCCCGTGCACGGTCCGGAGCGGCAGGGCGCGTTCGCACAGTGGCGCGAGGCCGGCGGGGTCGCCCTCACCACGTTCGACGCCCTGCACACGCTGCCCCTCGCGGACGACTCCGGCATACGGCCCGGCATGCTCGTGGTGGACGAGGCGCACTACGTCAAGAATCCCGCCACCCGTCGCTCCCGGGCGGTGTCCGGCTGGTCGCAGCGGACCGAGCACGTGCTGTTCCTGACCGGTACGCCGATGGAGAACCGGGTGGAGGAGTTCCGCAGCCTCGTCCGCCAGCTCCAGCCAGAGCTGGCCCCGTCGATCAGCACCAGCCACGGCGCCGCCGGATCCCAGGCGTTCCGCCGGGCCGTCGCCCCCGCCTATCTGCGCCGCAACCAGAGGGACGTCCTCACCGAACTCCCGGCGCTGGTACAGGTCGACGAGTGGGAGGAGTTCAGCGCGGCCGATCTGGCGGCCTACCGCGAGGCGGTGGGCGCCGGGCAGTTCATGCGGATGCGCCGGGCCGCGTACGCCCGCCCGGCCACCTCCGCCAAGCTGCACCGGCTGTGCGAGCTGGTCGCGGAGGCCGCGGGCAACGGTGTGAAGGTCGTGGTGTTCTCGTACTTCCGTGAGGTACTGGAAACGGTCCGGCAGGCCCTGGGCGAGGGTGTGTTCGGCCCGCTGTCGGGGAGCCTGCCGGCCGCCCGGCGCCAGGAGCTGATCGACGGCTTCACGGCGGCGGACGGCCATGCGGTCCTGCTGAGCCAGATCCAGGCCGGCGGGATCGGGCTCAACATGCAGGCCGCCTCGGTCGTCATTCTCTGCGAGCCGCAGATCAAGCCGACGATGGAGCACCAGGCGGTGGCCCGCGCCCATCGGATGGGCCAGATACGCACGGTCCAGGTGCACCGGCTGCTCGCCGCGGACAGCGTCGACCAGCGCATGCTGGACATCCTGGCCCGCAAGGAGCGGCTGTTCGACGTGTACGCGCGGCGCAGCGATGTCGCCGAGACGACGCCGGACGCCGTGGACGTGTCGGACGGGTCGCTGGCCCGCCGTATCGTCGAGGAGGAGCAGCAACGCCTCGCCGCGGAGGCGAGGGCGAAGCCGGCCGCGAAGGTGGAGGCGGAGGCCGGTGTGGACGCGGCGGCGGAAGCCGAGGGCTCGGTCCCGGGGCACGGTTCCTGACGACCGCGGCGCCGACGGGCGGGGCGTCCCTCCGCGGGATTCGGCCAGGGGATCGTTTTACTGCCATTCAACGGCGATCGGGGCACGGCGCTCCTGAGCCCCGGCTAAACAAGAGGGGGCTCGGACCGGTGTCCGCCGCCCTGTGGGGTACAGGCCGTGTTCTGGTGGGAGGTCCGGCAGTTGCTGACGATCGAGGTGGCCGTGCTGCTCGCGGCCACCGTCCGCCACCGGCGTACGGGGGCCCGGCCCGCGAGCGGCGTCATGCGGTGCGGCCGATGAGTCCCCGGGCGCGCAGCGGCCGGGCGACGACCGGGCGCCCGTCGGCGCGGCGCCGCACCCGCAGGCCCGGCAGGCGGCGCGGGCGCGCGGACGACCGGCTGACCGGATTCGTCGTGGCCGCGGTCCTGGCCGTCGTCCTGGTGGTGACCGTGGTCAACTGGCTGCTGGCCCACTGGTGGGTGCTGACAGCCCTCGGCGTGATCGCGGCGCTGACCGGCGGCGGCCTGCTCCATCGGAAGCGGCGCAGCGCGCGGTGGGAAGCGGTCCGCACGCGGGGCCTGCGGTACGAGCTGCCCCGGCTGGACGCCCTGCACCACACCCGGTTCGAGGACGCCGTGCGGGATCTGATGCGCCGTGACGGCTGCCGGGACGCGCTCCGTGTCGGTGGCGGCGGGGACCTGGGCGCCGATGTGAAGGCCACCGACCCCTACGGACGCCGCTGGGTGATCCAGTGCAAGCACCGGCGCGACGGCCCGGCCGGCTCCGCGGTGGGAACACCGGACCTCCAGGTCCTCAACGGCACCGCGCGTCAGGTGCACGGCGCCGACATCGCGGTGATCGTGACGAACGGCCGGGTCACCGCCCCGGCCGTGCGCTTCGCCGAACAGCAGCGGCTGCACGTCGTCGACCGGCAGACCCTCGCGGTGTGGGCGTCCGGTTCCCGTCCCCTGTGGGAACTGCTCGGGGCCGTCCCGCCGCCACGCAGGCCGACCGCGCTGTCCTGAGCGGTCCGCGGCCTGGCCGGGGGCAGCGGGGCACGGCCCCCTCACCGGCACGGCTCCCTCATCCGTCAGTGGCTGTCGTGCGACGCGGCTTCCTCCGATGCCTTGGAGCCGGAAGCCTTCGCGTCCGGGATCTTCGCGTCCGGGATCTTCGCGTCCGGCGTCTTCGCGTCCGGGGTCTTCGCGTCCGGGGTCTTGGCGTCCGGCGTCTTCGTGCCGTGCGATGACATGGAGTGCGCCTCGTGCCCCGGTACCGTCCCGTCGGGCTTGGCCACCAGCAACATCCCCGCCATGCCCATGTCGGAGTGGCTCTGCACATGGCAGTGGTACATCCACGCGCCCGCGCCCACGTGTTCACCCGCGATGACCTGGAAACCGAAGGAGTCCGCCGGCCCGACGATCTTCGTGTCGATGACCCGGGTCGGGTCGTCGGGGCCGGTGAGCAGGCCCGTGCGGTTGTCCGCCCAGCGGTGACCGTGGACATGGAAGGTGTGGTAGTACTCGCCGTGCGTGATCATGACGACTTCGAGCCGGTCCCCCACCGTGGTCTCGAAGTCGGGGCTCTTGTCGGCGGGCTTGTTGTTGATCAGCATGTCGTTGAAGACGATCGTGATCGTCTTGTCCGGCAGGATGTCGCCCTTGCGCCGGACGATCACCGGCCCGTAGAGCCCCTTGCGGATGCCGCCCGTGCCGTGGTCGGTGCCGACGACATGGTCGTGGTAGTGCCAGTAACCGGCACTGCCCGCCTGCCAGGTGCCGTCCTTCCGCCGGCCCGGGGCATGGGTGCGCCAGGTGTAGGTGCGGGTCTCGCCCGGTTCGACGATGCTCTTGTTCATCCGCGTGCCGTCGCTCGCGATGTCGTAGTCGACCCCGTGGGCGTGGAGGCTGGCCGCCACGTCCATCGTGTTCTCGAACTCGATGTGCAGGGTGTCGCCCTCGTTGATCTCGATGAGCGGGCCGGGGATCGACGCCTTGCCCTTCTCGAACCCGTACCCCATCTGTCCGTCCGGCAGCTTCTCCGCGTACATCGTGAGGTGGCGGACCACTCCGCCCGCCGGTGCGGTCCGGGGCGGGTTCTCGGCCGAGGTCGCCTCGATCGCGCCAAGGGACAACGATGTCACGCCGGTTGCTGCCGCCACCCCGCCGCCCATCAGAATCCGTCGGTTGAAGCTGCGTCGATCCATGTCGAACTCCCCACTTTCAGACAGGTGTTGCGGAGAAAACCAAGGCAACTACGGTGCGCGGCGCAGAGGTACGCAGGTCATGGCAGTCGACGCCGTCGGGCACGGGTGACCTCGGGGACGGGCCATACCGTAGCCCGGGGATCTTCGTTTATCCACACTAAGGACAAAGTTCGTGCGATTGCTGCCATAGCTATTGGCGAGTCGCGAAAAGAGGTCTAGCTTCATGCGCTGTTGCAGTGACCAAAGAGGGGTGGGTGACCACATGCAGCGCACACCACATCACAGGTCCAGATCGCGACGCGGACTTGCGGCGGCCGTAGCGGCCGGCGCACTGACCGCATCCCTGCTCGGCGGCAATGCCGCCAGTGCCAGGCCGTATCCCGGACCGCACGAGTCCATGGCGACAACGTTGTCCCTTCCGTCGCCGCCCGGCGGCGCGAACGTGAAGGTACTGGTCTTCCATGCCTCCGCGTCCGAGGAGTCCTCGACGGTCGACGCCGGTATCGCGGCGATCGAGAAGATCGGGCTCACCGGGCCGGAGGCGGGCCGCTTCAAGACCGTGGCCAGTGACGACCCGGCCGTCTTCACCAACGGCAAGAAGCTCGGCACGTTCAACGCCGTCGTCTTCCTGACGGGCGGCGGCGACGTCCTGGACCCGGAGCAGGAGGCCGGTCTGGAGGCGTACATGGAGGCCGGCGGCGGCTTCCTCGGCATCCATGACGCGGCGCGCACCGAGCCGTACTCGGACTGGTTCACCGGACTGGTCGGTGCCCGGCCGGCGGCCGGCAGCCCCACCTCCGTACAGCGTGCGACGGTGGAGATCGGCGACCGGCAGCACCCGGCCACCAAGAACCTTCCGCTGGAGTGGAAGCGTCCCGACAAGTGGCTGAACTGGAAGGAGAATCCGTCCGGCGACGTGCACACCGTGGCACGCGTCCGGGAGATCACCTACAAGCCCGGGGCGAGCGCCAACGGCTGGGACCACCCGGTCTCCTGGTGCCGTGACTACGACGGCGGCCGGTCCTTCTACACCGCGATGGGCGGCACGGTCGACAGCTTCGCGGAGGCCGACTTCCGTGACCACCTGCGCGGCGCGCTCGACTGGACGACCCGGATCTCGCAGGCCGACTGCAAGGCGACGATCACCTCCAACTACAAGGCGGAGCGGGTCACCCAGCCCAACCAGCCCGGTCAGAACGACCAGATCGGCGAACCGCACGGGCTGGTGACCGCCCCCGACGGACGCGTGCTGTACATCGGCCGCGGCGGCGCCGACAGCAGCGTGCCGGTCGTCACCGACTGGAAGGACCCGAACGTCGGCAAGGGTCTGGGCCAGATCCACGTCTACGACCCGAAGACCAAGAAGGTCACCCTCGCGGGCGAGCTGACGGTCTTCGGCAACAAGGGCGGCGGCGACGAGCTGGTCAAGGTCGAGGAGGGTCTGCTCGGTATCGAGCTCGACCCGGACTTCGAGAAGAACGGCTGGGTGTACCTGCACTACACACCCCACGACAAGATCGACCGCGACAAGCAGATGGCGGTCCGCCAGGTCTCCAGGTTCACCATGGACCTGGCCACGAACAAGCTGGACCTCTCCTCCGAGAAGGTGCTGCTGCACTGGCCGGTCCAGATCCACAGCTGCTGCCACGCGGGCGGCGGCCTGGCCTGGGACTCCAAGGACAACCTGTACATCGCGGCCGGTGACAACAACTCCTCGCAGTTCAGCGACGGTTACTCGGGCAACAACCCCGAGCCGAACTACAAGGGCGTCTCGTTCGCCGATGCCCGGCGCACCGCGGGCAACACGAACAACCTCAACGGCAAGATCCTGCGGATCCACCCCGAGGACGACGGCACCTACACCCTGCCCGAGGGCAATCTCTTCACCGGCAAGGAGCCGGACGAGGGCGGCGGCAAGACCCGCGGCGAGATCTACGTGATGGGCGTGCGCAACCCGGCGAGGATCTCGATCGACAAGTCGACCGACACGCTGTACGCGGGCTGGGTCGGCCCCGACGCGGGCGAGCCGAGCACCACCTGGGGTCCGGCCAAGTACGACACGTTCGCCGCGATCACCAAGGCGGGCAACCACGGCTGGCCGTACTGCATGGGCAACAAGCAGCCCTACCGGGACCGCAATCTGCCCGACCCGAGCAAGCCGCTCGGCTGGTACGACTGCGACCACCCCAAGAACGAGTCGCCGAACAACAACGGTCTGGTGAACCTGCCGCCGATCACGTCCAACACCATCTGGTACTCACCGCAGGGCGGCGGCGTGGACTACCCGCGCGACGCGAACGGCATCCCGAGCTACAAGGTGGAGGACCAGAAGGAACTCCTGCCCTGGCTCAAGGGCGGCGGCCAGGCCACGATGAACGGCCCGGTCTACCGGTACGACGCGGCGAGCACCAGCGCCGAGAAGTGGCCCTCCTACTGGGACGGCAAGTGGTTCGTCGGTGACTTCTACGACGACACCCAGCCGCGGCACGCCGTGCTCACCGACCCGAAGACGGTCGGCAAGGGCGGACTGCCCACGCACGCCGAGTCCCTCAAGGAGATCATCCCGGTCGGCGCGAACGGCATCCGCAACCTGATGGACTGGAAGTTCGCCCCGGACGGTTCGCTGTACGTCCTGGACTACGGGCGCGGCTTCTTCACCTCCGACTCCAAGTCCGCGCTGTGGCGCGTGACGTACAAGGGCGGCGCACCGACCCCGGCCGTCAAGGATCTGGCCAGGAAGGCGGCAGTGCAGTGAGACACCGTTCGATCTTCTTCCGGAGGCGGTCGCGGCCCGCCCGGCTGTGGCTCGCCCTGCTGGGGTCGTTCCTGATGGTGCTGGGACTGACCTCGACCGCGGCCTACGGGCGTACCGTCGCCCCGGCCGGCGCGGCGGCGGCCGACCAGGTGCTGACCTGGACCGCCGGCAACCCCATCGACCGCTATCTGTCCGCGCCGAAGACGGCGGTCGCCGGCAAGGCGACCATCGTCTTCGAGAACAGCGAGGGGACCGGGAACACCAGCGGGATGCCGCACACGCTGACCTTCAGCGTGTCGGACCCCGAGTTCAACAACGACGTCCCCCTGAACCTGCTGGCCAACCCGGGCGACGACCGGGGCGGCAAGCAGACCGCGGAGGTCACGCTCACGCCCGGCCGGTACTTCTACCACTGCACGATGCCGGGGCACGAGGCGATGCAGGGCATCCTGACCGTGACCGACGGGGGCGGCGGTGAGGACACCACCGCACCCGAGACCTCCGCGAAGGTCGACGGCGACAAGAACGCCGACGGCGCCTACATCGGCCAGGCGACGGTCACCGTCGCCGCCACCGACGAGGGCTCGGGCGTCGACACGGTCGAGTACGCGGTCGGGGCCGACGGCGCCTGGCAGCCGTACACCGCGCCCGTCGTCGTGAACGAGGTCGGCGCGCACACCATCCGCTACCGCGCCACCGACAAGGCGGGCAACGCGGCCGCCGAGAAGACGGCGGAGTTCACCGTCGCCGCACCGCCCACCGACGACACGACGGCGCCGGAGACCTCGGCGACCGTCTCCGGCGAGAAGGACGACCAGGGGCGGTACCTGGGCATGGCGACGGTCACCGTGACCGCCTCCGACACCGGGTCCGGCGTCAACACCATCGAGTACGCGGTGGGCGCCGACGGCGCCTGGCAGCCGTACACCGGCCCCGTGATGGTGCACGAGGTGGGGGCGCAGACGGTCCGCTACCGCGCCACCGACAAGGCGGGCAACGCGGCCGCCGAGAAGACGGTGGAGTTCACCGTCGTCCAGCCGCCGACGAAGGACACCACGCCGCCGGAGACCTCCGCGAAGGTCGAGGGCGACAAGAACTCGGACGGCGCCTACCTCACCAGCGCCAAGGTGACGGTCACCGCGACCGACGCCGACAGCGGGGTGGACAAGGTCGAGTACTCCCTCGACGGCGGCCCCTACCTCGCCTACTCCGCCACGGTCATCGTCGACCGCGTCGGCTACCACACCGTCGCCCACCGGGCCACGGACAAGGCGGGCAACACCTCGGAGGCGAAGCAGACGTCGTTCACCGTCGCACAGAGCGGCGGCGTACCTGCGCCGAACTGCCCGGAGTTCGACGAACGGCTCACCGTCATCGTGGGCACCGTCGACACCGGGGTCCCCAACCGCATCACCGGAAACCGCTGCACGATCAATGAGCTGATCGAGGACGAGAAGGACTGGTCGTCGCACGCGCTGTTCCTCAAGCACGTCGACAAGGTTCTCGGCAAGCTGCTCACCGCCGGGGTGGTCGACGCCCGCGAGCAGAAGAAGATCTACAAGGCGGCCAAGCAGTCGGGGATCGGCAAGCCGGGCCAGGACGAGGGCTACCACAAGCTCTTCGACGGCACGGCGGCCTCCTTCGCCAAGTGGCAGCAGGTCGGCGGCGGGCAGTTCTCGCTGAACGAGGAGGACGGCTCGCTCAACAGCTCCACCACGGTGGACGGCATGGGCATGCTCTGGTTCCCGGGCCGGCAGTACGGGGACTTCTCGCTGAAGCTCCAGTGGCGGGACGACGCCCCCGGCACGGGCAACGCCAACGGCGGTGTCTTCGTGCGGTTCCCGAACGTCCACGACAACCCGGAGGAGTCGAATCCGGAGTGGGTCGCCATCAAGTACGGCCATGAGATCCAGATCAACGACCGGCCGGACGGCGACATGTACAAGACCGGTTCCGTCTACGGATTCGACCGGGTGGGTCTCGGCGGCGCCGGGGTCACCCCCAAGGGCACCTGGAACGACTACGAGATCCGGGTGGTGGACCAGCACTACTCGATCTACCGCAACGGTGTCCTGCTCAATGAGTTCGACAACAACGGCGGTCAGTCCTTCGAGCCGCCGCGGGACGACGACCCGGGCACCGACGGCCGGCGGTACGCCTCCGGTTACATCGGGCTCCAGGTCCACAGCACCTCGGACGTGATCTCCTACCGGGACATCCGGATCCAGGAGCTCTAGGCACCACGGCCGGGAGTGGTTCAGGTGGCCGCGGCCGCATGCTGAGGCATGTGGTCGCGGCCTCCCTGCTTCCGGTGGGTACCCACCCAGAAGACCGCGCCGGAGACCAGGGCCCAGCCCGCGAGCACCAGGAACGGGAAGATCCGCTGATGCCCCTGGTAGTAGACGGCGGTGTGCTGGGCATTGACGGACGCGCCGGGTGGCAGCCAGCGTCCGATGTGCCCGAGCACCGAGGGCAGCAGCGGCCAGGACACGGCTCCGCCGGAGGACGGGTTGCCCAGGAGCACCAGCAGACCCCAGGTCGGGATCATGGCCCAGCGCCCGAACAGCGTGTTGAACATGAGGAAGACCATGCCCGTGGTGAACATCGTGAGCGCCAGGATCAGCCAGGACTCGAAGAACGGCAGATCGACGGAGTTCAGCAGCCAGTCCACCACGGCGGCGATGCAGAACCCGCCGAGCAGTGCGTAGGCGACCGTGAACGCGATCCGTTCGAGCGGCCGCAGCCCACTGGCGTGCACGTTCAGCTGGATGGAGCTGACGAAGCCGATGATGACGGCGGCGAGCGAGATGTAGAAGAGCGCGAGTCCGCGCGGATCGCCCTTGTGGAGCGGTTTGACGTCCGTGACGGAGACGGGGATGCCGAGCGTGTGCCCCACCTTCACGGCGGACTGCGCGAGCACCTGGGCGACGGCGGCCCCGGAGGCGCCGGCCACGTCGAGTGACGCCCCCCGGCTGTCGGCCCGCACGATCGCGAAGACCTGCTGGTCCTCCAGCGCCTCGCGCGCCTCGGCGGGGGTCGCGAAGACATGGATGACCAGCGAGGCGTCCAGGGCCTTGTCCATCGCGGCCACGAACTCCTTGCCGCGGACCGTGTCCGGCTGGCTGACCACGGCGGCCGGAATCCGGTGCGGGGTCGGATTGGCCATCGCGTACGTGTAGGAGCCGGCGAAGAGCCCTGCGGCGGCCGCGCAGATGAGCATGATCACCGTCGCCGGGAGGTAGGGCGACTTCTTGTACGCCGCCCATCTCCGGCCGGCACTCGGCGGTCGGCCGTGCGCTCCGTGCGGCGGGGCGGGGCGGGATCCTGACTCAGTCGCGCCGGGGTCGGGAGTCGTGGGGTCGGGAGTGGTGGGGTCGGGGTCGGGACCCGGTGTCGTCGGATCGGGCATGCTCATCCTTCGCCGCCCTCGTCGTGGCGGGCGCGGCTCGGCTGGACCCGTTTCGGTTCGCCGGGCATCTTCGGGTACTCCGGCGGGTAGGGCAGGTCGCCCAGCCCGCGCTCCCGCTCGTCGCGGTCGGCGAGCTCCAGCAGCCGGTCGAGCCGGAAGGCGTGCTCGTCCATGTCCGCGTGCACATCGCCCACTTCCGCGTACCGCACCGGCATGGTCCGGATGTCGAAGTCGCGCGGTTCCGCGTCGTCGATCTCCTCCCAG
The DNA here is from genome assembly GCF_044744085.1 of Streptomyces sp. NPDC087428. Classification (NCBI taxonomy): domain Bacteria; kingdom Bacillati; phylum Actinomycetota; class Actinomycetes; order Kitasatosporales; family Streptomycetaceae; genus Streptomyces; species Streptomyces sp. NPDC087428. The sequence goes on from NZ_JBIUXR010000005.1 coordinate 239,099, forward strand.
CGCAGGGGCGCGGAGACCGGGGCGTGCGGGCGGGGACGCACGGAGTAGGCGGAGGCGATCGTGCGGTCCCTGGCGGTCTGGTTGAAGTCGACGAAGATCCGCTCGCCGCGCTCCTCCTTCCACCAGGCGGTGGTCACCCGGTCCGGCATCCGGCGTTCCAGCTCGCGGCCCGCCGCGATGGCCGCCCGCCTGACCTCGGTGAACGTCCAGTGGGCCGCAAGGGGGACGAAGACATGGATACCGCGGCCGCCGGAGGTCTTGGGCCAGCCACGCAGTCCGTGGTCGTCCAGTACGGAGCGCAGCTCGTGGGCGGCCCGCACCGCGTCGGCGTAGTCGGTGCCCGGCTGGGGGTCGAGGTCGATGCGCAGTTCGTCGGGATGGTCGGTGTCACCGCCCCGGACCGGCCACGGGTGGAAGGTGAGCGTTCCCAGGTTGACGGCCCAGATGACGGCGGCCACCTCGGTGGGGCAGATCTCGTCGGCGGGACGGCCGCTGGGGAAGGCGATACGGGCGGTGGGGATCCATTCGGGAAGGTTCTTCGGAGCCCGCTTCTGGTAGAAGAACTCACCCTCGACCCCGTCCACGAAGCGCTGGAGGGTGGTCGGCCGGTCGCGCAGGGCGCGGGTGATGCCGGGGCCCACGGCCAGGAAGTACTCGGCCACGTCCCTCTTGGTGTAGCCCTTGTCCGGGAAATAGACCTTGTCCGGACTGGACAGCCGGACGGGCCGTCCGCCCGCGTCCAGCTCCATCGCTTTGCCCGCTGCTGCCATGTCGGCCACGGTAGGCGGGGCACACATATGCCGCATATCGGGAGACTCCGGTCGCCGGACGGTCCACAATCGGGGCATGGACCTGCCGGTGATGCCGCCCGTGAAGCCGATGCTCGCCAAGTCCGTGTCCCGGATCCCGCCGGACATGCAGTACGAGGCCAAGTGGGACGGCTTCCGGGCGATCGTGCACCGGGACGGCGACGAGGTGGTGATCGGCAGCCGCACCGGAAAGCCGCTCACCCGCTACTTCCCGGAGCTGGTCACCGCGGTCCGGGACAATCTGCCGGCCCGCTGTGTGATCGACGGCGAGATCGTGGTCGCGCACGAGGGACGGCTCGACTTCGACCGGCTGAGCGAGCGCATCCACCCCGCCGACTCCCGGGTACGGCTGCTCGCCGAGCAGACCCCGGCCAGTCTGGTGGCCTTCGACATCCTCGCGGTGGGCGACGACTCGCTCCTGAGCGCGCGGCAGTCGGAACGGAGAACGGTGCTGGAGGCCGCGCTGTCCGGCGCCTCCGCGCCCGTCCACCTCGCCCCGGCGACCACCGACCCGGCCGTCGCCCAGGAGTGGTTCGAACAGTACGAGGGTGCCGGGCTCGACGGGGTCGTCGCCAAACCGCTCGATCTGCCCTACCGGCCGGACACCCGGGTGATGTACAAGATCAAGCACGAGCGGACCGCCGACTGCGTGGTGGCGGGCTACCGCCACCACAAGAGCGGCCCGGTCGTCGGGTCGCTGCTGCTCGGCCTGTACGACGAGGAGGGTGCCCTCCAGCACGTGGGGGTCTGCGCGGCCTTCCCGATGAAGCGCCGCGCGGAGCTGGTCACCGAACTGGAGCCGCTGCTCACGGACTTCTCCGGCCATCCGTGGGGGGCCTGGCAGGACGCCGGGGCGCACGAGCACGCCCGGCTGCCCGGCAACCCGAGCCGGTGGTCCGGCAAGAAGGACCAGTCGTGGGTGCCGGTGCGCCCGGAGCGGGTCTGCGAGGTGGCGTACGACCACATGGAGGGTGACCGGTTCCGGCACACGGCCCAGTTCCGCCGGTGGCGGCCGGACCGCACCCCCGGCAGCTGCACGTACGCGCAGTTGGAAGAGGTGGTGCGGTACGACCTGGCCGCGGTGCTGTCGGCCGGCGGCTGAGCCGGACGGGCCGGTGTCAGTCGGCGGCCGGCGGCACCGAGGGCGTCGTGCAGGGCTCGGGGGTCGTGCTCGGATCGGGTGACGGCGACTCCGTGGCCCCGGTGGTGTCTTCCGGGTCCGGCGACGGGGAGTCCGTCTCGCAGCCCGGAGCCGGCTTGGTGGTGCTCGGCTCGGGGTCCGGAGTGGTGGACGGGCCGGGGCTGGTGCCGGGACCGGGAGTGGCGGATCCGCTGTCGGTCGGATCGGGCGAGGGGCCCGGGTCGGTGGAGCCGCCGGGGTCCGGCGAGCCCGAATCGCCGGGCGAGGGGGCCGGGGACGTCGGGGTCCTGGTGTGGCCGGGCTGCGGGCCGACCTCGATGCCGCCGCCGTTGCCGTCACCCGGTCCGCCCACGGGGCGCTTGGGCTCGTTCGGGCTCCCGGCCCCGGGGCTCCTGGGCACCGGACCCTGGCCGTCGGTGACCGGATGGGTGCCCTTGCGGTAGAACTCCAGCCAGGACAGCACCGTACGCAGATATGTGTCGGAGTGGTTGTAGCTCAGGATCGCCCGGTCGAGGTCCGCCCCTGTCCTCAGATCGCGCGGCCCGGCGCAGAGGTAGGCCCCGGCGGCCAGGGCCGCGTCGTAGACGTTGCTCGGGTCGCTGCGCCCGTCACCGTTGCCGTCCCTCCCCCAGTGCGCCCAGGTCGAGGGGATGAACTGCATCGGGCCGACCGCCCGGTCGAAGGTCTTGTCCCCGTCGTACGCCCCGCCGTCGGTGTCCGGGATGTTGGCGAATCCCGCGCCGTTGAGCACCGGTCCGAGGATCGGCGAGAGCGTCGTGCCCCGGGCGTCGATCCTGCCGCCGCCCGCGTGCCCGGACTCGACCTTGCCGATGGCCGCCAGCAACTGCCACGGCAGCCCGCAGCCCGGGTCGCTGCGTCGCAGCGAGCTCTCCGCCTTGCGGTAGGCGGCGAGCACCGTGGCCGGAATCCCCGCCTCGGCCCACGAGGCGGTGACGGCCCGGCTCTGCTTGACGCCCGGTTTCGGGGGCTCCGGGCTCTTCAGAGGCGGCAGTTCGGTGTGGTACGAGTCGTCGTTGGGTACCTCCGACCACCTGACCTCGTCGGTCTCCTGGCGCTGTTCCCGCGTCTCCTCGTGCGCCACGAGCCCCGGCCCCTGGGAGGCGGTGAGCGCTGCCATCGCGGCGACGGCGGCTGCGGTGCCACCGAGTCCGCGGCGCATGGTGCCGTTGAACCTCATGCGTGCTCTCCTCTCCCCCGGGGTCACCGGGAGAACGTGTCGATGGCCGATATCCGCCAGGTGCCGCCCCGGCGCACCGCGTCCACGGCGAACATCGCCGCGGCGTACGTCGTCTCCTCCGACTTGCCGGTACGGGTGTTGCTCTGGTCGGCGAAGATCAGCAGCCGGGCCCGGTCGCCGTCGAGCACCTGCACACCGCTCTCGGTGACGGTCGTGGTGAGGACGAGTTTCTGCTTGGGCGCCTGCGCCCGTACGTCGGCCAGCATGTCCTTGTGCTGCTGGACCGCCTTGCCCACCAGGTAGGTCTTCACCGCGGTGTCGGCCTTGGCCGGCGAGGCGTAGTTGTACGAGAACACCGCGCCCACCGCCTCGGTGATCTGCCCCTTCACCTCGCTGGTGCGGCTGATGTCGGTGAGGGCGGTGTTCTGCCGGCTCGGGTCGTCGCGCAGACTGCCCGCCGAGGTGAACGCCCAGGCGGCGAAGGAGCCGAGGAGCACGGTCAGCACGCACAGGACGGCGGGCAGCGAGACCCGCGGACGCGGCGGCCGGCCCGACCCAGGCTCCTCCTGCTCCGGCTTCCCCTCCGGTCCGGCCTCGGCCTCGGTATCGGGGCTGTCCGCGCCGGCAGGCGTGGCGCTCTCCTGCCCGGCCTCGCCGGGCTCGGTGTCCGGCTCGGCGGGCCTGGGCACGGTGGTGGTCGTGGCGGTGCGTTCCGCCGCGGCGACGGTGGCCAGGCGGCGCTGCCGGTTGACGAGGTGACGGGTCGTCGACATGTCCGGGGAATCCTCTCGGTGCGGGGTGGGAGTCGGTGGCGTCAGCCGGCCGTGTTGCCGACGGGCGCCTGACCGAGGGCGCTGAGCTTCCACCCCTCGGAGGTACGGGTGAGCTGCCCGAGCATCCGGCTCTCCTTCACCGCGGGCTTGCCCTTCGGCGCGGTCACGGTCACCCGTAGCGCCACCATGACCCCGGCCCGGCCGGCCCGGTCGTCGAGCTCCGTGACGGCGCCGGACAGCACCTTCGCCGTGCTGACGGTCCTGGCCTCCTGGATCTGCTTCACGAACGCGTCCCGACCGTCGACGAGTTGCTGGTGCAGGTCGCCGGTGGTGGAGTCCTCCCAGCTGTCGAGCCCCTTGGCCAGCTTCTGGTGGTCGAGCGTGTTCATGTTCTGCACCGCCTGCTCGCCCGCGGCCAGCGCGTCGTCGCGGGTCTGCGCGTACGCCGCCGAGTCGTCGTGCGACGCCTGGTACCGGGACACTCCGCCCCAGCCCGCCGCGCCGGCCGCCGCGACCGTCAGCACGATCGCCGCCGCCACCAGCGGATTCCTCGTCATCCGTACCCGTGCCATTGCTGCCTCTCCCTGCCGGCCCTGTGCTGTGTCGTGCTGTGCGTGTTCGGTGGGTCCGTACCGCGCTATCTGGAGGTGATCTCGATGATCGTCCAGCGTCCGTCCCGCAGTCGGGCGGTGACGGAGAGCTGCGCCGCCGCCGTGCTGGCGGTCTTCCCCTGACGTTCGTAGACCTGGTCGAGGAAGACGAGCAGATGGGCGCTGTCGTGGCTCAGCCGGGTCACCCCGGCGCGTACGACATGGGTGGTGAGGGTGAGCTTCTGGTCGGCGGCCTGCTTCTCGACCTGGCCGAACAGCGCCGCGTACTGCTGGAGCGCCTTGCCCGCCAGCAGTTGCTTCGCGGACTCCTTGGTGACGGCGGTGGCCGAGGGGCTGTAGGAGAAGACCTTGCCGAGCGCGTTGGTGACGTCTCCCGCGACCCGGGTGGTCGCCTCGCTGTCGGTGAGCGCCAGGTTGGAGGTGGCGGGGGTGTCGCGCAGCTGACGGCCCATGACGAAGAGTCCGCCACCGGCCGCGAGCAGCGCCACCACCAGTACCCCTGCCACAAGGCGCAGCCGGCGGCGGCCCGTGCCGGATGCGGGTCCGTCCTGCGCGGCCCCGCCGCTCCCGGAGCCGTCCGTTCCGGCCGGCTCCGTTCCCGGCTCCTGCGGGCGTTCCCCGTCCTCGGTCGCCCCGAGTTCCCCGACGTCCTCCACCTCCGTGCCGGTGGTCACGACCGTCGTCCCTCCCTGCCGCTTCATGTGCCGCTCCCGACCGGTATCGCCGTCAGTGCCTTGACCTTCCAGCCGTCCGCGGTCCGGGCGAGGGTGGCCTCGAAACGCTTGCGTTCTGCGCCGCCCTTCCCGGTGCGCGGAGTGACCTGGACATCGACGGTCGCGATCATCTGTGCCGTACCGGTCCGGTCGTCGAGCGCGGTGAGCGCCGCGTCGGTGACCTTCCCCTTCGCCGTGGAGCCGGACTTCGTCAGCTCGCTCGCGTCCTTGGTCCGGGTGCGCTTCAGCTGTTCGTGCAGCGGTCCGGTCGAGGACCGGAGCCAGCTGCCCAGGCCGGCGTCCACGCTCTTGGCGTCCTTGCCGTCCAGGCTGTTGAGCCGGGCGAGGTGCGCTCTCCCGTCGGCCAGCGCGGCATCCCGGCTCTTGGCGTACGCGAGGTCGTCGTCGCCGCGCGCCCGCGCGTACGACCAGCCGCCGAGTGCGCAGACCAGTACGGAGGCGAGCAGTACGGCCCAGCCGATCGAGGTCCTCGTACGCGATGTCATGAGCCGTCCTTCTGGCCGAGACCCAGCAGACCGGCCATGCCCTCTGCGGCCGGGGCGGCGTCGGGGGTGACACCGAGCGCCCCGGGAAGCCGGTCCGCCGACTTGCCGTCACCGAGCAGCATCGAGCCGGGCTTGGCCGGGGCGGGCAAGGGCCCGCCCTTCGGCGCGTTCGCGCTGCCCCGGACGTTGACGCCCGTTCCGGGCGAGGAGGTGCAGCGGGCCTTGGTGTTGAGGGCGGGGCCGGCCGTGACGTCGAGCCCGTTGCGGTAGGTCGTACCGCCGTAGCCGGAGGTGCAGGGCAGCGGCTCGAAGAAGGTGACGGACATACCGAACCGGGCACCGTTCTCGTCGACGGCGCTGGAGCCCACGGCCGCGACCTGGGGGACCTTCACGAGCAGTTCCTCCAGTCCGCGCTGCCGGGTGACGGCGACGTCCGAGGTGGTGAGGAGGTTGGCGACGACGACTCCGAAGCTCGGGTCGAGGTCCCGCAGGAGTCCGCTGATCTGGCCGGTGGCGTCGGGGGCGACCGCGATCAGCCTGCGCAGGTCGGTGTCGGACCCCTTGAGTTCGGCGGCCAGTTCCTTGGCGCCGGACGCGAAGCCCTTGAGCGCGTCGCCCTGTTCGGCCTGGGTGCGCAGCACGGTCTCGGCGTCGATCATCAGCCGGGTGTTGACGGGCAGTGCGTCGTCGGCCGCCTGGACGAAGTCGCTGCTGGTGTCCAGCAGTACCTGGAGGTCGTCGCCGCGCCCCTCGAAGGCGGTGCCGAATTCGTCGACGACCGTGCGCAGGGATTCCAGGTCGACGGAGCCGGCGAGATCGTCGACGCTGGTGAGTACGTCGGTGACGGGGGCCGGGATCGTGGTGTCGGCCTGGTCGATGACGGAGCCGTTCGCCAGGTACGGGCCCTCGGTGCGGGTCGGCCGCAGATCGACGTACTGCTCCCCGACCGACGAGAGGTTCGCGACGACGGCTTTCAGGGCGTCCGGGATGGGCGGGGAGTCCTTCTCGATGCGGAGTTCGGCCTCCACGCCGTCGTCGGTGAGCTCGATCGGCCCGACCCGGCCCACGGACACGCCCCGGTAGGTGACGTCGGAATGGGTGAAGAGGCCGCCGGTCTGCGGGAGCTGGACCTTGACGGTGTAGTAGCCGCGCATGCCGACGTAGTGGCCGAGGTCGGCGTAGCGCACGCCGAGGTAGCCGAGGACGAGCACCGCGATGATCAGGAAGGCGATGTTCTTGAGCCGGATGGCCAGGGTGATCATCGGGTGCTCCCCTTCGTGGCCGGTCCCGTGACCGAGGGAAGCGGCAGCGGCAGTGCCGCGCCGGACTTCTGGGCGGTGCTGCCCTGGACGGCCGGGGGTGTGGTGCCGCCCGGGTCGAGCGGCGGAATGATCTGGGTGCCGGGCAGGGCCGTCACGTCCAGGTACACGTTCAGGTAGTCGCCCTTCACTCCGTTCAGCACCTCGTCGGTGAACGGGTAGGTCAGCAGGACCTGGAGCGAGTCGGGCAGGTCCTGGCCGGAGTCGGCGAGGGCCCGGAGAGTGGGGGTGAGGGCCTTGAGGTCGGCGACCATGTCGGCCTTGCTCTTGTTCACCGTGTCGACGGCGACGGTGGAGAGCGTGTCGAGCGAGCGCAGCATGGTCATGAGCGAGCCGCGCTGCTTCTCCAGGACCTTCATGCCGGGGCTGAGCTTGGTGAGGACCGTGCCGACGTCCCGTTTGCGGGTGGCGAGGGTGGCGGAGAGCCGGTTGACGCCGTCGAGGGCGTCGGTGATGTCCCCCTTGTGGTCGTCCAGGTTGGTGACGAGGGTGTTGACCCGGCTGAGCATGGAGCGGACCTGGGGTTCCTGTCCGGCCAGTGCTTTGTTGAGCTCGGTGGTGATGGTCTTCAGCTGCTCGATGCCGCCGCCGTTGAGGAGCATCGACAGTGCCCCGAACACCTCCTCGACCTCCGGGTTCCGGTTGGTCCGGGTGAGCGGGATGCGGTCCCCGTCGGCGAGGGCGCCCTTGGCGGTACCGGATGCGGGGGGTGAGAGCTGGATGTACTTCTCCCCGAGCAGGCTGGACTGCTCCAGGTGCGCGTAGGCGTTGGCCGGGAGCCTGATCCTGCCGTTGACCCGCATGGTGACCCTGGCGTTCCAGCTGCCCGGGGCGAGCGAGATCTTGGTGACCCGGCCGACGGCCACGTCGTTGACCTTCACCGAGGACTGCGGGGCGAGGCTGAGCACGTCCCCGAACTCGGCGGTGATCTCGTACGGGTGGTCGCCGAGGTCCGCGCCGCCGGGCAGCGGCACCTGGTCGATGCCGGTGAACGTCGGCAGGTCGACCGTGGTGACGATCAGGGCCAGGCCGACGGCCACCGCCAGCACGGCGGCGACGCCGGTCGCGCGGGCGCCGGGCCGGCGCAGGACGCGGTTCATCGCTTCGCCCCCTTCTTCTGCGTGGCGGTCTTCTCGGGGGTGCCGTAGACGGTGCCCACGGCAGGCAGCGGCAGCGACGGCAGCGCCTCCTGACGGGCGGCGTCCACGGGCGAGAGTCCGCTCAGGCCGATGGACTCGTCCGTGAGCGGTCCGCCCATGGAGAGTTCGTTGAGGTTGGTACGGCCGTTGATGGTGCGGTTCAACGGGTCGTAGGCCTTGATCACGTTGTCCGCGGCGAGCGGCAGCGTGTCCATCGACTCGGCGAGCGAGGCCCGCTGGTCGACCAGGGCCTGGGTGACCGGCACCAGGGCGTCCACGTTCGCCTTGAGGGCGCCGCGGTTGTCCTTGATGAAGGTCTTGACCTGGCCGAGGGCGGTGCCCAGTTCCTTCAGGGCCGCGCTGAGGTTCTTCTTGTCGTCGGCCAGGAATCCGGTGACCGAGTTGAGCTGTTGTTCGGCCTCGCGGACGTTGCCGTCGTTGTCCTTCAGCATGGTGGTGAAGGTCTGGAGGTAGGACAGGGTGTCGAAGAGGTTCCCACTGCTCTTGTCGAGGGTCTTCGTCGCCTTGCCGAACTGCTCGATGGAGTTCCCGATCGCCCTTCCGTTGCCGTCGAGGTTCTTCGCCCCGGTGTCCAGGAGCTTCGCCAGCGCGCCGTCGGAGTTGGCCCCGTCGGGGCCGAGCGCGGTGGAGAGTTCCGTGATGGAGGCGTACAGCTGATCGACCTCGACCGGGGTCGCGTTGTGCGAGGCGGGCAGTTCGGCCTCGTCCGCCAGCACCGGTCCCCCTTTGTACGCGGGGGCGAGCTGGACGTACCGGTCGGCGACCAGGCTGGGGGCGACGACCACGGCGTGCACGTCCTTGGGCACCTTGACGCCCTTGTCGAGGCGGAGCCTGACCTCGACCTCCTCGCCCTTCGGCCGCACCGACTCGACGGTGCCGACCTTCACTCCGAGGATCCGCAGGTCCGATCCGGCGTACACGCCGGTGGCCTGGTCGAAGTAGGCGGTGACCGTAGTCTTCCCCTCGTCGTCCATCGCCATCACACCGGAGGTGGCCGCGACAGCCACGACGGCGAGTCCGGCGCCGATGCCGACGATGCGCGTGATTCTCATGTCAGCGGCCGCCTTGCTGCTTGGGTGGCATGCATCCGGTGGCCGGGGGCGTGCCGGCGGGGAGGTAGTTCCTCGGGACGACCCCGCAGACGTAGTTGTCGAGCCAGCGGCCGTTGCCGAGGGTGTTGCCGACGAGCCGGTTGTACGAACCCGCCAGCGACAGCACCTTGTCGAGGCTCTTGCGGTTCTTGACCAGGACGGCGGTGACCCGGCCGAGCGACGCCAGGGTGGGCTTCAGCTGCTTGTTGTTGTCCGCGACCAGGCCGGTGAGCTGGGTGCCGAGGTCGCGGGTGCCGGTGAGCAGCAGATGGATGGAGTCGCGGCGGGCCTGGATCTCGCCGAGGAGCAGGTTGCCGTCCTCCAGCAGGGTCTCGAAGCTGCTCTTCTTGTGGGCGAGGGTCCGGGTCAGCTGCTTGCTGCCCTTGAGGAGCGTGGCCAGCTGGGCGTCCCGCTGGGAGACGGTCCTGGAGAGTGCGGAGAGCCCGTCGGCGGCGCTCTTCACGTCGGGCGGCGAGTCCTTGAAGGTGGCGGAGATCGTCTCGAAGCTCTTGGCGAGCTGCTTCGTGTCGATCTCCCCGATGGTCTCGCCGAGTCCGTTGAACGCCTGGGTGACGTCGTACGGGGAGGTGGTGCGGCTCGCGGTGATGCGCCGGTCCGGGTCCTGGGGCCCGGTGCCGAGCGGGTCGACGGCGAGGTACTTGTCGCCCAGCAGGGTCTTGATGGCGATGCCCACGGTGGAGGAGTTGCCGATCCAGGCGTCCTTGACCCGGAAGCTGACCTTGACCTTGGCGCCGTCGAGCGAGACTCCGGTGACCTCGCCGACCTTGACGCCGGCGATCCGTACCTCGTCGCCGTCGCCGAGCCCGGCGGACTCGGTGAAGTCGGCGGTGTAGGTGGTGCCGCCGCCGATGAAGGGCAGCGAGTCGGCACGGTAGGCGCCGAAGCCGATGAGGGCCAGGACGAGGAGTCCGGCGATGCCGATGGCTACGGGGTTGCGTTCCCGCAGGGGTTTGATTCTCATGCCAGGCACCTCGGCTGGGTGATCGCGATGCCGGTGGGCGGCTCGCTGCCGTCCTCGGTGCTCACACCGCTGACCTTGGCCTCGCAGAGGTAGAGGTTGAGCCAGGACCCGTACGAGGCGAGCCGGCCGATCGCCTCCATCTTGGCGGGGGTCTTCTTCAGGAAGTTCTCGATCTGCGGAGTTCCCTTGCCCAACTGGTCGGAGAGGCGGCCGAGTTCCTTGATGTCGTCCTTGAGGGGCTTGCGTCCGTCCTGGAGCAGGTCGGCGGTGACGGTGGTGAGCGCGCCCATCGCGGTGACCGCCTGTCCGAGCGGCTTGCGGTCGCCGGAGAAGCCCGTGACGAGCTGCTGGAGCGTGTCGACGAGGTCGTTGAAGCCGGCCTCCCGGTCGTTCACGGTCTTCAGGAGCGTGTTGAGGTTCTTGATCACCTCGCCGATCACCTTGTCCTTGGCCGCGACCGTGGTGGTCAGTGAACCGACGTGCTGGAGGATGCTGTCGACGGTGCCGCCCTCGCCCTGGAGCACCTGGACGATGGAGCCGGCGAGCTGGTTGACGTCGGGCGGGGACAGTCCTTCGAAGAGCGGCTGGAAGCCGTTGAAGAGCTGGGTCAGGTCGAGGGCCGGTGTGGTGCGTGAGAGCGGAATGGTCGCTCCGGCGGCGAAGCTCCGGCCGACCGGCCCGGCGCCCTGGTCGAGGTCGATGTAGCGCTGCCCGACCATGTTGAGGTACTTGATCGACGCGGTCACGGAGGCGGGGAGGCTGCGTCCCTTGCGGACGGCGAAGCCCACCTCGGCGCGCCGCCTGTCCGCGACCTTGATGGACTCGACCTGCCCGACCTTGACCCCGGCGATCCGTACGCTGTCGCCGACGAGCAGCCCGGTGGCGTCGGTGAACCTCGCCTTGTACGTGGTGGTGTCACCGACCCCGGTGTTGGCGATGGACAGCCCCAGGACGGTGGTGGCCAGGACGGTCACCAGGATGAAGACGATCGATTTCGCGAGCGGTCCCGCGAGGGAGCGGCGCTTCACTTGAGCTTCACCTCCGCGCCGCGGAAGGCCGGACCGATGAGCACGCTGCTCCAGTCGGGCAGGGTCTGCGGCTGGACTTTCAGTGAGGGAGCGACCAGCTCGTTGACGAGCCGGCTCTCCTGCGGGGAGTTGGGCATGCCGAGGGAGGTGTCCGTGGCACTGGCTCCGGTGCCGGTCGGCTGGTCCGCGGCCGTCCTGTCGCCGGGGGCCGGGGAGGCGGCCGCGCGTCCGGCGGCCGTCGGCTCGGTCGTACCGACGTACGGCACGGAGTAGCAGTGCGGTCCGCCGGTCGCGTCGTAGACCGGGGCGTCCTTGCCGGAGACGTACTTCCCCTTGGACTTCACGGACTTGACGGTGACGTGGAGGCCGGGCTGTCCGGTGCCCTTGCCGAGCGCCTTGTCCATCGCGGGGACGAATCCGGCCACGGTCCGCAGGGTGCAGGGGAATTCGTCGGAGTACTTCGCGAGGAGTTCCAGCGTCGGCCTGCCCGTGGCGGAGAGCCGGATGAGGTTGTCCTTGTTCTCCTGGAGGAACGAGGTGAGGTCCTGCGCGGAGGAGGTCGTGGAGCCGTAGAGGTCGGCGAGCTCCGCCTGCTGGTCGGCGAGGGTGCCGCTGGTGGTGGTGAAGTCGGTGAGTGCGTCCAGGACATCCGGCGCGGCGTCCCCGTACACCCTGCTCACCTTGACGAGTTCCTTGATGTCGGCGTTGAGCGTGGGGAGTTGGGGGTTGAACTTCTGGAGGTGCGCGTCGAGCCTGACGAGGGTGTCGCCGAGCTTCTCGCCGCGTCCCCGCAGGGCCTGGGAGACCGCGTTGAGGGTGGCGGAGAGTTTCGCCGGCTGTACCGCGGTCAGCAGCGGCAGGACGTTGTCGAGGACCTCTTCCAGCTCGATGGCGTTGCTGGAGCGGTCCTGCGGGATGACGGCCCCGGCCCGCAGCGTCCGCGCGGACGGTACGGCGGGCGGCACGAGCGCCACGAACCGTTCGCCGAACAGGGTGGTGGGCAGCATCTGGGCGGTGACGTCGGCCGGGATCCGGTCGAGCCGGCCGGGCTTGATCGCGAGGGTGAGGCGGGCGCCCTCGCCGTCGGCCGTGATGTCGCGGACCTGGCCGATGACGACGCCGCGCAGCTTCACGTCGGCGTTGTCGTGCATCTCGTTGCCGACGCTTCCGGTCCGTACCGTCACCGTCGCGTCGTCGGTGAAGTCCTTGTTGTACACGGCTATCGACACCCAGATGAGTACGGCGGGCACGAGCAGGAGGGCTACTCCGGCGAGTCTGCGGCGGGCGGTCCGCGTGGTCCGGGTGTTCATCAGCCGGCCACCTTCACGGTCGTCGTGGCGCCCCAGATGGCGAGCGAGAGGAAGAAGTCGGTGACGCTGATCAGCACGATCGCGTTGCGCACCGACCGGCCGACCGCCACCCCCACCCCGGCGGGACCGCCGGTGGCGTGGAAGCCGTAGTAGCAGTGCGCGAGGATCACCATCACGCTGAAGATCAGCACCTTCAGCACCGACAGCAGCACGTCCTGCGGGGAGAGGAAGAGATTGAAGTAGTGGTCGTAGGTGCCGGCCGACTGCCCGTTGAACAGGACGGTGACGTAGCGGGAGGAGACGTACGAGGAGAGCAGCCCGATCGCGTACAGCGGGACGATGGCGACGACCCCGGCGATGATGCGGGTGGTGACGAGGTAGGGCATGGACCGCACACCCATCGCCTCCAGGCCGTCGATCTCCTCGTTGATCCGCATGGCACCGAGCTGGGCGGTGAAGCCCGCGCCGACGGTCGCGGAGAGCGCGAGTCCGGCGACGAGCGGGGCGATCTCACGGGTGTTGAAGTAGGCGGAGATGAAGCCGGTGAAGGCGGCGGTGCCGATCTGGTTGAGCGCGGCGTACCCCTGGAGGCCGACGACCGTACCGGTGGCCAGCGTCATCGCGATCATCACGCCGATGGTGCCGCCGACGACGCCGAGACCGCCGCTGCCGAAGGCGACCTCGGCGAGGAGCCGCTGCACCTCCTTGAGGTAGCGCCGCAGGGTCCTGGGGATCCAGAGCAGGGCCCGTACGTAGAAGGTGAGTTGGTCACCGGATCGGTCGAGCCAGCTGAGCATCGACATCGGTCAGCTCCCCTTCGCGGGGACGATCTGGAGATAGATCGCCGTGAGGATCATGTTCACGAAGAACAGCAGCATGAAGGTGATGACGACGGACTGGTTGACCGCGTCCCCGACGCCCTTCGGTCCGCCGCGCGGGTTGAGGCCGCGGTAGGCGGCGACGATGCCCGCGATGAAGCCGAAGATCAGGGCCTTGAACTCGCTGATGTACAGGTCGGGCAGCTGGGCCAGGGCGGAGAAGCTGGACAGATAGGCGCCGGGGGTGCCGTGCTGAAGGATCACGTTGAAGAAGTAGCCGCCGAGCGTGCCGACGACGGAGACCAGTCCGTTCAGCAGGACGGCCACCAGCATCGTCGCCAGCACCCGCGGGACGACGAGGCGCTGGACGGGCGAGACGCCCATGACCTCCATCGCGTCGAGCTCCTCGCGGATCTTGCGTGATCCGAGGTCGGCGCAGATCGCCGACCCGGCGGCCCCGGAGACCAGCAGCGCCACGATGATCGGGCTGGCCTGCTGGATGACGGCGAGGACGCTGGCGCCGCCGGTGAACGACTGGGCGCCGAGCTGCTGGGTGAGGGAGCCGACCTGGAGTGCGATGACCGCGCCGAACGGGATGGACACGAGGGCGGCGGGCAGGATGGTGACGCTGGCGACGAACCAGAACTGCTCGATGAACTCCCGCACCTGGAAGGGCCGGCGGAAGGTCTCGCGGCACACGGTCCCGGCGAGGGTGAAGAGCCTGCCCGTCTCCCGCAGCGGGGCGAACAGCCGGGTCGGGCGGTGCTCCTCCGGCGCCTTCTCCGGCACCCGGTCCGCGGGCGGCTCGGGGGGCCGCACCGGCATGGGGGCGGTCACGGGCGTCCACCGCCGGCGGCGGGACTGTAGCTGTTCAGGATGGCCGTACGGGCGGCCTCCGGCAGCTGCCCCATCATCGACATGACCCGCTCCCGGCGGCGCAGCGCGCCCTGCCGTACGGGCAGGCCCGGGGAGGGCTCCAGCTGCGGGACCACGGTGCGTGCGGCGTTGGCCGAACTGATGCCCTGCCCGAAGCCGTTGACCTCCTCGGCGGCGAGGGTGGCGGCGTCCTTCTCCTCCGACATGCCGATGGGCCCTTCGCGGCGGCCGGAGAGGAACTGGGAGACGACGGGCAGATCGCTGGTCAGCAGCACCTCGCGCGGCCCGAAGGTGACGAGGTTGCGGCAGAACAGCATGCCCATGTTGTCCGGGACGGTGGCCGCGATGTCGAGGTTGTGGGTGACGATCAGCATCGTCGCGTCGATCTGCGCGTTGAGGTCGATGAGCAGCTGGGAGATGTAGGCCGTGCGGACCGGGTCGAGCCCGGAGTCCGGCTCGTCGCAGAGGATGATCTGCGGGTCCAGGACAAGGGCGCGGGCCAGGCCGGCCCGCTTGCGCATACCGCCGGATATCTCGCCCGGCAGTTTTTCCTCTGCGCCGAGAAGTCCGACGATATCGATCCGCTCCATGACGATCCGGCGGATTTCCGATTCCTTCTTGCGGGTGTGCTCACGCAGGGGAAATGCGATGTTGTCGAAGAGGGACATCGACCCGAAGAGCGCACCGTCCTGGAACATGAGACCGAAGAGCTTCCGGGTCTCCATGATTTTCCGCTCAGGGCTGTTCACCATGTCGACGCCATTGATGAGCACGCGCCCCTGCTCGGGCTTGAGCAGTCCGATGAGCGATTTCAGGAAGACGGTCTTTCCGGTACCGGAAGGACCGAGCATCACGCTCACTTCGCCGGCGGGCAGAGTGAGGCTGACATCCTGCCAGATGTTCTGTTTGCCGAAGGATTTCGTAAGGCCTTCAACGACTACTTCGATTCCCATCGGCCCTCCCTCGACATGTCGGTGAACGAAGTCATCTGTCAGCGCTCCGGCTCTGAGAAATCCAATGGCGGCTCGTCACACATGCACCAGGAGGCGCACGTTATGTCCGCCGAAACCGCCAGGACAAGCCGTTGAGCAGCGGAAATCGACGAACAAGGTGCTCGGTGTGGATCACTTGTCACTGAGTGACAAAGCCGTGCACCGGCTTTGTCGGAATCTGCGCAAGATCTCCGGCGTGCGAGTCGGGGCCCCCGGTCCACGGAGGCCGGAGCCGTGAGACCCCGACAGCGGGAGCACCGCCCCCGGACGGAGGGTTCGGGGCCGAGCATTCCCGGTACGAAATCCGGGTCAAGGGGGGCGCGACCAGGACTCCAAGTACATCGAACGAACAGTTACGGACGCGTTTCCGTAACTCTCACCCGGGACGCTACGGCCCGGTAACCTGCCTTCGCAATAGCGGTCCCTGAACTTTTTGCACGTCCATTGACGGTCGTGTTGTTTTTGTACGGAGGTGAGCAAGGGCCCTCGTCGGGTTATCGACAAGTGAGTCGTTCCGGGCCGCCGCGCCCTCTGCGCCGTGATCGCCAGGCATGGCTGCGCCCCGCCCGGTACGGCATTCCGGGCGGGGCGCGCGGGAATGGAGAAGTACGGACTACTTGGCCACGCCTACGTGCCAGTTGTCGGAAAGCACCTGGCCGGCGTGGGGTGCGGCGCTCCCGGGGAGGGCCAGCCCCGCCGTGTAAGTGGCGGTGTCGTTCAGCACCAGGTGGTTGTTGCCCGCCGCGGAGGGCAGTGCGGTCTTCAGGTTCACCGCCCAGTTGAGCTCGCCGAGGGTCAGGGGGCCGCAGCCGCTCACCCCGGGAACGGCGAAGCTGCTGTCCCCCTGGTCGTTGCCGGTCAGCGAGAGGCGGTTCAGCAGACCGGCGGTGTTGGGCGTGCCGTTGGCGTCGAAACGCTGACTGCCCAGCGCCGGGACCGAGACGTTCTGCGGACGCAGCACGACCGGGCTGGACGTGGTCCCGATATAGCACTTGGACCCGAGGAACGTGTTCTGCAGGTGAATCCGGACCGGGATGTCGACGATCGTCTTACCGCTCTGCATCCCCGCGGTCAGGTCGAAGTTGCTGGGCGTACCCGCCGACTCCACCGTGGCCACGACCCGGTTGAGGCTGCTGTCGGCCAGCTGACCGCAGATGCCGGAGACCACCGGAATGCCGCTGGGGCACATGAGCCCGAGCAGACCGCCGGGGATGTCCGTGGGCGCTCCGACGATCGCGCCGCCGGCCGGCGCCACGATCCTGGACTCACCGGTGGACGCGTTGCGGACCACGCCGAACTGGAGATCGTTCGCACCGGTCGTCGCCTCGGTGTTGCCGAGCTTGATGGAACCGCTCTCGGAGTGCGAGGACACGCATATCGCGATGTCCGTCGTGCCGTCCGCGGCGAGCATGGCCGGGTCGTCGACCGGACACCGGGCGAAGGGGGCCCAGTTGCCGTTCATCGCCTGCGCCGAGGCGGCGCTCGCCGGTGAGGTGCTCAGCGGAATACCGACGGCCACCGCCACCAGCGCAGCGAGCAGAGCGGGTCTGACACCTTTGTGGGCAGCACTCATTGATGGTCCAGCCTTTCTTGGAAGCGGGGTGGCAGAGCCCTCAGCGTTCGGGAGTGGGCTTCTTGGGCTCCGGGCAGTTCGCCGGAACGCCTTCGACGCACAGAGGGGACTGCATCATCTTGGTGAAATTGCCTTTGCCGGACACCGACGCCGTGAAGAGGCTGTCGAGGTCCTCTGTGACGCCGCAGCCGGCGAACGGAGGCACGTCCGAGGTGCCGGTCAACGGCCCTCCGGTCTTCACGGTGTACCCGACGGGGCCGTTCGTGCCGGTGCTCCCCTTGCCGACGAGCGTGAGCTCCATGGGCCTCACGGTGCGGCAGTTGGCTCCGACGTCCAGCGGTTCCCCGTTGACGTCGACGTCGTAGAGGCGTATCCGCAGGAGAGCGACGGCGGTCGTTGTCTCCTTGTACTGCCTGGTGTCGGGGTCGGGGGCGGAGTCGCCGAGTGTGCCGATGTCGACACTGCCCTCAAGGGTGAGCTCGAGCTTCGCCGTCGTCGGCATGAAGCCGAAGGTGAGGAAGGTGGCCTTGGCCGGCGGCATCTGCGGCTTGCCGTGGTAGTCGAGTGTGCCGTCGGTGGTGAGCCAGCTCTTCACCCCTGTCGGGCACATGAGGAAGGAGACGGATGTGTTCAGGTTGAGGCGGAGCAGCCCGGGGTCGATGAACTTCGCGGCCCCCTCCAGTTTCTTGACGTTGGAGTACCCCGCCATGTAGCCGTGCGCGTCCTTCGGCACCTGCGGGATCGGCCCCGTCATCACCGTGCAGTCGGGGGGCACGTTCACCTTCCCCAGCACGGCCTTCGGTTCGTCCTCGGCCTTCGGTTCGCTGCTGGAGCCGGCGCTGTTCCTGGACGTGCCGGGTGCGTCGGGAGGGGTGCCGGGTCCGGGCGACGAGGTCCCGCCGCGCGGAGGAACGTCCACGTCGGCCAGTTCCGCGCTCTGGTCGGGATCGATCGTGCACGAGAGGGCGACGGGTGACGGGGCGGTGGCCTCGCCCTCCGCGGCCCGGAAGGCCAGGCCCACGTCGAGGTGTCCCAGGGCGAAGCCTATGGATCCGCTGGATCTGGGCGTGATCGTCGGCACGTCTCCGGTGGCCGCGAATTCGAGGTCGCCCTCGGCGGGAACCGGCCCTTCGGGGATCTCCAGCCCCTGCCAGGGCACCGACGTCGTCTCCCCCCGCTGCGAGACGTCCGCCACCACGCTCACGGATCCCGAGACGAGGGCCGAGTCGATCCCCGGCAGATCGGAGACGGCCGAACGGGGCAGCGTGAAGGAGAGTCCCACGTCACGGACCTGGATCGGAGTCCCGATGTCCGCGGTGAGCGGCAGCTCCGCCTTGGCCTTCACCTCGACCGGTACCGAACCCGAGGGCGATTCACAGGTGTAGTCGAAGTCCGCCTCCGCGACCCGGGTGTCGGTGGCTTCCCCGGTACCCGTCATCAGACCGGTCATCAGGGCCAGCGCGCCGACCGTCGCGACCCGTGCGGCACGCCGCGGATCACTCGTCCTGAATCTCATCTCGACTCAACCTGCCGTCGTCTCGGTGCTCAGCACTCGTCCATGGGATGCGGATGGCGAACGGGCCGCCGCCGGGAGAGGGCCGCGGAGCAGAGACGAGCTCTGCTCCGCAACCCTCTCCCGGCAGGAGCGGCCCGACGCGGTTACGGCGAGGTGATCGTGATCGGCGTGACGAGCTTGTACGTCGCGTCGAAGGTGGCCGCGTCACCGGCGTTGAGCAGCCCGCTGCAGTTGGTGGCGCTCTCCACCTTCAGGCCGGCACCCTTGTTGATGTCGAGTTCGCCGGTGGAGTTGGTGTAGGTCACGTTGCTGGCGGAACCGGTGATCACCGCCTTGCAGGTGCCGAGGATGGTGTCACCCGTCAGGTTGACGCGGACGCCCGAGAGGGTGCCCTTGGTGACGCCGGCGCTGTAGGTGCTCCCGTTGACGCTGATGGTGGAGCCCGAGGCGATCACGGCCGTGAAGGAGGAGCCGAGCGGTCCGGGGCACGGACTGGCGGCCGATCCGAAGGTCGCGGCGGTGATCTTCGCGAGGCCCGTACCGGTGGCGTACGTCCCGCTCGTCGCGGTTCCGCTGGCGGTCGCCGTCGAGCAGTCCACCTGCTGGCTGGTGGCGGTGTCGACCAGGGTGGCCACGGTGCCGGACTTGAGCGAGGCGGAGAAGGTGCCACTGGGGTTGGCCACGGTCCACGTCGCGAGTGCGGTGGCCGAGGCCGACGTGGTGGCAAAACCGAACGCCGCCGCAGCGACAGTGGTGGCGAACAGCGCTCGCTTGAGGGTGCTTCTCACGGAACATACCTCCGGAATGTGGAGTTGGACGTACCCGATTGCCTTGCGACCGCACCCGGCGAGGGGCTCGGCACAAGGGCGGCTCAACATCATGGAACGCAGAAGTCGAGGGACTCGACTGCGTGATCGAACTCCGTGCGGATCGAACGTTACGAGCCAGTAGCCCAGCGCTGCAATACCCGGCGCAGAAATTCCCCGAGCCTCTCGATAAAGCCATTCCGTCTTAGCGATAACTCAGCAGATCGCCACGATTTTCTATCCGAAAGTGAGTAGTTGCGCGGAGGCCCGCGCCCTCGCACCGCCTCCATACACTCACCTGAGGCGTAGCCACCGGAGCGACGAGCACCCCTCCCACTGCCGCCTACCCACCGGTAAGATCGTTGATCTCGCCACCGTGCGCGGCCTGACGGCTCCCCGGTACGGCGCCGCTGAACTGGGCGGAGCCGCCCATGGCCTTCGCGCGGGCGCGCAGGGCGCGCCGCCGGGCCGGCCCCTCCCGGCGCCATCCACCGAGCCCCTCGCCCGCACACCGTGACGACTGGGCGGGCATATGCGGGTGCGACGCCCGGAACCCCGGCGCGGATGGCTCGATATCCGTAGGCTCAAAACCCCTTGTCACTCCAGGAGGCCACAGAAGGATTCATTTTCGGGAAATTGAATTACCCTTCGCGGTCCGCCGCGGATTCCATCGGCCGAGCGATGAGCCCGGCGGCCGTGCGGCCCGCCGCCGTCGGACCGGCCGGCCCGCTCCGCGAGGAGCCGTGCGCGGCGTGCCTCGACGTAGAAGAGCCGGGCCGCCCCGCCCCACCAGCCGCACGCGAATGGCACGCCCGCACCATGAGTCATTCAGCCACGCCGAATCCGCCCGCGGGATAAACCGGAGCTCACCATTCCACGGGCCCCCTCGGATGCCCCGCCCCACGACCGGCGACACCACAACCCGGCCACGCCTTCGGCGACAGGCTTCGCAGAGGCGGCGCAATCAGCACCCGCGGGCACCCATACGGGCATTACCCATGGTTACTTTCTTGTCTCCTCGGAACTAAATGTCCGAAAAATATTGTCCGGAAGTGAGCAGTCACTCCCCACCTGCACCGGAGCACCACAACGGGGCCGAGATGTATGCCCCCTGCACTTCGATCTTGTGCAAGTGGTGGGCACGACAGCTGACTTGGTCTATCTTCATCGCGGACTTGGTACGCACCTGTCGGTTCGTGGGAGCGCTTTCCCCCACTGCCTCACCCCCCACCGGGCACTGGAGAGCAAGGGGACACTTCATGCCGAACGTCATTTCACCCTTGGACACGGGGGATCCGCTGGGGCCGCTCCCCCAGGAATTCGCCGCGATCATGCGACCCGAACTGCCGAGCCTCATCAAGGAGATCGGCGTCGAGGTCACGCGCGCCTATCCGGAATACGCACGCCTGCTCAGTGGGCCCAATGGGCAGGCCATTCGCGTCGGCGTCGAGCAGAGTCTCTCGTCATTCGTGGACCTGGTCGCCGAGCCGTCCGCCTCGACATCGCTGCGCGACGACATGTGCCGCCGGTTCGGACGGTTCGAGGCCTACGAAGGCCGCACCATGGAGACGCTCCAGGGCGCCTACCGGCTCGGCGCCCGCGTCGCGCTGCGACGGGCGAAGAAGGTGGGCCGGAGCTACAACTTCTCGCCGACCCTGATGCTCAGTTTCGCCGACGCGCTCTTCACCTACATCGACGAGCTCGAATCCCTCTCCCGCGAGGGCTTCCTGGAGGTGCAGTCACAGACGGGCGAGCAGGGCGAGGCGATGCGCCGGCGCCTGCTGCACCTGATCCTGGCCGGGCGCCCCGTCCCCCGTACCGCCATCGCCGAGCTGTGCGAGCAGACCGGGTGGACGCTGCCCGAGCAGGTCACTCTCGTCGCGGTGCGCGCTCCCGCCGGGCTCGACCGGGTCAGTGCCGACCGTGACGTCCTGGCCGATCTCAGCGATCCCCAGCCGCACTTACTGATCCCGGGGCCCCTCGACGACGCCCGAAGATCCATGCTCGACCAGTCGCTCCTGGGCACGCGCGCCGCGATCGGGCTGACCGTACCCACCGCTCTGGCCTCGGACTCGATCCGCTGGGCCAGGAGAATCCTCGAACTCGTCGACGCGGGCGTCATCGACGACGCCCCGTTCGTCCTCTGCGAGGACCACCTCATCACCCTGTGGCTGCTGTCCGACCCGGTCCTCCTGGACCAGCTCGCCCAGCGGGAGCTGGCGCCCATCGCCGGAATCAGCGCCACCCGCCGGGACCGGCTGGTCGAGACCCTGCGCATCTGGCTCGACACCCGCGGCACCGCGGCCCACATGGGCGAACTCCTGGACGTGCACCCGCAGACCGTCCGCTACCGCATGCGCAACCTGGAGTCCATCTTCGGCGAGCAACTGGTCGACCCCGAGAGCAGGTTCTCCACCGAGGCGGTGCTGCGGGCGCTGCAGTTGCAGGCCCGGAGTCAGGAATCCGTCCTGTAGCAGTCCCGCGGAACGGTCTCAGGTCGGATCACGGACCTCACGTCGAGTCAACTTACTTATGGGTAAGGCGAAATACCCGGTCACTCCCAAACGGTTGCCACACGGAGACGTTCTCAACGAGAAACCCGGAACCGCGTCCCGTACACATGGAGGAGTCGGCCGCCCACCCGGCGGCCGCACCGCATGACCTCCTGGCCACCATTCGAGAGGGAACACCCCATGACCGCCTCGCACCTCCTCGTCCCCGTGCCGATTCCGGACCGGGTCGCCGCACTGATCGGGTCCTGCATCCCGCCGCACATCCTGGAGGCGGAGTTCGACGCCGAGTGCGCCGCGCGCGAGGTCCGCAGGTTCCGCGGCCCCCGGCTCGGCGTCGAGGACCAGGCCGACCGTGAGCAGGCCCTGTCGGAGCTGGCCCGCGCCAACAAGCTCCTGGCCGCCCACCACCCCCGGCTGACGGTGCGCCCCGGCAAGGCCTGGTGACTCCCCCGCGGCGCGCCGCTCCCGCACCGCCTTGCGGAGGGGCGGCCCGACGCTTACCTTACTCAAAAGTAAGTTTACTTCAGAGTAAGGAACTGGCGTGGCCGACAACAGCAGCGGCAACCTCACCGGTGAACTGGCCGCACTCGACTTCGCGGCCGTCTCCCCGCCGGAGTTCGCACGGATCGTGAAGGGCCTGTCCGCCAGGCAACTCGGCGAGGTCATGCACGGCGAACTGCGCACCCGGGTGCTCGGTGAGGTCTTCGGCCGGATGAGGCAGCAGTTCCGCCCGGACGCCGCGGGCCAGCTCAGGGCGCTGATCCGCTGGAAGATCACCGGGGACAGCGACGCGGTCTTCGAGACCTCGATCGCGGACGGCGCCTGCACCGTCAGCGAGGGCCGCTCCGACGCCGAACCGCGTACGACCCTGGTGATGGGGGACGCCGAGTTCCTCAAGCTGGTCTCCGGCAACGGCAATCCGGTGACGATGTTCATGATGCGCAAGCTGAAGGTGGCCGGCGACGTCGGTCTCGCCTCGGGCCTCACCCGCTACTTCGACATCCCGAAGGCCTGAGCCGATGAGCTACTTCTCCCTCGCCCTCACCGAGGAGCAGCAGGACCTCCGTAACTGGGTGCACGGCTTCGCCGCCCAGGTGGTGCGCCCGGCGGCCGCCGAATGGGACGCCCGCGAGGAGACCCCCTGGCCGGTCATCCAGGAAGCGGCCAGGATCGGGCTGTACGGTTTCGAGTCGCTGGCCGACATGTACGGCGACCCGACGGGGCTCTCCCTCCAGATAGCCAACGAGGAGCTGTTCTGGGGCGATGCCGGAATCGGTATGGCGCTCTTCGGCACCTCCCTCGCCGTCGCCGGGATCTTCGCCTCCGGCACGCCGGACCAGCTCGCCGAGTGGGTTCCGCAGTGCTACGGCGACGAGGCCGACCCGAAGGTGGCCGCGTTCTGCGTCTCCGAACCGCAGGCCGGCTCCGACGTCTCCGCGATGACCACGAAGGCCCGCTACGACGAGGCCAGGGACGAGTGGGTGCTCTCCGGCCAGAAGGCCTGGATCACCAACGGGGGCATCGCCGAGATCCATGTCGTCGTCGCCTCGGTCGACCCGGCGCTCGGCGCCCGCGGGCAGGCCGCGTTCATCGTGCCGCCGGCCACGAAGGGCCTGGAGGCGAGCCGCACCATCAAGAAGCTCGGCCTGCGCGCCTCGCACACCGCGGACGTCTTCCTCGACGACGTCCGGGTCCCCGGGCACTGTCTGCTCGGCGGAAAGGAGAAGCTGGACGCACGGCTCGCCCGCGCCCGCGAGGGCACCAACGCCAAGGGGCAGGCCGCGATGGCGACCTTCGAGGTCAGCCGCCCCACGGTCGGCGCCCAGGCGCTCGGCATCGCGCGCGCGGCGTACGAGTACGCGCTGGAGTACGCGGGACAGCGCGAGGCGTTCGGCCGCCCCATCATCGAGAACCAGTCGATCGCCTTCGCGCTCGCCGACATCCGTACCGAGATCGAGTCCGTGCGGCTGCTGATCTGGCAGGCCGCCTGGATGGCCCGCAACGACCGGACCTTCGACGCGGGGCAGGGCTCCATGTCCAAGCTGCGCGCCGGTGAACTCGCCGTGTCCGCGACGGAGAAGGCCGTGCAGATCCTCGGCGGCGCCGGATACAGCCGGGAACATCCCGTCGAGCGGATGTACCGCGACGCCAAGATCTACACGATCTTCGAGGGGACCAGCGAGATCCAGCGCCTGGTCATCGCGCGGGCGATCTCGGGGCGCCACATCCGCTGAGCCGGTACGGGGCACCCGTCCGGACGCCGCCCGCGCGCCCCCGGGACAGACCCACCGCGCCGGGTGCATGCTCGTCCGGGTGAGAAGGCGGCCGGTGCACGGGGGCACACCGGCCGCGATATCACCCAGGGTGCCCCCGCCACCGGGAGACCCAATGCACCGGACCACCGTTGTTTCCGCACTCGCACTCACCACCGCGCTGCTGACCGCGGCGCCCGCCTCGGCCGGCACACCGGCCGCCTCCGGCGCCGGAACCGGCTGGGAGCCCGCGCCCACCGCCCCGTTCGACGCGGCGGCGGGCGCCCGCTGCGACTTCCCGATCCACGCCGAACCGGTCGTCGACGAGGTCGTGCAGAAGGTGCTGGCCACACATTCCGACGGCTCGCCCTCTGAGATCGCGTACAGGGGCGCCCTGGTCATCCGGGTCACCAACACCGGCACCGGCGCGTTCCACGACACCGACGCCAGTGGCACCGCGCTCGTCGACTACCACACGGACGGTTCGCAGCGCTGGCACGCGGTCGGGCCCGTGCTCGCCGGGATCGGCGAGCACGACAGCAACCTGCCGCGCGGGGAGCAACTGATCGACGGGATCTACACGCTGGACATCAGCGCCACCAGGTACAAGACACTGCACATGATCCACGGGTCCACGGACAACATCTGTACCCACATCGGCTGACGCCCCACGGGGGCGGCGGCCCGGCGATCCGGGCCGCCGCCCCCGGTTCAGCCCGCGACCGGGGTGAACCGCACCGGCAGCGACCGCGGCCCCCGGGTGAAGACGCCCTGCTCGGCCGGGGTGAACCCGTCCGCGAGCCGTACGCCGGGCATCGCGTCCAGCAACTGGTTCACCCCGGTCTCCACCTCGGCCCTGGCCAGCAGCGCCCCCACGCAGAAGTGCCGGCCCAGGGCGAACGCCAGATGGTCGGCCGCCGCGGAGAACGCCGTGGTGCTGGTCAGGTCCGTGCGGAAGATGTCGAACCGGTCCGGATCGCGGTACCGGGCCGCGTCCCGGTTGGCCGAGCCGATCAGACAGGTGACGGTCGACCCGGCGGGCACCAGGCCGCCACCGAGCTCCACATCGGTGGCGGCCTGGCGCATGATCATGTGCACCGGCGGGGTGAAGCGCAGCGTCTCGGCGAAGGCCCGGTCGATGAGGCCCCGGTCCTCCTGCACGGCCGCGAGCTGCTCGGGGTGGGTCAGCAGGTTGGCGAAGATCGAGGCGATGGCCTTGTCGGTGGTCTCGCCGCCCGCGGCCAGCAGCAGGCTGCAGAAGGCCTTGATGTCCTCGTCACTCATACGTACGCCGTCGACCTCGGCGGCGCAGAGCGCGGAGAGCAGGTCGTCGCCGGGGGCGGCGCGGCGCTGCTGGATGACCGGGATCATGTACGCGGCGAACTCCTGCCGGGTCCGCTCACCGGCCGCCGCCACGTCCGGGTCGCCCGCGAGGTTGCCGAGGAAGGCGATGACGGTGGTGTACCAGCCGTGGAAGCGGTCGTGGTCCGCCTTGTCCAGGCCGAGCATGTCCGCGATGACCAGGACGGGGAGCCGGGTCGCGAACGCGTCGACGAGATCGGCCCCGCCGGTGTGCCGGAAGGTGTCGATCAGCTCGCGGGCGTTGCGCTCGATGACCGGGAGGAACTTCTCCTGGAGATCGGTGCCCCGGAAGGCCGGGGCCACCAGGGCCCGGCGCACGGCGTGCTCCCGGCCGCTGAGCTGGAGGATGGTCCTGCCGTGGACGGGTTCGATCTGCCAGTCGTAGTTGTCGGTGGTGAACTCCCCGGCCTTGTCCTTGAAGACCCGTTCGACGTCCTCGTAGCGGGAGACGATGTAGCTGTTCATCGCCTCGTGCCGGATCAGCGGGGCGCGCTCGCGCATGATCCGGTAGGCCCCGTAGGGATCGGCGGCGAAGCCGGGCGAGAGAATGTCGGGCACGGGCGGCTCTTGCGAGGCGAGCGACTCTTGCGGGGCAGACGTCATGACGCTCCAGGGTCGTTGACGGGCAACGCCGTCCAGGTTATTGACCACCCGCCCGCTCACGCACCCCTTGGGGAAACACCATGGCCGCCGCCCCGCGCCCGTCCGTCCTCTTCGTCACCGACCTCGCCTACGAGGCCCGCGGGCGACGCTACTGCGACGAGGACGTCTTTCTGACCTCACGGCTGCGCGAGGACTTCGACACGGCGCTCTGCCATCCACGCGACGCCGCCGCGCTGCTGGACGGTTTCGACGCGGCCGTCATACGCAACAGCGGCCCGGTACTGCACTACCAGGAGGCGTACGACGCCTTCCGCGCACGGGCCCGCGAACTGGACGCACGGGTCTACAACCCGCTGACCGGGCGGGGTGACATGGCGGGCAAGCAGTACCTCGTCGACCTGAGCCGCGCCGGGTACCCGGTGATCCCCACCGTGGACCGGGCGGCGGACCTGGGGCTGCTGCCCGGGGCCGAGGAGTACGTGATCAAGCCGAAGCTGGGCGCGGACTCGGCCGGGCTGCGCTTCGTACGGGCCCCCGAACTGCTCCCCGCGCTGTCCTCCGGGGCGGGCGGGGCCCAGCTGGTCCAGCCGCGGATCGACTTCCGGTACGAGGTGTCCTTCTACTTCGTCGACCAGGACTTCCAGTACGCGCTGTACGCGCCGCACCCGGAGCAGCGGTGGGTGCTGGAGCCGTACGGGGCGAGTGCCGCGGATCTGGGGTTCGCCCGGTCCTTCGTCGAGTGGAACACCCTCGGCCACGGCATCCAGCGGGTCGACGCGTGCCGGACGGCGGACGGCGAGCTGCTGCTCGTCGAGCTGGAGGACCTCAATCCGTACCTCTCGCTGGACCGGGTGCCGGAGCCGGTGCGGGCGGCGTTCGTGACCCGGATGAAGGCGTCGTTGCGGGATCTGCTGGCCTGACACGTCCGGCCGTCCCCCACATGCGGGTGACAGGGCGCGGTGTGAGGGTGCAGACGTGACCACTGCCAGCGAGACCGCCCCCGCCGCGCAGAGTGCCGCCGCGCCGCCCCTGCTCGATCCGCGCCGCCGGAACATCGTCTTCGCCACGATCGTGCTGGGCATTCTGCTGGCCGCGCTGGACCAGACGATCGTGGGTACCGCACTGCCCACGATCGTCTCGGACCTGGGGGGCGCCGCCCATATGTCGTGGGTGGTCACCGCGTACCTGCTCGCGGAGACGGTGGCGACGGTCCTGGTCGGGAAGTTCGGCGACCTGTTCGGCCGGAAGATCGTCTTCCAGCTCTCGGCGATCATCTTCATCACCGGTTCGTTCCTCTGCGGCCTCGCGACGAACATGACGCTGCTGATCGTGTGGCGCGGTCTCCAGGGCATCGGCGCGGGCGGTCTGATGGTCACGTCCATGGCGCTGATCGCCGATGTGATCCCGCTGCGCGACCGCGGCAAGTACCAGGGTGCGATCGGTGCGGTGTTCGGCGTCTCCACCGTCGTCGGACCGCTGCTGGGCGGGCTCTTCACGGACCATCTGACCTGGCGCTGGGCGTTCTACGTCAATGTGCCGATCGCGATCGTGGTGGTCATCGCCGCGGCCCGCACCATTCCGTCCGTGAAGGCCGTGGGGCGACCGGTCATCGACTACCTGGGCATCGCGCTGGTCACGGTCGGGGCGAGCTCGCTGATCCTCGCGACGAGCTGGGGCGGCAACCAGTACGCCTGGGGCTCGCCCGTCATCATCGGCCTGTTCGTGCTCGGGCTGGCCGCACTCGCGCTGTTCTGCCTCGTCGAGTTCCGGGCGAGGGAACCGATGTTGCCGATGCGGCTGTTCGGGAACCCGGTCTTCACGGTCTGCTCGATCCTCAGCTTCATCGTGGGGTTCGCGATGCTCGGCGCGATGATCTTCCTGCCGACGTATCTGCAGTACGTGGACGGGGACTCGGCGACCCTCTCGGGCGTCCGGACGCTGCCCATGGTCGTCGGTCTGCTGGTCGCGTCGGTCTTCAGCGGCAACGTGGTCAGCAAGACCGGCCGCTACCGGATCTTCCCCATCGTGGGCTCGCTGGTCATGGCGGTCGGCCTGTTCCTGCTCTCGCGGATGGGCCCGGACAGCGGGGTGTGGCTGGAGTCGCTGTACATGCTGGTGCTCGGGCTCGGCATCGGCCTGTCCATGCAGGTGCTGACGATCGCGGTGCAGAACACCGTCGACTACGCGGACCTGGGCACGGCGACCTCGGGCGTGACGTTCTTCCGTACGCTCGGCAGCGCCTTCGGTACGGCGGTGTTCGGGACGATCTACGCGAACGCGCTCGGCCCGAATCTCAAGGACGGGGTCGCGGCGGCGGCGCGGGCCGGCGGTGATCCGGCGGTGCTGGCGAAGGCGTCGCAGAGTCCGGAGGGCCTGCACTCGCTGCCCGGCGCCCAGTCGGCGCCGCTGGCCCAGGCCTATGCCGACACCCTGCACACGGTGTTCCTGTGGACGGTGCCGGTCGCGGTGCTCGGGTTCGTCGTGGCGCTGTTCCTGAAGGAGGTGAAGCTGCGCGACACGGTACGGGCCGGCTCGACCGACATGGGCGAGGGCTTCGCCTCACCGAGCGCCGGTGACTCGGCCCGGCTGCTCGAGTTCTCGGTGGCCAAGATCCTGCGGCGGGTCGACCCGGACACGGTCCGGCGGATCATCGCCGAATCGGACACCCGGCTCGACATGGCGGGGGCCTGGGCGGTGATGCAGGTCGAGCTGTTCACCCGGATGGTCGGCCACGCGGGGCTCCGGCTGATCGCGGCCCGGCACCGGATCCCGCCGGAGGTGCTGGTGCCCGTCTTCGACCGGATGATCGAGGAGGGCTATCTCACCGGGGACGGTCATCTGTTCGCGCACACCGAGGCGGGGAGCAGGGAGGCCGGGACCATCACGACCGCCTGGGCGACGTGGCTCAACGAACAGCTGGGCCACGACGGCGAGCGCCCGGACGACGCGCGGGTGCGCGCCGCGGTCGACGTCATCGCCAAGCGGCTGCTGGCGGAGGACCTCGCACAGGAGCTGTCCCCGGCGGTCCCGGCCGGCGCACCCGTCTGACGCGGTGCACCACCGGGCCCCCGAGCGGCTCAGTCGGCGAAGACCGCGGACTCGTAGACCCAGGCGCCCTCGCAACGGACGAAGCGGCTCTTCTCGTGGAGCGAGCCGGCGCGGCCGTTGTCCTCGAAGTGCGCCCGGAAGGTGACCGTGCCCGTGGTGTGGAAGGCGCTGCCCTCCGTCGTCCCCAGGATCTCCAGCCGCTCCCAGCGCACCCCCGGATCGAGGTCGAGGACCTCCGGCCGGGTGCCGGGGTGCCAGGTGCGCAGCAGATACGCGGCGTCCCGGACGGCGAAGGCCGCGTACCGCGAACGCATCAGCGCCTCGCAGGTCGGCGCGGCGGCCCCGGCGTGCAGCCGCCCGCAGCACGCGCCGTACTCGGCGGGCAGCCCGCACGGGCAGGGCGATGCCGCGGTGATCTCCGGTACGGGAACGGTGCGGGCACTCGCGGCGGACGGGCGCCGGGGGCGTGAGGTGCGTCGGGACATGGGGTCCATTGTGGCCTGCGGCGGCGCCGGACCGTCCGCGGGGCTTGCGGGCCGCGTCGTCAGGTCAGCAGGAAATCCGCCTGGCCGGCCTTCGCTCCCTGGATGAACGCGGCGATCTCGCGGTGGGTGTAGATCAGGGCCGGGCCGTCCGGGTCCGCGGACTGGCGCATGGCGATTCTTCCGTCGGAAAGCTTCATGGCCTCGACACAGTTGCCGCCGTTGCCGCCGCTCCACGGCTTGTACCAGCCCTCGGAGCCCAGTTCGGCGGCCGGCATGCCGTTGTATATGGGTGTCATCACAGCTCCTTGCGGAAGTCCCGGAGGATTTCCTTCGTGCGTTGTGCAGTCGCGGCCTGGGCCGCCATGCGGTCCATGACCTCGAGGTAGGAGGCCACCTCCGGGCGGGCGTCGAAGTAGACGGCCCCGGTCAGGTACTCGCTGTAGACCATGTCGGGGAGCTCCGGGACGGCGAACCGGAAGAGCACGAAGGGCCCGTAGGTGCCCGGGTGATGGCCGGTGGAGAACTCGGCTATCTGGAGGGTCACGTTGGGCATCGCGGTCGCTTCGAGCAACTGGTCGATCTGGGCGCGCATGGCCTCCGGGCTGCCCACCGGGCGGCGCAGCACCGTCTCGTCCATCACGACCCACAGCCGCGGGGCGTCCGGCCGGGTGAGCAGGGACTGGCGCTGCATCCGCAGCGCCACATGGCGCTCGATGTCCTCCGGCCTGGTCTGGCCGACCGCTCCGGTACGCATCACCGAGCGCGCGTACTCCTCGGTCTGCAGCAGCCCGGGGACGAAGTGCGGCTCGTACATGCGCAGCAGGCTCGCGGCGCCCTCCAGGCTGACGTACATGCTGAACCAGTCGGGCAGCACGTCGTGGAAACGCTGCCACCAGCCCGGCTTGTTGGCCTCCTCGGCGAGGACGACGAAGGCGTCGGCCTCGTCCTCGGAGATCCCGTAGGCCTT
This sequence comes from Streptomyces sp. NPDC087428, assembly GCF_044744085.1. Taxonomy (NCBI): domain Bacteria; kingdom Bacillati; phylum Actinomycetota; class Actinomycetes; order Kitasatosporales; family Streptomycetaceae; genus Streptomyces; species Streptomyces sp. NPDC087428. The sequence continues at coordinate 269,551 of NZ_JBIUXR010000005.1, forward strand.
CAGGAGCAGCTGCACATAGGGGATCTTGAGAGCTACCTCGGCCGTCTCCAGCCTGCGTATCGTCGCGGGCGCGACACGCAGCACCTTGGCAGCCTGGTCCCGGCTCAGGCCGACACGTTCCCGCAGATCCTGCAGGCGCTTGCCGAGAACGACCTGACCCACGGTCGGGGCGGACCGCGGTTCACTCACTTCAGACCTCCCCATGCGCTGTTTGCCAGCAGTGTGCCATGCGCGTGGCACCAAAGACACAGCCACTCTGGAAATTTCAGAGTGCCCCTTGCCAAGTGTTCACGACAGGGGGAGAGTTGGTGAGTGAACCAGTTCACTAGTCACGCCCGCCTCCTTTTACGGGGATCGCGAAGCGTGACGCAGCCCCCACTGTGAGGATTCGGTCGTGGCACCTGGCAGTGCGCTCATCCCCCGGCTCATGGACCTCAGCCCCGGGACGGAAGCGCTCCGGTACTGCTTCGCGCTGCCCGCGCACCCGGAGTCGGTGGCCGGTGCCCGGCGGCTGACGCGGGCCCGGCTGGACGAGTGGCGGCTGGGCGGCGACGCGCACGACGCGGCGATCCTCATCGTGTCCGAACTGGTCACCAACGCGGTGGTGCACACCGCCAGCTCTCGCGTCGTGTGCGAGCTGCGCTGCCTCGATCACCGGCTGCGCATAGCCGTACAGGACCAAGGACACCAGCCAGGCGGGCCGCAGTTGTCACGCGGCGCCGATGACGAGCACGGACGCGGCCTGCTGCTCGTCGACGCGATGTGCAGTGCCTGGGGGTCCCGCGACGCCGGGGGCGGCTCGGGCCGCATCGTCTGGGCGGAACTGCCGCACGGCACGGAGCACTCATGCTGAAGAACGCCATGTCCCATCTCCTCGGAACCCGCCGGCCCCGCGAGCCCGGCCGCCCCGGTGACGGCGGCCGCGTGCAACTGCCTCTCCCCTCCGCCCTTTCCGCGACCCTGGGCTGCGACGCGGTGGGGGTGCCGGCGCGGTACGGCTTCCGGCTGATGTCTCATCTGCCGCGCACCGGCTGCGTCTTCGACGACGGGGAGCGCTGGTGGTGGATCGTCCCGTCGGGCTCCGACCTCGATCTGGACTGGCCCGCGCAGGCCGCCTACGCACGTGGCGCCTACGTCCCGGCGGTGCGGCCCCGGCTGATCCACCAGCCCGACAGCCGTACGCCGTACACGCCGCCCATCCCGCTCTACCTGATGGTCTGCCAGGTGACCGGTGTGACGCCGTCGTGGACGTCCGCGGGCGGTCCGCGTGTCCCTTCCGCCCCCTGACCGGCACGCACGCGGGCGTACGTAAGGGTGGGGGCCGGCACGTCATCCGATGTGCCGGCCCCCACCCGCGTACTCACCTGCCGAACGTCAGCCAGTCGACGGCCGCGGTCCTCGGGCCGGCCGCGGCGACGACGTACACGTCGTGCGTACCGGTGACGGTGTGCAGCAGCTTCGCCGACTGCTCCTGCCAGGTGTCGGCCCCGCCGGTCGCCCGTACCGGCAGCACGCCCACGATCCGGCCCTTCGGGCTGTCCAGCCGCACCTGGAGCAGACCGGTCACGCCCCGGCCCGGCGCCGCGACGCGGAGGGTCATCCGGTCCGCGCCCGCACCGAACCGGACCTTGCGGAAGCCGAAGCGGTCGCCCGAGCCCAGCAGCCCGGTGGCGGCGTCGCCCCGGGTGGTGCCCAGTATGTCGGTGGCCAGTTCGGCCTGGAGCGTCCCGGCGGCGTCCGGCCCGTCGGCGTACAGCCGGATCTCGTTCACACCCCATTCCGTGTCACCCGGTGCGGTGAGGGTGATCCGCAGGTAGCGGACGGTGTCGGTCGGGAAGACGGCCTCCTGGGTGAAGGAGCGGCCGCTCACCTCGGCGACCGGCTTCCCCCACCGCTCGCCGTCACGGCTCGTCGCGACGGTGAACCCGGAGGGGTGCCCGGTGGCGTCCAGACCCGCGTCGAGGGCCAGCCGGCCGACGGTCTTCGGTGTGCCCAGGTCGACGGTGAGCGACTGGCCCGGGGCCTGGAGTGCGGCGGACTTCCACTGGGTGGTCTGGACACCGTCCACGGCCGCGGAGGCGTCGGAGCCGTCGGACGCGGTGGCGGTCCAGCCGTCGTTGCGGACCCGGGACTGGCAGCCGGGCAGGGTGCAGCCCGCCGACCAGATGGCGTCACCGTACTCGTAGGCACCCTGGTCGGGGCCTGCGCCGCGCACTGCGGTGGTCACCCCGGCGACGGTCTCGCCCGCGTCGATGGCGGGCGAGCCGGCGCGCAGCCACAGTTCGCCGTTGCGGGTGTCGGTGTAGCCGGGGTCGGTGGGCGGCAGGAGGTTGCTGCGCACGACGGGGCCGGGGTCACCGGGTCCGGAGATCTCGGTCTTGGTCATCCCGACGATGTTGCTGACGTACGTGCCGGTGGCGTCGGTCGCGCCGCTCAGCCGGACCGAGGCGCCCGTGATGCCCTGGCCGTACGACGAGTGGTGGTCGCGGTTGCCGAGGCTGACGCCGCTGTGGCCGTTGAAGAAGGTGCCCCGGGTGCCGGTGTTGTACGCGACGTTGTGGTGGAGCAGGAAGTTGCCGGAGGAGTTGTCGATGTAGTAGCCGACCTGGCCGTCGTCGTCGTGGACGATGTTGTGGTCGACGCTGGTGCCGGTGGCGTCCAGGTTGCAGCAGACGTAGAACGGGCTGCCGTCGCGGGAGGTCCGCATCGCCTCGGAGAGGTCGTTGTAGGCGATCTCGTTGTTGTGGAACGGCACCCCGTTGAGCTGCCACGACACGTCGACGCTGCCCCGGCCGGTGCGGCGGACGGTGTTGTGGGTGACGGTGTGGCCGCTGCCGTTGATCTCGATGCCGGGGGTGTAACTGCCCATCCAGCCGACGTCGTGGATGTAGGTGTTGGTGACCGTGTTCCCGCTGCCGCGCACCAGGACGCCGGTGCCGGCGGAGTGGGCGATCTCGCTGTCGCGCAGGGTGTTGCCGGTGCCCAGGAGCTGGACGCCGGAGTCCAGGATCCGGGAGACGACGATGTGGCCCTCGCCCGGTTCGACGGCCAGTTCGTCGTCGGCGGGCATCGGGAGCGTCGAGTACTCGGAGACGTAACGGGCGTTCAGGTTCTCGACGAGGACGCCGGTGCTGTCCTTGCCGGTGCGCAGCGAGGTGCCCCAGAGGTCGAGGCCGCGCACGGTGACGTGGGAGCTGCCGCTGAGGTCGATGCCCCAGGAGCGGTGCTTGGCGGTGACGGTGTGGCCCCGCATTCCGCCCTTGGGCGGGACGAGGTACAGGGTCTTCGCGGCCTTGTCGTAGTACCACTCGCCGGGCTGGTCGAGGGTGGCCCTGGATCCCACCAGGTAGTAGTTGCGGTAGTTCTTGTCGCCCATGCAGAGCGGGTCGCAGCGGTAGTTGCCGCCCTTGAAGTCGAGGGCGCCGGCGGCGGTGGCGGTGACCGTTCCGGTCTGCTGGCTCCAGGGGTTGGAGCCGGCCCACAGATGGACGGTGGCGCCGGTGAGGTCCCCGGCGGGCAGGGCGGGGTCGTCGATGTGCTGGTCGGTGGAGGTCTTCTCGGCGACGGCCCAGGTCGGGTTGAGCGGGTCGGTGCCGGAGTTGGGCCAGCGGCCCTCCATGGCGCGGCCGCCGTCGAGGAAGAGGGCGTTCTCGCTCGCGTCGAGCGGCAGGTCGGTCCGCGCCGAGACGAGGCCGCCGCCCGCGTCCTTCCAGCCGGTGACCGTGTCCGTGCCGTCGACCGTCACCGCGCCGTCGCCGTACGCGGCGAAGGTGACCGGGGCGTCCTTCCGGCCGGCCGGCGGGGTGACCTGCTCGCGGTAGGTGCCCCGGTGGATCAGGCAGCTGTCACCGGGGCGTACGAGTTCGGCGCAGCGCGAGATCGTGCGCAGCGGGTGCCGCGCGCTGCCGGCGGACCGGTCGGATCCCCAGGTCGCGACCTCGTACGTCCTGCCGTGGGTGGCTGCGGTGGCCTCGGGTGCCAGGGCCAGGGGCAGTGCGATCAGTGCGGCAGCCGCGGCGGCCACCAGGGATGTCGGGCTGAGAGCCGGTCTCATGTACAGCCTCCGGTGTTCGGTGGTGCGGGTGGGCGTTTCCACGCGGTCTCGCCGTCCGGCCCCGGCGCGGCGCCGAGGACCGCGCACCTCAGCCAGTGTTCGCCGGGCGGGAGTTCGCCGGTGAGCGTGGGCAGCATGGTGCGGCGGGCGAGCACATTGGTGCCGGGCAGGCAGTCGATGACCTGTCCGGTGCGGCGGCCGTCGGTGTCGATCAGGCCGGTGAGTCCGGCGGAGCCGGTGGCGCGGGCGCGGCCGGGGCCCGCCTGCCGGGTGGGGCCCGGCGGGGGCGCGGAGTCGCGGTCGACGGCGAAGGCGCCCTCCGCGGTGTGCAGCGGGCGTGCGGTGCGGACACGGTGGACGCGCACCTGCCAGGGCGGGGCGGCGGTGAGCCAGGTGGTGATCTCGACGTCGGGCCACGGGTGCCAGGTGGAGCGGACGGTGTCGTCGGTGACCTGGTGGTCGCCGGGTTCCTCGCGTACCCGGTAGTGGACTCCGCCGTCGTCGCTGAGGGCGAGCATGGAGTCGTACGCCCCCTGCTCCAGTCCGGCCGGTCCGGCGGGCAGGCTGAAGCCGAACCGTGTGGAGTACGCGAACTTGGCGTACTTCTCGGCCCCGTGGCGGACCCAGGAGTGGTGCTGGCGGCCGGCGAGCAGGGTGACGTCGCCGCCGGATCGCATCAGGACGGCGCCCGCGTGGGGCTGGGGCGAGACGGCGGGCAGGGCGGGGGCGCCGCGTTCGGCGGCGGTCCAGAAGCGGTGGCCGGCGGGCAGCGCGAGCGGCAGGAAGGTTTTCATCGCCCAGTACGGGGAGCCGGGGGCGTTGTACTGCTCGGCGAGCGCGGGCTGCGGATAGGCGTAGCCGATGGAGAGGAGTCCGCCGGGCGCCGCGTCGGGGCGCCGCTGCCACCAGCGCAGATGACGCATCAGGTGTCCCTTGACGACTCCCCAGGGCAGGGCCTCGACACCGGCGTACGGGAGGGCGGACCAGAACGCGGCCTGTGCGAAGCGGTAGGTGAGGGAACGGCCGTAGGGGACGGCGGCGCCGTCGTCGGCGAACCAGTGCTGGAAGTCCTGGGCGAACAGGGCCGCCCTCATCCGGAAGCGCACGGCCCGTTCGGGGTCGCGGTGTCCGGCGAGTGCCGCGTAGAGCAGGCCGTAGAAGTGCATCGCCCACGGCACGTAGTAGTCGCGGCGTTCGGTGGGTCCGTCGGAGTACCAGCCGTCGCCGCGGGCGAAGGTCTCCAGCCGGTCCAGGCAGGCGGTGACCCGTTCGCGGTCGTGGGGGACGCCGACGCGGTCGAGTCCGAGTCCGATCAGGACGGGGAAGAAGAGCCAGTTGTTGTCGGTGACCGGGCAGGACATGCCGGTGGTCAGCCAGTGGGCCACCCGCGCACGTTCCGGTTCGGTCAGGGGTTCCCAGAGCCGGTCGGGGGCGAGTGCGAGGGCGAACCCGATGGCGGCCATCTCGACGATCCGCTGGTTGTGCGGTCCCGGCGGGCCCCAGTACTCGGGGTGGCCGGGGTCGGTGCCGGCCGCCAGGCCGCGTACCCAGTACTCCCAGTGCGCGAAGTGCCCGCCGCCCGCGGCGAGCGGGGCGAGACCCCACAGGGGGCGGGCGAACGCCTCCAGTTCAGCGGCCGGGTCGTCGTGGATGGCGGTGTTGACGCCCAGGCGGAGCCGGGCGCGGCCGGGGCTGAAGTGCGGGAGGAGGGGTTCGGCGAGGGTACGCGCGTACTCCTGGAGCTCCGTACGGCTGTCGTCGGTCATCCGTATCAGCCCTTCTCCGCGCCGGCGAGCAGTCCCGTGCGCAGGAAGCGCTGGGCGAACAGGAAGGCGACGAGGGTGGGTACGCAGGCGACGAGTCCGGCCAGGGCCGCTTCCGGCTGGTGGATGTCGAGGTCGCTGAATCCGCTGGAGGCGTTGACCGCGCCGGTCGACTGGAGGAGCGACATCAGGCCGAGCTGAAGGGTGAACGTCCGGTCGTCGGCGAGCATCACGAACGGCAGGAAGAAGTCGGTCCAGGTGCGGGTGAAGGAGAAGAAGGCGATCAGCCCGATGGCCGGCTTGGCGAGCGGGATGCCGATCGACCAGAACAGTCGCAGTTCCCCCGCCCCGTCGACCCGGCCGGCGTCCAGCAGGCTGTCCGGGAGGTTGGCGGCGAAGTGCAGATAGGCGAGGTAGACGCCGAACGGGTAGAAGGAGAGCGGCAGGATCACCGAGGCGGGGGTGCCGGTGAGACCGAAGGCGTTCATCTCCAGGTAGAGCGGGAGGACGAGGGCGGCCGGCGGCAGGATCATGCAGACGATGGAGAGGGTCAGCAGCAGCTTGCGTCCGCCGAAGTCGTGCTTGGCCAGGACGTATCCGGCCGGCACGCAGAGCACCAGGGACAGCGCGACGCTGGCCGCGGTGTAGAAGACCGAGTTGCCGATCCACAGTGTGATCTGGCCGTCGTTGTAGCTCATCAGGTGGTCCCAGGCGCTGCCCACGTTGCCCAGTGAGCCGAAGCCGAGCGAGGACCCGGTGGTGAGGTCGTCGGCGGTACGGGTCGGGGCGAGGACCAGCCACAGCAGCGGGAGGCCGAAGAAGACGGCGGCGCCGAGGAGGAACAGCAGCCGTGCGGAGCGGGATACGGCGTTCATCGGGCTCGGACGCCTCTCACGTGTGATCACCGGTGGTCCGTTTCGTACATGCGGGTGCGGCTGATGACGATCCAGGCGGCCAGCAGACCGACCGCGAGCATGGCCAGGGAGAGGGCGGCGGCCTTGCCGAAGTCCCCTTCCTGGGTCGCGTAGTTGTACGCGAGCTGGTTGACCGACCAGGTGGGGCTGATCTGTCCGGGGGCGCCGGTGGTCAGCACGGTCGGTTCGACGAAGACCTGGCTGCCGGCGGCGAAGCTGGAGATGAGGACGAACGCCACGTAGCTGCGGACCATGGGCAACTTGATGTGCCAGGTGGTCCGCCAGGTGGAGGCGCCGTCGACCTGGGCCGCCTCCATCACGTCCTTGGGCAGGGCGTTCAGCGCCCCGTACAGGACGATGATCCAGCCGCCCGCGTGGACGGCGACGCCCATCACGGTGAGTACGGAGATCAGGCTCTGGCCGGAGAGTGCGTCGGTGGCGCTGGTGATGTCGAACAGGTCGAGAACCGGGCTGAACGGGCTGGCGTCGGGGCTGACCATGAACAGCCACAGCAGTGCGGCGGCGGATCCGGTGACGGCGCCCGGCAGGTAGTAGACGAACTGCATCGTCGAGGAGAACCTGCCCGGCTTCACATGCAGGGTCAGGGCGAGCGACAGCACGAGCAGGACGAGGATCGGTAGCCACAGCAGGAGGTACATCCCGACGTGCGCCGCGGAGTCGACGAGCCGGTAGTCCTCGAAGACCCCGGTCCAGTTGCGGATCCCGGCGAACGAGCCGTCGTGGGTGAAGGACGTCCAGAGCGCGTAGCCGGCCGGGGCGGCGCCGAAGAGGACGAGGAAGAGGGTGTAGGGGCCGATGAGGCCCCAGGCCGCGAGCGACCTGGCCCGTTTCATCGGGCTTCGCTGCCGCGGAGTGTCCGCTGCGGGCGTGGCGGCGGCTGTCGGCCGCCGGTCGGTGAGCGTCACGGGGCGGCTCATTCGACGGTGTAGTCGCTGGTACCGGCGGCCTGTTCGAGCCGCTCCTGCCAGCTGCCCAGTGCGTCCTTCAGCGACTTCCCGTCGCCTGCCGCGGCGCCGAGGGTGTCGTTGAAGCTGCTCTGCCACTCGGCCTCGTAGCGGACGGCGCCGAAGCCGGGACGGAGGTTGGCGGCCGCCTCGGTGAGCACCGGCACGGGGTCGGCCGCGTAGTAGGTGTCCTTGGCCTTCGCCTTGCCCCATTCGGTGGCGGCGGCGGTGAAGGCGGGGTACGTGGGCTGCTTGGCCTGGAGGGGTACGTCGGTGGTCAGCCAGGTCACCAGGTCGGTGGCCGCCTTCGCCCGCTTGCCCGCGTGCTTCGACACGACGTACGCGCCGCCGCCCACCTGGCCGGCGGCGGACTTGGACTCGCCCTTCCAGACCGGCATCGGCGCGGCCGCGATCCGGCCGTCGGGCACCTTGAAGGACGGCTTGAACATGAAGTCGCCGAACCAGGCCGGGCCGGGCAGCATCAGGATCTTGTCGTCGGCTCCGAGCTTGGCGAAGGCCGGTTCGGTCGGCACCACGTTGGTGACGGCCTTCTTCTCGGTGAGCGGCTGCAGGACGTCGGCGACCCGGGTGCAGGTGTCGTCCCCGGTGTCGATGCGCACCTTGGTGAGGCTGAGGGTGTCGCGGGTGGGGCAGCCGCTGGAGCCGAAGTAGAGACCGGCGCCGTACTTTCCGGCGACGGAGCCCACGATGGTGCCGGGGTGCTCGGCGGCCGCCTTCAGCCCGACCTTCTGGTACTCCTCCCAGGTGGCGGGCACCTGGTAGCCGTACTTCTTCATCAGCGCGGAGTCGTACCAGAGGATGGCGGGCGCGATGTCGTTGCGCAGGCAGTACGTCCTGCCGTCGAAGGTGCAGGTGTCGAGTGCGCCGGGGGCGAAGCCGTCCAGGGTCTTCTTCGGGACGGCGGCGTCGAGCGGGGCCGCGTAGTCGAAGGGCTTGGCGGCCAGCGTGGCGGTCTCGGCGGGGTTGGCCAGGAAGACCACGTCCGGCCAGCCGCGCTTGGTGCGGTTGGCGAGGGAGATCTTGGTGGGGACGTACCCCGCGTCCGGCGGAATCGTGACCACACGGATCTTCTGGTCCGGGTGCTCCTTGGCATACTCCTTGGCAGCGGCCGTGCGGGTGTTGTCGACCCAGACGAGCAGCTCGTCACTGTCTCCGCCCGAGCCGCCGCTGCCCGAGCCGCAGGCGGTGAGCAGCAGCGCGCCGCACACCGAAAGCGCCGCACGCGTCTTTGCGCCGGTACCCCATCGGTTCATCGAAGACCACCCTCTGTGCCTCAAAATGAAGTTGCGATAGTTTTCGCAACAACGGATCGATCGAAACGTAGGAGAAACATCGGATGACGTCAACGGCTGGGGACGAATCAACGCGGAGCACTTTGGCGGAAATTGCCGGAGAGGCCGGAGTTTCGGTCTCCACCGTGTCCAAGGTTCTGCATGACAGATCCGATGTGTCATCGAAGACCCGGGCCAAGGTGCAGCGGCTCCTGGAGCAGTACGGCTATCTCGCCCGGAACAGTCCGCCGACCTCCCAACTCCGGGGCGGACTGATCGAGTTCGTGATCAACGAACTGGACAGTCCCTGGGCGGTCGAGCTGATCCGGGGTGCGGAGGAGGCGCTGCACGGCGTCGGCATGGGCATGGTGGTGTCGGCGACGCACGGCCGCACGAAGCTGGCCCGGCAGTGGCTGGACTCACTGGCCACCCGTCCGACCCGGGGCGCGATCCTGGTGGTGCCCGAGCTGACCGGCGAACAGCACGAGGAACTGCGTCGGCTGGCGCTGCCGTTCGCCCTGGTCGCACCGATCGAGGAGCCGGCCCCGGGGGTGCCGTGGGTGGGTGCCACCAACTGGCCCGGTGGTTTCGCGGCCACCCGCCACCTGATCGAACTGGGCCACCGGCGCGTCGCGATCATCAGCGGCCCGGCCCGTCGGCTGACCTCGCGGGCCCGGGTGGGCGGCTACCGCTCCGCCCTGGAGGAGGCCGGGCTGCCCTTCGAGGAGGAGCTGGTGCGCTACGGCGACTTCACCCACGGCCTCGCCCACCAGCACGCCCTGGACCTGCTGCGACTCCCGGACCGGCCGACCGCGATCTTCGCCGGGAGCGACCACCAGGCGCTGGGAACCTACCGGGCCGCGGCCTCGCTCGGACTGCGCGTTCCGGAGGATCTGAGCGTGGTCGGCTTCGACGACCTGCCGTTCGCGGACTGGGTGACCCCGCGGCTGACGACCGTGCGCACCCCGCTCGCCGAGATGACCGCGCTGGCCGCCCGGATGGTGCTGCAGCTGATCGCCGGGGAGCAGCCGGAGACCACCCGGGTCGAGGTCGCGACGGAACTGGTCGTGCGCGAGAGCACCACTCCGCCCGCCGCAGAGGGGCCGACGCCCTGACAGGCCACCGGACCGGGTTGAATTTTCGCTGATTTTCGAAATAGTTGCTCTACTTCCCGGTGACCAACCGGACTTCTGCCGATCGGAGCACTCCCGTGGCGCATGCCCGTCCCCCGGCGCTTCTCGCCCTCCACCCCCGTCATGTGCCGGAGCTCTTCCCTCCGGACGTACTCGCACGGCTGGCCGGACTCGTCGACATCGATATCGATCCGCCGCTGGTCGCGGAACGCTTCGACGATCCGGCGGTACGGCAGGCGCTCGCCCGCGCCGAGGTGCTGATCACCGGCTGGGGCTGCCCGCCCGTCGACGCGTCGGTGCTGGCCGCCGCACCGAGGCTGCGGGCTGTCGTGCACTCGGCGGGAACCGTCAAGTCACTGGTGACGGAGGCCTGCTGGGATCGGGGCATAGCGGTCTCGTCCGGCGCGGACACCAATGGGGTACCGGTCGCCGAATTCACCCTGGCGGCCGTCCTGTTCGCCGGCAAGGGGGTGTTCGCCGCCCGGGAACGGCTGCGCGCGGAGCGAGGTGCGCTCTCGCCGTACGACCTCGGCGACGCGATCGGCAACTTCGGGCGCCGGGTCGGCATCATCGGGGCCTCACGGATCGGCCGCCGGGTGATCGAGCTGCTGCGGCCGTTCGACCTGGAGGTGTGGCTCAGCGATCCGTACGTCGACGAGGCCTCGGCACGGGCGCTGGGGGTGCGGCCGGCCGGTCTCGACGAACTCCTCGCCGGATGCGAGGTGGTCAGCCTGCACGCACCGGCCATCCCCGAGACGTACCGGATGCTGGACCGCGCACGGCTCGGGCTGCTGCCGGACGGGGCGGTACTCATCAACACCGCGCGCGGGGCACTGATCGACACGGCGGCGCTGACGGACGAGGTGGCGAGCGGCCGGATCACCGCCGTACTCGACGTCACCGATCCGGAGCCCTTGCCTCCGGATTCCCGTCTGCTGGATCTGCCGGGCGCCTTCCTGACGCCGCATCTGGCGGGCTCGCTCGGCAATGAGCTCCGGCGGCTGGGCAGTGCGGCGGCCGACGAGGTGGAACGCCTGGTCACCGGGGCGCCGTTCGCCCGCGCCGTGCACAGGGAGGAGCTTGCGCACAGCGGCTGACCTGCTCTCTCGCTCGCCCTGGACCCCGGTCACGCTGCGTTGTCAGTGGTCGGTTCTACTGTGGAACCACTGATCGAGAAGCCCGTGTCAGTGCGGGTCGAACGGGTGTGAAGGGGGCGGACCAGTGCGTCGCTGGGAGTACGTCGAGGGCAGCGCGTCGAAGTTCTGGGAGACCGGGGCGGACGGTGCCGCGGTGACGGTGCGCCACGGGCGCTGCGGAAGCGAGGGGCGTACACAGACGAAGGAGTACGCCTCCGCGGCGGCCGCGGACGCGCAGGTGGTCAAGTCGATCGCGGAGAAGGAACGCAAGGGGTACCGGGAGGTGGCGGCGTCGGCCGCGGCGCCCTCGGGGGGCGGTTCCGCCGCGGACGCGCATGCCTCCGGTTCCGGTGAGGCCGCCGGGCAGCCCGTGGCGCTGCCCGACGAGGACACGTTCGTGCTGCCGGCCGGCTGGCGGCGGATGCTCCATCCCCGCCGGGGCGGAGTGGCGCGCACGCCCGCCGCGCCGCAGCAGAAGTCCCTGGACACGCTCGTGTCCCGGACGGCCGAAGAAGCCGCCTGGATCAAGGAGTTCCTGGACGCGCCCCGCAGCGACCCCGGACTCGCCGACCTGGTCCGCCACCACCTCGCCGGCAGCCCCTCTCCGGCCGGGGCAGCGGGGCTGGCCGCGGTCGTCGGGCTCGCCTCGCCGACCGCCGCGTCGTGGGCGGACAGCTGGGTGCGGGACCACGGCCTGCCGTTCGCGGCCCGTGCGGCGGTGGAGCTGTTCATGGTCGACGCCCGCTGGGAGCAGAGCGGGCGCAGGCGCTACGACCCCTGGCTGGAGGCGCTCTCCCGGACCCGCGACAGGTACTGGTCGAACGGGCGCCGCCCGGCCGCCGACCGGGTCCGCGCACTGCTCGCAGCCGCGGACGAGGAGACCTACCGGGCAACGGTGGAGGCGCTCGCCCCGTGCCGCACCGACGCCCACCGGAGGATCATCACCGCCTATCTGGCGCCGAGCGAGGCCGATTGGGCCGCCGCTCTGTCCACCGATCCCGAAGTGACCGACGAACAGGACTACGGCCTGCTGTCCCTGGTGTACTGCACGCTCAGCTCGGCGGAGCAGGCGGCGGCGTTCCCGCGCCGGCCGGGCATCGGCCTGAGCACCGCCCTGACCGCGACGGCGGCCGAAGGCATCGGCACCGCCGTCGTCCCGATACTCGCCGAGGGGCTGAACGGCACCTACGCCTACGCGGACGGCCTGAAGCACGTCGCCACCTCGCTCGTGGAGTTCCCGACGGACGAGGCGTTCGGTCTGCTGCTCGGCCGGGCGGACACCAAGCAGGTCCGCGCGGCCCTCTTCGAGGCGATGCGCCGCTATCCGGTACGGGCGCTGCGGATGCTGGCCACGGAGGTGCGCGACCGCACGGGCACCTCGTCCACGATGTCGCGTCAGTTGTTGCAGGGGCACATCGCCGCCCATCGCGTCCTGGTGGAGACCGTACTGCCGTCGCTCGACGGCGAACTGGCGGAGATCGTCGAACCGCTCCTCAACCCGGTGGACCGGATCGCCGACGCACCCGCGGACACGCTGCCCGCGGTGCTGACGGAGCCGCCGTGGGCCCGGCCGCGGAGCAGGGCGCAGCGCACCGCGGCCGTGACCGGCCTGACGGCGGCCTGTGACCCCTCGGTCGAGTGGCTGCCCGGTGAGCAGGAGCAGTGGGCCGCCACCACGAGCTGGTACACCCGGCGCAGCGGCTCGGCCGGCGGCGACTGGAAGGAGGAGATCGCCGCCCTCCGCCACGGCCTCGACGCGCCGACCCTGCAGCCCGCGTGGGTCTACGTCCACGGCCCCGAGGAACTGGTCGCCCCGACGCTCGCCGTCTGGGACCCGGTCGATCTGTGGGACGGCTCGGACACGCTGAAGCCGGTCGCCGCCCGCTTCGGACTCGACGCCCTGCCACTGCTGCTGCGGGCCGTGCCCCGGCAGCCGAGCCATCTCGCCCCGCTGCTGCTGCCGTTCCTCGATGTGGCGATCGCCCGGCACATGGCCGCCTGGGCGATCCGGCTCAAGTCCACCGCCGCCACCGCTCGTTCCTGGTTCGAGCGGCACGGCGTCGCGGCCGCTCCGCTGCTGGTGCCCGATGCCGTGGGCAAGGCCGGAACCGCGCGGCGCGCCGCCGAGCAGGCCCTCGTCCAGATCGCCGTCCTGCACGGCGACGAGGTCGTGCGCGGGGCCGCCGAAGGATACGGGGCCGCGGCGGTGGACGCGGTGGCGGAGCTGCTGGCCGCCGATCCGCTGGAGCGGGCGCTGCCCGTCACCCTGCCCGTTCTGCCGGCGTGGGCGGATCCCGCCCTGCTGCCCCAGATCGCCGTCCGCGCCGGTGGGGCCCTTCCGCAGGAGTCGGTGCGCCATGTCCTGACCATGCTGGCGGTGTCCAGGCCCGGCGAGGCGTACCCCGGGCTCGGTGACGTCATCCGGACGGCCGACGCCGGTTCGCTGGCCGGGTTCGCCTGGGGTCTCTTCGAGCAGTGGCGGCTCAACTCCCTCCCGGCCAAGGAGTCGTGGGTGCTCTCCGCCCTGGGTCTCCTCGGTGACGACGAGACGGTCCGCCGGCTGACCCCGGTGATCCGGGCCTGGCCCGGCGAGGCCGCCCACCACCGGGCCGTGGAGGGTCTCGATGTGCTGGCGGCGATCGGCAGCGATGTCGCGCTCCTGCATCTGCACGGCATCTCCCAGCGTGTGAAGTTCAAGGCGCTGAAGGTCCGGGCCACGGAGAAGATCGCCGAAGTGGCCCTGGGGCTCGGGCTCACCGGCGAACAGCTCTCGGACCGACTGGTGCCCGACTTCGGTCTGGACGCGGGGGGTTCGACGGCCGTCGACTACGGCAGCCGTACGTTCACGGTCGGCTTCGACGAGCAGTTGCGGTCCTACGTTCTGGACGGCGCGGGCAAGCGCCTCAAGGACCTGCCGAAGCCGGGCGCCCGGGACGACGCGGAGCTGGCCCCGGCCGAGCGCAAGCGGTACATGGCGTTGAAGAAGGACGTGCGGACGGTCGCGTCCGACCAGGTGCGCCGGCTGGAGGCGGCGATGGTCGCGGAACGGTCCTGGTCGGCACCGGAGTTCCGGGAGCTGTTCGTGTCCCATCCGCTGATGTGGCACCTGGTGCGCCGGCTGGTGTGGCTGAGCGAGACGGACGAGGGGCGCACCGCGTTCCGGGTGGCCGAGGACCGTACGTTCGCCGACGCCGGGGACGAGGCCTTCGCCCTGCCCGATACAGCGACGGTGCGACTGGCTCATCCGCTGCACCTCGGCGAGGAGCTGACCGCCTGGTCGGAGGTGTTCGCGGACTACGAGATCCTGCAGCCCTTCGCGCAGCTCGGGCGTGCCGTGTTCACGCTGAGCGAGGACGACGCCGGAAGCAACCGGCTGAAGCGCTTCGAGGAGCTCAGGGTACCGACGGGCAAGGTCCTCGGCCTGTTGCGGCGCGGCTGGGAGCGCGGGGTGCCGCAGGACGCCGGCGTGGAACGCTGGATCTCCAAGCGGCTCGGTGACGACTGCTACCTGGTGATCGCGCTGCGGGACGGGATCGCCGTCGGCGTCATCGACATGTTCCCCGACCAGACCCTCGAAACGGTCTGGCTCGGCACCCGGCCCGACGACTACCGGAGGAACCACAGCTATCCGCTGCGCTTCGGTGACCTCGGCGCGGTGACCGTCTGCGAGCTGCTCGCCGATCTGGCGGAACTCACCGAGGGCGTGGCGGCATGACCGTACGGAACGAGGTGCCGCGCGGTCCGGCCGATGACGACGCGGGCCGTGACCGGGCGGCGGACTCCGTGCAGCGGCCGCCCGCCGAGGTGCGGTACGCGGACGAGCTGGCCGGGCTGCGGGCCGATGACCGCGACCCGCGGCCGCCGGGCTGGGAGCTGAGTCTGCGGGCGGCCCGGTGCTTCGTCGTGGGCGATCCGCAGGCCGGCATCAGCCGGAAGTTCGTCGGCAATCCCTCGCTCGTGGACCGGGCGCTGGTGACGCTGGCGACCAGCCGGGGGCTGATGCTCGTCGGGGAGCCGGGCACCGCCAAGTCCCTGCTCTCCGAGCTGATCGCGGCCGCGGTCAGCGGCGACTCGACGCTCACCGTGCAGGGTGGTGCGGCGACCACGGAGGACCAGATCAAGTACGGCTGGAACTACGCGCTGCTCGTGGCCGAGGGTCCCTCGACGCGCTCGCTGGTGCCCGCTCCGATGCTGCGCGGCATGACGGAGGGGCGGCTGGTGCGCTTCGAGGAGATCACCCGCTGTCCGCTGGAGGTCCAGGACTCGCTGCTGTCGCTGCTCTCCGAGCGGGTGGTGGCGATCCCCGAGCTGACCGGACCCGACGCCATGGTCTTCGCCCGCCAGGGCTTCAACGTCATCGCGACCGCCAACACCCGGGACCGCGGAGTCAATGAGATGAGCGCCGCGCTCAAGCGGCGGTTCAACTTCGAGACGGTGTTCCCGATCCCCGATCTGGACTCCGAACTGGCCCTGGTCGAGGCGGAGGTGACCACGCTGCTGCGGCGCTCCGGCGTGGAGCCGCCGCCCGACCGGGACGTGCTGGAGGTCCTGGTCGGTACGTTCCGGGAGCTGCGCGCGGGGGCCGGGGCCAAGGACGGGTCCGCCGGGGGCGCGGACCGGCCCACGGCGGTGATGAGCACGGCGGAGGCGGTGTCGGTCGCCCACGCCGTGGGGGTGCGCGGCTGGTTCCTGCGCGGCGAGCCGGGCAGCGCGGCCGATGTGGTGGCCTGTCTGGCGGGTACGGCGGCGAAGGACAGCCCGGAGGACCTGGCCCGGCTGCGCCGCTACCTGGAGCAGCAGGTGCAGCGCCGCCGCTCCCCGCAGTGGCAGGCCCTGTACGACGCGCGCCATCTGCTGGCCGACTGATGTCCGCCGTGTTCCTGGGGGTGCGCCACCACTCCCCCGCCTGTGCCCGGCTCGTCGAGCGCACCGTCGAGGAGCTGAGGCCGGCCCACGTGCTGGTGGAGGGGCCCGCCGAGATGAACGGGCGGCTGGACGAGCTGCTGCTCGGGCACACCCTGCCGGTCGCGGTGTTCAGCCACTACCGCGACGGGCAGCGGGCGGCGACGTCGTGGGCGCCGCTGTGCGACTACTCCCCCGAGTGGGTCGCGCTCCGCGCGGGCCGGGCGGCGGGGGCGGAGGTCCGTTTCATCGATCTCCCCGCCTGGCATCCGGCGTTCGCGGAGCGCACCAACCGGTACGCCGACGCGGAGGTCCGGTACGCGGAGGCGACCGAGCGGCTCTGCGGGCACTTCGCGGTCGACTCCCCCGACGCGTTGTGGGACCGCCTCTTCGAGGTCGAGCCGGACGACGGCATCGCCGAACGGCTCGACGCCTACTTCGCCCTGGTGCGGGGCGAGGCACGGGCCGATACCGGCGACCGGGCACGCGAGGAGTACATGGCGGCCTGGGTGCGGGCGGCGGTCGGGGCGGCCGGCGGCCGGCCGGTACTGGTGGTGACCGGTGGCTTCCACCAGCCCGCCCTTCGGTCGCTCACCGCGTCGGGCGGCTCGGGCGACGGCTCGGGCGACGGCTCGGGCGACGGCTCGGGCGGCGAGTGGTGGGATGTGGGCGCGGACGGCTGGCCGTCGGTGCCGTCTCCGCCCGCCGGAGCCGACGCGGGGAGCTTCCTCGTGCCGTACTCGTTCCGTCAGCTGGACGCCTTCACCGGATACCAGTCGGGGATGCCGTCGCCCGGCTACTACCAGGAGGTGTGGGAGAAGGGCCCCCAGGCAGCGGCGGACGGGCTGCTGCGCGCGGTGGTCGAGCGGCTGCGGGCGCGAAAGGTCCCGGTGTCCACCGCGGATCTCATCGCGGCCCGCAGCCTCACCGAGGGACTGACCGTGCTGCGCGGGCACCCCCGTACCGCCAGGACCGATGTGCTGGACGGGCTCGCGGGCGCCCTGATCACGGACGACCTGGACGGACCGCTGCCGTGGACGGACCGGGGCCCGCTCCGGGCGGGTACCCACCCCGCGGTCGTCGAGATGCTGGCCGCCTGCGGCGGCGAGCGCATCGGGCGGCTGCATCCCGCGACTCCGGCTCCGCCGCTGGTCCACGAGGTGGCCGCGCAGCTGTCCCGGCTGGCGCTCGACGGCGGCCCCGACCGCTCCTACCGCCTGGATCTCACCGACCCGGTGGATCTGGAGCGCAGCCGGGTGCTGCACCGGCTGCGAGTGCTCGGCGTTCCCGGCCTGGTGCGCACGGCGGGTCCCGGGCACGGCGTCGACCCGGTGTTCACCGAGTGCTGGGAGCCGCGGTCGCCGGCCGGGCGGGAGGCGGCACTCGCCGAGGCGGGGGCGTTCGGCGCGAATCTGGCGGAGGCAGCGGCGGCCGCGCTGACCGAGCGGACCGGGGCCGGGGCCGGGGCCGACGTCCCTGCCGGGGTTCTCTTCGACGCCGTGCTGTGCGGAGTGGGCGGCCTGTCCGAACGGCTGCTGTCCGAACTGTCTTCGCGGATAGGCGGGTTGACGGCTCCCGGAGCACTCGGCGAGGTGCTCTCGACCTCACTCGGCCTGTGGCGCCACGACCGGGTGTACGGCTTGGCCCGCGGTCCGCTGCTGGCGGCCGTGATCGACGGCGCGGTGCGACGTCTGCTGTGGCTGCTGGAGGGCGCGCGCGGCCCCGCCGGAGTCGATCTGCCCCGGCTGCGGGCCGTGGCCGCCGTCCGCGATGCCGTGCTGTACGCACCGGAGCCGCTCGGCGTCACACGGGAGACCGCGGCCGCGATCGCGGACCGGATCAGCCGCGATCCGGCCGCGCCGTCCGATCTGCGGGGCGCCGCGTTCGGGCTGCACCGGCTGCTGGAATCGTCCTCTCCCGGTGCGGGCGGTCCGGCGGAGGCGGTTCGGGAGATGTCGGCAGCCGGCACGGACGCCCTGGGCGACTGGCTGGCCGGGCTGTTCGCGCTCGCCCGCGACGAGGTGTCGGGCGATTCGGGGCACCGGGCGGCCGCCGGCTCCGGACCGGATCCCGAGGCGTTGATCGCCGTGCTGGACGATCTGATGTGTGCGCTGCCCGACGACGCGTTCCTGGCCGGACTGCCGGCGCTGCGGCAGGCCTTCGCGTTCTTCCCGCCGCGCGAACGGGAGCGGATCGCGGGTCGGCTGCTGGAGCGGCGCGGTGTGCACGGCTCCTCGCGCGCCCTGTTGCGGACCACTGCCGACCCCCTGCTGATCGCCCGCGCCGGAGCGCTTGAGCAACACGTGACCGACCTGCTGAACCACTACGGACTCGGAGGCACCGCCGCATGACCGGACCCGACCACGGCACCGGCCCGGAACGGGCCCCCGGACCCGTTCCCCCGTACGACACCGTCCCTGGACCGGGTTCCTCCGGCGGAGCTCCGGACGCCGGGCTCGAACGCTGGCGGCTCGTCCTGGGCGCTCCCGCCGAACGGCACACGGGACCGCTGGGACGGAGCAGGGCGGGCCAGGACGCCGCGCTCGACTGGCTGTACGGCCGTGACCCCGATCTGGCCAGGCGCGGCGTGCGCCGTTCCGGTTCCGCCACGCCCCGCACGGGCGGTGAGGGCCCGTCGCCGGTGACCGCGATCGACTGGCTCGACGACATCCACCGGCTCTTCCCGAGGGAGACGATCGAGCGCCTGGAGCGTGACGCCGTGGAGCGGTACGGCATCCAGGAGATCGTGACCGACCCTGCGGTGCTGGAACGGGTGGAGCCGAGTCCCACCCTGCTGCGGGCCGTGCTCCGTACGAAGCACCTGATGAATCCCCAGGTGCTGCGGCTGGCCCGGCGGATCGTCGAGGAGGTCGTCGGACAGCTGCTGGCCCGGTTGCGGCCGGAGATCCGCCGGGCCCTGCACGGCACCCGCTCCCGGAAGCCGAGCCGGACGGCCCTGGCCAGGGACTTCGACTTCGCCCGGACCGTACGGGCCAACCTCGCGCACTACCAGCCGGCCGAGCGGCGCCTGCTCATCGAGCGCGCCCACTTCCACTCCCGCACCCGTCGCCATGTCACGCGGTGGCAGTTGATCCTGCTGGTCGACCAGTCGGGTTCGATGGCCGGATCGGTGATCCACTCCGCGGTGACGGCGGCCTGTCTGTGGGGACTGCCCGGTCTCAAGACCCATCTCGTCGCCTTCGACAGCAACGTGGTCGACCTGAGCGCCGATGTGAGCGATCCGGTGGAGCTCCTGATGCGGGTCCAGCTCGGCGGCGGCACGGACATCGCGCGGGCCGTGACCTACGGCGCGGGACTGGTGGAGAACCCGCGCCGCACGATCGTCGCGCTGATCACCGACTTCCACGAGGGCGGCGACGCCTACCGGCTGCGGCGCGCCGTGCGTTCGCTGGTGGAGCAGGGCACCACCGTGCTGGGTCTGGCAGCGCTGGACGAGGACGCGAACCCCGATTACGACCGGGAGGTCGCGGCTCAACTGGCCGAGGCGGGCGCCCACATAGGGGCGATGACACCGGGCCGGCTGGCCGAGTTCGTCGCGGAGCGGCTGGGCCGATGACACCACCCACGCAGCCGCCGCAGCCCTCGCCCGCCACATCCGGCCCCGCCACGTCCTGCACCACCACACTCACAGACACCACACTCACAGACACCGCGTCCACCGCCACCGCGCCGTGCGACGCGCGCGCCGATCTGCTGGCCCTGACGCCCGACACGCTGGCGGCGCTGGCCAACCGGGGGCTCGTCAAGCGTGCGGCGAAGGAGCTCGACGCGGGCGCCGCGCCGGAGCTGACCACCGGGCCGGACACCACCGTGCGGGCGCTCTTCGGCGACGGCACCCTCGCCGCCCTGCCGCCCGGGGCCGGCCTGGACAACGGCACGTGCAGTTGCGCCGCACCCGGGGTGTGCCGCCACCTCATCGCACTGGTGCTCGCCTACCAGCGCCGGGCCGGCGACGGCTCCGGGGATGCTCCCGCACCGGCCGCCGACTGGTCCCCCGGCAGCATCGAGGACGCCGCACTGGCCTCGGCCCTGGGCGCCCGCCCGGTCGCCGCCGCGCGCCGTGCCTTCCACCGGGGCTACGGGGCCGTCGTGCACCGCGCCGGCGCCGACCGCCCGGAGCCCTGGGTGGAACTGCCCGCCTGCACGGTGCGCTTCCCGGTCCCCGGCGAGGTCGGGTACGCCACCACGGACGCCGCCGCGGCGCTCCGCGGCGAAGTCGTCACGCTGGCGGTCTGGGCGTTCCGGGCGGCCGACGCGGCGGGGACGCGTGAGCTCTCCGTGACCGTTCGGGTCGGCGGCCGCGCCTCCGACGGCGGGGCCTCGGGCGGGCCCGGAGCGGGGGCGAGGGCCGGGCTCGACGAGGCGGCCGCCCTGGCCGACGCGTTGCTGCTGGAGGGTGTGGCGCAGGCGGGCCCCGTGCTGGGTGGCGCACTGGCGCGGGCGGCCGAGGCGCTCGCCGCCGATTCGCTGCACTGGCCCGCCGGTGCGCTCGCCGAACTGACCGGCCAGCTCACGGCGTACGCGGAGCGAGGCGCCGGCTACCGCCCCGAGCTCGTCGCCGCCCTGCTCACCGAGGTCCACGCCCGGCGGCGGGCCGCAGCGGTCCCCGGCGCCCTCGGCACCCGCGAGCCCGGCGACACCCCGCTGCGCCGGGTGCGGCTCACGTCGCTCGGCTGCCGTATCCGCGGCACGGCGGGATCGCCGGTCGCCGAGGTGTATTTCGCGCATCCCGGTGCCGGAACCGTGCTCGTCCTGCGTAAGACGTGGACGGCCGCAGAGGGCCAGGAGCTCACCGGGCACCAGCTGGCCGGGCGCCGTCTGCTGTCCACCACTCTCGGCGGTCTGGCCACCGGGAGCCTGGTCAGCGAAAGCGTCCGGCGCACCGCCGGCCGCGCCCTGACGATCAGCCGGGGCCGCCTCGGCACCACTGGCATCACTCCGGTCGGCGCCGCCTGGACGGAACTGCCCGCGCCCTTGCTCATCAGCGATCTGTCCGCGCTCACCGCGGCCTGGGAAGGGCGGCCGCCCCGGCTGGTCCGGCCGCGCGTCGAGGCCGAGTCGGTCGGGGTGGTCGCGCTGTCCGAGGTCGGTGAGGTGGGCTATGACGCGGGCGAGCAGCGCCTGGAGGTCACGGTGCGGGATGCGTCGGGGACGCCCGCGGTGCTGACGTCGGAGTACCGGCCTGAGTGCCCGGGTGCGCTGGACGCGCTGGCCGACGCGCTGGCGCGGGGGGCCACGCATGTCAGCGGCGCGGTGATCCGCGCGGGCGGCGGGATCCGGATCGATCCGATCGCGGTGCTCGGCGCGGACGGGGTGACCGTACCCGACCTGGCGCCGGGCGACGGTGCCTCCGCGCCGGCCGCTGCGGTGCGGCGGACGCCCGAGCCGCTGACGGCCGCGCTGGACGAGGCGATATCGGCGCTGGCCGCGCTGGCCCATAGCGGCCTCCGGCAGGCGTCCGGTCCCTCGCGTACCCGGATCGACGAGGCGGCGACCGCCCTGTCTCGGACCGGGCTGACGCGTGCGTCGGCGCTGCTGCGCGCGGTCCTGCACGCGCTGGAGCACGGTGGCGACGCCGCACCCGCCGCGTGGGCCGGTGACCCCCGCACCGGTGCCTGGCTGGAGGCGCAGCTCCATCTTCTGGTCAGCAGCGAACTCCTGGCCGCCGAGGGCCCCTGACCCGGTGTGCGTCCCGGACCGGAAGGCCGCCTCCGCCGCGGCACGGTATCGGCGCGGCGGCGGCCGGGGCTCATGTCCGGCAGGTGGTGCTACGTCAGATAGGCGAGACCGGGGTGGACCCGGATGTAGCCGTCGACCAGACGACGGGCGACCGAGACGGAGTCGACCAGGGGGTGCAGGGCGAAGGCCCGGACGGCGTCGGCGCGCGAACCGCTCGCCGCGGCGTCCAGCACCGCGCGTTCGACGGCCTTGACCGAGGTGACCAGGCCGACGGCGTGGTACGGGAGCGGGTCGACGGCGACGGGATGGGCGCCGTTGGCGTCCACGAGGCACGGCGCCTCGATGACGGCGTCCGCGTCGAGCACCGAAAGGGTGGTGCGGTTGCGGACGTTGAGGATCAGGGAGGTCCGCTCGTTCCGGGCGACGGCCCGCATGAGGGCCAGTGCGACCTGCTCGTAGCCGCCGGAGTCGAGATCGCTCTCGTCGCGCTCACCGGCCCCGGCGACATCCCGGTTCTCCGACATGTAGGTCGCCTCGCGTTCTGCGCGGGTGCGGTCCCAGGTGGCCAGCGCGGGAGTGTCCGGGTGCTTCATCCGGCCGTAGAAGCCCTCTTGCTGTTCGCGGAGGAAGGCGCCCCGGGTCTGCTCCGCCTCCTGGTAGGCGCGGACCGCCTCGCGGTTGAAGTAGTAGTAGTGCAGGTACTCGTTGGGGACCGCGCCCAGGGAGCGCAGCCAGTCGCCGCCGAAGAGCCTGCCCTCCTCGAACGAGCCGAGCAGTTCCGGGTCGGCGAACAGGCGGGGCAGTTCGTCCCGGCCCTCGACGTACAGCCCGCGCACCCAGCCGAGGTGGTTGAGGCCGACGTAGTCGACCCGGGCCCGGTCCGGGTCCGCGCCGAGCACCCGGGCGATCCGGCGGCCGAGGCCGACCGGCGAGTCGCAGATGCCGATGACACGGTCGCCGAGGTGCCGTGACATGGCCTCGGTGACCAGGCCGGCGGGGTTGGTGAAGTTGATGACCCAGGCGTGCGGTGCGAGCCGGGCGATGCGCCGGGCCAGGTCGACCGCGACCGGCACGGTGCGCAGACCGTAGGCGATTCCGCCCGCGCCGACGGTCTCCTGGCCGAGCACGCCTTCGTCGAGGGCCACCCGTTCGTCGGCGGCCCGGCCCGCGAGCCCGCCGACCCGGATCGCGGAGAAGACGAAGTCGGCGCCGCGCAACGCGTCGTCGAGCTCGGTGGTCGCGACGACGGTCGGCGCGTCCGGGATGCCCTCGGCCTGTTCGGTGAGCACCCGGGCGACGGCGGTCAGCCGGTCGGCGTCCGTGTCGTAGAGGGTGACCGCGGAGACGCGCCCCTCGGCGTGGTCGGCGAGCAGCGCCCCGTACACCAGAGGAACCCGGAACCCGCCGCCACCCAGAATTGTCAGCTTCACGCTTCCGCATGGTACGTGGGGTGCCGCGAGGAGGCTCCGCGCGCCGGGCCGGGACCGCGCCGGGCGGACGACGGCCCGGCGCGGAGGGAGGTTCCGCTCCCCTGCCGCCGGGCCGTCGTCGTCATCCGCTGCCGGTCACGAGCCGTTCCACCAGCGGGTCACGACGCGCCACAGCCGGGCCGGGACCGCGGGCCGGCGCTGCTGCGGGATCAGGCCCGACGCCTCGCCCGGTGCTGCCGCCGTACCGTCGGCCGCGGCGGTCGGGCCGGTCGGGGCGGCGTCGGCCGACTCCGGCGGTACGGGGGCACGGACCGGGATCGGCGCCGTGTGGCGGACCGCCGACTGCACCTCCCAGTCCTGACGGGTCGGATTCGGCTTGCCCATGGACGGCGGTTCCCTGTCGTCCTGCGGGGGGCGCGCAGCGAACTCGGCCGGAAGCGTGACCAGGTGACGGCCCATGATGTTGCCGACCCACCGGAGCTCGCTGTCGTCGACGGCGAGTTCGAGGTCGGGCAGCCGCATCAGCAGCGCCTCGACACCGACGTCGGCGATGGCCCGCCCGATGTCCTGCCCGGGGCATTCGTGCGGTCCGCCGCTGAACGCGAGGTGGGCGCGGTTGCCCTCCATGTTGGCGCTGAGGTCGGGCCGTACCACCGGGTCGGTGTTGGCCGGGGCGATGCCGACGATCAGCGCGTCGCCCGCCCTGATGCGCTGCCCGCCCAGTTCGGTGTCGCCGACCGCCCAGCGGCCGAAGACCGCGGTGAACGGCGGCTCGTCCCAGAGGCTCTGCTCGACCGCCTCCGGGACGGTCATGTGACCGCCGCTGAGCCTGGCCCGGAACCGCGGGTCGGTGAGCACCATGCGGAGCACGCTGGAGATCAGGTTGGTGGTCGCCTCGTAGGAGGCGATCAGGATGAGCCGCAGATGTTCCGCGACCTCCTGGTCGTTCATGTCCGCGGGGTGCTCGACGAGCCAGGTGGCGAAGTCGTCCGCGGGTTCGCGGCGGCGCCGTTCGACGAGACGGTTCAGCGCGGCGAGCACATAGGCGTTGCTCTGGACGGCGGTGTCGGTGCCCCGGGTCATGTCCCGGGCGGCCTGCACCATCCGGTCGTTGTACTCCTCGGGCATGCCGAGGATCGCGAACATCACCATCATCGGCAGCCGCTCGGCGAAGTCGGTGACCAGGTCGGTGCGGCCCTCCCGGCAGAAGTCGTTGACGAGCCGGTTGCTGTAGCGGTTGACGTGGCGGCGGACGCCGCGGGTGTCGATCCGGCCCATGGAGTCGGTGACGGCGCCGCGCTGGCGTTCGTGGGTGGCGCCGTCGGCGAAGACGCAGATCGGCTGCCAGGTGAAGATCGGTGCCAGGGGGTGGTCGGGCGCCACGCTGCCGTCCTGCAGGGCCCGCCAGCGGCGGGAGTCGCGGGAGAACTGCGAGGGGGTGCGGGTCATGTGCAGGTTCTCGCTGTGCCCGAGGACCAGCCAGGCCGGGACGTCGCCGTGCAGCAGCACGGGCGCCACCGAGCCGTGCTCGGCGCGCAGCTTGTCGTACAGACCGTGCGGGTCCTGTTCTGCCTCCGGGCCGTAGAACCGTCGAAGGCCGCCGGGGCCGATGCCGAGGCCGTGTGCCGGGCACTCGGGGGGTGGAACCGGCCCCGTGGCCGCTCCGGGCTCGTAGTGGAATGGGGTTGTCACGATCGCTCCAGGGATCAGGCTGCCAGGGCCGGACGAATGGGATACGCGGTGGGGGCGCGCGGAACGGGTGCGCTGAACGCGTTCGGGAACGTCAGCCCAACGGCACGGCCGCACTGTGCAGATACCGCATCAGGGTCAGCAGCACGTCGCGGCTGGAGGCGCGCAGCCGGGCGTCGCAGTCGACCATCGGGACCTCGTCCGGCAGGTCCAGGGCGCTGCGCAGGGCCTCGACGGGGTGCTTCGGCGCGTCGGGGAAGGTGTTGACGGCGACGACGAACGGCACGCCGCGTTCCTCCAGCCGTCCGATGACGTCGAAGCTGACCTCCAGCCGGCGGGTGTCGATGAGGACGACGGCGCCGAGTGCTCCCTCGAACAGGCCGTTCCACAGGAACCAGAAGCGTTCCTGGCCGGGGGTGCCGAACAGGTAGAGGACCAGCTCCTCACTGATGCTGATCCGGCCGAAGTCCATGGCGACCGTGGTGGCGGTCTTGCTCTCGACGCCGGAGTTGTCGTCCACGCCGACGCCGGCCTGGGTCATGGTCTCTTCTGTGGTCAGCGGCCGGATCTCGCTGACCGATCCGACCATGGTCGTCTTGCCGACCCCGAACCCGCCGACGATCACGACCTTCACCGCGGCGGTGGCCGTGGTGGGAAGGACGTCCTCGCTCCGGGGGCCCGTGATCGTGTCAGAGTTTCTGAAGTCCATGCATCACCGCTTCGAGGAGGGACCTGTCCGGGAGGGTCGCGCGGATGATCGGCGCCCGCGACTCGATCAGCTCGGTCGCGAGGAGATCGGTGAGGAGCGAGGTCACCACGCTGAACGGCAGGCTGAGGTAGGCGGAGATCTCGGCGACGGAGAGGGGGGCCTGGCAGAGCCGCAGGATCACGGCCTGCTCGGGCTGGACCGTCGGTGTCGGCTGTGACTTCGAGACCACCATCGTGACCAGGTCGAGTGCTGCCCGATCGCTGCCGTCGGGATCGCCGGTGATCACGTAGAGCCGTTCCGGATCGCTCAGCTCCGGATCGACCGTGCGGCGTTCTCGTCGGATAGAACTCATCCGGCCTGCCCGTCGTGCCGGGGCGGGCTCGTCAGATGGGCGCCGATCCGTACGACCATGTCGCGCATCCGCGATCCGACGAGTCCGGCGTCCACCGTCTCACCGGCGAGCACGGCGAGATACGCACCGGCTCCGGCGGCCATCAGGTAGAAGAACCCGCCGGTGACCTCGATGACGACGAGCCGCATCCGGCCGTCGCTGTACGGGATCTCCGATGCCACGGCCGCGGCCAGGCTCTGCAGTCCGGCACAGGCCGCCGCGAGCCGGTCCGCGACATCGGGGTCGCCGCCGTGCCGGGCGATGCGCAGGCCGTCGGCGGAGAGGACCACGATCTGGTGGATGTCCGGAACGTCGTCGGCCAGCTCTTTGAGCATCCAGTCCATGTTGCCCCGTTGCTGGATCACTTCAGGTCTCCCTTGTCCCACGCGTCATCGGAGTCTTCGTCGGGCCTGGGCTCCTGGGGAACCCCGTTGGCGGCCTTGGTGAACGCCTCCAGCCAGATACCGGGAGGCGGTTCCTTGCCGTTCTCATGGCCGTTTCCGTGGCCGTTGGTCCGGCCCGCGGTGGGGTCCGCGGACTGCGCGGGGAGGTGGTGCGAACCCAGCGGTGCGCGGCCGCGGCTGCGGCGTTGCGGGAGTCCGCCCGACGTCCACTCCGTCACCACGGGGAGTTCGTCCTCCATGGCGACGGCCGGGCCGGCGGGGGCTGCCGGACGGGTGGCGGGTGCCACCGGGCCGGTGGCCGGACGGGCGCCCAGGGGGCTGGGCTTGCGGTGACTGCTGCGGGCCGGGACGACATGCTTCATGTCAGCGAGGTCGATGTCGCTGGTGGGCCGCGACGTGGCGCCGATGCCGTGGGCGATACCGGGAGCGGGGCCGGTGGTGATCATGGAGCGGGGCACGATGAGTACCGCGCGGACACCGCCGTACGCGGACTGCCGCAGCGAGACCTGGAGGTCGTACATCCGCGCCAGCCGGCCGACGACCGCCATGCCGAGCCGCGGTGACTCCCCGAGGTCGTTCATGCTGGAGCCGGCCTGGGCCCTGGCGAGCATGTTCTCGGCCCGTGCGCGGGCCTCCTCGCTGAGGCTGACGCCGCCGTCCTCGATCTCGATGGCGATGCCGGTCTGCACCTCCACGGCGGTGACGTGCACGCGGGTCTGCGGCGGTGAGTACCGGGTGGCGTTGTCGAGGAGTTCGGCGCAGGCGTGGATGAGCGGTTCGACCGCGGTGCCGATGATGGCGACCTTGGCGATCGAGTGCAGATCGACGCGTGGGTACTCCAGGATCCGCGACATGGCGCCGCGCAGCACGCTGAACAGCGGTACGGGCTTGGGCCACTGACGGCTGGGGCGGGCACCGCCGAGCACGGCGATGGAGTCGGCGAGCCTGCCGATCAGCGCGGTGCCGTGGTCGATGCGGAGCAGGTCGTCGAAGACGTCGGGGTTGCGCCCGTGGTGCTCCTCCATCTCCCGCAGTTCACTGGCCTGCCGGTGGACGATCGCCTGGACGCGGCGGGCGACGTTGACGAAGGCGCGCTGCGCGGAGTCACGCGTCGCCTCCTCGTTGTCGATAATGTCCAGCACCGTGTAGACCAGGGAGCGCTGGGCGTCGGGGAGATGCCGGTAGACCGGGTCGGAGTCCACGACGTCGCGCAGCACCTCGTCGGGGGAGTTGCCCACCCGCAGCCGGTGGATCGCGGCGGGCAGGAGCTCCTTGCTGATCCGTACGGTCTCTTCGTCGTGGCTGGCGAGACGCCGTTCCAGGCCGGCGCAGCGGTGGTCGTACGCGGCGCGCTGCCGGCGGATCGTACGTGCGCGGCGGGCGAGTTCGGCGGTGAGCACGGCGACCACGGCGGTGGCGAAGGCGCCGGACCAGACGACTGGCATCCGCGCGGCCTCGGCAACCAGCGCCACGGCGGCGGCAGTCACACCCGCCATCGCGACAACGGGCAGCAACACGGCACGGACGACAGGTGTTTCTCGGTCGATCGGCGGTGATTCAACACGAACCATCTAAAACCTCTGGCGGTTGACTCGGGAGATATACGCGCTTACAGAACAGTTGGGAACAAGCGCTCGAATTCACATCAACTCGACTTCACTGCGCGTGAGCTTAGTCAGATCGAAACAGTGCTTCGGCACATTCACCCAACCCCCTGCGCGAGCACTCCAGCGGTAATACACTCGCGGGTTTTGCACGCACCGCTTTCAAGCGTGCGCGGGGAGTGACGGGCCGGAAGATTTCGGGAGCATCACTCCCCCATGTCCCGCACCGCGGGACGCGCCCTCTGCCGCCCGCCCCTGCGGAGCGGCCTCAACTCGCCTTGCCAGTAGGGCGATGGGCGAAGTCGGCGAACACATCGGCGCCCGAGTGACCCGTTCCGTACCGGACCACGAGACAAAGGCACATGTGATCGAAGTGGATCGAATGGAACAGATTCATGACCGTCACACGGATGGAGCACACGGTCGCGGTACGAACGAGCCGCTCGGCCCGGCCGGACGGGCGCACACGCAAGGAGCCTGACGGGGCGCCGCGCTGGGGACGGTCAGCGGCGGGCGCCTCCGATGCGCCCCTCCAACTGCACCAGCAGCTCGCTGAGCTGCGCGCTGAGCCGGTCACGGGACTCCGCGTCGAGGCCGGAGAGCACCGCGCGTTCGTAGGCCAGCTGCTGGGGAAGCAGCCCGTCGACGAGCTCCCGCCCCTCGTCGGTGAGCCGGACGTGCGCGACCCTGCGGTCCCGGTCGTCGCTGCGGCGGTCGGTGAGGCCGCGCTCCTGGAGGACCCGGAGGCGCTTGGTCACGGCCGCGCCGGAGGAGAACGTCTCCCTGGCCAGTTCGCCGGGGGTGAGTTCACGGTCCGTACGGCGCACGGCGCCGAGCAGGTCGAACTCGGCACGGGTCAGTCCGGCCGCCCGCAGCGGGGCGTCCTCCGCCTGCTGGAGCAGGGCGGCGCAGCGGTTGATCCGGCCGATGAGCTCCATGGGTCCGGTGTCGAGGTCCGGGTTCACTGCCCGCCACTGCCGTACCACCGAGGCGACGATGTCGTCGGTCACACCGCTCCGTTCTCCGGGGCCGGGGCGATCAGCCCCTGCCGTTTCGCTGTCGCCGCGAGCGTACGGTGTCCGGCCTGCTCGGCGGCGAGTACCTCCTCCTGGGGCAGGTCGCGCTGCCACCATTCACCGGCCGCCGTGTCGTCCGCCTCGCGCAGTTCGACCAGTGATCCGGTGAGCCTGCGGCGGGCGGCTTCGAGGGCGGCGGGTCCGGGGCCGGGGGCCGCGAGGGTCTGCACGGCGTGGACACGGGCCAGTTCGGCGGCCGCCAGTGCCGTTTCCACCCGGCCGGCGGCGCGGCGGTTGGTGACGAGCAGTGCGGCGAGGAATCCGACGGCGGCGCCGATGACGGTGTCCAGGACCCGGTCGCCGATGAGTTCACCGGCCGGGTGGCTTCCGGCGTACTCCAGGACCAGGAGGGCCATCGGGGTCACGGCGACGGAGCCGAGCCAGTAGTTGCGGGTGATCAGCGCCTCGGCGGCGAAGCTGAAGAAGAGGCAGAAGCCGATCAGGGCCAGGGGGCCGGTCCGGGTCACCGGGAGGACGGCGGCGAAGACGAGGACGCCGAGGAGGTTGCCGAGGGTGCGCTGGAGTGTCCGGTTCCAGGAGAGCGTGACGTTGGCCTGGTAGAGGGAGGCCGCGGTGACGATCGCCCAGTAGGGGCGGCCGACGCCGGCGGCCGACGAGACGTAGCCGGCCAGGGCGCAGCCGATGAGGGCGCGGGCGGCGATCGGCAGCAGCGGGGACCCGGGGCCGAGGCGGCGGAGCAGTGCGCGGCGCGCCTCTCCGGGGGCGGTGGGGCGCAGGACGGCGCGTTCGGCTTCGATACCGAAGAGTTCGGCGGCCGTTCCGGGGGCGGCCGGCGGGGTGGGCACCGGTCCGCGGGCCCGGGTCCGCGCGGCCCAGTCGCGCAGCAGGGCCGGGTCGGCGCCGGGAGTTGCGCCGCCCGCGGAGAGCGCGGCCTCCGCGTGGACGACGAGGCGTTCCAGCGCACGGCGTGCGGGGGTGGGGCGTCCGGTGGCGAGAAGGGTCTGCCACGCCGCGTGCACGGCGGCGACCGCGGCGCGCGGGGTGCGGTGACCGGGCTCCGCGGCGTAGGCCGCGGCGGCGTTCAGTGCGCGGGCCGTCGCGTGGCGCTCGGGTCCTTCGCGACGGATGAGGGCGGGACCGGCGACGGTGACCAGCCAGGAGACCGCGCCCGCGCCGAGGGTCAGGGCGAGATGGCCGGGCACCTGGCTCAGCTGCTGCGGGGCGAACAGGGCGGCGGAGCTGACGAAGGTGAAGATGAGCGGTCCGGGGGGCCCGATCCGGGTGGCGTCGCAGAGCAGCTTCTGCCCGGCTGCCAGGAGGGCGCCGACGGCGATCAGGACGGCGGTCGAATCGGTCAGCGACGCCGTGACCAGGGATACCGCCAGGCCGGCGAGCATCCCGAGGACGACTCCGATGACGGTCCGGGCGCGTCGCGCGTACGGCAGGCTGTGGCCGTAGAGCGCACAGAGCGAGCCGGCCATCGTGTACATCACGAGGTCGAGGCGGTCGACGGAGAACAGCACCAGGTTGGGTATCGCCGTGGCCACGACCACGCTGGACGCCGGTTTGAGCCACATGTCCGAGGGCCGGGCCAGGCGCAACGGGGCCGCCAGGGGGAGTCTGCGGACGGAGGGCTGCCGACGGGGCCGTGTAGGTGTATCGCTCACCCAAATACGTTAGCAGGTATTACACATATAAAACACTTTGATCGGGATCTCCGCACCGATGGCCCGCCGCCGCGTGCGGCCCTAGCGTTCGCGTAGACGAAAGAATCACACAGACCGACACAGACGCGGAGGAATCGAATGAAGCTCACCGCACCGGTGCCCGGTGGTCCCTGCTGGATCGAGCTGAGCACCTCCGACGTCCCGGCGGCCGCATCGTTCTACGCGGCGCTCTTCGGCTGGCGGTGCGAGACCGATCCGCGCGAGGAGGCGGGCGGGTACACCATGGCGCACCTCGGCGATGCCCGCGTCGCCGCGCTCAGCCCGGTCTACCGGCCGGGGCAGCCGCCGGCCTGGACGGTCTCGTTCGCCACCGGGGACGCGGACGCCTCGGCCGAGAAGGTCACGGCGGCGGGCGGTTCGCTGCTGGTCGGCCCGATGGACATCTTCGACCAGGGCAGGTTCGCCGTGGCCGCGGACCCGTCCGGCGCGGTGTTCTCGCTGTGGCAGGGCCGCGCGTTCGCGGGCGCCGACCTGTTCAACGCCCCGGGCACGCTGGGCTGGGCCGAGCTCGTCACCCGTGAGTCCGGGCCGGCGCTCACCTTCTACCCCGCCGTCCTCGGCTGGACGGTCAGCGCCTCAAAGACGTATCCGCAGTGGGGCATCGACGGTGCGGACTTCGGCGGCGTGCTGACGATGGACGAGAAGTTCCCGCCGGAGATGCGGCCGCACTGGCTGCCGTACTTCGTGGTCACGGACGTGGACGCGGCGGCCGCCTCCGCGCAGCGGGCCGGTGGCGAGCCGCTGATGCCGCCCACGAGCATTCCGCAGGGTCCGCGGATCGCCGTGATCCGGGACCCGCAGGGCGCCGTGTTCGGTATTCACCGGACGGACGGGTAGGGGCGGTTTCCCCCGCGTGGCCGGTGTGCGCTCACCCGGGGGGGCAGCCGCCCCGGAGGGCCGCCCGGCCGGGCGGCCCGGTCAGCCGCTCTGTTCGTCCGTCGCCTGAACGTGGTCCGCGATGCCGACCACCAGGACGCGGGTGCCCGGTTCGATCGGGCGCCAGCGGTGGACGAGGCCGCCCGCGCAGTAGAGGGTGTCGCCGCGCTCCAGGCGGTAGAAGTGGCCGTCCGCCTCGACCTCCGCCGCACCGTCGGCGACGTAGAGGATCTCGTCGTTGCGGTGCCTGAACTCCCGGCCCCAGTCGTGGTCGCCGGTGAACTCCAGGGCGTGCAGGCGCTGGTGGCCGCGTACCAGCGGACGCATCAGGCCGTCGCCGCCCTCCGTGCCGGTCTCCCGTACGGACGCGGAGGTGCCGCGCACCACGTCGACGGGGCGGGGCGCCTCCGCCGTGGCCAGCAGCTGGACCGCGGTCGTGTCGAGCGCGTCCGCGATGCGGTGGAGCGATCCCATGCTCGGCCGGGAGTGGCCGTTCTCGATCTGGCTGAGGAAGGGGGTGGAGAGACCGGCCCGTCGCGCGACCTCCGCGAGGGTCAGTTCGAGGGCGCGGCGCCGTCGGCGAATCCCTGGGCCGACCAGTGGGGTGTCCGCCTCGCTCATCTCACTCATTCCGTGTCCCGCGTGCCGCACACCACAACCGGCGGCGCAGTGAGCAGCCTACCGGGCCGGTTAACCTTTTAAGTCCCACCTAATAAAGTTAACCGGGAGGACCGATCCATGCCCCTCGTGGACCAGAACCAGCGACGGCGCCGTGGCACCGGGCTCATAGCCCTGGACGAGGAAGCCTCCTACGGCGGGTACACCCTCTTCGCCCCGCTGACCGGCGGTGGCGAGGTGTATCTCATCGACATGCGCGGTGCGGTCGTCCATCAGTGGAACCTCCCGCACCGGCCGGGACGGCACGCCAGGATCCTGCCCAACGGCAATCTCGCCTACAGCGGTGTCCTCCCGGACGAGCCGGCGCTCTTCCCGATGTGGCACAAGTACCGCGGCGGGATCATGCAGGAGATCACCCCCGACGGCACCGTCGTGCGCGAGCACCGCGACCGCTACCAGCACCACGACGCGTACCACTACGGCGACGGCCGGCTTCTGTACGCCGCGCTGGAGCCGCTGACCGGCGAGGCCGCCGCCGCGGTCCGGGGCGGGGTCCCCGGCTCGGAGCCCGACGGCACGGTCTGGGCGGACACCATCGTCGAGGTGGACGCCGAGGGCACCACGGTCTGGGAGTGGAAGGTCTCCGAGCACCTCGACCGCGAGGCCTTCCCGCTGCACCCCGACTACTCGCGCGAGCACTACCCGCTGATCAACAGCGTGCTGCCGACCAGCGACGGAAACATCCTGGCGAGCCTGCGCTCCGCCTCCGCCGTCATCGTCATCAGCCGGGAGACCGGCGAGATCATCTGGCGCAGCGAGCCCGGCGTCGTCTCGCAGCAGCACTGCCCGACCGAGCTGGAGAACGGCAACTTCCTGGTCTTCGACAACGGCGTCTTCCGCCCGCACTGGGACGTGCCGTTCAGCCGGGTCATCGAGATCGAACGGTCGAGTGGCACCATTGTCTGGGAGTACCACGACCCGGCACGCGAGTCGTTCTTCGCTCCGTTCATGGGCAGCGCCCAGCGCCTGCCGAACGGGAACACCCTGGTGACGGACTCCCCGGCCGGACGCCTCTTCGAGGTCACCCGGGACGGCTATCTGTGCTGGGAGTACATCGTGCCGTTCTTCGGCGGCTACAAGGAAGAAGAAGTGCGCAAGCTGTTCCCGTCCGAGCCCAACGCCGTGTTCCGCTCCTACCGCTACTCGGCCGGGGAACTCCCCTGGCTCGACGTCCCGAAGGGCTGAGCCGGACCATGGCCTCCCCCGTCCCCGACACGGCCGTCCCCGCCGGCCCGGTCCCGTCCGTCGCGCCGGTCGACGAGCGGCTCCCGCTCCCCCGGCTGGTCCCGCTGGCCTTCCAGCATCTGCTCGCCGGGGTCGCCGCCCCCGTCTCCTCGGTCATCCTGATCGGCACGACGCTGTCGCTGACCGCGTCCCAGACGGCGTCGCTGCTCAGCGCCACGCTCGTGCTGTGCGGGGTCGGGGCGCTGCTCCAGTCACTGGGCGTGAAGGCGCTGCGCATCGGCGCCCGGCTGCCGTTCCTGATGCTGCCGGGCGGCGCGGCGGTGGCGATCTTCCTCCAGGTCGCCAAGGAGCACGGACCGGCCACCGCGTCCGGCTCCGTGCTGATCGCTGCGGTCTTCCTGATCGCCGTACTGCCGCTCTACGGGCGGCTGGTGCGGTTCTTCCCGCCGCTGGTGATGGGCACCACGGTGGTCCTGATCGGGATCAACATGATCAAGATCACCGCGCCGATGATCGCGTCGGGGCCGGGGCTCGGCTTCGCCACGCTCGGCATCATCGCGCTGTTCTTCCTGTTCATGCGCGGTGTCTGGCGGCAGATGTCGGTGCTCTTCGGTCTCGTGGGAGGCACGGTCGTGGCCGCGCTCAGCGGTACGGCGTTCCACATGGCACACGGCAGCACGTTCGCGCTGCCGGACCCGTTCCCGTACGGCACGCCGCACTTCGATCTGCTGGCCGCCGTGCCGTTGCTGATGTTCGCGCTCGCCTCGCTGGCGGAGGCGACCGGGCAGACCGTCCTGAACAGTGAGGCGGTGGGGCGTACTCCGGACCCGGCCCGGGACGTCCCGCGGATCTCGCGTGCGGACGCGGTGACCTCGCTGGGCGCCGGGGTCTTCGGTACGTCACTGATGGTGACCAGTGCCGAGAACATCGGCATCGTCCAGCTGACCCGGGTGCGCAGCCGGTTCGTCACGGCGGGCGCGGGGGTGCTGCTGATCCTGTGCGGTCTCATCACGCCGCTCACCCGGCTGCTCGCCGCCATCCCGGAGCCGGTGGTCGGCGCCGCGGGGCTGATCATCTACGCGGTGATCGCGACGATGGGGTTCGGCATGCTCAGCCGGGAGAACCTCACCCATGGCACCAACGGCATCGTGGTCGCGCTCGCGCTCTGCGTCGGGCTGCTGCCGGTCTTCGCCCCCGAGATGTACGCGGGGCTGCCGGTGTGGGCCCGGACGGTCTTCGGCAGCGGCGTGGCCGCCGGGGCACTGGCCGCGGTGGTCCTGGCGGCGGTGTTCGCGAGGCTGGGGCCGCCGGACGGTGTGCCCGGGAGCGAGAAGGACGGCCAGGCGGGCTGAGTACGCGTAACCGCCGGCGCCCCGCACACCACGAGTGTGCGGGGCGCCGGCGGTTGTGTACGCGGGGGCCGGACTCAGCCGAGGCCGCGCGAGTCCTGCTTGAGGGCGGTGTCCACGGTCAGCGCCGTCGCGATCACCAGGCTCAGCAGCGGCTCGGGCAGCTGGTAGTGGATCTGCAGCACGTAGTTGTCCGCCGTGGTGAACAGCGTCTTGGCGAGGCCTTCCCAGGTCTTGGTGATCCGGGCTATCTCGGCGTCGTTGTGGTCGACGATCGCGAAGTTCCAGGCGCGCCAGTTCTCCGCCTTGATCGCACCGACCTGCTGCCCGTCGACCATGATCGCAAAGTTGATCTTGCCGATGGCGTTCTGCTGGACGATCTCGCCGACCTGTGCCCCGTCCGGCCGCTGCACGACGACCCGGGACTTGATGAACTTCGCCGGGCGGGTGAGCAGGAGCTGCGGCTGACCGTACGCGTCGCGGATTTCGAGACGGTGGGTCAGGTACTGGTCGATGCTGGTGAGGAAGCGCAGCACCTTGCGCAGCGCGCCCTGCCCCACCTCGACGACCGAGCCGACGGTGTTGCCGTGCTGGTCGAAGACGCTGTACTCGTTCGTCACCTCGATCAGCTTGGCCTTCTGGTTCACCACCAGGACCTGCTGATTGAAGAGCGAGCCCGCACCCGGGCCGCCACCCTGCTGCGGGTGACCGCCCTGCTGGGGGTGAGCCCCCTGCTGCGGCACCGCGGCCGGCTGCTGGTACTGCTGCTGGGCCGCCTGCTGCTGGTGCTGCGGGGCCGCCTGCTGCGGGGCCTGCGACTGAGCGGGGGCCTGACCCTGGGCCGGAGCCTGCGGCTGCCCGCCCGCCGGGTTGGTGTGCTCGGTCCACTGGGAGCCGTCCCAGTAGCGCAGCAGCTGGGGCGCGCCGTGCGGATCCGGATACCAGCCCGCAGATACGTTCGAGTGCGTTGTCACCGGGGCACACTATCCCGCCATGTCCCCGACGGGCCCCCCTCCCCGCACATCCACAGCTTCCCGAACCGCGATCCGCACTCATTGAAAGTTCACACACCGGTACGATGTCCCGGATGAACAGGCCGAGCGAACGAACCGACCGGGTGCGCGACGCCCGCACCTCGGTGCTGCTCGGCTGGGTGTTCGTCCTGCTCGCCATGGTGTCGTGCTGTTCGCTCACCTCCACGCAGTCCGCCGAGGCACGGCACGGTGCCGCCTTCGCCTCCGCTCCCCGGTCCTTCACCCCGGTGCCCGCGGCCGCGGCGCGGATCGTGGTGGCCGACGCCCCGGGAGACCGGGGTCTCGGGAGTTCCTGCCACATCGCGCCCGAGCACTCGACGGCGGTCGTCCTGCCCACCGCGCCCGCACCGGCCGCGCTCCCCTCCGCGCCGGCCATCCTTCCGGCGGGCTCCCTCACCGGCGCCGAAGGCATCCGGGGCCCCTCCAACGACACCGTCGGCGACGTCGACCACCTGCGCCTCCAGGTTCAACGGATCTAGGCCGGTTTCCGCAGCAGCGCCTGTCCCCCTTGTCTCCGGGGACACACCCGCACGCCCGAAACCGTCCGGCTCACGAACCCGAGGAACCGTCATGGCCTCCGCCAAGAAGCAGCCCACGCCTGCCACCGCCCGCCGCGCCAAGCTGGAGGAGGCCCGCCGCAAGGAGCGGGCCCGAGAGCGCCGCAGCCGCATCATCACGATCACCGCCGCCGTCGCCGTCGTGGCCGGGCTCGTCGCGGGCGGCGGCTACCTGATGAACGCCTCCGACAAGCAGGACAAGGCCGAGACGGCCGCCGAGTCCTCCCCCGTCCAGGGCGAGAAGAGCTGGGACAAGCTCTCGCAGGAGCACGTCGACAAGAAGGTCGACTACCCGATGAACCCGCCGGTCGGCGGCGACCACAACCCGGTGTGGATGAACTGCGACGCCGACGTCTACACGGAGGCGATACCGAAGGAGAACGCGGTCCACTCGCTGGAGCACGGCGCCGTCTGGGTCACGTACACCGGCGAGGCGAAGCCCGCCGACATCAAGAAGCTCGGTGAACGGGTCTCGGCCACCCCGTACTCCCTGATGAGCCCCGTCGAGGACCAGGCCGCCCCGTTGATGCTCAGTGCCTGGGGGAAGCAGCTGACCGTGAAGAGCGCCACCGACGCCCGGGTGGCACAGTTCTTCACCAAGTACGTCCAGGGCCCGCAGACCCCCGAGCCGGGTGCCGCGTGCAGCGGCGGGATCTCCAAGTGACCTCCTCGGCACGGGCGTCCCGTCCCCTGGTGCTGGCCGGCGGCGCTCTGTTGCTGCTGGCGCTGGCCCTGGTCGCGCTCATGCCGGCGCGCCCCTCCGCCTCGGCCCCGGCCTCCACGGCCGCGGCGTCCGCTCCCGCCGAGGCCTCCGCGGACGTGGGGTTCGCGCGGGACATGGCGGTCCACCACCAGCAGGCGGTCGAGATGTCGTTCATCGTCCGGGACCGCACCACCGATGCGGCGGTGCGCCGGCTCGCGTTCGACATCATCAACACCCAGGCCAACCAGCGCGGCATGATGCTGGGCTGGCTGGAGATGTGGGGCCGTGCGAAGAGTTCGCCCGGCCCGCCCATGGAGTGGATGGGCCACACCGTCACCCCGCGCGGCGACGGGGCGCTGATGCCCGGAATGGCGACCGACGCCGAACTCGACGCGCTGCGGGCGGCGAAGGGCAGGAACGCCGAGGTGCTGTTCCTGCGGCTGATGACCGCGCACCACCGGGCCGGTGCCGACATGGCGCAGGCCGCCGCGGCCGCGGCGGGCACCGACGAGATCAGGAACCTGGCCTCCGGCATGGTGCTGGGCCAGCGGTCGGAGATCGCGCTCATGGCGGACATGCTCAAGGAGCGCGGGGCCCAGGCCTGAGCGCACCCGCCCGGCCACGCCCCCTGAGCAGGGGCGTGGCCGGGGCCGGCGTCCCTCGCATCCCGACCGTACTGACGTACGGGATCGCATAGGCTCGGCACCGATATGAAGAGCAACCTCACGCCGCTGGGGCCCAAGGCCGACAAGGACACCGTCCGGCGCAGCAACCTCAGCCTCGTGCTGCGGGCCGTCCGTGACGAGGGCGAGGGCGAGGCGACCCGGGCCGGGGTCGCCGCGCGGGTCGGGCTGACGCGGGCCGCCGTCTCCTCGCTCGTCGAGCAACTGCTCGACAGCGGGTTCCTCACCGAGTCCGGCAAGACGTTCAGCGGGCAGGCGGGCAGGCCCGGCACCGCGCTCAAGATGGCCCGGACCGGTCCGGCCGGGCTCGGCGTCGAGGTCAACATCGACTATGTGTCGGTGTGCGTCGTCGATCTGGCCGGCACCGGCCGGGTCCGGCTCACCGAACACCTCGACAACCGGGGCGCGCCACCCGCGGAGGTACTGGCGCGGGCGGCCGGGATCGCCGCGCGGACCCTGGAGTCGGCGGGCGAGCAGGAGCTGTTCCCGGTCGGTGTCACGTTGGCGCTGCCCGGTCTCGTCTCGGGCGGCTCGGTGCGCCAGGCCCCGAACCTGGGCTGGAACCAGGTCCCGGCCCAGGAACTGTTCGCGGCCTCACTGGCCGCCGAGCGCCCCGGCCACGAGGCGCTGACCGTGAGTTCGGAGAACGAGGCCAATCTGGCGGCGCTGGCCGAGCTGTGGTTCGGCGGGCTGGAACGGATCCGGAGCTTCCTCTATCTGACCGGCGAGATCGGTGTCGGCGGCGCCCTGGTCATCAACGGCGAGCTGCTGCGCGGGGCGCACGGGTTCGCCGGGGAGATCGGGCACGTGGTGGTGGACTCGGAGGGGCCGCAGTGCCGGTGCGGTTCGCGCGGCTGTCTGGAGCAGTACGCGGGGCAGGCGGCGCTCCTGCGGGCCGCCGGTGTCGAGGAGACCGGCAGCGGTGTCGGGGTGGCCGAGCTGGAGCGGCGCACCCGGGCGGGTGACGAGCGGGCGGTGGCCGCGGTCGCCGGGGCGGGCCGGATGCTGGGCCGGGTGCTGTCGGGGGCGGTGAATCTGCTGGACCCCGACGCCGTGGTGCTCGGCGGGATCTACCGGAACCTGATGCCGTGGCTGTCGCCGCCCGTCGACCGGGAGCTGACGGACCGGGTGGTGTCCGGGCTGTGGTCGCCGGGCAGCGGCCGGCTGCGCGCCTCGTCCGTCGCGGGTGACGCGGCACGGGGTGCGGCGGCCCTGGTGATGACGGACGTGCTCGCCGACCCGGTGGCGTACGCGGGCCGGGCCACGGAGCGTTGAGCCGAGGAGGACGGAGGGGACGGACGCGTGCGGCGCGTCCGTCCCCTCCGTCACGGCCTCACCCCGTGCGGCAGGGTCAGCGGACGCCGAGCAGGTGGTCCATCGCCAGCTGGTCCAGGGCCTCGAACGCCATGCCGCGCTCCGCCGCGGCCGTCACGTCGAAGTCCTCGTAGGCGGAGCGGTCGGCGAGCAGCCCGGCCACACCGTCGGCGGCGGTGGGCTGCGCCAGCTCGTCCAGCCGGGAGGCGCGCAGGGCGTCCTGCACGAGCGGGTCGGCGCGGAAGGCGGCGGCCCGGTCCTTGAGGATCAGGTAGTTGCGCATGCAGCCCGCGGCCGAGGCCCAGACCCCGTCGTAGTCCTCGGTCCGCGGCGGCTTGAAGTCGAAGTGGCGCGGCCCCTCGTAGCCGGCCGTCTCCAGCAGGTCGACGAGCCAGAAGGCCTGGCGCAGGTCGCCGGCGCCGAAACGGAGGTCCTGGTCGTACTTGATGCCGGACTGGCCGTTGAGGTCGAGGTGGAACAGCTTGCCCGACCAGATCGCCTGTGCGATGCCGTGGGCGAAGTTCAGCCCGGCCATCTGCTCGTGGCCGACCTCGGGGTTCACGCCGTACATCTCCGGGCGCTCCAGGCGCTCGATGAAGGCCAGGGCGTGGCCGACGGTCGGCAGCAGGATGTCGCCGCGCGGCTCGTTCGGCTTGGGCTCGATGGCGAACCGGAGGTCGTAGCCCTGCTCGGTGACGTACTCGCCGAGGAGGTCGAACGCCTCCTTCATCCGGTCCAGCGCGACCCGTACGTCCTTGGCCCCGCCGGACTCCGCACCCTCACGCCCGCCCCAGGCGACGTACGTCTCGGCGCCCAGCTCGACGGCGAGGTCGATGTTGCGGATGACCTTGCGCAGCGCGAACCGGCGCACGTCACGGTCGTTGGACGTGAACCCGCCGTCCTTGAACACCGGGTGCGTGAACAGGTTCGTCGTCGCCATCGGCACCTTGAGACCGGCCGCGTCCAGCGACTGCCGGAACCGCTTCACGATGCCTTCGCGCTCGGAGTCCGTCGAGCCGAACGGGATCAGGTCGTCGTCGTGGAACGTCACACCGTAGGCACCCAGCTCCGCGAGCCTCTGGACGGAGTCCACCGGGTCGATCGCCGCACGGGTCGCGTCGCCGAACGGGTCGCGCCCCTGCCAGCCCACGGTCCACAGCCCGAAGGTGAACTTGTCCTGCGGGGTGGGGGTGAAGCGTTCGGTCATCGTCCATCCGCCTTCGGTGCCATGGGTCCGCAGCCGGTCGGGCGGCCGAACCTCAATTTGTTCAGTGTCATGACTAATCATGCACGGACCACCCCGACGACGTAACCCCCTGGTCACCCACTCGTCGGAAATCCACTCCTCCCCCTGTTCTCCGCGGGTTCGATCACCTAATTTGTTCCTCGTACGATCAAATACCCGCGGGGCGGGAACCGCAGCGCGGGATACCTGAGGCCAGAGAATGAGGTCAGCCATGCCGCCGCATACCGTCGTCATCGGCGTGGACAGCTCCACCCAGTCCACCAAAGCGGCGTTCGTCGACATCACGACCGGCCTGCTGCTCGCCGTCGGCCGCGCCCCCCATGTCGTCACCGGCGAGGGCGGGGCCCGCGAGACGGACCCCGAGGTCTGGTGGCAGGCGCTGCGCGACGCGGTCGCCGCCGGGCTGAAGGAGTCCGGCGTCCCCGCCGCGGCCGTCGCCGGGATCGCCGTGGCGGGCCAGCAGCACGGCCTGGTCGTCCTGGACGCGGGCGGCAGCCCGCTGCGCCCGGCACTCCTGTGGAACGACACCCGCTCCGCCCCGCAGGCCGCCGCCCTCACCACGGCCCTGGGCGGGGCCGAGGCCTGGACCGCGCGGACCGGATCGGTGCCGGTGGCCGCGATGACGGCGTCGAAGTGGCAGTGGCTGCGCGAGCACGAACCGGCCACCACCGCGGCGACCGCGGCGATCCGCCTCCCCCACGACTTCCTGACCGAACGGCTGTCCGGCCGCGCCGTCACCGACCCCGGCGACGCCTCCGGCACCTGCTGGTACTCCACCGCGACCGGCGCCTACGACCCCGAGGTGCTCGAACTTCTCGCCATCGAGCCCGCGTTGCTGCCCGAGGTGGCTCCGAGCGGGGCGGCCCGCGTCGGCTCGCTGACCGCAGAGGCGGCCGAAGCGCTCGGCCTGCCGGCCGGTATCGCCGTCGCGGCGGGCACCGGTGACAACATGAGCGCCGCCGTCGGTCTCGGGCTCGGCGGCGCCGGACTCCTGGACCACCCGGTGCTCAGCCTCGGCACCTCGGGCACGGTCTTCGCCGCCTCCCGGACCAGGCCCGCCTCGCCGGCCCTCTCCGGCTTCGCGGCGGCCGACGGTACGTACCTCCCGCTGGCCTGCACCCTCAACTGCACGCTCGCCGTGGACAGGATCGCCGCGCTCCTCGGCCTGGACCGCGCCGACGCCGCGCCCGGCGGAGAGGCCGTGGTCCTGCCCTACCTGGACGGCGAACGCTCCCCCGACCTGCCCACCGCCGCCGGCCTCCTCACCGGACTGCGGCACGACACCACCCCCCAGCAGCTCCTGGGCGCCGCGTACGAGGGCGCCGTCTACACCGTGCTGCGCGCGCTCGACGAACTGCTCCTGGCGTGCGGGCTCGACCCGGCCGACCCCGAGGTGGCGGCCCGGCCGCTGCTGCTGATCGGCGGCGGCGCCCAGGGGCACCAGTGGGTGGAGACCGTACGGCGCCTGTCCGGACGGCCGGTGACCGTGCCGGCCAACGGGGAACTCGTCGCCATGGGCGCGGCGGCCCTCGCGGCGGCGGCCGCCACGGGTACGGATCCGGTCGTGCTCGCCACCGGCTGGCAGAGCGGCGAGGACCGGCAACTGGACGCGGTGGAAAGGGACCTGACCACCTGGGAGCGGATCGGCTCGGTGCTGGACCGGGCTGCGGGGCCCCTGCTGGGCGCGGCGCCGACCGGTGCACGGGACTGACCGGCTGTCACATTCCGTCGCACGTCCGGTACAAGCGGGCGCGGCGGCCGGCGCACCGGTTTGGGGTAGGGAACTGATGTTCACTACTATCCGGCGATGATCATAAGAAGAAGGCTGACGGTCGGGGTGGGTATTCTGCTCGCCACCCTGACCGCCGGGCTCGGCTCGGCCCTCCCCGCCGCGGCCGATGAAACCCCCACCAAAGCGTCCCCCAAGGTCGAGCTGGTGCTCGATGTCAGCGGCTCCATGCGGACCCGCGACATCGACGGCCAGTCCCGGATGACCGCGGCGAAGCAGGCGTTCAACGAGGTCCTGGACGCGGTGCCCGAGCAGGTGCAGCTCGGCATCCGCACCCTCGGCGCCGACTACCCGGGCGACGACCGGAAGGTCGGCTGCAAGGACACCAAGCAGCTCTATCCGGTAGGCCCGCTCGACCGCACAGAGGCCAAGACCGCGGTCGCCACCCTGGCCCCCACCGGCTGGACCCCGATCGGACCCGCCCTGCTGGGCGCCGCCGACGATCTGGAGGGCGGCGACTCCACCCGCCGGATCGTGCTGATCAGCGACGGCGAGGACACCTGCGGCCCGCTCGACCCCTGCGAAGTGGCCCGCGACATCGCCGCTCGCGGCATCCACCTGGTCATCGACACGCTCGGCCTGGTGCCGAACGAGAAGATCCGCAAGCAGCTGACCTGCATCGCGGAGGCCACCGGCGGCACCTACACCGCCGTCAAGCACACCGATGAACTCTCCGGCCGCGTCAAGCAGTTGGTCGACCGGGCCGCCGAGCCCGTCGTCACCCCGGTGGCGACGGAGGGCGCGGACAGCTGCACCGACGCCCCGAAGCTCAAGGCGGGCCTCTACACCGACCGCGAGAAGTTCGGCGAGCACCGCTGGTACCGGGTGGAGGTGCTGCCCGGCCAGGAACTGCGCGCCTCCGTGAGTGTCTTCGCGGACCGCGCCGTGAACAACGACTACGGGACGCTGCTGCGCGCGGTGACCGTGCACGGCCGCGAGATCGTCAGGGGTTCCGAGTCCGGCACCGGGCGCACCGACGCCATCTCGGCCGGGCTGCGCTACCCGAAGCCCGAACAGGACACGGACGGCGAAAAGCCTGCCGCGGAGACCGTCTGCCTCCAGATCAGCAACTCCTTCTCTGCGCCCGCCTCGGTGAAGACCTCGCCCGGTATGCCGGTCGAGCTGACCGTCGATGTGGTGGACGGCCCCGACAACGCGGCCGACGTCGCCGCGTTCGGCCTGGGCCGCGGCTGGTGGCTGCTCGGCGTGCTCGTCCTCACCGGACTGGTCGCGGGCCTGCTGACCGGCTGGATCTCGCGCTGGCGCATCGCCGTCTGGAGGACCAACCGATGATCCGTACGACACGTGTACTCGCGGGCGCGCTGCTGACCGGCCTCGCCCTGCTGACCGGGGCGGGAGCCGCCGTCGCGGACGACCCGTCGGCGAGCCCGAGCCCCAGCGCCTCCGGCGACGGCTCCGGCCCCACGGAGGCGGGCACCGCCTTCCGTACCGCCACCGCGATCCAGCAGGACCAGACCGCCACCGCGGGCGGCTCCACGGGCGACTACCTGTACTGGGTGTTCCCGGCCGACGCGGGCCAGCGGGCCACCGTCAAGGCGAAGGTCACGCTGCCCGAGACCGCCACCCGGCACGGCGCCTCGACGTGGCAGGTCGACGTGTTCGACGGGCTGCGCCGCCGCCAGGCCTGCATGTACGGCAAGCAGACCGGCAAGGCCGCGGCCGACGCCGCGACCGTCGAGCTGACCTGTGTCCTGCGTACCGTGAGGGCCTGGTCGGAGCCGTGGGCCAACGACCCGCTGCCGGGCAGCTACTACGTCCGACTCACGGTCGTCGATCTGCCCTCCGCGGATCTCGGTCTGCCGGTGCGGGCCGAGGTCGAGGTCACGTCGGCCGGGAAGGGCGGTGCCGGGGATGTCGACGGCACGCTCTCCAAGCCGCTGGTGCCGGGTGTCTCCTCGGTC
Organism: Streptomyces sp. NPDC087428; assembly: GCF_044744085.1. Classification (NCBI taxonomy): domain Bacteria; kingdom Bacillati; phylum Actinomycetota; class Actinomycetes; order Kitasatosporales; family Streptomycetaceae; genus Streptomyces; species Streptomyces sp. NPDC087428. The sequence goes on from NZ_JBIUXR010000005.1 coordinate 313,737, forward strand.
GAGCAGGCCGCCGACGGCGCCTCGGCCGATCCGGTCCCGCTCGCCGGTGAGCCCGAGGACGGCTGGGCCTCCGGCTGGTGGACCGACCGCTGGCTGTGGACCGTCGGCGGCGGGGTGCTGGGCGCGCTCGCGGCCGTCTTCGGCTACTCGCTGACCCGCGGCCACGGCCGCCCCTCCCGGGTCCCGCCGGGCGTCTGACGGAGTGCCGTCGGCCGGACCGGACACCCCGGTCCGGCCGACGGCACACCGATCGGCCCGGCCGACAGGCCGGCGCAACTCCGCGTCGTCAACGGAACCCGTCGCGCCCTTCGAAAGTTTCGGCAGGTCAGAACCGTCCCACGGACGCCGCCCGCGTCCTACGCTCGCCCGGAACGCTGCTTCCTGCTGCCCGAGCGAAGGGACCCGCGGCTGTGACCACAAGCCGTTCCGCATCATCCACCGAGCCCGGGGCCGCTACCGGTTCCGAGCGCACGTCCGAGTCCGGGCGCGGCCGCGACTCCTTCGCCTATGTCGAGAGCCGGTCACCCGGGACGGGCCGACTGGCGCCGCGCGCCGGCTTCCCGTCCGATGCCGCTGCTCTGGCCCTCGACGGCGACTGGCACTTCCGGCTCGGCGCCGGACTCCACGACCTGACACCCGGCTTCGAGGACCCGTCGCACGACGTGACCGGCTGGGAGACCGTCTCCGTGCCGTCGTGCTGGCAGCTGGACGGCATCCCGGACGCACCCCGCCGGGGCTCCCCCGCGTACACCAACCAGATCTACCCCTTCCCGGTGGACCCGCCCCGGGTCCCGGACGCCAACCCCACCGCCGAGTACCGCAGGGAGTTCACCCTGCCCGAGGCGTGGCCGGCCGACGGCGGGCGGAGCGTCCTGCGCTTCGAGGGTGTCGACTCGTGCTTCGCCGTCTGGCTCAACGGCAGCCGGCTCGGTGACGGCAAGGGCAGCCGGCTGCCCACCGAGTTCGACGCGACCGCGGCGCTGCGCCCCGGCCGCAACGTCCTCGCGGTGCGCGTGCACCAGTGGTCCGCCGGAAGCTATCTGGAGGACCAGGACATGTGGTGGGTCTCCGGGATCTTCCGCTCGGTGCGCCTCCTGCACCGCCCGGCCGACGGTGTCCGCGATCTGTTCGTGCACGCCGACTACGACCATCTGACGGGCGAGGGCATCCTGCGCGTCGACGCCGACCCGGCCGCGGCGGGCACGGAGGCCCGGGTCACGGTCCCGGAGCTGGGCCTCGACCTGCGGGCCGGGGAGACCGTGCGCGTCGCCGTCGAGCCGTGGACCGCCGAGACCCCGCGGCTGTACGACGCGACACTCACCGCCGGGGCCGAACGCGTACCGCTGCGCATCGGTTTCCGCCGGGTCCGGGTCGAGGACGGCCTGCTGAAGGTCAACGGCCGGCGCATCCTGCTGCGTGGCGTCAACCGCCACGAATGGCATCCGGAGACGGGCCGCACCCTGGACCGCTCGACCATGCTCCGCGACATCGAGCTGATGAAGCGGCACAACATCAACGCGGTCCGCACCAGCCACTACCCACCGGATCAGGAGTTCCTGTCCCTGTGCGACGAGTTGGGCCTCTGGGTGATCGACGAGTGCGATCTGGAGACCCACGGCTTCGAACTCGTCGGCTGGCGTGACAACCCGAGCGCGGATCCGCGCTGGCGCGACGCGTACCTCGACCGGATGAGCCGCATGGTGGAGCGCGACAAGAACCACCCGGCCGTCATCATGTGGTCGCTCGGCAACGAGGCAGGCACCGGCGACAACCTCCGGGCGATGGCCGAGTGGGCCCACGAACGCGACCCGGGCCGCCCGGTCCACTACGAGGGCGACCGGGACAGCGGTTACGTGGACGTCTACAGCCGGATGTACGCGGACCACGACGAGACCGACCGCATCGGCCGCTGCGTCGAGGAGCCGACGAAGGACCCGGCGCTCGACGCGCACCGGCGCGCCCTGCCGTTCATCCTGTGCGAGTACGCGCACGCGATGGGCAACGGTCCGGGCGGACTCGTCGAGTACCAGCGCCTCTTCGAGCAGCACCCGCGCTGCCAGGGCGGGTTCGTCTGGGAGTGGATCGACCACGGGATCACCCGGCGGACCGAGGACGGACGCGCCTTCTTCGCGTACGGGGGCGACTTCGGTGAGGTGGTCCACGACGGCAACTTCGTCGCCGACGGCCTCGTCCTCCCGGACCGGACGCCGTCCCCCGGGCTCGTGGAGTACAAAAAGGTCGTCGAACCGGTGACGGTCTCGGTGGACCGGGCCGCGTGCACGGTCGGGGTACGCAACGGGCAGGACTTCGCGGACACGGGGCACCTGCGCTGGCTGTGGCTGGTGGAGGATGCCGGCGAGCTCGTCGCGGAGGGCGAGTTGGCGGTACCGCCGGTGCCGGCGGGCGAGTCCGTCTTCGCCCCCTGGCCGCCGGAGCTGCGCACGGCCGCACGGTCGGCGGGGACCGGCGAGCGGTGGCTGACCGTGCGGGCGGTCCTCGGCAAAGACCTGCCCTGGGCCCCGGCGGGCCACGAAGTGGCATGGTGCCAGGAGCGGTTGACCGTCTCCGGGGCGGGGTCCGCACACCGCCCCACCGGTTTCGCACCGGCCTCGGCGGGCGGCGGGTCGATCACGCTGGGCCCGGGAACCTTCGATCCGGAGACCGGACGCCTCGTCCGGCTCGGCGCACACGACATGGCAGGGCCCCGGCTCGATCTGTGGCGGGCGCCCACCGACAACGACCTGCGCGGCTGGGGCGGTTCGGTCGCCGAGCGCTGGCGCGCGGCGGGACTGGACCGGCTGGAGCACAAGGTGCTCGGGGTGGCGCCCGGGGACGGCGGGCTCACCGTCCGCACCCGCGTCTCGGCGGCCGGCACGGACGCGGCGATGGAAGCCGACTACCACTACCGCGTGCCGGCCGACGCACCCGGACAGCTCTGGCTGACCCTGGAGGTGCGGCCGGTGGCCGACTGGCCGTTCCCACTGCCCCGGCTGGGGGTGCGGGCGGCGCTGCCCGCCGCCTTCGACACGGTCACGTGGTTCGGCGCCGGGCCGGGTGAGGCGTACCCGGACACCCGTGCGGCGGCCCGCGTGGGCCGCTTCACCTCGACCGTCGCGGCGTGGCAGACCCCGTACCTCTTCCCGCAGGAGAACGGTCACCGCACGGACGTACGGTGGGCCGAGCTGACCGGTGCGGGTGGCGGACTGCGTCTTCTGGGCGCCCCGCACTTCGGCCTCACGGCCCGCCCGTGGACGAGCGAGGACCTCGACGCGGCCCGCCACCCCACCGATCTCGCGCCGCGCGGAGCGCTGTACGTCAATGCCGACCTGGCGCAGCACGGCGTCGGCAGCGCGTCCTGCGGCCCCGGAGTGCTGCCCGCCCACCGCCTGCTGCCCGGCCCGTCGACCCTGACGGTGGGGTTCGAGGCGATGGAGGGCTGACGGGGCCCCGGCCGCTCACTTCGCGTACAGGGGTGCCCCGTAGCCCAGTTGGCCGAAGCGGCCCGTCGCGGAAGTGCCGGGTCACGGGAGTTCCGGGGTACGGGAGTTCCGGGTCACGGGAGTGGCGAGGCAGGGGTCCGGCGCATCACATGGCGGAGTCCGCCGAGGAGATGGGTCCGGAAGTCCGGGTCGGTGTACGCCTGCGGGGCGTGTCCGAGCGCGGTGCAGAAGACCCGGGCCCCGCCGTGTTCACGGGTCCAGACGAGGGGGTGATCGTCTCCCGTGCCGCCCTCGTAGGACGACGCGTCGGCCGAGGCGAGCACCCGCACCCGGCCGCGCGGGTTCTCCCGGAACTCGTACCACTCGTCGGTGAAGTCCCAGGTGTCGCCCAGGTGGGCGGTGGCCGGGTGCGCGTGGTCCTCGATCACGAGGGTGCCCGGCTGGAACGCGGGGTGCCGGTCGAACCGGGCGCCGAGGAGCTCTCCGTAGAACGGCCAGCCGTACTCGGTGCAGGCCGCCGCGTGGACCCCCATGAAGCCGCCGCCCGCCGCGCAGTACGCACGGAGCCCGGCGCGCCCGGCGGGCGTGAGGACGTCCCCGCTGGTGGAGAGGAAGACCACCGCCGCGTAACCGTGCAGCCCGTCCTCGAACACTGCCGGGTCCTCCGTCGCGTCGACCGCGAAGCCGTGCTCCGTACCGAGTACGCGGAACGCGGCGATGCCGTCGGGGATCGATGCGTGGCGGTAGTCCGTGGTGCGGGTGCAGACGAGGATCCGGGGAGAGCTGTGCGGCGGCATCGGTTGCTCCGGGTGCGCTGGGATGGGTTGCCCATGATGTCCGCGCGGCTGCCCGGACTTCGTCGCAGGGCCCGCGACGCGAGAGTACGACGACGGCCCCGCCGGGCTCCCGGGCCGCGGCCACTCCCCGCACGAGGAACGGCCGGGTGATCCGGTGGAGTCGGTGGGCGATTGGGGGCAGCGCTGATGCCGCCGCCCCGCCCGGTACCGGCCCTCCGGTCAGGAGGCGCGGTCGGCGGTGAACGGGCCGTCGGGCGCGAACGCGAGCGCGGCGAAGCGGTCGCCCATGCGGCGGTGGGTGGCCGCGTCCGGGTGGAGCTGGTCCGGCAGCGGCAGTTCGGCGAAGTCCTGCTCGCCGTACAGGCTGCGCCCGTCGAGGTAGTACAGGTTCGGGTCGTCGGCCGACCGCTGCTCGACGAGGCCGCTCAGGGCCTCCCGGATGATGTTGAGCGTCAGCTTTCCGGCGGCCCGTTCCGCGGGGTCGCCCGCGGCCTTGAACCGGAGCCTTCCTTCACCGAGGTTGCTGAAGTCCGGGGCGCTGGGGCCCGGGGTGTCCTCATGGATGGGGCACAGGACGGGCGAGACGACCAGCAGCGGCGCGGTGGGGTGCCCCTCGCGGATGGTGTCGAGGAAGCCGTGCACCGCCGGGGTGAAGGCCCGCAGCCGCATCAGGTCGGTGTTGACGAGGTTGATGCCGATCTTGACGCTGATCAGGTCCGCGGGGGTGTCGCGCATCGCACGGGCGGTGAACGGGTCGAGCAGGGCGCTGCCGCCCAGGCCCAGGTTGATCAGCTCCACCCCGCCGAGCGAGGCGGCGAGTGCGGGCCAGGTGGTGGTGGGGCTCGCCGCGTCGGAGCCGTGGCTGATCGAACTGCCGTGGTGCAGCCACACCTTGCGGCCGCGGTCGGGTGCGGGCCCGACGGGGGCGTCGGTACGCAGGGCGACGAGTTCGGTGGTCTCGTTGTACGGCAGCCAGATCTCGACGTCCTTGTCGCCGGCGGGCAGCCCGGCGAACCGGACGGTGCCGACCGGGCCGGGCCGGGTCTGAGCCGTCCCCGCGGTCATGTCGACGAGGAGGACGTTGCCGCCGGTCACGCTCTCCTGCCCCGCGAGGCGGCCGTCGACGAGGAGGTCGTACACGCCGTCCGGACGGGGCGGCGCGCCCTGGTAGGCGGTCTTGGTGCGGAGTGCGTCCAGCTCGATCGCGGTGGCCCCGGTACGGAACACCAGCCGTACACCGGAGGGCTGGGCCTCCGCCATGGCCAGCTGCCCGTCGGCGCACTGCGCGCGGGCACGGGCGGGCAGCCGGTGCGGGCGCACCCCGTGCTCGGTGCGCTCCAGGTCCAGCGCCCCGCGCAGGAGGCCGGCGGTGATCGGCGTGGTGATCCAGTCGGTTTCAGTCTGCATGTCTCTGCCTGTTGCTCGGAACGTCGAAGTGTTTCTCGGTCTCACCGACGGGCGGCCACCGCCGGCCGGTGCGGGACCCCGGTCAGGGCGCGGGCCAGTTCCGCAGCAGCGCGTCGATGGCGTCCAGGGACCGTGACCAGCTCTCCTGCGAGCCGGGGGCACTGTGGCTGAATCCGCCCTGCATCTCCAGGCTGACGTAGCCGTGGAAGAAGCCGCCCAGCAGCCGGACGGCGTGCGTCTGGTCGGGCTCGGTCAGGTCGTAGCCACGGAGGATGGCGCGGGTCATCTGCGCGTGCCTGCTGCCGGCGCTGGCCGCGGCCGCCTCCGGGTCGAGTCTCAGCTGGGCCGCGGCGTAGCGGCCTGGGTGTTCGCGGGCGTAGTCGCGGTAGACGTCCGCGAAGGCCCTGAGGGCATCCTTGCCCGCCCGCCCGGCCAGTGCGGCGGCGCCCCTGTCGGCGAGCTCCTCCAGGGCGAGCAGGGCGATTCCGGTCTTGAGGTCGTGGGAGTTCTTGAGATGCGAGTACAGGCTCGCGACCTTGACGTCGAACCTCCGGGCGAGCGCCGAAACGGTCACCTGGTCGAAGCCGACCTCGTCGGCCAGCTCCGCTCCGGCCTGGGCCAGACGTTCGGTGGTCAGCCCTGCGCGCACCATGGCGTTCCCTTCATTGGACATCATCCATTATGCAGATTCCTAATACCTCTAGGCAAATAGGTGAGTCATGAGCCCCCGCACCGCGCCGCCGCCCCACACCGCCCGGACCGGCGCGGACACCCATGTGCCCTGGCCCCTGTCCGCGGAGGTCCCGCCCCGCCCGGCCCTCTCGTGCACCGCGCCCGCCGCCGCTAACGTGGACAACGCACGTACTCCGCAAGGACGGTGACGGGACACGGCGTCAGCGGATCCGCCGGGGTCATGTCGCCGCGCGCCGACCGCGGTGCGCCACCGGGGAGTGGAGACCTCTCATGTCCACGGAGAACGGGCCGGCCGTCGGCGCCGAGCCGCGCGGCCACCGGATCGTGCCGGGCCCGAAGGGGCTGCCGTTCCTCGGGAACATGCCGCAGTTCGCCAGGAACCCTCTCGGGTTCTTCGAGCGACTGCGCGGCCACGGCGACCTGGTCCAGTGGCGCTTCGGCCCCAACCCCTGCGTGTTCGTGGCCGATCCCGAGTGCATCGGCGAACTGCTCACCGAGACGGAGCGCTCATTCGACCAGCCGGCCCTCGGGATCGCGTTCCGTACCGTGATGGGCAACGGCGTGGTGGTGGCGCGCGGGACCGAGTGGCGGCGCAAGCGGTCCCTGGTGCAGCCGTCCGTGCGGCCGAAGCAGGTGCGGTCGTACGCGGCGACGATGGCGGGCAGCACGGTGGAGCTGGCGGACTCCTGGTCGGGCGAGGAGATCGGGAAGGAGTTCGCGGGCATCGGGGCCCTGCTGCCGGACTGGGTGCCGACGCCCGGTCGGGCCAGGATCAGGAAGGCCGCCGCGGTCATCGACGCCGAGGTGGGGCGGGTCGTCGCCCGGCACCGCGACGGCGGGGCGGAGCGCCCGGACCTCCTCAGCCGACTGCTCACCGCCGTCGACGAGACGGGCGCGCACCTGACGGACGAGGAGATCCGCGACGAGACGGTCACGCTGTACATCGGTGGCCACGAGACGACGAGTTCGACGCTCGTGTGGGCCTGGTACCTGCTCTCCCGCAACGCCGGGGCGCGCGCCGCGCTGCACGAGGAACTGGACCGGGTGCTCGGCGGCCGGGAGCCGGAGTTCGACGACTACGCGCGGCTCGCGTACACGCAGTCGGTGGTCAAGGAGACGCTGCGGCTGTATCCGACGATCTGGCTGGTCACCGGGGTCGCGAAGGAGGGCGCGCGGATCGGTGGCGTTCCGCTGCCGGAGGGCACCAGGGTGTGGAGCAGCCAGTGGGCGACGCACCGCGACGAGCGGTGGTTCCCGGAGCCGGAGGAGTTCCGTCCGGAGCGGTGGGACGCGGAGACGGGCCACCCGATCGCGGAGTACGCGTGGTTCCCCTTCGGCGGCGGCCCGCGGGTCTGCCTGGGGACGCGGTTCGCGATGGTCGAGGCGGTGCTGATCCTGGCGGTGCTCGCGCGCCGGTTCGAGCTGGAGGTCGATCCCGGCACGGTCGGCCCCGTGCCGACCCTGACGTTGCAGCCGGATCGCCAGGTGCTGGCCACGGTGCGGGCACGGCGAGCCGACTGAGCCTGCCGGCCGGGCGCCCGCCCGCGACAGACATGGGAACCGATATGTCCTATCTCTCGCCAGGAGCGGGGCATACCGTTCAGAATGTCCCTGTCGGCCGTACCGGCCGCCGGGGCCCTCCGGCCACGACCGCAGGCTGTCGATCCATGGGGAGAAACATCATGCGTCCGTCCTCCGCTCTCACCGCCGCCCTCGCCGCGACGGCCGCCGTGGCCCTGACGGCCACCGGCGCGTCCGCCACCCCGGGAGCCGCACCGGCCGGTACCGCGGCCCGCCCGGTCGTCTGCCAGGAGAAGGCCCTCGGGGTCTCCGCCTCGCCAGGCGGGCAGCGGAACACGGCACGGATCACCGTCACCAACCGGGGCGGCAGCACCTGCGTGGTGGACCGGATCCCGACCGTCACCTTCCGGGGACTGGACGGCTCGGCCGAGCCCGTGCCGCCGGCCACGAGCGGTGCCTATGCGCTGTCGCCGGGCGAGCGCGGGTACGCCGCCGTGCGCACGGCGGCGCCGGGTACCACCGAGGGGCATGTCGTCCGCACCCTGTCCGTGGCGGCGGACCCCTCGCACGTCGGCGTCACGTTCGGCGCCGCGACGGTGGGCATGGACCGTGGAATCCGGGTGTGGGAGCCGGTCACCACCCTGTGGCACACCTCCCGCGCCGCGGCCGACCGGGCCCTGGCCGACGCGACACGCTGAGCGCCGGGCGGGGGCGGCGCCGACCACCCCCGCCCCGCCCGCCTCAGGCTCCGCCCACCGTCACGGTGCCCGCCCCCTCCCCCGTGGCTCCCGTCTCCTCCGCGACCACGCGGAAGGGCCGGTCGGTGCCCTCGGCAGTGACGCTCAGGGCCTCCCCGTCGCGTACGACCCGGAACGTGGCGGCGGTCGCGCCCGTCAGGTCCGGCACCGTGACCAGGGTGTTGGTGAGGGTGGACGCCGGGCCGAAGGCCCGCAGGGTGAGCCCGTCCAGCCAGTCGGCGTCCGGGCGCCGGTCGTCGGCGCCCCAGGGGAGCACCGCGCCGGGCCGCACCAGGATCGGCAGGCTGTCGAAGCCATGGGTCTCGTGGCGCCAGACCGGTCCGGTGACGGTCTCGCCGGTCAGCAGGGACGTCCAGGTGCCCTCGGGGACGTAGTACTCGACCTGCCCGTCCTCCGTGAAGACCGGTGCGACCAGCAGGTCCGGTCCGAGCATGTACTGGCGGTCCAGCATCCGGGTCGTCGGGTCGCCCGGGAACTCCAGCAGCATGGGGCGCATCATCGGGACGCCCGTCCGGTGGGCGGTGGCGGCGGCCTCGTACAGGTACGGCATCAGCCGGTGCTTGAGCAGGGTGAACTTCCGGGTGACGTCCACCGCCTCCTCGCCGAACGCCCACGGCACCCGGTACGACACGTTGCCGTGCAGCCTGCTGTGGGAGGACATCAGGCCGAAGGCGAGCCAGCGTTTGAAGACCGCGGGGTCGGGGGTGCCCTCGAAGCCGCCGATGTCGTGGCTCCAGAAGCCGAAGCCGGACAGGCTCAGCGAGAGGCCGCCGCGCAGCGACTCGGCCATCGCGGTGAAGGAGGCGAAGCAGTCACCGCCCCAGTGCACCGGGAACTGCTGGCCGCCGGCCGTGGCCGAGCGGGCGAAGAGCACCGCCTCGCCGTGTCCGCGCTCCTTCTCCAGGAGCTCGAAGACCGTGCGGTTGTAGATCTGCGCGTAGTAGTTGTGCATCCGCTCCGGGTCCGAGCCGTCGTGCCACACCACGTCGGTGGGGACGCGCTCGCCGAAGTCCGTCTTGAAGCAGTCGACGCCCTGGTCGAGCAGGACCCGGAGCTTGCCGGCGTACCAGTCGCGTGCGGCCGGGTCGGTGAAGTCGACCAGGGCCATGCCTGGCTGCCACAGGTCCCACTGCCAGACGTCGCCGTTCGGCCTGCGCACCAGGTATCCGTGCTCCGCCGCCTCCGCGAACAGTGCGGACTTCTGGGCGATGTACGGGTTGATCCACATGCTGATCCGCAGGCCGCGCTCCTTGAGCCGGGCCAGCATGCCTTCGGGATCGGGGAACACGTCCGGGTCCCAGAGGAAGTCCGACCACTGGTACTCGCGCATCCAGAAACAGTCGAAGTGGAAGACGGAGAGCGGGATGTCGCGTTCCGCCATGCCGTCGACGAACGAGGTGACGGTCTCCTCGTCGTAGGAGGTGCAGAACGACGTGGTCAGCCAGAGGCCGAACGACCAGGCGGGCGGCAGGGCGGGGCGGCCGGTGAGGGCGGTGTAGCGGGCCAGCACCTCCTTGGGGGTCGGGCCGGCGACGATGTAGTACTCCAGCGACTGGTCCTCGACGCTGAACTGCACCTGGCCGACCGACTCCGAGCCGATCTCGAAGGAGACCCTGCCGGGGTGGTTGACGAAGACGCCGTAGCCGCGGGACGAGAGGTAGAACGGGATGTTCTTGTAGGCCAGTTCACTGCTCGTGCCGCCGTCGGCCTGCCAGATGTCGACGCTCTGGCCGTTCTTCACGTACGGGGTGAAGCGCTCCCCGAGACCGTAGACGTTCTCACCGATGTCCAGGGCGAGTTGGGCGACCATGTGGTGGGTGCCGTCCGGGGCGGTGGCGAAGGCGGTGCCCTTGGTGTCGACGCCGGTGAGCCGGCGGCCCTCGGCGTCGAGGAAGGTGAGGCCCCACGGGCCGTCGCCGTCCATGCGCAGGGTGAGCGGTCCGCTGGTCAGCTCGGTGACGGCGCCCTCCTGCCGGGTCCGGGCCCCGGCGGCTGCCGGGTCCAGGCCGGGGAGCGCGAAGTCGGGTCCGCGGCTGACCGCCCCGGCGTGGTGGGTGGCGCGCACGCCGATGATCCCCTCGGCCGGGGAGAAGCATTCGACGGTGATCAGCGGGGTGTTGAGGGTGTCACCGCGTTCGGCGACGTGCTTGACCGCCGCGTAGGCGGTGAACCGGTCGGCGCTGACGCGCAGATCGCGGATCTCGGTCGCGTAGCAGGCGCGTACGCCCTCACGCATGAGCCAGAAGCCGTCGGTGAACTTCATGAGGACTCCTTGCCGGAGGCAACTGGGCAGTGCGGTACGGGGGTTCGGGGGGCGGCCCGGTTCATTCGGTGTCCCCGGTGAAGGTGATCCGGGCGAGGCGTACGGCGCCGCCCAGGCTGACGCGCAGGTCGTGGACGCCGGAGGCGGCGAGGGCGGCCCGCTGGGTGCGGTAGTCGTAGGGGCCACCGGTGGGGGCCACCGGGACGGCGACCGTGGCGCCGTCGACGGTGACGCGGACGGTCCCCTCCCCCGACGCCGACACCGCGACCTCTCGCACGCCTGCTCCGAAGTCGCAGCGCCGGTAGAGGAGTTCGTTGCGCTCGGCGACGGCGGTCACGGCGTCGCCGTCCGTCTTCGTCCGGTCGGTGATCTCGGTGGCCAGCTGCTCGTCGTAGTCGGCCGCCTCCAGACCGCGCGCCAGGACCGGCCGGGGTCCGGCCGGTTCGCCCTTCACGGTGACGACGGCGACCATCCGGATGTCCGCACTGGAGGCGCCGGCCTGGATCTCGTACGCGCCCGGCTCGACGGTCCAGCGGCCGTGCGCCACGTCCCAGTGGCCCAGCTCGGCGACCGGGACCGTGAAGTCGACGCACTGCTCGGTGCCGGGTGCCAGGTGCAGCCTGCGGTGGGCGGCCAGTTGGCGCAGCGGCCGCACGACGGACGGTGCGACGGCGCGTACGTAGAGCTGGGCGACCTCGTCGGCGGCGACGGTGCCGGTGTTGGTGACGGTCAGCGACACCCGCAGGAGCTCGCCCTCGCGCTCGGCGGTCAGGGAGCTGTAGGAGAAGGCGCTGTACGAGAGGCCGTGGCCAAACGGGTAGAGCGGTGTGCCCCGGTAGTAGAGGTAGGTCTGGCGGGAGCCGATGATGTCGTAGTCCAGCAGGCCGGGCAGTTCCGCGTCGGAGGCGTACCAGGTCTGCGGCAGCCGGCCGGCCGGGGAGACGTCGCCCGCCAGGACGCGGGCGAGCGCGGTTCCGGCGGCCTGCCCGCCGTGCGCGGTCCACAGGAGCGCGGGGAGCGTGGCCGCCGCGTCGGTGAGGGCGTACGGGTAGGCGGAGGTGACGGCGAGAACGGTGCGCGGGTTGGCGGCGTGGGCGGCGCGCCAGAGGCGCTCCTGCTGGGCGGGCAGGTCGAGGGTGGTGCGGTCCTCGGTCTCGCGCCCGTTGATGTGGGGGTCGTTGCCGGCCACGACGATCACGGTGTCGGCCGCCGCGGCGGCGCGGGCCACGGCGTCCTCGCCGCGTTCGGTCACCTCGATCCCGAAGACCGTTCCGACGGGGTCCGCGGGTCCGGAGATTTCTTCGCCGGGGGCGGCAACCTTTACGCCGTCGGCGGCGACAGAGACATACCTACCCGTTCCGATGTGCAGAAGGCGGTGCCCGCCCGCATGGCCCTCCACCGCCTCCAGGCGGAACGTCTCCTGGACGATCCAGCCGCCGGGCTCGTCCGCGGAGGCACGTACGAAGCCGTCCTCGGCCACCGACAGATAGCGGCCGTCCGGCTCCCGCAGGGTGATCACGCCGTTGCCCCAGTCCACGAGCGCCAGCTCGGTCGGGGTGTCGCCGCAGGTCAGCGGGGGCAGGTCGGTGCGGCCCGCGAGGAGCGCCGGATCGAGCGCGCCCTCGACGCCGCGCACCGGTTCCTGGCCGGCATCCGCGGCAGGCACCTGGAGCCAGCCGTCCGCGCACTTCAGCCGGACCAGGTCGGCGCCCTCGGCGCACACGATGTGCTCGGCACCGAAGCGTTCCCGGAGTCCGTCGAGCGGGGTGGAGCGGTGGATCAGCGTGCCGCTGTACCAGTCGAGCTTGCAGGCGTCCGCGAGCAGCCCGACGACCGCGACGGTCTTCCCGGCGGCAGGGTCCAGCGGCAGCAGCCCGTCGTTCTTGAGCAGGACGACGGCCTGTTCCGCGGCCTCCTGGGCGAGCGCCCGGTGTCCGGCGGTGTCGAAGTCGGCGGCATCCGCGTACGGGTCGAGACCCGGGTCGAACTCACCGAGCGAGAAGCGCAGTTCGAGCAGCCTGCGGACGGCGGTGTCGATGTCGTGCTCGTCGAGCAGTCCGCGTTCCAGGGCTCCTGCGATGCGGCCGGTCATGACGGTGGAGTCCTGGCCGTGGTCGGTGAAGCTGTCGACGCCGGCCCGCAGGGAGGCGGCCGTCGCCTCCTCGTGGGTGTCGAAGTAGTGCTCGGAGTCGACGAGGTTGGAGGGTGCGCCCGCGTCGGAGCAGACCACGAGCGACTGGTCGGTCCAGCCGCGCAACTGCTGGGACAGGAGCGGCGAGACGTGGTTGGGCCGGCCGTTGACCAGGTTGTACGCGGGCATGACCCCGGCGACCGCGCCCGCCCGGACGGCGCCGCGGAAGGCCTTGAGGTCGTACTCGTGCAGGACCCGGGGGCGGACCGAGGAGGAGGCGGTGTCGCGGTCGGTCTCGTTGTTGTGGGCGAGCCAGTGCTTGAGGACCGGGGCGGTCCGCCAGTAGTGCGGATGGTCACCGCGCAGCCCCCGGGTGTACGCGACCGCGATGGCGGAGGTGAGGGCGGCGTCCTCGGAGTACCCCTCCTCGCCGCGCCCCCACAGCGGGTTGCGCAGCAGGTTCACGGTCGGGGCCCAGACGTTGAGCCCGACCCGGTCGTCCTCGGCCCGCTTGGCCCGGACCTCGTTGCCGACCGCCTCGCCGACCCGGCGCACCAGTTCGTCGTTCCAGGTCGCTCCGAGCCCGACGGCCTGCGGGAAGACCGTCGCCGGTCCCATCCAGGCGACGCCGTGCAGGGCCTCCTGGCCGGTCCTGAAGGCACCGAGCCCGAGCCGGTCGACCGCCGGTGCGAACTGGTGCAGCATCGCGATCCGCTCGTCGAGCGTGAGCCGCTGGAGCAGATCGTCGATGCGCTTGGCGAAGGGCAGTCGCGGGTCGCGGAAGGGCTGCGGTTGTTCCGTCACGTGCGGGTCCCCTTGGAGAGGTGGGAGGTTTCCGGTGCCAGGACCTCGTGCGAGCCTCCGAGGAGCCTCAGAAGATCTTTCGAAGCGCTTCGATGCTCGATGGCCGACCCCGCCAGTGTCAAGACCTCTCCCTCGACCTCCGTACGCGACAGCTCCCGTTGAGCCAGGAAACGGTGAGGAAACAGGTCGGAGGAATCTGGAAACGAACTCTTGTGCGGCCGGGATACTTCACTTAACCTCGCTGCAACATCGAAGCGCTTCGACATAGCTTCGAAGGGGCGCCCAGCGCCCAGGATTTCCCGGGACGGTGACAACTTCTGCCGCCTCCTTGTTGAACCGCTTCACCTGCGGCCGGTCACGCCGGCTCAGCCAGCAACGCTCCACCTCAGACACAGGAACCGAACGGCGGTCGCCCGCCACGTGTCGTCCTGGTGCGCCTCGAAGGGTTGACGCAATGACGCCGAATTCCTCCCCCTCCCCCACGGCTCCGAGCCGGAGAAGCTTCCTCGCCACCGGCGCGGTGGCCGCTGTCGCCGTGGCCGGCGGGGTACCGCTGCTCGCCGCGTGCGGCGGTTCCGGCTCCGGTTCCGGCGCCAAGGAGGGCACGACAACGGGCAAGGCGCTCAAGAAGGTTGTGCCGAGGTACGCCCCGCTGAACCTGGTCGAGCCGGATGTCGCGAGCGTCAACGGTTCGAGCCCCGGCTTCACCAAGCTGCCCGACCCGCTCGTCACCTCGGTGAAGTCGGTCCCGGGCAAGGGATCGAAGTTCCGCGTCATGACCCCGCTGTGGGGCACCGTCCCGAAGAAGGACAACGCGTACTACACGGCGGTGAACAAGGCGGTCGGCGCCACGCTGAACTTCGACCCGCAGGACGGCAACACCTACCAGGACAAGATCGGCGCGGTGCTCGCCGGCTCGGACATCCCGGATGTCATGACGATCCCCGGCTGGAACATGCAGGGGCAGATCCGCAACGCGATCACCGCCAAGTTCGCCGACCTGAGCCCGTATCTGGCGGGTGAGGCGGTCAAGAAGTACCCGAACCTGGCGAACATCCCGACGGGCGCCTGGCAGTACTCCGTCTTCGGCGGCAAGCTGCGCGGGCTGCCCATGCCGACACCCGTCATCGGCAACGCGATCTTCTACCGCAAGGACCTGATCGGCTCCGGCGCGATCCCGGCGAGCGCGGACGACCTGCTGGCGTTCGGCAAGGAGTACACCGCCCCGAGGAAGAAGGTCTGGGCGTTCGACGACCTGTGGACCTGCGTCCAGAAGATCTACGGCCTGCTGCCCGACGCGCCGCACTACTGGCAGCTGGAGGACGGCAAGCTGGTCCACAAGATCGAGACGAAGGAGTACCGCGAGGCGCTCGCCTTCGCCCGCAAGCTCCATGACGGCGGATACGTCCACCCGGACGCCGAGGCCAACAAGGACGCCGACTCCAAGATCCGCTTCACCAGCGGACACGTGGTGATGTACAACGACGGCACCGGCGGCTGGAAGGGCATGGTCACCGAACAGGCCACCGCCAACGCCAAGTTCGACATGCAGGCGCTCGACTTCTTCAGCCACGACGGCGGAAGGCCCGTGCTGTGGCAGGACGACCCGGCGGGCATCTTCACCTTCCTCAGCAAGAAGCTCTCCAAGGCGCAGATCGAGGAGCTCCTCGCGATAGCCGACTACGCGGCCGCACCGTTCGGCACCAAGGAGTTCATGCTCACCAACTACGGCGTGGAGGGCACCCACTACACGCTCAAGGACGGCGCCCCGACGTACACCCCGCAGGGTGTCGAAGAGGCCCAGCCCTCCACCCTTCTGTTCCTCGCCTCGCCCCCGACCTCCATCGCCTACCCGGACCAGCCGCAGCTGGCGAAGGACTACGCGGCGTGGATGGCGCGCCAGGCCCCGAACGTCAAGAAGCCGCTGTTCTTCGGCATGCAGATCGTCGAACCGCAGCGGTACGCCTCCCTGTACACGCCCTTCGACGACCTGCAGAAGGACATCCGCCGCGGCCGCAAGAAGGTCAGCGACGTCGACGACGCGGTGAACACCTGGAAGAAGAGCGGCGGCGAGAAGCTGCGCGCCTGGTACCAGGACATTCTCGACAAGAACGGCTCCGGCAACTGACGCGTACGACGCGCACCAACCGTACGCAGGACAGCGAGAGGGCCGCCGGGCGCGGGAAGCCCGGCGGCCGGGGCGGAGAGCACGACATGGGGAGCACACGGTGAAGCCACGGTCCACGGTCCCGACCGACCCGGACAGCGCCGCCGACGGGGCCGCCGCCCCGGCCGGTGGCAGCGGGAGCGGCGACGGCACGGACGGAAGCGGCGGACGGACGGGCAGGTCCCGGGCGATCGGCTCCCGCCGGTCCCGTACGGCGAAGAGCGGACCGGCCAAGAGCGGACCGGCCAGGAACGGACCGGCCAGGAACGGACCGGCGAAGGACAGATCCGCGGGCACCGGACCGCAGGCGGGCGGCATCACCTGGCGCCAGCGGCTGCGGCGCGACCGCACCCTGGTGCTGATGACGCTGCCGGCCATCGCCCTGCTGCTGATCTTCAACTACGTCCCGCTGCTCGGGAACATCGTGGCTTTCCAGGACTACGACGTCTACGACCTGGGAATCACCGGCAGCCCCTTCGTCGGCTTCGACAACTTCACCCGGATCTTCGAGGACTACCGCTTCTGGGAAGTCCTCATCAACACCCTGGTCATCTTCGTCACCCAGCTCGTCCTCTTCTTCCCCGTCCCGATCGCGATCGCCCTGCTGCTCAACACGATCATGAGCGCCCGGGTCCGGGCCTGGGTCCAGGCGGTCGTCTACCTCCCGCACTTCTTCTCCTGGGTGCTGGTCGTCACCGTGTTCCAGCAGATGTTCGGCGGCGCCGGCCTGGTCGCCCAGTGGCTGCGCGACCACGGTCACGAGGGCTTCGACCTGATGACCAACCCGGGCTTCTTCAAGTTCCTGGTCTCCGCCCAGGCGGTGTGGAAGGACGCGGGCTGGGGCGTGATCGTCTTCCTCGCCGCGCTCGCCGCCGTCAACACCGATCTGTACGAGGCCGCGGCCGTGGACGGGGCGGGCCGCTGGCGCCGCATGTGGCACGTGACGCTGCCCGCGCTGCGCCCGGTCATCGCGCTGCTGCTCGTCCTGCGGGTGGGCAGTGCGCTCAACCTCGACTTCGAGCAGATCCTGCTCCAGCGCGACCAGGTCGGTGCCGGCGCATCGGAAATCCTCGACACCTACATCTGGTGGACGGGCATCAAGACCGGCGACTTCGGCTACGCGGCCGCCGCCGGGATCTTCAAGGGGCTGTTCAGCGTCGCCATGGTGCTGGGTGCCAACAAGGTCGCCCACATGCTGGGTGAGCAGGGGGTGTACTCCAAGAAATGACAACTCTCCTGGAACACGAGAAGGACCCGGCGCGGCCCGTGCCCCGCGTGGAGACCCCGCTCCAGCGCGCCCTGCGCATGGAGCCCCGCCCGGTGTGGGAGGAGGAGCCCACCAGGGCTGGTCTCGCCTTCAAGGGCGTCGGTCTCGTCGCGATCTGCGCGGTCGTGATCATCCCGATCTGGGTGGTGCTGGTCACCAGCCTCTCCGACACGAAGACGATCAACGAGGCGGGCGGTCTGGTCGTCTGGCCCAGGCACCTCACCTTCATCGCCTACAAGGAGCTGCTCAGCGGCGGCGCGGTGACCCGCGCGGCCGCCGTGAGCGTGGGCCTCACCGTCGTCGGCACGGTGGTGAGCATGGTGGTCTCGGTCCTGTGCGCGTACGGGCTGAGCCGCCGCGACTCGTACGCCCACCGACCGCTGCTGATGACCCTGATGGCGACGATGTTCTTCGGCGCAGGTCTCATCCCGACGTATCTGCTGGTCACGGGCATCGGGCTGAGCGACAGCTACTGGTCGATGATCCTGCCCAGCGCGATCAGCGTCTTCAACGTGCTGGTCCTGCGCGGCTTCTTCATGGACACCGCGCCCGAACTCATCGACGCGGCACGGATCGACGGCGCCGGCGAGTGGCGCATCCTGCTCCAGATCATCATGCCGCTGTCGCGTGCGGTGATCGCGGTGATCTCGCTGTTCTACGCGGTCGGCTACTGGAGCCAGTGGTTCAACGCGATGCTCTACATCCAGGACAGCGACAAGTACCCGCTGCAGATGATCCTGCGTCAGCTGGTCCTCCAGCACCAGGTGCCCCCGGGCGCCATGGGCGCGGCGGTCAGCAGCGGGGCGATCAACAGCCTCGCCGTGCAGATGGCGGTCATGATCCTCGCGCTGATCCCGGTCGCGGTGCTGTCGCCGTTCGTCCAGAAGCACTTCCAGAAGGGCATGCTCACGGGCGCCGTGAAGGGCTGACCCCCGCACCGGTCCGCAGACCCGGAAGGGGCCCGGCGTCGGCTACCCGGCCGCCTTCCGGGCCGGGCGGGTCTCCGCGACGTACGACGGTGTGGCGGTACCGCGCCCGGACGACGCGGGCGCCGACCGGGTCCGGATCAACGACGACTCCCGTCAGCGGGGCCGGACCGGCGAAGTGATCACCGGCGGCCCCCGCGTCACGGCCGTGTCCACCTGGGCACCGACGGCCGCGGCATCCCGTACGCGGAACCCGAGTAAGGAACGAGAGACGCCATGCCGTCCCTGCGCGACGCGGCCCGTGGCCGCATCCTCTTCGGAGGCGACTACAACCCCGAGCAGTGGCCCGAGGAGGTGTGGGAGGACGACGCCCGGCTGATGAAGGAGGCCGGGGTCAACTCCGTCACCCTCGGTGTCTTCTCCTGGGCGAAGATCGAACCACGCCCCGGTGCACGGGAGTTCGGCTGGCTGGACCGGCTGATGGACCTGATGCACGAACACGGCATCGGCGTCGTCCTCGCCACCCCGACCGCCTCACCGCCCCCCTGGATGGGGGCGCGGCACCCCGAGACCCTGCCGCGCGCGGAGGACGGGTCGATCGTCTGGTACGGATCGCGCCAGCAGTTCTGCGCGAGCTCCCCCGTCTACCGGCGCTACGCCGCCGCCCTCACCGAGGACCTCGCGGCGAGGTACGCGGACCATCCGGCGCTCACCATGTGGCACATCAACAACGAGTACTGCACCCACTGCTGGTGCGACGAGACGGCCGCCCACTTCCGTCGCCGGCTGCGGAGCCGGTACGGCACGGTCGACGCGCTCAACGAGGCCTGGGGCACGGCCTTCTGGAGCCAGCGCTACGACTCCTGGACGGAGGTCCTGCCGCCGCGCAAGGCGCAGTACATGAAGAACCCGGCGCAGGTGCTGGACTTCAAGCGGTTCACCTCCGACGCGCTGATGGAGTGCTATGCCGCCGAGCGGGACATCGTCGCCCGGTACACCCCGCACATCCCGGTGACGACCAACTTCATGCCGCTGTGGTCGGGGCAGGACGCCTGGGCCTGGTCGGCCCAGGAGGACATCGTCTCCGTCGACATCTATCCGGACCCCAGGGACCCGCTGGGCGGCCAGTACAACGCGATGATCGCCGACATGACGCGCTCGCAGGCCGCCGGGCCGTGGATGCTCATGGAACAGGCCGCTGGCCCGGTCAACTGGCGGGGGGTCAACCACCCCAAGCCCGAAGGCCTGAACCGGCTCTGGTCGCTCCAGGCGGTGGCGCGCGGCGCGGACGCCGTCTGCTACTTCCAGTGGCGCCAGTCCCGGCAGGGCTCGGAGAAGTTCCACTCCGGGATGCTCAGCCACGCCGGCGAACAGGGCCGCACCTTCCGGGAGATCAAGCGGATCGGAGCGGAACTGGCGTTGCTCGGCCCGGCCGTCGGCGGCAGCGACGTCCACGCAGAGGTGGCGATCCTGCACGACTGGGACTCCTGGTGGGCGGGCGCCCAGGAGGGCAGGCCGTCCGCGCTGCTGGACTACACGGAGGTCGTGCGGGGCTGGCACCGGGCGCTGTGGGAGGGCGGGTTCGCCACCGGGTTCGCCCGGCCCGACGCCGATCTGAGCCGGTTCAAGGTGGTGGCCGTACCCCACCTGTATCTGCTCACCGACGCCGCGATCGACAACCTCGTGGCGTATGTGCGCGGCGGCGGGAGACTGGTCTGCGGCTTCTTCAGCGGGGTCGCGGACGTGGACGACCGGATCAGGCCGGGCGGCATGGACGTACGGCTGCGTGAGCTGTTCGGCATCAGGACCCTGCACGAGTGGTGGCCGCTCGACGCGGGCGCGGCCGTGGAGTGCGACGGCTTCCGGGGCGGGCTCTGGTCCGAGGAGCTGGAGGCGGAGGCGGGCACCGAGGTGGTGGCCGCCTACCGCGACGGCGAGCTGGCCGGGCTGCCCGCGGTGCTGCGCAGGGGCCGGGCCTGGTACGTGTCGACGCTGCCCGAACCGGAGGCGCTGCGCACGCTGCTCGGCGGGGTGGCACGGGAGGCCGGCGTGGAACCGGTGCTGGCGGGGCTGCCCGACGGGGTGGAGGCGGTCCGCCGCGGCGAGCTGCTCTTCCTGCTCAACCACGGGCGCGCCCCGGTCACCGTGGCCGTGCCCGGCGACCGGGAGGACCTGCTGACCGGCCAAGCGGTGCACGGCCGGGTGGAACTGGGCCGCCACGGCGTGGCCGTACTGAGAAGCGCCGCGCCGTGACCGGCCGCACCCGGGCCGACGGCACCTGGGAGCCGCGCCCCGCCGTCCGCTGGGAGGACGCCTTCCTCGGCGGCAACGGCCGGCACGGCGCCATGGTGTACGGGGATCCGGTCGACGACCGGGTCATCGTCAACCACCACACGCTGGT
This sequence comes from Streptomyces sp. NPDC087428, assembly GCF_044744085.1. Taxonomy (NCBI): domain Bacteria; kingdom Bacillati; phylum Actinomycetota; class Actinomycetes; order Kitasatosporales; family Streptomycetaceae; genus Streptomyces; species Streptomyces sp. NPDC087428. The sequence goes on from NZ_JBIUXR010000005.1 coordinate 334,312, forward strand.
CCGGCCCAACGGCAGCGAGCACACCCGTCCGCCCGAGCTCGCGGGCCGGCTGGACCGGCTGCGGGACTCCCTGCTGGCCGGGGACACCACGGCCGGTGAGCGGTTCGGCGCCGGCCGGCCACTGGCCTGGGTGCAGCCCTTCCACCCGGCGTTCCAGACCCGGATCCGTCCCACCCCCGCCTCGGCACCCGCCCCCGGTGACGACACGGCGCTCACCGGCTACCGGCGCACGGTCGACTTCGCCACGGGTGAGATCACGGCCGTCTGCGAGGGCAGGCGCAGCCGGGTCTTCGTCTCCCGCGCGGACGACGTGATCGTCCAGTGCGTGTCCGGTCCGGGGCTCGCGGTGGATCTGACCCTGGACCACGCCCTGCCCGGCGCCCCGCCCCGGCTGGCGATCGGGCGCAGCACCGTACTGACCCCGGGCGGCGGCCGGCTGGCGTTGCGGGCGGGCTACCCGGACAGCGAACTCGCGTACACCGGGGTGACCGTCGTCCGGGCGGACGGCGGCAAGGTGTCGGTGTCGGGTGAGGGCATCCGCGTCGAGGGTGCGCGCGGCCTGCTGCTGCTCACCCGGGTGCGGCGCCACGCGGGCGACCTCGACCTCGCGGCGGAGTGCGCCGCACTGCCGGGGGACGGCTACCGGGAGCTGCTCGCCCGGCACCTTCCGCTGCACCGGCCGGCCTTCGAACGGGCCTCCCTGACCCTGGACGCCGATCCGGCCGAGCGCGCCCTGCCCGGGAGTGAGTTGGTCAGCCGTCCGGGCAGTCCCGCTCTGCTGGAGCGGCTGTTCGCGGCCGGGCGCTACCACCTGCTCTCGTCCTCCGGCGTGCTGCCTCCCCGGCTGACGGGTCTGTGGACGGGCGACTGGGACACCGCCTGGTCGGGGGCGTTCACCACCAACGCCAACCTCAACCTTCAGATCGCCTCGGCGGCGGCCGCGGCACTGCCGGAGGTGTCCTCGGCCCATGCCGCCCTGGTGTACGGCCAGCTCGGCGACTGGCGGGACAACGCGCGGGCGGTCTTCGGGGCGCGGGGCATCGTCGCCCCGTCCCACACCGACGGCGAGTCCGGCCACACCCGCCACTTCCAGCGCGCGTATCCGCTGCATCTGTGGACGGCCGGTGCGGACTGGCTCCTGGAGCCGCTGCTCGAACACGCCGAGACCACCGGGGTGACGGACCCGCGTCTGGTCGACGCCCTGGACGAGGCCGCCCTGTTCTACGAGGACTTCCTGACCCGCACCGCCCCGGACGGGACCGTCGCCGTCGTGCCCTCGTACTCGCCGGAGAACCGGCCCGCCAACGCGAGCTGGGTGACGGTCAACGCGACGATGGACGTCGCGGCCGCCCGCCACGCGCTGACCGTGTCCGCCGACCGCTCCCCCACCCACCCGGCGTCCGACCGCCGGCGCGCGCTCGCGGCCCGGCTCCCGGAGTTCTCCGTCAACAGGGACGGCGCACTGGCCGAATGGGCGTGGCCGGGCCTGGAGGAGAGTTACGACCACCGCCACCTCAGCCACCTCTACCCGGTGTGGCCGCTGGACGCGATCAATCCGTACGACACCCCTGACCTGTCGGCCGCCGCGCATCGCGCGCTGGTGCTGCGCGGATCGGAGAACGACTCCGCCCACGGGCATCTGCACCACGCGCTGATCGCCGCGCGGCTGCGGGACGCCGTCCGGGCCTCCGCCGCACTGGACGCCGTCCTCTCGGGCGACTTCTTCCACGACTCCCTGATGAGCGCGCACTATCCGGGGCGCGACGTCTACAACGCCGACGCCGCCCATGCGCTGCCCGCTGCGGTCATCGAGTCGCTCGTCCAGTCGACACCGCGACGGCTGGTCCTGCTGCCCGCCCCGCTCACCGGCTGTGCAGGCGGTGAACTGCGCGGCATACGTACCCGGTTCGGCGCGGGGCTGGATCTGCGCTGGTCAGCCGACGGCACCGCGACCGCGGTGCTGCACCCCGCCCGTGACGCCCGTGTCGATGTCCGCACGGGAGACGGCAGCACACTCACCGGTTCCTCCGCCGGCTCCACCGCTGCTCCGCTGGAGCTGACAGCCGGCGTGGACCGCGTCCTCGAACTGGGGCCGCGGTAGCACTCCCCCACCACCATGGAGGAGAGAACCTGGGACACCGACTCCGACGACGAGCTGATGCCCTGGGTCAACCTCAGCGGCGCCGTGGGCCCGCTCGGCACGCACTGCCGTCCGGTGTCACCTCGGGGCGGGGCCGGTGCTCTCCCGTACCGTCAGCTCCGGTGCCAGCAGCTCCACTTCGTCCGTGCCGCGGCCGGAGAGCTTCGCGATGACCTGTTCGACCGAGCGGCGCCCCATCTCCTGCGCCGGAATGGCCACCGAGGTCAGCCTCACCGATGCCTGGGTGGCCACCTGCTCGGGGCAGATCGCGACCACGGACACGTCCTCGGGCACGGCCCGGCCCTGCTGCCGCAGGAGGTTGAGCAGTGGCTCCACCGCCGACTCGTTCTGCACGATGAAGCCGGTGGTGCCGGGGCGCTCGTCGAATATCCGCGAGAGGGTCTGGCCCATCGCCGGATAGCCGCCCTCGCAGGGCCGGTGCAGAACCCTCACCCCGGCCTCCCTCGCCTTGGCCCGCACTCCGTCGACGGTCCGCTCGGCGAACCCGGTGTGCCGCTCGTACACCGCGGCCGCCTCACCGATCACCGCGACCTCACGGTGCCCGAGGCCGGCGAGGTGCTCCACACAGAGTGCCCCGGTCGCCTCGAAGTCGAGGTCCACACAGGTGAGTCCGTCGGTGTCGGCGGGCAGTCCGATGAGCACGGCCGCACGGTCGGTCTCGCGCAGCAGCGGCAGCCGTTCGTCGTGCAGTTCGACGTCCATCAGGATCATCGCGTCGGCGAGCGAGCTGCCGGCGATCCGGCGCACCGCGGCGGGACCTTCCTCACCGGTCAGCAGCAGGACGTCGTACCCGTGGGTGCGGGCCGTGGTGGCGACCGCGATGGCGATCTCCATCATCACGGGGACGTACATGTCGGTGCGCAGCGGCACCATGAGCGCGATGATGTTCGACCGGCTGCTGGCGAGCGCCCGCGCACCCGCGTTGGGGTGGTAACCGAGCTCCTTGATGCTCTGTTCCACCCGCTCCCGGGTGGGCACCGAGATGGATCGCTTCCCACTGAGGACGTAGCTCACCGTGCTCGCGGAGACTCCGGCGTGCTGTGCGACCTCGGCAAGGGTGACCATTCAGCTCTCCATCACAGAACGACGTCGGACACCGGCACGTATACCGGCCTGCACCGGCAGATTCGGCCAGACGTGCGAAGCGCTTCGACTTCCCATCATTTGGCTGTGACATGCACAGATAGTGCGAGCCTAGACCCGCACGCACAACGTGTCCATAGCCGTGTCGAAGCGCTTCGACTCACTGGTTCACGCCCTGTTCCGCGCCGCTGCCGACCGTCGTCCGGCTACCGCCACGATATGCCGGACAGCCGGCCCCGGACATCGGCGGGACCGGTGCGTCGGCGGTTCGTACGCGGCGTCGGTGACCGCCCTTCCGGCCCACGGCGCCAGGTTGGAGCGTGCGACGTATCAGACATCGGGCGGTGGCCGGCGGTACGCGCGCCGCTGCCCGGCCCGGGCGGGGACGTCGACCGCCGCGCCGCCCGGACTCAGGCGTCGAGCAGTACGGGGAAGGCCTCCATGTCGTTCTGCGTCATCACCGGAAGCTTGCGGATGTCCGCGTCCGGCACCGCGAGCCGCAGCCCGGGGAAGCGCCCGAAGAGGGCGGGCAGGGCTATCCCCGCCTCGACCCGGGAGAGCGCGGCACCGGGGCAGATGTGCGGGCCGTGGCCGAAGGTCATGTGCCGGATGGGGGTGGGCCGGGCGATGTCGAAGGCATCCGCGTCGGCACCGTGCTGCTCAGGGTCCCGGCCGATCACCCGGTAGGAGATGACCACGCCCTCGCCCTTGGCGATGACGTCGTCACCCACCTGGATGTCCTCGGTGGCGAACCGCATCAGCAGATGGGTGGTCGGGGTGTCCCACCGCAGCGTCTCCTCGATCACGGTCTCCCAGGAGACCTCCCCGTCGAGGACCAGCCGCAACTGTTCCGGGTGCGCCAGGAGCGCTCGTACGGCGTTGAGGATGAGCCCGATGGTGGTCTCGTGGCCGGCCGCGACCATCGCCTTGAGATTGCCCACCACCTCTTCCTCGGTGAGGGGCTCGCCGCCCTCCTCCGCGAGGATCAGCGCGGAGGTCAGGTCATCGGTGGGGCGTGCCGTCTTCTCGCGTACGAGCCCCGAGTAGAAGACATCCAACTCGGCGAGCAGGGCGAGCCGTTCGTCCTGCGGGGTGAGCATCGAGAAGAAGGCCTTGTACTGCCTGGTCAGCATGGCGTTCTCGGCGGGGTCCACGCCCATCAGCATGCCGACGACCCGCATCGGCAGCGGCTGCGCGAACACCGACTTGAGGTCGACGACGGCCCCGTCCCTGCCGCCGTCGGCGAGTGCGTCCAACAGCTCCCGGGTGAACTTCTCGATGTCGGGCCTGATGGCCTCCAGCCGGCGGGGCGTGAGCGCCTGGGAGGTCTTGGTCCGCAGCCGCCGGTGCTCGGCGCCGTCCACGGTGAACATGGACCGCCCGGCGTCGATCATCCCGATGAGCGGCCACGCATGCGTCACCTCGCCGCTCCGCCACAGCTCCCAGGCGTCGATGTCCTTCACCAGCCTCGGATCGACGAGGAGTTCACGTGCGTCGGCATACCGGGTGATGGTCCAGGCGGGTACGCCGAGCAGGTCGATCCGGGCGAGCCGCCCGGCGTCGCGCAGCCGCGCCGTCTCACCGTCCAGGTCCTGGACCATGGGGTCGATGACGACGGTCCCGCGGTCCGGGGCAGCTGTGTGCGCGGCGGCGTGAGGGCAGGTCACGAGAGGTCTCCTGTCGTACGAACGGGGGTGAACCGGACGGGGAGCGAGGTCGTCCCGCGCAGGAAGGCGGAGGGCCGCCGTACGAGGTCAGCGACGGCGACACCCAGCTCAAGGTCGGGCAGCCGGTCGAGCAGCACCTCGATGCCGGTACGCGCGATGGTCTCCGCGATCTCCTGAGCGGGGAAGGGGCACCGGTACTCGCCGTGGCTGAAGGCGAGGTGCGCGCCGTTGCCACCCTGGGCGGAGGCACCGTTGCCGGACAGGCTCTGCCGGATCAGCGGATCGGTGTTGGCTGCGCCGAGCCCGAGCAGCAGCATGTCCCCCGCCCTGATCCGCTGGCCGCCGAGCTGGGTGTCCCGGGCGGCCCAGCGTCCGGCGAGGATCTGGGTCGGCGCGTCCTCCCAGAGCACCGCGTTCATGGCCTCGGCCACGCTGCGCCGCCCGCCCGCCATCGATTCGGCGAACTCGTCCTCGGTGAGCATCAGCCGCAGGGAGTTACTGATCCAGTCGGCGGTGGTGAGGTGCCCGGCGGCCGTGATGGCCATCAGGTCGAGCATGTACTCCTCGTCGGTGAAGGCCTCGGGGAAGGCGAGCATCCGGGAGGTCACGTCATCCCTGGGCTCGGCCCGCTTGGCGGCGACCAGCCGCCGCATGTGTTCCCCGAAACGCAGATGGGCCTCCTGCGCCCCCGGACCGCCGTCGGCCAGGTCCTTCAACACCTGCGCGATGTCGGCGCCTTCGTCGTCGGGGAACCCGACCAGCCGGGCGAGGACGAGCACGGGTAAGGGCTCGCAGAAGTCGGCGACGAGGTCGGCGGTGCCCCGGCTGCACACGGCGTCGACCAGCCGGTCGGCCAGCTCCTCGCAGTGGTTGCGGATCTCGAACGGATCGGTCCCTTCGAGGGCGGGCCCGACCATCCGGGCGTGCCGCCGGTGCTCGTCCCCCGCGCTGAAGTAGATGGACGGCAGCGGCCGCCCGACCATGGGCAGCAGCGGCCAGTCCTCGGGGATGTGCTCCCACTGGTTCCACAGGCCGACATCGCGCGGGAACAGCTCGCCGTCGCTGGTGACTTGATGGAGTTCGCGGTATCCGATGACCAGCCAGGCGGGGAACCCGCCCGGCAGTTCCACGGGGACGACCGGCCCGTGATCACGGCGCATGGCACGGTAGACGGCCTGCGGCTCGGTCTGGAACGAGGGGCCGCTGAGCGGCACGGCCCCGGGCCTCGCGTGTGCGGGGCACTCCGGAGGGGGCGAGGCGGGCTCGGGCCGTGCGGAGGATGGGCGCGTCATCGTCCTGACTCCTGTGGCGGAAGCTTCACGCGTCACGATCGTTCGATCAACGCACGCCCACTATAAGGATTTTATGTGATGCCACGGCGGTCAACGGCGATCAAATGTGCAGCCAGAGCGAAGCAACTGGCAGATATCCCCGCACAATTGACCAACATCTTCGGGTACCGCCCCGGCCACCCCGAGCCGGTGCGCGGCCGAGTGCGCCCGCATGGACAGACAGAACGGACAGGGCCGAAACGCGCCCGGCCGGACCCGGACTACGACCGCCCGGAACCCTGGACGTCGCACAACTCCCCGCTCTCAAGGGCCACGTTGACGAGCGAGGCGGCCGGGTCGTCTCCGTCCACCAGCTTCAGCGCGTGCCAGCGGGACAGCCAGTACACGCGTCCGCGGTGACCGGCGAGTGTCTCCCGCAGCGCGTCCGGAGAGTGCGTCCAGACCGCCGGAAGGGCGCCCGCGTAGTCGAACGCGGCACGCAGCACGACCCATCCGTCGTCCCGGACGTCACTGGCGGTCAGCAGTATCTCGACGGCCTGGCCGGGCTCCTGCCGGCACTTCTTGGCATGGATCCAGTGCACCTGATGGCCTGCGGCGTACCGGTCGCAGCCGTCGCTCCGCACGGAGCCGTTCTCGGTGAGATGACGCAGCATGGTGGGTCCCGCCTTCCGGGGGTGATGGACCCCGAGCGCTCTGCACCGCGGTCCGCTGTTCCCCGTACCTCGCGCACGGGGCAGGTCGTCACCCGGAGCACCCGCAGCGGAGCGGGGTGCCGTCCAGCCAGCCGGGGCTGCGCGCTGGAACTCATGACCCGACGAAAACCCTAACGCACCCGTGGGACACACCCCGACGGACGGTGCACGCACAGCCGACGGATGGTCAGGGGAGGCGCAGGCGCGGGCCGGACCCGACCCGCGCCCCCTTGCCCCCCCCCGCCACGCAGACGGCAGCTCGCTCAGCCGGTGGCGAAGCCCGGGTCGCTCGTTCCGGCCTCGCCCGTCTCGACGTGCCCGGCGAACCGCCGAAGGAACGTGGCGTCCGCGTCCGACACCACCGTGATGTCGTACCAGCGCTTGCTTCCGCGCAGGTCAACGGTGTGCTTCACGGTCGCACCCGCACGCACCGCGAAGGTCTGCGCCCCGCCGCCATAGGCGTCCCCGTTGCGTACGGTCAACTGGACGGTCCCCGTACCGGCATGAGTCAAAGCCAGTACGAGCCCGCCGCTCGACGGGTCATGACGTGCGGTCACCTCCGGCCCTGCCGCCTTTCCTGGCCCCCGGAAGGCGCGCAGGAATCCGTTCGGGCCGTGCACGGTGAGGTCGGTCACGCCCTTCGAGTAGGCCGTGTTCCAGCTGTCGGCGAGCGTCTTGCCCGCCTCGGTGGTGTAGGTCCAGGGCCCGTCGGTGCGGTTCGCCGACGTCACCAGGAACTGCGCCCCGGCCGCGTCGCCGCCGCTGAAGGTCAGCCGATACTTCCCGGAGGCCGGGTCGGCCGCCCCGTCCACGAGGGGCGCGTACCGCAGCGGCCGGGTGGGCCGCGAGCCGGGCTCCTGCCTGGGCACACTGCCGGAGACCGGCGGCACCGGCACGTAGTCGGGGTGCCGGCCGTTGTCCGGCGGCGCGTATCCGTCCGTGGAGGGCAGCGAGGCGGGTGCGGTGTCGGTACGGCTGAAGTCGAAGGCCGAGGTCAGATCGCCGCAGACGGCGCGCCGCCAGGGCGAGATGTTGGGCTCGTGGACGCCGAAGCGCTCCTCCATGAACCGGATGACGGAGGTGTGGTCGAAGACCTCCGAACACGAGAACCCGCCGGTGCTCCACGGGGACACGACCGTCATGGGCACGCGCTGGCCGAGGCCGTAGGGCCCGGCCGCGTATCGGAGGTCGCCGGGGAAGTGGTCGGCGGAGGTGTCCACGGTGGAGAGCCCCTGCGCGGCCCCGGACGGGACGAACGGCGGCACGACGTGGTCGAAGAATCCGTCGTTCTCGTCGTAGGTGACGAAGAGGGCGGTCCGGCCCCACACCTCGGGGTTGGCGGTCAGCGCGTCCAGCACCTGCGAGATGTACCAGGCGCCGTAATTGGCGGGCCAGTTGGGGTGTTCGCTGTAGGCCTCGGGCGAGACGATCCACGAGATCCGGGGAAGCGTCCCGGCCCGGACATCGGCCTTGAGGTCGTCGAGGAGCCCGTCACCGTTCTTGACGTCGGTACCGGTGCGCGCCTTCTCGAAGAGGGGATCACCGGGCTTGGCGTCGCGATAACTGTTGAAGTAAAGAAGCGAGTTGTCGCCGTAGGTCCCCCGGTAGGCGTCGTCGATCCACCCCCAGGAGCCGGCGGCGTCGAGCCCGTCACCGATGTCCTGGTAGACCTTCCACGACACCCCGGCCTCCTCCAGCCGCTCGGGGTAGGTCTTCCAGCCGTACCCCTTCTCGTCGTTGCCCAGCACGGGCCCGCCGCCGGTGCCGTCGTTGCCGGTGTACCCGCTCCACAGGTAGTAGCGGTTCGGGTCGGTGGAACCGAGGAACGAGCAGTGGTACGCGTCGCAGACGGTGAACGCGTCGGCGAGCGCGTAGTGGAACGGGATGTCCTCACGGTTGAGGTGCGCCATCGTCGTAGCGGTCTTGGCGGGCACCCACTGGTCGTACGCGCCCTTGTTCAACGCCCAGTGTCCCCCGGCCCAGTCGTGGTTCAGGTCCTGGAGGAACTGCAGCCCGAGATCGTCGGCCGGCGGCCGGAACGGCAGCACCTCCTTGCCGAGAATGTTCTTCTGGTGCCACACCGGCTTCCCACTGGGCAGCGTGACCGGACGCGGGTCACCGAATCCGCGCACACCCTTCATGGTGCCGAAGTAGTGATCGAAGGAACGATTCTCCTGCATCAGTACGACGATGTGCTCGACGTCCTTCAGCGTGCCCGTGCGGCCCTTCGCGGGCAGGGACGCGGCACGGGCGATGCTGCTCGACAACGCGGAGAAGGCGACCGTGCCTCCGGCGAGTTGCAGGAGGCGGCGACGGTTCAGTTCTGCCATGAGTGAGGGCCTCTGTGGGGTGAGGGGGCGTAAGGGCGAAAGCGACTGGAGTGTTCCAGAATCGATATGCCCAGGGAAGACCCTTGCAGTGTGCACGCGGTGGCATTCGGCCGAACAACCGGAGACGGGAGGGCGGAGGCTCCCGCACACAGCCCGGACCGAGGCCTCCACCGCCGCGTCCGGATACGCGCGGATGCCGCGAAGCCGGGCCGGGCCACGCGGTCGGCTCGGTGGTGAAAGAGAAAGCGGCCGGGCCGGTTTGCCGTGAGCGATCCCGGAAAGGCGCGGGGAGCCAACTGACCCTCAGGAAAGCGATGTTGCCTATGCGTGCAAGATCCGCACGAACCTCCGGCATCCTGACCGCGGCGCTGCTGCTCTCGGCCGCCGCCGTCGCTCCGACAGCCGGCGCGGCCGTCCGGGACACGGCCGGACCACTGACCGGTGACGGTGGCGCCCCGCACTGCACAGTGAATGCGGCGTCCGGCAGTGAGCATTGTTACCGGACATTCACGGAGGCCATCGAGGCCGCCAGCGGCGGCCGGATCACGGGGGCACCACGCTCCGCGACCGAAGCGGTACGCAGCGACGCGTTCCGGGCCCGAATGACCGCCCAGGCACAGGACGGCGTCATCCAGGGGACCTTCTTCGAGGACGAGCAGTACGGCGGGGCGTCACTCACCGTCTGGGGCGCCGAGCCGTGCGTGAAGGACGGCTGGGTCAACTTCCAGTTCGACCTCGCGGACGACTGGAAGAACCGCATCTCCTCCGTACAGCCCTGGGGCGGCTGCGCGCTCTGGCTCTACCCGGAGCCCGGACTGAACGGTGACCGGGACGGCCCGTTCGAGGACAACAGCCCGGCCATCGGGTCGTTCATGAACGACCGCACCCAGTCCATCGGCTTCAGCTGACCGCCCGCCCCACCGGGCACTCCCGTTCCCCCTCCCCCCACAGGCACGATCACCCCCCACGGAGATCACCCATGACAGTGAAAATCCGGCTCCCCCTGCTTCTGGCGGCGCTCGTCACCGCGGGCAGCGCCGTCCTGGTCGCTCCCGGCACCGCCCTCGCCGAGGACCAGCCCACCATCCGTGAACTGCTCGACAAGTGCGACAACGGGACCGACAGCTGTGTGTTCCACCCCGACGGGGCGCCCGAGATATCGATGGGCGAGGCCCACCAGGTGGGCGACTCCGCCTTCAACTGCACCCCGGACAGCCAGACCTCCACCGTCGGCTGGTCGGACACGACGGGCGAGTCCAACAGCGTCGGCGTCTCCCTGACCGCGGAGTACGGCTTCTCGCTCGTCTTCAAGATGAGCATCACGGCCACCTACGGGCACACCTGGGAGACTTCGCACACCGAGTCGGAGCTGACGGCCGTGAACGTCCGGCCGGGCGAGGTCGGCTGGGTGACCCGCGAGGCCCAGATGCAGCACGTGAGCGGTACGTACGAGCTGCACTTCCCGGACCGCTTCTACGGCCACTACTACTGGTACGTGCCCTTCGACGCGACGGGCCCGATGCCGGACGCGCCGAGCACCAAGACGCAGCACACCCGGGCGATGACCGATGAGGAGAAGGCGGACCACTGCGGCTGACGCCACGCGGTGCCGGCGGCCAGGTCACACATCAGGCAGATGGGGCGCGTCGGCAGCGGTGACCGCGGCTGAGCCACTGTCCGGTAGCCCGCCTTCGCGTCGAGGTTGCCCTCACCCTGGCTGACGCAAGTCCCTCCCGACCGCGGTCGGGAGGGACTTGCGGTCGCTCGGAGCCGGCCGACACCCTGCCCCGGAGGTGTCCCGTCATCCGGAGCGACGGCGATGGGCCCGCTGCCGGCACGTAGCACCGCAGTAGCGTGCCGGGCGCCCCGCGGTCCTGGCCTCGAACTCGGCCCCGCACTCCTCGCACCGCGTTCTCATTGCGTGACGCCCGCCGGGCCCGTAACGAAACGCATGCCCTTCCGTGACCGAGGCCGGCCCCCGCAGGCCCTCCAGCGCCAGGTGGACCATGCGGACTCCCCCGGCGCCGTCCCGATGGGCGGCCCGCATCGTCGCGCACCCGACGATGAGTACGGCGACGTCGTCCGAGCCGAGGTCGGAGCGGACTCCACCGGCCTGCTGGGCCGCGCGCAGCAGCTCGCCCAGTGCCTGCCGGAACTGGCGACCCGACGCGGCGAGCATCGGTCGCGGCCAGCTGGTGTCAGTGGTCACGAGGTCACAGACGTGCCTGCGCCCGGCGGACTTGTCGATGGTCTCCAGAAGGAACCCGAAGAAGGCCGCGGTGGGAGGGGCCTGGGCGGCCCATCGCCGGGCGGCGGCGACCAGATCCTCGACGTGCTGGACGAGCACGGCCTCCAGCAGGGTCTCCTTGCTCGGGAAGTGCCGGTACACCGTGCCGGTGCCGACCCCCGCCTGCCGTGCGATCTCGCTGAGCGACACGTCGAGTCCCTGAACGGTGAACGCGCCCACGGCGGCGACGAGCACCTTCGCGCGGTTGCGCCGGGCATCCGCCCGGCCGGTGTCAGGGGGAGCAGGAGCCATGTCACGTAATCCCTTGTCCGTCCGACTCAACCGGGTGCAGGATTCCACATCGTCCCCGGGGCAGCCACGCCGACCGTGCCCCCGAAACTCCCCGGGGCGGAGGATGACATGGCTGTTCACCCGTCAGACCCCGCGTCCGGTCCCGGCGCTCGTCCCGAGGACCGACTCGTCGCCGTGACCGGCGCGACCGGCAAGCAGGGCGGCGCCACCGCACGTCGCCTCCTGGCGGCCGGCAGACCGGTGCGTGCGGTCGTACGTGACACGACCGCACCCGCCGCCCTCGCGCTGCGGGCTGCCGGGGCCGAGCTCGCCCGGGGCGACTTCGACGACCCGGCGAGTCTGCCGGCGGCGCTGGAGGGGGCCTCGGCCCTGTTCGCCGTGCCGCCCGTCGCGTACGGGCCGGCCGGCACCGACGTGGAGCGGGAATTCGTCCGCGGCCGGGCCCTCGCGGACGCCGCGGCCGCGGCCGGAGTCGGGCACGTCGTGTTCACCGGCATCGCGTCCACCCGGGACGGGCTGGCCGTGGCTGAGGGCAAAGAACGAACAGAGCACTACCTGCGCGAGCGGATCCGTCTGGTGACGGTGCTGCGCCCGGTGCGGTTCATGTCGAACTTCCTCGCGTCGTGGGACATCGGCCTGGACCGCATCGTCGACGGTGTGCACCGCCACGTCTTCCCGCCGGACGAGCCCGTCCAGGTCATCGCGCTGGAGGACATCGCGGAGTTCGCCGCGCTGGCATTCGACGACCCCGACCGGTTCGCCGGCCGGACACTGGAGCTGGCCGGGGACGCCCCGACCCCGGCGCAGGCGGTCGCCGCCATCACCGAGGCGACCGGCACGGCCGTGCGCTACGAGCAGCTCACCCACGACGAGGCCGCCGCGCTCAGCCCCGAGATCGCCCGCGTCAGGGAACGTTGGGCAGCCGGCGCGCGCTGGCACGCCGACATCGAGGTCCTGCGCGTGGTGCACCCCGGACTGCGCACCTTCGCGGACTGGCTCGCGGAGTCCGGCGCCGCTGCGCTCAGCGCCGGATTCCTTTCCTCCCGAGCCCCGTCGGTGCAGGCGGGCTGAGCCGTACGGTGCGTGCGCGAGGGACGCGGGAGCCCGGCTCGGCTGCTCCAGGGGATGAGTTGTCGCCCAGCCCCCCATAGACCCCTGTCAGACCCCCTGAGGTCCCCTGAGGTTCCCTGAGGGACAACCCCCAGGAAAGTCGGGGAGAAACCGGGTCGTGGGGAGGACGACGGATCCGTAGGTTCTGGGGTGAGATCTTCGTACCGCCCGATACAGCCTCCGGAGGCATTTCGTGACCGCCCCAACCCCTCAGCCGACGCGCACTCCTCGCGCGCTTGTCGCGGCCTTCGTGCGCTTCGTGGTCTGCGGCGGTGGGGTCGGGGTCGCCTCCAGCGGGGTGCTGGTCCTGCTCCACGACCGGATGCCGCTGGCCGTGGCGAACGCTCTGGTGACGGTCGTGTCCACGGTGATAGCGACCGAGCTGCACAGCCGGATCTCGTTCCGGAGCGGGCGCCGGGGATGGGGCGTCCACCTTCAGTCCGGACTGACCGTCGCCGTGAGTTACGCCTTCACGACCGGGGCGCTCCTCTGCCTGTACGCGTTCCGGGCCGAGCCGTCGGCGCTGGTCGAGCAGAGTGTCTACCTGTCGGCGTCGGCGCTCGCCGGGGTCGGCCGGTTCGCGCTGCTGCGGGTGGTGGTCTTCGGGGAGCGGAAGGCAGGCCGGTCCCGTACCGGGGTGCTCGGCAGGACTGCCGTGGCCATGGCCGCCTGACCGGGAAGGGCGGACCGTCTTCCTCGGGCGCGCCTGCCGTCGGCACCGATTGGATATCGTGGCTGGTCGGCCGGGCAGTCGCGCGGCCCGTGAGTGGAGGGGCGGGGCGCAGGTGGCACAGGAGCGGGCCGGATGGGTGCGGGTGCCGGTCGGGGACGGTGCCGTGCGGTGGGCCACACGCGGGAAGTGTCTGCGGGTGCTGGTCGTCGTGCACAACGTGACCTCCGCCACCCGGCTCCTCGACGTGCTGCCGCTCTTCGACGGTGATCTGCGGATTCAGCTCCTCGCCACCTGCCCGGAGTCCTCCGCGTTCTCGGCCGGTACGGCCGAACTCCTGGCCGGCACCGGGTTGCCGGTGCTGCCGTGGGAACAGGCCGTCGAGACGCCGGTCGACCTGGCCGTCTCCGCCAGCTTCGGGGGCCGACTTGAGCTCTTGCGTGGCAAGTTGACGATCCTTTCGCACGGTGTCGGATACACTAAAAGGCTGGCTACACCGGACACCGGACACCGGACACCGGACACCGGATCGGGGGCGGGGACGCGGACGCGGACAGAAGCCGATCCCGCACCCGTGTTCGGGCAGGCCCCGCAGTGGGTCCTGGCCAATGGCGTGCCCATCGCGGACGCCCTCGTCCTCTCCCATCCCGAGCAGTGCGACCGGCTGCGCGCCGCGTGCCCCGAGGCCGCGCCGACCGCCGTGCTCGCCGGTGATCCCTGCTTCGACCGGGTACTCGCCGCCCGTCCCTACCGCGAGCGGTTCCGCCGGGCGCTCGGGGTACGGGCGGGACAGCGGCTGATCGTCCTCAACTCCACCTGGAATCCGGAGTCCTTCTTCGGGGACGGCGGCGCGGGCGGCGACGACCTGCTGCCCGCACTGCTGCCTCGGCTGGCACGCGAGTTCCCCGTGGACGAGTACCGGTTCGCCGCCGTCCTGCACCCCAACATCTGGCACGGCCACGGTCCCGGTCAGGTCCGGGCCTGGCTGGACCGGGCGCGGCGCTGCGGGCTGGTGCTGATCGATCCGCTGGAGGGGTGGCGGCAGGCCCTGGTGGCGGCCGACGCGGTGGTCGGGGACCACGGGTCCGTCACCTTCTACGCGGCGGCGCTCGGCACTCCGGTGCTGCTGGCGGCGGCTCCGCTGCACGAACTCGACCCCGGGGCGCCGGTCTCCGACTTGATGCGGGAGGCGCCCCGGCTCGATCCCCGTGGGCCGTTGCGCGAGCAGATCGACCGGCTCGTCGAGGACCATCGGCCGCTGCCGGGACCCGCCGCGTACACGACCTCCGTGCCGGGCGAGGCCGCGGTCCGGCTGCGGAGCCTGTTCTACTCGATGATGGGCGCGGCGGAGCCGGAGTGGCCCGCCTCGCTGGACCCGTTGCCGCTGCCCGGCCACGAGCCCGTGTCCGTCACGGCTCCCCTCCATGTGCTGACCCGGGTGCCGTGGCCGGGCGAGGTCGTGGTGACCCGTTGGGCGGGCCCCCCGCCGGCCGCCGAGTGTGCCGGCGGGGAGGTGCACATCGCCGTGCACGAGGACACCCGCGACGTGGACCAGCTGGAGCTGGCCGATGTCATCTTCCGGGACGGTCTTCCCGACGATCCCCGCTTCGGGTCTCCGGCCGTCTGGACGCAGGAGGTGTTGCAGCGCCGTCCCGGCTGTGCGCTGGCCGCCTTCACGGTCGGCCCTGCCGAGTGTGTCGTGCGGACCCGGGGCGGGGAGCCGCTGCGTCTGTTGTCCTCGCCGGAGGCGGCGGTGGACCCCGCTGCCTCCGCCTCGGCTCTCCACGCACTGCTGGGGGCCGGGGAGGCCGGCGGCGACGTCACGGCGACGCGGCTCGCGAAGCTGGTGGCGGACGGCGGGTTCGCGGTCCGCGTCGGGGCCCGGCGGGTACGGGTACGGGTCGCCGGCCTCCACCCCGGGTGACACGGACTCAGCCGGTGCCGCGCTCCTCGGCCGTGCAGCGCTCGCGCATGGACCGCAGATGGGCCACGTGGTACTCGGCGCTCTGGCCGCCCAGCGTCGTGATCGCCGCCTCGATCAGCGGGCGTGCGGCCGCGGAGTCCGACGCGTCCAGCCAGGTCTCGGCCAGGTCGGTCAGGGTCCGGGCCGTGTTGTACGTGTCCCCCTGGGCCCGGAAGTGGCTCAGTGCCGTCCCCAGCCGGTCCCGGGACTCCTCGAACCTCCCGAGGCCGCGCAGGGCCCGGCCCCGGTGGCGCTCCAGCAGGGCACGTGCGCGGGGGACGTCGGCGGTCCCTTCGTCCTGAGGCCCCATCGTGAGCAGGACGGCGTCCGCCGCCTCGAAGCACGCGTAGGCCTCCTCGAACCGCCACTGACGCAGCCGCAGCAGTCCGAGGAACTCCGTCGCCGACGCATGGCCCCGCTTGTGGCCCGCCGCCTCCTCGGCCCGCGCGGCCGCGAGCGCCTCCGCCTCCGCCTCGTCCCACTGGCGCAGCTCGGTCAGGGTGTGCGCGAGTTGGGCGTGCAGTGCTCCCGCGTCCGCCGTTCCCGGCAGGTGGGTGTCGGCGAGCCGTGCTCCGACGCGCAGTGCGGGCAGCAGCATCTCGTGGCGGCCGGCCTTGAGTTGCAGCGGCCACAGGGAGCGGCAGAGCCGTACGGCCGAGGCCGGGTCGCCCGACTCCTCGGCGCAGTGGACGGCCTGGATCAGGTTGCCGCACTCGGCGATCAGGGCGTCGAGCGCCTCGCCCCGGCTCTCGAAGGCCGGGGTTTCGAACACCGGGGTTTCGAACGCCGGGGTTCCCTGGGCCGGGGGTGCGGGGACCCGCCAGCTCTCCGGCAGTGCCTGATGGGCCGCCGATGTCGACAGACGGACATACCAGCGCAGGGCTCTGGCCATCGCGGCCGAGCACGCGGCGATGCCGTCCTCCTGTACGGCGACGGCCTCGGCGTGTCCGCGGACCGCGGGGCGGTAGTGGTAGCGGGCCTGGCCGTCAGCGGTGGTGTTGTGCTCCAGCAGGAGCCCTTCCGCCAGTTCGTCCAGTCGTCGGGCGGCGTCCTCGGGTGTCGTGCCGGTCGCGTGCGCGGCCACCGCGGCGTCGAGGGCGGGCCAGTCGCGCACGGCCATCAGGCGGTACAGCTTCGCCGTCGCCGGTTCCAGCGAGCGGTAGGTGTCCTGCGCCGCCGCCCGGACGGGGTCGGCATCGGCGGCCGGGCCGGAGGCGGGTTCGGTGAGGCGGGGTGCCGCCGCGCGCAGGGCGTACGGCGATCCGCCGCACCGGGCGAGGACGGAGGGCAGGGTGGCGCGGGCCGCGTTGACGGCCGGCTTGTCCAGGAGCTGGGTCAGCAGCCGTACCGCGTCCTTGTCCGTCAGCGGGCCGACGGGAACGCGTACCGCGTCGAGGCCGGGGAACGGACGACGGGCCACCACGATCATGAACACGGCGGGCGCGGAGGTGAGGAGCGGCCGGACCTGGGCGGCCGAGTGCGCATGGTCCAGGACGATCAGCAGCTTCCGGTCCGCCACGCAGCGGTGGAAGAACTCACTCAGCTCTCCGGCAGAGGTCGGCATCTCCTCGTCCCGCACACCGAGTTGGCGCAGCAGGCTGCGCAGTACGGTCCCCGCGTCGCGTGCGGCAGCGGTGCCGCCGGCCAGGTCCGCGTAGAGCTGCCCGTCCGGGAACATGGCCGCTTGGCGCACTCCCCAGTGCACCGCCAGCGTGCTGGTGCCCATGCCCTCGGCTCCGTGCACCAGGGCCAGCCTCGGGGTTCCGTCCGCACGGCGCGAGGCCTCGCGGTCGAGGCTCTTCAACGCCTCCTTGCGGTCGGTGAAGAACCTGATCGAGGCGGGGAGGCCCGGCTGCCCGGCGGCAGGTGCGAAGTCCGTTCCCGGCCCCCGGCCACCACCGCTCACCCGGTTCGCGAACGCCGTCCACGAGGAGGCGAGCCGAGGGTCGCGGCGGAGCCGGTCGGACACCATGCGGGCCACCGCGTCCAGTTCGTCCGGTGCGGTGGGCGCCGGGATCTCGCGGCCGGCGATGCGGCGGACGAATCCGCCCGTCGACTCCCACGCCCACCTTCCGGCCTCGTTGGCCATTCCCGAGCCGACCGCACCGAGCACCGCCGTGACGGCCGTCAGCGAAATGGGATCCAGCATGTCGCGCACTCCCCGTTCCCGGTGTTCCGCGCGGTGCGCCCTCCCCGGCACCGCCGCTGCCACCGTGCGGATGCAATCTACCGAGTCCGGCGGCGCCCCGTGCGACACCGCGTGCCACGGCCGGGGTTGGCTATCCTGACGAACGTTCCAGGTGATCACGGTGGCCGTGCGGGCCGCGGCACGGGCCGCGCACCCGCCGGAGGGGGAGAGTCACGTGCAGGGTGCTGCGGCGAGCCGGGGGTCGGTCAGGAAGGCCGAGCAGGCGTGGAATCAGGCGATGCTGCTGATGCGGCAGGGGGACACCGCGGGGGCGTCCGCGCAGTTCGCGCTCGCCGCGTCCCACGATCCGGCCGCCGCCGACGCGTGGCTCGGCCTCCATGCGACCGGGCAGGATCAGCAGGGGGCCCTGGACGCCATGCTCCGGACCTCCGGGGCGTTCGGCGCGCTGCGCACGAAGTTCGGGCTGCCCCTCCGGTCCACGTTCCAGATCGGCCACTACGTCACCTTCCGGCTGGAGAACGCACGAGACCTGTGGCTGGCCGCGATGTCCTCGCTGCTGGACAACGGCCGGCTCGACGAGGCCTGGGCCGGGCTGTCGACCGCGCAACTGGACTGTGACGAGACCCGGTTCGTCTACACGCGGTACGCGTTCCTCAAGGAGGACTGGGCCCTCGTGCTGAGGTTCGCCACCGGAATCGGTGACGCGTTCCTGCGCGACGAGTCGCAGCTGTACGTCGGTGCGTCGCTCTTCGCCCAGGGCGTCCACCACGAGGCCCTGAACGTGCTCGCTCCGCTCCCCGGGAAGCTGGAGAAGGGCAGCAGGTTCGATGCCGAGACCAAGTACTTCATGGGGCGGTCGCTGGAGGAGCTGGGGCGGAAGGAAGATGCCCTGAAGCGGTACCAGTACGCCTTCCGGTGCTCGCCGGACCTCTTCGACGTGGATGTCCGCGCCCAGGCCCGCCCGGCGCCTGCCCCGGCCGCCCCGCTCACCCCCGAGGCGGCTCCGGACGGTGCTCCCGCGCGGCCCTCCGGCGAGCCGGCGCCGTCCGTACCGGCCTCGGCGGGCTCTCCGTCGCCGCGGACCGGGCCCGGTGGCGGCGCGGAGAGCGGCGGCGGGGGCGGGCCGTCGGCGCAGGAGCGGGCCGCCCTGCTGGCCGAGGCCCAGGAGTCCCTCGCCGGCATGATCGGTCTCGAACCGGTGAAGCGCCAAGTGCTCACCCTCATCGCCCAGTTGCGCATGGCCGCGCTACGGGAGGAGCAGGGCCTTCCCGGGGGTGCCAAGCCCCGGCACTTCGTCTTCGCGGGGCCGCCGGGCACCGGCAAGACGACGGTGGCCCGCATCATCGGCAAGGTCTTCGCCGGGCTCGGCCTGTTGCGGTCCGGTCATGTGGTCGAGGCCCAGCGCGTCGATCTGGTGGGGCAGCACCTCGGGTCCACGGCCATCAAGACCACCCAGGTCATCGACTCCGCGCTGCACGGGGTGCTGTTCATCGACGAGGCGTACGCCCTGTCCAACAGCGGATACAGCGGCGGCGACGCGTTCGGGGACGAGGCGATGCAGGTGCTCCTGAAGCGGGCCGAGGACGACCGGGACCGGCTCGTCGTCGTACTCGCCGGATACCGCGCCGAGATGGCCGGTCTGCTGGCGAGCAACCCCGGTCTGGTGTCCCGCTTCAACACGCGCGTCGACTTCCCCTCGTACTCCGCCGAGGAACTCGTCCGCATCGCCCGGTCCGTGCTGGCCTCCCAGGGCGACGAGCCCGATGCCGGGGCCGTCGAAGTCCTCGGTTCCCTGTGCGCGGCGATCGTGGACGGCGGGATGGCCGACACCGTGGGCAACGCCCGGTTCGCACGCGAGCTCTGCCAGAAGGCCTCCGCGCAACGGGACCTGCGGCTGTACGCCGCACACACCGACAGCACACCGACCCGGGAGGAGATGGTCACCGTGCTCGCCCGGGACGTGGTCGCCGCACACGATGAGCTCATGGAGTCCCACGGCCTCGCGGGTGAGGCCGAGGGAGCCGGCGGTGGCGGCGGGTAGCCGGCGCCGCCTGTCACCCGCCGCGTCACGGCGCCGTGAAGTACTCCGGGAAGCGCGGCCCGAGCCACGGCTTGCGTCCCCAGGCGAGGACCCGTCCCCTGGCCATCGCGCCCACCGGGGAGATACGGCCGAGCGCCATCAGCAGGAACGTGACCGGCTCGATGGAGATCGTGCAGTCCGGGCGGTCCGGCGGCCGGTGGCCCACCGACACCGCGCCGTCGGTGAAGGTCACCCCGAAGCGGTCGCCGCCCCACAGCCGGACCGTGTAGCGGGCGGTGAGACCCGCCGTGGCCCCGGCGTCGGTGACCCGCGGCATGGCCAGGACGAGGAAGGGCAGGGTCAGCCCGGCCCCGGGCCGGTCGACCATGTGCGGGCGCCTCAGGGCCCGCGCCAGGTCGTAGCCGTGGCCCAGCATGTGCGTCAGGAGGTACGAGCCGAGGACCGCCCGGTTCATCGGACCCATCGGCGTCATCAGCTCCTCGTCCGCGGGGTGTTCGGCGACCGCGTCGAGGAACGCGGCGGTCTGCGCCACGATCGTCGCGGCCAGTGGCTCGCCCTCGCGCTCGCCGAACGCGGCGAGGGCCCGCTCGTTGGCTGCGGCCAGCCCCTGGGGGGTGCCGTCCCCGTAGTCGCGCGCGTGCCCGGCGGCCACCTCCGCCATCAACTGGTTGGCCTGCGCGAGATGCGCCGCCGCCTCCCCCACGGTCCACTCCGACCTGGGAACCGGCAGCCCGGTGTCGGGGGCGTCGCGCAGCAGCGCCGCGATCTCGGCGGCCGCCGCCCGTAGCGCGTCGGCCAGCCCCTCGGGCAGTCTGCCCCGGATGTCGTGCTCCGCCACCGGCTCCACCCTGTTACCGCCCTCGTGAACGCCGTGCCTCGCACGTACGGACACTGCTCCGCGCGCACGCGCACGGACCTGCCGCACACACCTGTTACCTGCGGGTACACAAGAGCAGGCAGCGGGCCCCGGGGGCAAGAGGTCGGCGACCGCGGTTCGAACCCCTCTACGATCGAGCGCGTGTGCGCAAACGTGATCGTCGCTGAAGACGACGAGAAGCAGGCCGAACTCCTCCGCCGATACCTCGAACGGGAAGGTCACTCCGTCACCCTCGCCGGCGACGGCCTCGCGGCCCTCGACCTGGTCAGGCACCGGGAGCCGGACCTGCTGGTCCTCGATGTGATGATGCCGCGTGCCGACGGCCTGGATGTGGTGCGTGTCCTGCGCGCCGAGTGCCGGGAGTTGCCGGTACTGATGCTGACGGCCCGCACGACCGAGGACGATCTGCTGCTCGGACTCGATCTGGGTGCGGACGACTACGTGACCAAGCCGTACAGCCCGCGTGAGCTGATGGCCCGGGTCCGTACGCTGCTGCGCCGCAGCAGACGCGCCACCGGCGCCGAACCGGCCGATGCCGCACTGCTGACGGTCGGGGCGCTCGTCGTCGACCCGACCCGGCACGTGGTGTCGGTCGGCGGCGAGGCCGTGGACTGCACGCCCGGCGAGTTCAGGATCCTCGCCGCGCTCGCGGCCGAGCCCGACCGGGTCTTCTCCCGGCAGCAACTGCTCGCGGAACTGCACGGTTTCGACCGGTACATCAGCGACCGGACGGTCGACGTACACGTCATGAACCTGCGCAAGAAGATAGAACCCGCCCCGCGCCGGCCGGTCCGGCTGCTCACCGTCTTCGGCGTCGGATACAAGCTGACGGACCCGGCCAAGGCTGCGACACGTGCGTCGTCGTAGCGGAGCGCGTCTCCACGACGGGGCGCACAGCACCTCCCCCGGCTCCGAGCGGCGGGCGCGGCTGCCGTTGCGCAAGAGCCTCCTCGCCCGGCTGCTGGCCGTATCCGCGCTGGTGGCGGCCTGTTCGGTGGCGGCCACCGCCTGGCTCGCCGTCCAGACGACATCCGGCGCGATCCGGCAGGAGCAGGGGCAGAACCTCACCGCCGATGCCCGGATCTACCACAGCCTGCTCGGTTACGCGGCGGCTCATCCCACCTGGGAGGACGTCGGGGGGACGGTGCGTGAGCTGGCCAGGAAGTCCGGCCGGCGGATCGCGCTGACGACGGAGCGGCGCGATCCGCTCGCCGACTCGGCCGACCCGGCGTCGTCGCCCGAGCTGCCGGCGCAGGCCTCGGCGATCGTCGACCCGCTGTCGGTGGACACCGCGCTGGCGGCCGAGACCGCGGGCGCCTCCGGCGCCCCGGCCGACCGGGTCGATCCGCGAGCGGTCGGGCCGTTCCGGCTGCCCGCCTCGGAACGCGAGGAGTTGCAGCAGATCGCCGACCGGAACGTGGTCTGCCTCAGCAGGTCCGGGATCGCCTCGGACGTGGTCCGCAGCGCGAGCGGCCGCCCTCGGATCCAGGTGGTGGGCAACGACCCCGACCGTCTCCAGGGCACTCGCTGCACCACCGACGTCCTGGACAGTCCGACGGCCACCGAGAAGAAGGCGCTGAAGTCCCTCAACCAGCTGGCCGACGCATGTCTGAAGCGCCAGAACCGCGCCGGCGTGGACCTGAAGCTCGATCTGTCCTGGGGGCAGGCGCCGGAGCCCCGGCCCGCGGACGCGATCGTCAGCAAGGCGCCGAGCCAGGCGCCCAGTCCCGTGCCGACCTCCCGGCCCACGGCGGTCTCGCCCAGCGTCTCTCCGGAAACCCGCCCCTCGACCGCCGTCGGCAACGGCGAGGACGGGCGGGCCATCGCCTCGTGCGTCGGTACGGCCCGTCGTGAACAGCTCGGTTCGTACGTCGCCTCGCCCGCCCTGCTGTTCATCAGCGACACCGGCGGCACCACGGTGCCCGGTTTCGATCTCTCACCGGCCAACACCGCCAGGATCGCGGGCACCGCGGCGCTCGTCCTCGCTCTCACCGTCGGCGCGTCGGTACTCGTGGGCGCACGGCTTGTACGCCCGCTGCGCGCGCTGACGGGCGCCGCCCAGCGGATGCGGGACGGCGAGGACAACGTGCCCGTACTGGTCGCCGCGGACAACGAGATCGGGCGGCTCGCCGCCACCTTCAACGACATGTCCGCCCACCGCGCCCGGCTGGAGGCCCAGCGCAAGGCCATGGTCAGCGACGTCGCCCATGAACTGCGCACCCCGCTCAGCAACATCCGCGGCTGGCTGGAGGCGGCACAGGACGGCGTGGCCGAGCCGGACCCGGCGTTCATCGCCTCGCTGCACGAGGAGGCGGTGCTGTTGCAGCACATCATCGACGACCTCCAGGACCTGGCCCAGGCCGACGCGGGCGCGCTGCGGCTGCATCCCGAACCGGTACGGATCGAGGACCTGCTGAACCAGGTCGCCGCCGCACACCAGGCGCGCGCCGAGACGGCCGGGGTCGCGCTGACGGTGCTCCCCGCGCCACCGGGCCACCCGGTCCCCGGGCTGACGGCCGATCCGGTCCGGCTGCGCCAGGCCATCGGCAATCTGGTCTCGAACGCGGTCCGCCACACCCCGTCCGGTGGGAAGGTCACCCTCCGTCCGTACGGCTCCGAGTCCGGGGAGGCGGTGCTGGTGGACGTCACCGACACGGGCAGTGGCATTCCGCCCGAGGACCTCGGTCATGTCTTCGACCGCTTCTGGCGCGGCGAGAAGTCCCGCAGCCGCCGTACGGGGGGCAGCGGGCTGGGCCTGGCGATCGTACGGAAACTCACGGAGGCGCACGACGGTTCGGTCACGGCGGTGAGCGTGCCGGGACAGGGGTCGGTGTTCACACTCCGCCTCCCTGCCGACCGCGGTGGCCCGCCCGGGGACGGTTCGCCGGAGGCCGGCCCGGCCGACGGCCTCTCGAACGACGCCCGCGACGGCGCCGGGAGCGGTTCCGGGCAGCCCTGATGCGATGACCACAGCGTTCTGACAGGTTCTTCATAACTCCGGGACAGCCTGTCGGCACGCCTCGCGCCGCGATGCGATTCCGCATCGCGGCGCCGTCGGGGCCGACCTGGAACGGAGCCATATCCATGTCCCTGCGCTCGTCCTTGCGCACCACCGTCCTTGCCGCTGTCGCGGCAGGCGCGGTATGTGTACCCGCCACCTCGGCCTTCGCCGACTCCTCCCCCACCGCCGTGCCCGCGTCGCCGTCACAGAGCGCCAAGCCGACCGCCGCGCCCTCCAAGGCCCCCTCGGAGGAGCCCTCGTCGGCCCCCTCCGTCGTCCCGTCGGACGCGCCGCGCGGCGGCGTGGCCGCGGGCGACAGGACCGCACCCGCGGTCCGGCCGGCCACCGTGCCGCGCGGCGGAGTCGCCGCGGGCGAGCGCCCGGCCGGTACGTCCGGTGACAACACCGCCGCGGTGATGGGTTCCGCCGTGGCGGCCCTCCTGGTCGCGGGTGCCGGAACGGTCGTCCTGCGCCGCCGCTCCACCGGCCGCAGCAACGGCTGACCACCCCTCAGCCGACAAGCCGGCAGTGGCGCCGTCCCGCATCAGGGCGGCGCCACTGCCGTCGGCCGATCTCTTCTGGAGTCTCTCCTCATGCCCCGCACGCCCCAGTTCCTGCGCCGCACCGCGCTGCCGGTGCACGCCTGCCTCGCCCTGACGGCGCTGATCGCGCTGACCGGCTGTTCCGACGCCTCCCCGGCCAAGTCCCCGGCCGCCGCCGGGAGTACGGAGCCGTCCGCCACGACCGGAACCCCCGGCCCGGGAACCGCCTCCGCGTCCACGTCCGGGTCCTCGTCCTCGTCCTCGTCGGCGAAGTCCGCCTCGCCGCCCGTCCGTGTCTCCATCCCCTCCCTCGGGATCAACAGCGCGGTCATGCGCCTCGGGCTCAACCCCGACCGCTCGGTCGAGGTGCCGCCCGCCGACAAGGGCATGACGGTCGGCTGGTACACCGGCGGCTCCGTGCCCGGCCAACCGGGCCCCGCCGTACTGATCGGCCACAACGACACCCGCTACGGCCGGGCGGTGTTCCACGACCTCAAGAAGATCGCCAAGGGCGCGGACATCGCCGTCCGCGACGACCGGGGCACCGAGATCCACTTCGAGGTCACCGGCCGGGAGACGGCGAGCAAGAAGGCGTTCCCGACCTCACGGGTCTACGGAAGGACCGAGGCCCGTGCGCTGCGGCTGATCACCTGCGACGGTTCGTTCGACGCCGCGGGGCACCCGGTGGACAACCTCATCGTGTACGCCGAGAGGAAGTGACGGGTCACCGGTGACCGGCATCCGGAGGTGACGGGCACCTGATGGACGGGCGCGGGCCGCGCTCCCGGCATCTGCCGTCTACCCATGGGTAACTCCCCCTGCTTTCATGGGTTCCAGCATTCTCCCGCCCCCATGCAGCAGCAGAACCAGGAGCACCCCGTGCCGCACTCCGCGCTCCGCCGTATCTCCGGCGCGACCCTGTCCGCCACGCTCACCGCCGCCGTTCTGGTGGCCGCCGCGCCACAGGCGTCGGCCGCCGACGCCCCCTCGTTGCGGGTGCTCACGTACAACACGTTCCTGATGAGCACGAACCTCTACCCGAACTGGGGGCAGGCGTACCGGGCGGCCGAGATACCGAAGGCCGGCTTCTTCCGGGGCAATGACGTCGTCGTGCTGGAGGAGGCGTTCGACAACTCCGCCTCGGACGCCCTGACCCGCAACGCCTCCGACCAATACCCTTACCACACACCGGTGGTGGGCCGGAGCAAGAGCGGCTGGGACGCCACCAGCGGGGCCTACTCGTCCGCCACACCGGAGGACGGCGGCGTCACGATCCTGAGCAAGTGGCCGGTCCTCCGCCAGGAGCAGCACATCTACAAGGACGCCTGCGGCAGCGACTGGTGGTCCAACAAGGGCTTCGCCTATGCCGAGTTGGACGTCAAGGGTGCGAAGGTGCACGTGGTGGGCACCCACACCCAGTCGACCGACCCGGGCTGTGCGTCGGGCGAGGCGGCCGGGTACCGGGCTCTCCAGTTCCGCCAGATCGACGCGTTCCTCGACGCGAAGAACATCCCCGCCTCGGAACAGGTCATCGTGGCAGGCGACCTCAATGTGGACTCCCGCTCCCCCGAGTACGCGACCATGCTCGCGAACGCCGGGCTGACCGGCGCGGACGCCCGCACCGGTCACCCCTACTCGTTCGACACGCAGGACAACTCGATCGCCGCCGAGCGCTACCCCGACGACCCCCGCGAGGATCTCGACCACGTCCTGCACCGCACGGGTCACGCGAGGCCGGCGGAGTGGACGAACGAGGTGGTGAAGGAGGAGAGCGTGCCGTGGACGGTGTCGAGCTGGGGCACGGACTACACGTACACGAACCTCTCCGATCACTACCCGCTGGTGGCGTCGGGGCGGTAGCCGGGACGCGGCCCCGGCCGTCGCGGAGCCCGGCCCCGCCCGTGGGCCGGCGCGCCGCGCTCAGGCGGTCTCAGAAGAAGACCCCACACCTCAGCAGCACATTCGCGTACGGCCGTGCCTCGCCCGTGCGCACCACCAGGCGCGCCTCCGCCGTGAGTGCCTTGAGCGTGTCGTGGGGGACGTGACTGAGTCGCGGGAGGCGTTCGGCCAGGAGGCGGGCGGTTTCCGGGTTGGCCT
Source organism: Streptomyces sp. NPDC087428 (assembly GCF_044744085.1). Taxonomy (NCBI): domain Bacteria; kingdom Bacillati; phylum Actinomycetota; class Actinomycetes; order Kitasatosporales; family Streptomycetaceae; genus Streptomyces; species Streptomyces sp. NPDC087428. The sequence goes on from NZ_JBIUXR010000005.1 coordinate 360,526, forward strand.
CCCGGATCTCCTCGGCCGCCGTCGCGCCCTCCACCACCAGTTCGTCCAGCAGGCCGTCCAGCACCTGCGCGAACGACGGGACGCCCGCCCGGAAGGCCAGGTCGACGACGCGGGGGCCCGGAGGGATGGGCATCCCGACGTCGCAGATCAGGACGCCGTCGCCGTGGCCCAGTTCGGCCAGGGCCCCCGCGAGGTGGCGGTTGAGGACGCCGGACTTCTTCACAGTGCGGAGACCTCGTCCGCGGTGGGGAACGACGCCTGTGCGCCCTCCTTGGTGACGGCGGCCGCGCCGACCCTGACGGCGAAGGAAGCCGCCTCGGGGAGTTCCTCGCCCAGGCCGAGCCGCCAGGCCAGGGCCGCCGTGAACGCGTCGCCCGCACCCGTCGTGTCCACCGCGTCAACCGCGGGGCTCGGTACCCGTACGCAGTCGCCGGTGCGGGTGTCGGCGGTCAGCGCGCCCCCGGCACCCAGGGTGATCACCACCGAGCGGGGGCCGAGCGCGGTCAGTGCCCGTGCCCAGGACTCGGGGGTGGTGCCCGCGTGCGGGCCCAGGATGCCGCGGGCCTCGTGTTCGTTGAGCACCAAGGGGTCGCAGGCCGCCAGGACTTCGGCGGGAAGCGGGGCGGGCGGGGACGGGTTGAGGACGAGCCGGGTTCCGGAGGGCAGGACGCGGGCCGTCTCCGCGACCGTGTCCAGGGGGATCTCCAGTTGGACGGAGACGACCCGGGCGGCGCGGAGCAGTGGGCGCGCCGCCCGGATGTCCCCGGGGGTGAGCCGGGCGTTGGCGCCGGGCGAGACGACGATGCTGTTGTCGCCCGACGGGTCGACCGTGATCAGGGCGACCCCCGTGGGCGCTCCGCCGACGAGGACTCCGGTGGTGTCGACGCCCGCCGACCGCTGCGATTCCAGCAGCAGCCGGCCGTGGGCGTCGTCGCCGACGCGGGCCAGCAGCGCCGTGCGGGCTCCGAGGCGGGCGGCGGCCACGGCCTGGTTTGCGCCCTTGCCGCCCGGGTGGACGGCCAGGTCGGAGCCGAGCACCGTCTCCCCCGGTGCCGGGCGCCGGTCGACGCCGACGACCAGGTCGGCGTTGGCCGAGCCGACGACCAGGAGATCGTACCGGGCGGGACCGGAGTCCTCGTTCTCGTCCATCTGTTGCTACTGCCTTCCGTGGGCTGCGTGTTCAGGACCGTGACGCGGTCAGGAGAAGTCGGCGACGTTCTGCCGGGTGACGACCTTGACGGGCACCTTCACCGTGCCGGCGACCTTCTTGTCCTCGGCCGCCCGGACCGCGTTCCGCACGGCGATCCTCCCGAGCTCCTTCGGCTGCTGGGCGACGGACGCGTACAGCGTGCCCGTGCCGACCGCCTTCAGGCCGTCCGGTGTGCCGTCGAAGCCGACCACGGAGACCGACTTGCCGGCCTTGGTGCCGAGCGCCTTGACCGCGCCGAGCGCCATCTCGTCGTTCTCGGCGAAGACACCGGTGATGCCGGGGTGACCCTGGAGGAGGTTGGTCATGACGTCCAGGCCCTTGGTGCGGTCGAAGTCGGCCGGCTGGGTGGCCACGACCTTGATGCCCGGGTACGCCTTGATGCCCGCGGCGAAGCCCGCTCCGCGCTCACGGCTGGCGGAGGTGCCCGCGGTTCCCTGGAGCACGACGATGCTGCCCCTGCCGCCGAGCTTGTCGGCGAGGGCCTTCGCGGCGAGCTTGCCGCCGGCCACGTTGTCGGAGGCGACGAGCGTCGCCGTGTCCGCCTTGTTGACGCCCCGGTCGGCGGCGATCACGGGGATGCCGGCCTCGTCGGCGCCGCGTACGGCCGGTCCGACCGCGTCGGAGTCCACGGGGTTGACGATGATCGAGTCCACCCCGGAACTGGTGAAGTTCTGGAGCTGGTTGGCCTGTTGCGAGGCATCGTTCTGGGCATCGGTGACGGTGAGGTCGATCCCGGCGGCCTTGGCCTCCGCCTGCGCGCCCGCCTTCATCTGGACGAAGAAGGGGTTGTTGAGCGTGGAGAGGGACATGCCGATCCTGGTGTTGCCGCCGGAGGAACCGGAGTTGAAGAACGTCACGGCGGCGATGACGGCCGCCACGCAGACCAGTGCGAGGCCGGCCTTCACCGCTCCCCCGCGGCCCGATCCCGGTGATCCGGGCCCGGCCGAGGAGCCGGCGCCGGCCGCCGCCCCCGAACCGGCCTTGCGGCGCAGCGTGTCGAGGAGCACCGCGAGGGCGATGACGACACCGATGACGACCTGCTGCCAAAAGGCGGAGACGGACATGAGGTTGAGGCCGTTGCGCAGGACGGCGAGGATCAGTGCGCCGATCAGGGTCCCGGAGGCCTTGCCGACGCCGCCCGCGAGGCTGGCGCCGCCGATGACGACCGCGGCGATCGCGTCGAGTTCGTACCCCTGCGCGGCCTGCGGCTGGGCGGAGGTCAGCCGGGAGGCGAGGACGATGCCCGCGACGGCGGCGAAGAGACCGGACAGGGCGTAGATGGCCAGCTTCTGCTTCTTGACGCGCAGTCCGGAGAGCCGGGCGGCTTCCTCGTTGCCGCCGATCGCGTACATGGAGCGGCCGAGGTAGGTACGGGCGAGGACGAGGGCCGTGATCAGCCCCATGGCGATCATGACGAGGACCGGTACGGGCAGCCAGCCGCCGAGGGTGTCGCCGAGTACGGAGACGGAGTCGGGGAACGCGATCGGGCTGCCCTGCGAGATCACCAGGGACAGACCGCGTGCGATCGACAGCATGGCCAGTGTCGCGATGAACGACGGCAGCTTCCCGTACGCGACGAGGGCGCCGTTGACGAAGCCGCAGGCGATGCCGGTGGCGACGGCGAGGAGGACCGCGAGGACGACGGGAACGCCCGCTGATGTCGCCGCCCAGGCGAGGACCGTCGCGGAGAGCGCGGCGACCGAGCCGACGGAGAGGTCGATGCCGGCGGAGACGATGACGAAGGTGACGCCGAACGCGAGGATCGCGGTGACGGCGGCCTGCACACCGACGTTCAGCAGGTTCTGGGTGGTGAGGAAGTCGCCCGAGAGCAGTGACATCGCCACCAGCAGGACGATCAGTGCGGTGAGGGCTCCGTTGTCGAGCAGCAGGCGGCGCAGGCCCGGTCCGGCGGCTCCCGCGCCCGCCTTGCCCGGATGGGTGTCAGTGGCCACGGGGGCGCTCCTCGTCGTTCTCGGTGGGTTCGGTCGCGGGGGCGGAGCTGACGGCGAGGGCCATCACGGCGTCCTGGGTGGCCCGGTCGGCGGGGAGTTCACCGGCGATCCGGCCCTGGGCCATGACCAGCACCCGGTCGCTCATGCCGAGGACCTCGGGCAGATCGCTGGAGATCATGAGTACGGCGTGGCCGGAGGCGGTCAGCTCGTTGATGAGCTGGTAGATCTCCACCTTGGCGCCGACGTCGATGCCCCGGGTCGGCTCGTCGAGGATCAGCACCCGGGTGTCCGCGAGCAGCCACTTGCCGATGACGACCTTCTGCTGGTTGCCGCCGGAGAGGGTGCGGACGTGCTGGCCGAGGCCCGCCATCCGTACGCCGAGCTGTTCGGCGATCCGGGCGGCGGCCGTGCGCCGGCCCTTGAGGTCCACGAGTCCGGAGCGGCTCGCCGACCGCAGGGTGACCAGGCCGAGGTTCTCCTGCACGGAGGCGTCGAGCACCAGGCCCTGTCCCTTCCTGTCCTCGGGGACGAGGCCGATCCCGGCGCTCATGGCGGCCGGGACGTCGTGCTTGCCGAGCCGCTCGCCGCGCACGTCGACCGTGCCCGCGTCGTAGGGGTCGGCGCCGAAGACGGCGCGGGCGACCTCGGTGCGGCCGGCGCCGACGAGTCCGGCGAGGCCGACGACCTCACCGGCGCGCACCTCGAAGCTGATGTCGTGGAACACGCCGTCGCGGGTGAGTCCGCGCACGGACAGCAACGGCTCCCCGGCATCGGCGCGTTCACGGGGGTACTGCTGGTCGATGCTGCGGCCGACCATCAGCTGGACGAGTTCCGCCTCGGGGGTCGAGGCGGGCACCTGGTCGATGCTGCGGCCGTCGCGCAGGACGGTGACGCGGTCGCCGAGGGCGGCGATCTCGTCCAGGTGGTGGGTGATGAAGACGATCCCGACGCCGTCCTCGCGCAGCCTGCGCACGATGCGGAAGAGTCTGTCGACCTCCTCGGAGGTGAGGACCGCGGTCGGCTCGTCCATGATCAGGACGCGTGCCTCCAGGCTGAGGGCCTTGGCGATCTCGACCATCTGGAGCCGGGCGATGCCGAGTTCACGGATCTTCGTCCGGGGTGAGACGTGCAGGCCGACGCGGTGCAGCAGCACCTCGGCATCGGCCTCCATGCGGCGCCGGTCGATCAGTCCGTAGCGGCGCGGCTGGCGGCCGAGGAAGATGTTCTCGGCGACCGTGAGATCGGGGACCAGGTTGAATTCCTGGTAGATGGTGGCGATCCCGAGTTTCTCGGCGTCCTGCGCGCCGTGGATGCGGACTTCCTGTCCGTCGGCGAAGATCCGGCCGCTGTCGGGGCGGTAGGCGCCGGAGAGCATCTTGATGAGGGTGCTCTTGCCCGCGCCGTTCTCGCCGAGCAGGACGTGGACCTCGCCGCTGCGCAGATCGAAGTCGACACGGTCGAGGGCGACGACGCCGGGGAAGGTCTTGCGCACGCCTTCGATGCGCAGCAACTCGACTGACGCACTCACGCGTTGCTCCTCGGACCGGATGCGGGCAGGGGCGGTTGACCGGTGGGCTCAGCGCTGCGCTCGGCGGCGCGCTCGCCGCAGGAGCCGCGTACGACGAGGCGGGCGGGCAGGGTGACGGACTCGGGGGGCCTGCCCTCGACGATGTCGACGAGCGCGCGTACGGCCGCGCGGCCGAGTTCGCCGGTGGGCTGGGCGATGGCGGTGATCGGCGGTCCGGTGTGGACGAACCAGGGGATGTCGTCGAAGGCCGCGAGCCCGATGTCCTCGGGGACCCGCAGGCCGTGGGCGCGGATGGCGTCCAGGGCGCCGAGGGCCATGAGGTTGTCGGCCGCGAACACGATCTCGGGCGGTTCCGGCAGGGCGAGGAACTGCTCGGTGGCGCGTCTGCCGCTGGCCGCCTGGAAGTCGCCCTGGCCGATGTAGGCGTCCGGCAGCGCGAGCCCGTGCGCGCTCATCGCGGCCCGGAAGGCCTCGACCCGCTCGTTGCCGGTGGTGGTGGCCGCGGGCCCGGCGATGATGGCGAGCCTGCGGTGACCGAGGGCGTGCAGGTGGGCGACCAGGTCCTGGATGGCCCGGTGGCCGTCGGCGCGTACGACGGGGACGTCCACTCCCGGCATCCACCGGTCCACGAAGACCATCGGGGTGCCGGCGCGTGCGACGTCGTGGAGCAGCGGGGAGTCGCCGTCGGCCGGCGAGACGAGGAGCCCGTCGATCCTGCGGTCCAGGAGCGTGCGGACGTGGTGGTCCTGCTGCTCCGGCTGCTCGTCGGCGTTGCCGATGATCACGCTGTATCCGAGGGCGCGGGCCTCCTCCTCGACGGAGCGGGCCAGGGCGGTGAAGTACGGGTTGAGCACGTCGCTGATGACGAGACCGAGTGTGCGGGTCCGGTCGGTGCGCAGCGAGCGGGCGAGGGTGTTGGGCCGGTAGCCGAGGGCTTCGACGGCGGCGAGGACGCGTCCGCGCGCGTCCGGGCTGACGGAGGGATGGCTGTTGAGGACGCGGGAGACCGTGGCGACAGAGACTCCTGCCTGGGCCGCGACATCCTTGATGCTCGCCATTTCCGGGACCACCTCCTTGTGGTTTCCGTGCGCCTCGAAACCAGCGACCAGAGCCGTGGAATCGATTACACGGATGATTGGAATCGATTACATGGCCGAAAACAAGCCCTCACTGGACGTCCGAGACCGGATCGTGACGCGGAGCAGGATGATGCGGGAGGAGTACGGGAAATCGAACCGGCCGCTGCGCGGAAGTCATGAGCCCCTGTTCGGCCCTCGGCGCGGTTCGGCCCACCGGCTCTGAACCTGTCGGCGGTTGGTCACGCCGGAGTCCGGAAACGCAAAAGACCCCTGATGAACAGGGGTCTCAGCTGGTGTCCGAGGGGGGACTTGAACCCCCACGCCCGATAAAGGGCACTAGCACCTCAAGCTAGCGCGTCTGCCATTCCGCCACCCGGACCGGGTGATCAGCCGCGGTCTCCCGCGGCGACAAAGAAAACAATACCAGGGGTTTGGGGTCCGTCTCACCTGCATATTCGGTGGTCAGCGGGGTGCGGACTCGCCGCGGAGACGTTCTCGCCGACGCACCCCCGCTTCTGCGCACGGTCCGTCGCCGGTCGCGTACGCACGGTGTGCCCGGAGGGTCGGCGGCGGGGTCCACGAGGGTACGGGCGGAGCGGGTTACGTTCGCCGGCATGAGTGATCGCGGCTATCGGCCACCCCGCGCGCTGTCACCGTTGCGTGAGCATCTGCGCGAGACCTTCTGGTTCGCCCCGACCCTGACCCTGGTCTGCGCCGTCGTGCTCTGGTTCGTGGCCTCGGCGCTCGACGAGCAGCTCGTCGCCTACCTCCATGACGAGCAGGCGTACGACGAGATCAAGGACCTGGTCTCGGTCGCCGAGGACACCAAGACGATCGTCGTCACGATCAGCTCGGCGATGATGACCTTCATCGGTGTGGTCTTCAGCATCTCGCTGGTGGCCGTGCAGATGGCGAGCGGGCAGCTCACCCCCCGGGTGGTGCGGATCTTCGTACGGAGCCGGATCAGCAAGCTCACGCTGTCGGTGTTCCTGGCGACGTTCGTGTTCTCGCTGCTGGTCCTGAGCTCGTACGAGAGCGAGACCGATCCGCGCCGGGTCGTGTCCGTGCCGTTTCTCCAGAGTGTGCTGACCGCCGGGCTCGTCGGGCTCAGTCTGCTGCTGTTCATCGCCTATGTGAGCTCCACGCTGCGTCTGATGCAGATCGGTCCCGTCGTCGACCGCATCACCCGGGATTCCTTCCGGGTGCTGGGGCGGATGCCGGGCGGCCGGCCGCAGGAGGGGCCTCTCGCGGAGGAGACCGGGCAGCTCGTGCACGAGGGGCGGGCCGGGGTGCTGCGGGACGTGAACGTGGCCCGGCTGGTGCGGGCCGCGCGGCGCCAGGGCGTCGTTCTGCGGCTGATCCCGCGGCTCGGGGACTTCGTGGTGCCGGGGACGCCGGTGCTGGCGGTGCACGGCGGGGCCGCGCCGCCCCGGAGCGCGCTGCGGTACACGGTGTCCGTCGGGGTCGAGCGCACCCTGCACCAGGATCTGGCGTTCGGGCTGCGCCAGTTGTCGGACATCGCGCTGCGGGCCCTGTCGGCGGCCGTGAACGACCCGACCACCGCCGTGCAGTGCCTGGACCGGATCGTGCAGTTCCTCGCGGCCGTCGTGGACCTGCCCCTCGGCGCCGTCCACCACCGGGACCGCAAGGGCGTCGTGCGGCTGGTGCAGGACGTGCCGGGGTGGGCGGATCTGGTGGATCTCGGGTTCGAGGAGGTCCGGCGGTGTGCCGCGGACTCACCACAGGTCACCCGGCGGCTGCTGGCCGGGATCGACGATCTCCTGCTGCTGGCGGCGCCCGAGCGGCGGAAGCCGCTGGTCCGGCACCGTGCGCTGCTGGTTCAGGCGGTGGAGCGCGCGGTGCCGGACGCGGCCGAGCGGGAGTTCGCGCTGCTTCCCGACCGGCAGGGCATCGGGTGAACCCGGAGGCCTCCTCCACGGCATGAGGTGGTGGTCCGGGACGTTCCCCCGGCGGGCCGCCCCGCACGTGTGCGAGGAGGCCCGCCGGAGAGGGGCTGCGGGTCCGGTCACGCCGGTGGGCCTACTTGCGCAGCGCCGCCAGGCCCTCGTAGCTGATCCGGGCCTGCTTCAGGGACTGTGCGAGGTCCGTCGAGCTCGGTGCGGTGTCCTGCTCGATCATCGGGTTGCGGTAGTTCGCCTCGCCGACGCGGCGGAAGAACGTCCGGTAGTCGATGACCCCGGTACCGAAGGGGACCATCTCGTAGCCGTCGCCGTTGGTCGTGCTGACCACTCCGTCCTTGGCGTGGAACAGCGGGTAGCGCTTGTTGTGGCGGCTGACCAGTGCCGCGGGGTCGAAGATGTTCTCCCGCTGCGCTCCGTCACGCGCGGTGTAGGTGTGGAACTTGTACTGGGCGACGTGCGCCCAGAAGATGTCCATCTCCAGCCATACGGTCTTCGGGTCGGTGACCTTGAGGAAGTACTCCAGCTTGCGGATGCCCGAGCTGCGGGTGGGCCGCCCCTGTGCGTCCAGCGGTCCGCTGTCGAGCAGGAAGCCGTAGGCCGCGTCGTGGTTGTGCGTGTACAGCTTGATGCCCGCACGGTGAGCGATCTTTCCCAGGGCGTTCCACTTGTCGGCGGCCACGTCCCAGTCGGCGCGGTAGGCACTGCCGGTGGGGTCGCCGCCGGTGCCCATGTGGTCCATGCCGAGGATGTTCGTTATTTCGAGGTGCCGCTTGAACTCGTCCTGGTCGCTCTGGCTCAGCGGCCAGGACGACGGGATGAAGCCGTGGTTGCCCTGGGCGCGCAGACCGTAGTCGTCCAGCCACGAGCGCAGCAGCTTCGCCCCCTGCACCGTTTCGAGGTTGCTGCCGCCGGGTGCGTTGGCGTGCTGGCCGTATCCGGCGAACTCGACCTGCTTGTAGCCGTAGCGGGCCAGCTCCTTGAAGACGGCGCGGAAGCCCGAGGGAAGGGTGGTGCTGAGCGGGTCCCGGGCCGTGGCGTCGCGCACGGTGTAAAGGATGATGCCGCGCTTCGCCGCCGGGACGAGGGTCTGGCCGTGACCGTGGCCGTGCTCGTGGCCGTGGCCGTGCCCCTGGCCGTGGCCCTGGTGGGAGGCGGGCTGGGCGAAGGCCGGCGAGGCGCCGATGACGGGCGCGGCGATCGCCGTCGCCGCGGCGGCGGTGCAGGTGCTGAGGAAGCGGCGGCGGTTGACGCCGAGGCTGCGGCGCAGGGCGCCGTCCGTTCCGGATTCGTCGTTGTACTCGGTCACGGTCTCTCTCTTTCTCGAAGATGTTCGCAACGCGGTGCACGGACCGGTCTCACGCGAGGCCGGCCAGTGTGAGCAGCAGGGACTTCACTTCGGTGGCCCGGACCGGGCCGGTGAACGCATGGGGGGTGGAGCAGAGGATGAGCGGACCTTCTTCGTCGCTCAGGGGGAGGCGGCCGTGGCTGCCCCGGATCGGTGACGGGTCCAGGGGGACGACCGCCATGCGGTAGCGCATGCCGAGCTTCTTGCGGGCGACCGCCGTGGCCGCCTTGACCCGGACGTAGGGGTCCTGGGGGTCCAGGAAGAGTTCGACGGGGTCGTAGCCGGGTTTGCGGTGGATCTCGACGAGCTGCGCGAAGTCGGGTGCGCGGGCGTCGTCGAGCCAGTAGTAGTACGTGAACCAGGCGTCCGGGTCCGCGACGGCGACCAGTTCGCCGGAGCGCGGATGGTCGAGCCCGTGTGCCTTCTTGCCCTCGTCGTCCAGGAGCTGCTCGATGCCCGGGAGGCCGGCCAGGGCTTCGCGGGCCGCTTCGAGGTCCTCGGGGCGGCGTACGTAGATGTGCGCGATCTGGTGGTCGGCGACGGCGAAGGCCCGGGAGGTCATCGGGTCCAGGTACTCCATGCCGTCCTGGGTGTGGACTTCCAGGAGTCCGGCCCGGCGCAGGGCGCGGTTGATGTCGACGGGCCGCTCCACCCGGGTGATGCCGTACTCGGAGAGGGCCACGACGGTGCGGCCCTCGCGTCGGGCGTCCTCCAGGAGCGGGGCGACGGCCCGGTCGAGGTCGGCGGCGGCCTTGAAGGCGCGCGGGTCGTCGGGGCCGTAGCGCTGGAGGTCGTAGTCGAGGTGCGGGAGGTAGCAGAGGGCGAGGTCGGGGTGGCGGGTGTCGAGGATGTGCCGGGTCGCGTCGATGATCCACTGCGAGGAGACGAGGTCGGCGCCGGGGCCCCAGAAGTGGAAGAGGGGGAAGGTGCCGAGTTTCTCCGTGAGTTCGTCGTGGAGGGCCGGCGGGCGGGTGTAGCAGTCGGGTTCCTTGCGGCCGTCGGCGTAGTAGACGGGCCGCGGGGTGACGGTGAAGTCGGTGTCGGCGCCCATCGCGTACCACCAGCAGATGTTGGCGACGGTGTAGCCGGGGTGGGCGCGCCGGGCCGCGTCCCAGAGCTTGTCGCCCTCGACGAGCCCGTTGTGCTGACGCCACAGGAGGACGTCCCCGAGTTCGCGGAAGTACCAGCCGTTGGCGACGATGCCGTGTTCGGCGGGGGTGGTCCCGGTGAGGAAGGTGGACTGGGCGGCGCACGTCACGGCGGGGAGCACGGTGCCGAGCGTGGCGCGTGCGCCGGACTGTCCGAGGGCCTTGAGGTGCGGCATGTGGTCGAGGAGGCGGGGGGTGAGCCCCACGACGTCGAGGACCAGGAGCGGGGTGGGCGAGCTGGGCGTCCCGGCGGTGGTCATGGCAGCTCCTTGAGGCCGAGGTCGACCAGGAGGTCGCGGGCGAGGGTGAGTTCGGCGGCGATGCCGTCGGCGAGCTGGGCGCGGGTCCGGGGGCGCAGCTCGGCCGGGAGCGCCTGCCAGGTGTACGTCTCGACCTCCAGGTGCCGGGTGAGCGGCTGTGCCCCGCCGACCAGGCGGGTCAGCGTGGACCGGAGCACGGGAAGGGTGGAGGTGAGGGGTGGTGCGGGTGGTGCGTGCAGGGGGACGTGGAAGTGGGCGCGCCAGGGGCCGCTGTCGGGCAGGGTGTCGCCGGTGACCGCCTCGTCGAGGTCGTCGGTGCCGCGCAGTCCCGCGGCGGTGGAGAGGCGGGTCTGGTGGAGGAAGCGGGGTTCGGCGAAGGCGGCGAGCGCGGTGCGTACCTCGGGAAGGTGGGGCTGTTCGGCGTGCAGGGCGGCGGAGAGCTGCGCCTTGACGGCGGGGATGCCCGCGGCGGCGAGCGCGTCGAGTGCGCCGTCCGGGTCCTCGAAGGAGGTGGCGAGATGGCAGGTGTCGATGCAGACGCCGATGCGTTCGTGGCCGATGGCGGTGAGGGGTCCGATGGCGTCGGCGGTGGTCTCGACGGTGCATCCGGGTTCGGGTTCGAGGCCGATCCGGATGGATTTCCCGGTGAGTTCGGCCAGTGCGTCGAGGCGTTCGCCGAGGGTGGTGAGCGCGGCGAGTGCGGTGCGGGCCGCCTCGGGGTCGCCGGTGTACGGGGTGCGCCAGGCGATGGGCAGGGTGGAGATGGTGCCGTCGGTGACGTCGTCGGGGAGGAGGGTGGCGAGGAGGCGGGCGAGGTCGGTGGTGTGGGCGAGCCGTTCGGGGTCGGTCCAGTCCGGCTTGTACACCCGGTACTTGACCTCTTCGGCGCCGAATCCCTCGTACGGGAAGCCGTTGAGGGTGACGACTTCGAGTCCTCTGCGGTCGAGTTCGGTGCGCAGGGAGCGCAGTTGCGCGGGGTCGTTGACGAGGGTGCGGGCGGCGTCCCTGGCGAGCCAGAGTCCGATGCCGAGGCGGTCGCGTCCGAGCCGTTTGCGTACCGGTTCGCAGTGGTCGCGCAGTTGGGCGCGGACGCCTTCGAGGGTTTCCGCGGGGTGGACGTTGGTGCAGTACGCGAGGTGGACGACGGTGCCGTCGGGGTGGCGGAAGCGCATGGCCTCACTCCCCGCCGCGGAGGATGGAGTTGCCCTCGTGGAGCGGTTCCGGTTCGGCGGTGTCCAGGTGGAGGCGGCCGCTCTGGCCGTAGAAGGCGACGGGGTTGCGCCACAGGACCTGGTCGACGTCGTCCTCGGTGAAGCCGGCGGCCAGCATGGCGTCGGCGACGCCGCGGGTCTTCAGCGGGTCGCTCTTGCCCCAGTCGGCGGCGGAGTTGACCAGGATCTTCCCGGTGCCGTGGAGCTTGAGGACGGCGACCATGCGGTCCTCGTCCATCTTGGTGTCGGGGTAGATGGAGAAGCCGGCCCAGCAGCCGCTGTCGAGGGCCTCCTTCACGGTCGTCTCGTTGAGGTGGTCGAGGACGACCAGTTCGGGGGCGAGGTGGGACTCGCGGACGACGTCGATGGTGCGGCGCAGACCGGCGAGTTTGTCGCGGTGCGGGGTGTGGACGAGGGCGGGCAGCCCGTGGTCGGCGGCGAGCTGGAGCTGGGCGGCCAGCGCGGTGTCCTCGGCCGGGGTCATGGAGTCGTAGCCGATCTCGCCGACGGCGACGACGGAGTCCTTGACGAGATAGCGCGGCAGGGCGTCCAGGACGGGGGTGCAGCGCGGGTCGTTCGCCTCTTTGGGGTTGAGGGCGAGGGTGCAGTGGTGCGCGATGCCGTACTGGGCGGCGCGGAACGGCTCCCAGCCGAGCAGCGCGTCGAAGTAGTCGAAGAAGCTGGCGGGCGAGGTTCTGGGCTGGCCGAGCCAGAAGGAGGGTTCGACCAGCGCCCGGACCCCGGCGTCGTACATCGCCTGATAGTCGTCCGTGGTGCGGGACGTCATGTGGATGTGGGGGTCGAAGATGCGCATCAGGACTCCTCCGATGGGGCCGTTGGGACCGTGGGGGCGGCAGGACCGGGGGCGCTCGGGCCGCGGGTGCTCGGGCCGGGGGCCGTGAGGGCGAGTACGCGGTGCAGGTCGGCGGGGACGGGGCGGCCTGCCGCGATGCGTTCGGCCGCGAAGTCGCCCAGCATCCGGGCGAGTTCCGCGTCGCCGCGGGACCGCCGGGCCAGTTGGTCGACGGCGTCGACGGGGACACCGGTGAAGAGGCATTTGAGGACGGCGTGGCGCCAGTTGTGCGGGTCGAGGCGCTCGCCCGCGTACGGGCCGACGGCGGCGGCGATCAGTGTGGTGTCGTTGGCGCGCAGGGCGTCCTCGACGAGGGGCACGGCGGTGGCGCCGAGGTCCAGGGCGGGCAGTGCGAGCAGGACGGCGCGCCGTTCGGCGGCGGTGCCCTGTTCGTAGAGCCGGGTCACGGCGGCCAGCCCGGCGCGGGCCTCGGTGAGCAGCAGGGCGCGTACGGAGTCGGCGTGTCCGAGTCCGCAGTGGCGGCCGGCCGCGGCGTACCGCAGTTCCCACGGCGGCACCGCGTAGGCGTTGCCGGAGGGTTCGGTGTCCGGGTGGGCGGCGGCGTGGGCGGCCTCGGCGAGGGCTTCGTCGAGCCAGGCGCGAGCGGCGCCGCCGAGCTGTGCGTCGAGCTCCTTGCGGGTCAGCAGCGGGGCATCCGGCGAGGTCATCGGCATGGCGTTGCTCCCTTCTGCGGTCGGGTGACGCGGCGGTCTAACGGCTCGACGGTCCGTGCGCGCGGAGGAACTCGATCGATCTCCGGGCGAGTTCGGGCCCGGCGTGGGAGTGGCGGGGCAGCTCGACGACGGTGAGCCCGTCGTATCCGGTGTCTCCGAGGGCGTCGAGGGCGGCGAGCACGGGCGGGAAGTGGATCTCGCCCTCGCCGAAGGGAAGGTGTTCGTGTACGCCGCGGCGCATGTCCTCGATCTGGACGTGTCGCAGCCAGGGGGCGGCTTCGGTGACGCAGTCGACGGGCGAAGCGGTCTCCAGGCACTGGCAGTGGCCGATGTCGAGGGTGAGTCCGAGCGGTTCCGGGTCGCCGCACAGTGCGCGCAGGTGGTGGAAGTCGGAGAGGTGGCTGAGGAGGTGTCCGGGTTCGGGCTCGATGGCCAGCGGCACACCCGCTCGTCCGGCCGCGTCGATGACCGGGGCGAGGGCGCCGGTCAGCCGCTTCCAGCCGGTCCCGGCGTCGGTGCCCAGCGGCATCACCCCGCTGAAGCAGTGCACGGCGTGGGCGCCGAGTTCGGCGGCGACGTCGACGGCCCGGACGAGCAGCCCGGTCCGGGCGGCCCTGGCCTCCGGGTCCGGGTCGAGCAGCGACGGGCCGTGCTTGCTGCGCGGGTCCAGCACGTAGCGGGCCCCGGTCTCCACGGTGACACCGAGCCCCAGCTCCTGGAGTCTGGCGGCGACCTGGCGGGTGCGGGCGAGCAGGTCCGGGCCCATCGGGTCGAGGTGCATGTGGTCGAGGGTCAGCCCGACCCCGTCGTAGCCGAGGTCCGTGAGGAGACCGAGGGCGTCGCCGAGGCGGAGGTCGGTGAGCCCGTTGGTGCCGTAGCCGAGGCGGATCGTCATGTGGGGCTCACCTTCCGGGCGAGACTGCGGGCGAGCGGGACGAGGCCCATGACGGCGAGCGCCGTGCCGGAGGCGCCGGCGCGGGCGGCGAGGGCGGCCTGGAGCGGGATCATCGCCCGGATTCCGCTGCCGACGGCGCGCTGGGTGAGCGGCGGCGACGGGTTGAGCGCGGCGTGGACGAGCGGGCGGCCGGCGGTGCGGAGGTAGGTGCCGGTGAGCGCGGTGAGGAGGAGCCGGGCGGGTGCGGTCGCCCGCTTCCCCTCCCCCGGCCGTTCCCGCATCGCCGCACCGCCGAGCGCGGCGACCGCCGTGAGCGCGGCGAGGGGTGCGGTGGTGGAGCCGCCCCGCGCCTCGTGGCGCGAGACGGCGGTGACCGCGTAGGTGTGCGCCGTGAGCAGGGCGGCGGCGGGGAGCGCGGCCGGTACGGCGGCGCGGGCCGGGGTCGCGGGGGCCGTCGCGGGTGCTGTCGCCGTGGCCGTCGCGCCCAGGAACAGGTCCAGGCCGCGGGCCGCCGCCATCGCCGCCGGGCCCGCCGGCGTGTGCTTCAGGCGGAGGTCGTACGCCCAGACCGTCGCCGCGAGGCCGGTGGCCACCGTCAGTGCCGGGCGGCCCGCTCGGGCGGCGAGGGCCAGGCCCGCCGCGGTCAGCGCACCGGCCGCGGTGAGCGCCGCGCGGGGCGTGATCCGGCCCGAGGGGATCGGGCGGTGCGGGCGGTCCACGGCGTCCTCGTCGCGGTCGGCCCAGTCGTTGAGCGCCATGCCCGCCTCGTACAGGCAGAGCGAGGCGCCGACGGCGAGGGCCGTCGAGCGGTTGGGGCGGCGGCCGACGGCCGCAGCGCCGGCGAGGGCGTCGCCCGGCACGGTGAAGAGTGCGGAGACCCTGAGCAGCTCCGCCCAGGCGCGCACCGTCACTTGTCGCCCCGCAGCCGTTCGGCGAAGTCGAGCAGCGCCAGGTACTGCGCGGACAGCGCGGCAGGTCCGCCGTCCGGGTCCTTGAAGTAGAAGCCGAGTTCGGGACGCGGACCGGTCAGGCCGGCTTCGTGGGCACGGGCCAGCAGCCGCGCCAGGTCCAGCACCAGGGGCGCGGCGAGTGCCGAGTCGCACCCCTGCCAGGTCGTCTGGAGCACCATGCGCGCGCCGAGGAAGCCGTCGAACGCGATGTGGTCCCAGGCCGTCTTCCAGTCGCCGAGCGCCGGCACGTCGTCGATGTGGACCTGGCCCTCGGGGGCGGCACCGAGCGTGTCGGCCAGGACGCGTTCCTTGCCGGCGTTCTTCGCGGCGGCCGCGGCCGGGTCGGCCAGTGCCGCCCCGTCCCCGCCGCCCAGCAGATTCGTGCCGGACCAGGCCCGTACCGGCAGGGCCCGCTGGACGAACATCGGGGCGAGCACGGAGCGCAGCAGCGTCTGGCCGGTCTTGCCGTCGCGGCCCGCGTGAGGAAGGGCGCAGGCCGCGACGGCGGCCTGGAGGGCCGGGGCGCGCAGCCCGGTGGAAGGGGTGAAGTTGACGTACGGACAGCCGGCCCGGAGCGCGGCCGCCGCGTAGAGGGAGCTGGCGGGGAGCCGCTCCGCACCGGGGGCGGGCGCCGGCTCCGTGGAGGCGACGTTCACGACGACGGTCCTGGCCAGGCCGTTGCGGCGGGTGAAGTCCGTGAGGTCGGCGGCGAACGCGGTGACGAGTTCCTCGTCCGTGCGGGTGTCGCCGGGGAGCGGGCCGCCGGGGCGGATCTCCGCGTCGGCCGCGGCGAGTTCGGAGCGCACCGCGGAGGGGAGGCCGTACGGCAGCACTCCCCCGGCGGCGAGTACCTCGGCCCGTTTGGGGAGTGGGCAGTCCAGGGTGTCGTGTCCGCCGAAGACGAGCGAGGCCACGGGTGGCAGGCCGCTCTCGGCGAACGGCGCGGTCTCGGTGACCATGCCGGCGGCCGGGTGGAGGCCCGCCGCGACCGCTGCGCACCCCGCCGTGGCGGTGGTGGCGACGGAGCCGCGTGCTCCGATGAACCAGACTCCGGTACGAACGGCGTGTGCTGACACGGGCTGCCTCCCTGGCTGGGGGTCCTGGCTGGGCAGAGCTGGTGGCGCTGTGCGTGCGGAGGGACGGGCCGCGGACGGCGGGCGGGGCGTGCGGCCCCGCCCGCCGTCCGGGCGGTGGCCCTAGGTGGAGGGCAGTTCCTTCAGCTGGATGTTGCGGAAGGACACCTGGTCGTCGGCCCCGTGGTTCTGGAGGCCGATGTAGCCGTCCTTGAGGCTGCGGGCCGGATCGGTGTTGGTGAAGTCGTTGATCTTCACTCCGTTGAGGAAGATCTGGAGCCGTTCGCCCTTGACCTTGATCTCGTAGCTGTTCCACTGGCCGGGCGGCCTGAGGACCTGGTCGCGGGCCTTGATGTTGGCCGACTTGAAGGTGTAGACGGAGCCGGTGGTGCGGTCGGGCGCGTCGGTGGCGTCGATCTGGACCTCATAGCCGTTGTTCACCGCGGACCACGGGTCGTCGGACTCCGGGAAGCCGACGAAGACGCCGGAGTTGTCGTCGCCCGCCAGCTTCCAGTCGAGCTTCAGGGAGTACGACGTGAGCTCCTTGGCCTGGTAGGTGAGCAGGCCCATGCCGCCTTCGGAGCGCAGCTCGCCGTCGACGACGTTGAACTTGCCGGGGCCCGCCTGCTTCCAGCCTTCGAGCGTCTTGCCGTTGAAGATCGACCGGTAGCCGGTGTCCGGCTTGCAGTCGGCCTTCACCTGGCCGGCCGCGTACCGCAGCCCGCCCGAGAGGACCTTGCGGAAGTCCGGGTCGGCGTAGGACTCCTTGGTGTGGCCGAGGCCGGTGTAGAAGGAGCGGCCGCCCTGGTAGGTCTGGCACCAGGTGATCGGGTGGTCGCCCTTCATGTTGCCGCCGGTGTAGGTCGTCTCGTCGAGGGTGGCGAGAACCTTGACCTTGTCGCGCGGGTTGGTGCGGTAGTTGTACAGCTCGTCGGTACGGTCCCAGGCGTCACCCAGGTGGGCGGTGGCCGGGTTCTTGTGGTCCTCGACGCGGACGGTGACGGGCTGGATGGCGGGGTGGCTGTCGAAGTACGCGCCGACGAGTCCGCCGTAGAACGGCCAGTCGTACTCGGTGTCGGCGGCGGCGTGCACGCCGACGTAACCGCCGCCGGTGGTCACGAAGTTCTCGAACGCCTTCTGCTGGTCGGCGTTGAGGACGTCACCGGTTGTCGACATGAAGACGACGGCGTCGTAGCGGGCCAGGTTGGAGGTGGTGAACTGGGCCGCCTCCTCCGTGGCGTCGACCGTGATGTTGGTGTCCTTGCCGAGTTCCTTCAGTGCGGCGATGCCCTCGGGGATCGCGTCGTGGCGGAAGCCGGCGGTCTTGGAGAAGACCAGGACGCGCTTGGCGGTCTTGTCGGGCGGGGTGTTGGAGAGTTCGAAGTCATCGAGGTCGTAGAGCGCCCCGTCGCCTCCCTTGAAGACCAGGAAGAGCTCGGTGGCCTTCTTCGGGACGCCGCGCAGGGGGACGTCGATGTCCTGGAAGACCTCCCAGCCGCCGGTCACCGGGACCGGTGCGGAGCCGAGGATCTTTCCGTCGGCCGAGCCCGAGCGGACTTCGAGGAAGCCGCCCGCGCCGCCGGAGGCTATCCGGGCGGTGAGCTTGGTGGAGTCGCCGAGGATGTACGGCTTGAAGGAGATCCAGTCGTCGTTGTCGATGTCGCCGACGGTCTTGCCGCCCTCGGCGTTCGCCTTGTCGTAGATCTTGATGCCGGACGAGTTGTTGAAGTGCTCGGCCTGGCGGTGGCGCGGCTGGAGCTGCGACTGGTCGTGGCCGGTCAGCGCGGCCTGGCCGCCGCCCCCGCCGTCGGTGTACGAGGCGTCGATGACACCGAAGATGTTGGCGTTGGGGTCGTGCCCGCCGTCCATGTCGGTCTTGATCGTGCCGGTGCAGCCGTGCGCCGAGGTGATCGGGTGGCCGTGGCTGTCGTGGCCGAGGACGAAGCGGACCTCGATCTTGGAGCAGTCGATCGTGCCGTCCTCGGGATCGGTCACGTTCACCTTGAACGGAATCTCGTCCCCGAAGGTGAACAGCTGGCCGTCACCCGGGAGTTCGAGGCTCACGGTCGGCGCTGTGTTGCCGACGGTCACATGGACGCTCGCCTTGCCGGTGCGTCCGGTGGGGTCCTTCGCGGTGACGGTCGCGGTGTAGGTGCCGTTCTTCTTGTACGTGTAGGCAGGGTTGGCGTCCGTGGAGGTGCCGCCGTCGCCGAAGTCCCAGGCGTAGGTGAGGGCGTCGCCGTCACCGTCCGCGGTGCCGGCCGAGGAGAACTTCACCTTCAGGGGCGCGGCGCCCGAGGTCTTGTTGGCCGCCGCCACCGCGATCGGGGAGCGCCCCCCTGTGGCGTTCTCGATGCGGTAGAGCGCGGAGTTCTCGTCACCGCCGAACCAGGAGAGGCCGTAGTCGAGGACGTACAGCGCGCCGTCGGGTCCGAAGGCCATGTCCATGATCTGGGTACCGGACCACGGGATGTCGTTGATCGACTGGACGTTGCCGTCGGCGTCCTGCTCGATGCGCTTGATCCACTGGCGGCCGAACTCACCGGCGAAGAAGTCGCCGTCGTAGGCCTCGGGGAACTTCACGGGCGAGTCGAGGTCGGCGTCGTAGTGGTAGACCGGTCCGCCCATCGGGGACTCGGATCCGGTGCCGAACTCGGGGACGGAACCGCCGTCGTACGGGATCCAGGCGGCCTGCGCCGGGGGCAGGTCGACGATGCCGGTGTTGTGCGGCGAGGTGTTCTTCGGGGCCGCGCAGTCGAAGGCGGCGCCGGAGGTCTTGGTGGCGAAGTCGTAGTCGATGAACGGGTCGTTGTCGCCCGTGCAGAACGGCCAGCCGAAGTTTCCGGGCTTGGTGACCCGGGCGAACTCGACCTGTCCGGCCGGTCCGCGCTTGGGGTCGGCCGCACCGGCGTCCGGTCCGTAGTCCCCGACGTAGAGGATGCCGGTGGCCTTGTCGACGCTGAAGCGGAACGGATTGCGGAAGCCCATCGCGTAGATCTCGGGACGGGTCCTGTCCGTGCCCGGGGCGAACAGGTTGCCGTCCGGGACGGTGTACGAGCCGTCGTCGGCGACCTTGATGCGGAGGATCTTGCCGCGCAGGTCGTTGCTGTTGCCGGCCGAGCGGCGGGCGTCGAACGCCGGGTTGCGGTCGGGGCGCTCGTCGATGGGGGTGAAGCCGTCGGAGGCGAAGGGGTTGGAGTCGTCGCCGGTCGACAGGTACAGATTGCCGTCCGCGTCGAAGTCGATGTCGCCGCCGACGTGGCAGCACATGCCGCGGGACGTCTTGACGTCGAGGACCTTCTTCTCGCTGCCCAGGTCGAGCGTGCCGTCCTCCTTGAGGACGAAGCGGGAGAGCCGGTTCACGCCGTCGAACTTGGCGAAGTCGGCGGCGGTGCCGGTCTCGGGGGCGTCGCCGTCGGGGGTGTCCAGCGGGGGTGCGTAGTAGAGGTAGATCGCCCGGTTCTCGGTGAAGTCCGGGTCGACTCCGACGCCCTGGAGGCCTTCCTCGTCGTGCGAGTAGACGGGGACGGTGCCGGCGACGCTGGTGTTGCCCGAGCTGTCGGTGAGCCGCAGCTCGCCGCTGCGCGAGGTGTGCAGCACGCTGAGGTCGGGGAGCACGGCGAGAGTCATGGGCTCGCCGGTCTCGGCGGCGCCCTTGGCGAGGGTGACCTGCTGGAAGTCCTCGGCGGCCGGGGCGGGGGCGGGTTCCTCGTGAGCGGCGGCCGTCCCGGGCATGGCGCCCAGGGTCAGAGTGGCCGCGGCGAGCAGAGCGCCGGTGAAGAGGGCGAGGGACTTACGGACGCGGAGCCTGGCTCTGGTCCTGCTTCGGGTTCTGTGCACGGGTGTCCTCCGGAGAGTGCCGGTTGTACGGGCGGGTGCGGGTGCTGCCGTGCCGTTCCGCGCGGGGACTGCCGCGCAGGTCAGTCGGGGCCTGTGCGGCTCCGGTGACGGGGGTTATGTCGTGTACACGTTCTGGACGGTAGACCTGTTCGTCCGGGACGGAAAGCCCTTGTGCAGCGTTGTTGTTGAACTTTTTCCTTGGTCAGGACAAAGAGGGGTCCGGGCAGGGGGTGCCGGCCCGGCGGCGTTCGCGCTCTGCCGCCGGGCGGGGGCGGAGGACTTCCCCTACCCGCCCCTTCCCGAACCCTGGGCTCGTCGAGCCCGCCGGCGATGGAGGCCCTTCAAGCGCCGCCGGCGATTGAGGCGCGGGGGTCCGGGGGCGGAGCACCCGGGGTGCGCCCCCCGCCCCGCGCCGCGGAAGCGGTCAGTCCTTGCCGCCGAACGCCGCGTCGAACGACGCGCTCGGCGGGTCGAAATCGAACCGCTTCAGCGACGCCAGCGCCTCGGGCGCGCCCGTCAGGCGGTCCATGCCCGCGTCCTCCCACTCCACGGAGACCGGCCCGTCGTAGTCGATGGACCGCAGCATCCGGAACACGTCCTCCCACGGCACATCGCCGTGCCCCGCGGAGACGAAGTCCCAGCCGCGCCGCGGGTCGCCCCACGGCAGGTGGGAGCCGAGCCGGCCGTTGCGGCCGTCGAGGCGCTTACGGGCCTCCTTGCAGTCCACGTGGTAGATCCGGTCCCTGAAGTCGTACAGGAAGCCGACCGGGTCCAGGTCCTGCCAGACGAAGTGGCTCGGGTCGAAGTTCAGCCCGAACGCGGGCCGGTGGCCGACGGCCTCCAGCGCGCGGTGCGTGGTCCAGTAGTCGTACGCGATCTCGCTCGGATGCACCTCGTGGGCGAACCGCACCCCCTCGGCGTCGAACACGTCGAGGATCGGGTTCCAGCGCTCGGCGAAGTCCTCGTACCCCCGCTCGATCATGTGCGGCGGCACCGGCGGGAACATCGCCACCAGGTGCCAGATCGACGAGCCGGTGAAGCCGATGACCGTGTCCACACCGAAGGCGGCGGCCGCCCGCGCGGTGTCCTTGATCTCCTCCGCGGCCCGGCGGCGCACCCCCTCGGGCTCCCCGTCGCCCCAGATCCGGGCGGGCAGGATGCCCTGGTGGCGCTCGTCGATCGGGTTGTCGCAGACGGCCTGCCCGACCAGGTGGTTGGAGATCGCCCAGCACTTCAGCCCGTACTTGTCGAGCAGTTGGTGGCGCCCGTCCAGGTACCCCGGGTCGGCGAGTGCCTTGTCGACCTCGAAGTGGTCTCCCCAGCAGGCGAGTTCCAGCCCGTCGTAACCGAAGTCACGGGCGTACCGGCAGACGTCCTCCAGTGGCAGGTCGGCCCACTGACCGGTGAAGAGGGTGAAGGGACGGGGCATGCGCAGGACCTCCTAGAGCTGTGCGGGGGTGTGGACGGGGGTGTGCACGGAGTTCTTCGCGGCGCTCTCCTCCACCGCCGCCAGCACCCGCTGGACCTGGAGGCCGTCCGCGAACGAGGGTGTGGGTGCGCTCCGTTCGGCGATCGTGCGGACCACGTCACGGGCCTGGTGGATGAAGGTGTGCTCGTATCCCAGCGCGTGGCCCGGCGGCCACCAGGCCTCCAGGTAGGGATGCTCGGGCTCGGTGACCAGGATGCGCCGGAAGCCGGCCGTGGTGGCGGGCTCGGTGTGATCGTGGAAGGACAGCTCGTTGAGCCGTTCCAGGTCGAAGGCGAGCGAGCCCAGTTCCCCGTTGATCTCCAGCCGCAGCGCGTTCTTCCGCCCGGCGGCCATCCGGGTCGCCTCGAAGGAGGCCAGTGCGCCGGAGGCGAGCCGGCCGGTGAAGAGCGCTGCGTCGTCGACTGTCACCGCCCCCCGCGCACCGGCGTCCGCCACCGCGGCCAGACCCGCCGACGGCCCCGCCCGCAGGGGCCGTTCGCGCACGAAGGTCTCGGTCACCGCCGACACCCCGACCAGCAGCTCCCCCGCCAGGAACTGGGCGAGGTCCACGATGTGCGCCCCGAGGTCGCCGAGGGCGCCCGAGCCCGCGTGTTCCCGCTCCAGCCGCCAGGTGAGCGGCGACCCGGGGTCGACCAGCCAGTCCTGGAGATAGGTGGCCCGGACGTGCCGCAGGGTGCCGAGCCGCCCCTCGGCGATCAGCTTCCGGGCATAGGTGATGGCGGGCACCTTGCGGTAGTTGAAGCCGACCACCGCCACCTGACCGCGGGCGGCGGCGCGCTCCGCCGCCTCGGTCATGGCCTCCGCCTCCGCGACCGTGTTGGCGAGCGGCTTCTCGCACAGCACGTGCTTGCCCGCCTCCAGTGCCGCGATGGCGATCTCCGCATGGCTGTCGCCGGGGGTGCAGATGTCGACGAGCTGCACGTCGTCCCGGGCGATCAGGGCCCGCCAGTCGGTCTCCGCGGCCGCCCAGCCGTGCCGGTCGGCGGCGGCCTCGACCGCCCTGCGGTCGCGTCCGCAGATCGCGGCGAGAGCCGGTCTCATCGGCAGCTCGAAGACATGGCCGGCGGTGCGCCACCCCTGCGAGTGGGCGGCGCCCATGAACGCGTATCCGACCATGCCGACCCCGAGCGTGGGTGCGCTCTGCATCGGCCGGTACGTCGGCGGCGCCGCCGCCTCCTGCTCCGTCTCTTCCCTACGGGCCATCCGGACTTCCTCCTCATCGGTGGTTCGGTGGGTGCGGCAGGAGGGTCAGCACCCTCCTGCGGGGCCGGTCAGTTGAAGCCCGTCGGCAGGTACTGATCGACGTTGTCCTTGGTGACCACCGCCGAGTAGAGCGTGAGGTTGGTCGGGATCTCCAGCTCGGAGAGGCCGGCGACGCCCTTGCCCTGGCCGAGCGCGCGGGCCAGGTCGACGGCCGACGCCGCCATGGTCGGCGGGTAGAGAACGGTGGCCTTCAGCACGCTGTTGTCGGCCTTGATGGCGTCCATCGCGGACTTGGCCCCGGCGCCGCCGACCATCAGGAACTCGTCCCGTCCGGCCTGCTGGATGGCGCGCAGCGCGCCCACGCCCTGGTCGTCGTCGTGGTTCCACAGGGCGTCGAACTTCTTCTGCGCCTGAAGGAGCTGGGACATCTTCGCCTGGCCGGACTCAACGGTGAAGTCCGCGGCCTGACGGGCCACCAGTTCGATGTTGGAGTAGTTCTTCAGGGCGTCCGCGAAGCCCTGGCTGCGCTGCTTGGTGAGTTCCAGGCTGTCGATGCCGGCCAGCTCGACGACCTTGGCGTTCGACTTGTCCTTGAGCTGCTCGCCGATGTACGTACCGGCGTTGAGACCCATGCCGTAGCTGTCCCCGCCCACATAGCAGCGGTAGGCCTGCGGGGAGGCGAAGACGCGGTCCAGGTTGACGACGGGAATGCCCGCCCGCATGGCCTCCAGGCCGACCTGGGTGAGCGCCTTGCCGTCGGCCGGGAGGATGATGAGGACGTCGACCTTCTTGTTGATGAGGGTCTTGACCTGGCCGATCTGCGCGGCGGTGTCGTTGGAGCCCTCGGTGGTCTCCAGGGTCACCTCGGAGTACTTCTTCGCCCGCGACCTGGCGTTCTCGTTGATCGCGTTGAGCCAGCCGTGGTCGGCCTGCGGCCCCGCGAAGCCGATGGTGATCGGCTTGCCCGGCTTGTCGTCGGCGGCGGGCGCGTTGCTCTGCGCCGCGGTGTCCTTCTCCTTCGGGCTGTTGCTGGTGCAGGCGGTCAGGAAGGCGCCCGCGGAGACTGCTGCGGTACCGAAGAGCAGTCCTCTGCGGCTGGTTTCTGGCATGGCTGTCAAACCCTTCATCCGGTGCGTGGGCATACGGAACAGGCAGGAACTGAGCGGAAGGTGACGTGCGGTCAGGATTCCCTGTTGACCGACGTGCGGCCCTGGACCAGAACGGCGGCGACGATGATCGCGCCCTTGGCTATCTGCTGGACGTCGCTCTGCAGATTGTTGAGCGCGAAGATGTTGGTGATCGTGGTGAAGACGAGGACACCCAGCACGGAGCCGACGATGGTGCCGCGGCCGCCGGTGAGCAGGGTGCCGCCGATGATCGCGGCGGCGATGGCGTCGAGTTCGTACAGATTGCCGTTGGTGTTCTGACCCGAGCCGGACAGGATGATCAGCATGAAGGCGGCGATGCCGCAGCAGAGTCCGGACAGCAGGTAGAGGTAGAGGCGCTGGCGCCGGACGTCGATCCCCGCCAGCCGTGCCGCCTCCGCGTTGCCGCCGACGGCGACCGTGCGGCGGCCGAAGGTCGTACGGTTCAGCACCAGCCAGCCGACGACGGTGACCACGGCGAACATCATGACGAGCGGCGGGATGCCGAGGACGTAGGAGCCGGGCAGGCCCAGGTCCAGGACGGACTTGACCGTGACGATCTGGGTCTTGCCGTCGGTGATCAGGAGGGCCATGCCGCGGGCGGAGGCGAGCATCGCCAGCGTCGCGATGAACGGCACCAGCCGGCCGTACGCGATGAGCACCCCGTTGACGAGTCCGGCTCCGAGGCCGACGAGCATCGCGGTGAACAGGATGCCGACGAAGCCGTACTCCTGGGTGGCGAGTGTGGTCGCCCAGACGGAGGCGAGGGCGACCATGGCGCCGACGGACAGATCGATGCCGCCGCTGGTGATGACGAAGGTCACCCCGACGGTCACCACACCGATGACGGACGCCTGGGTCAGGATCAGCTGGAGGTTCCCGGTGTCCAGGAAGGCGTCGGGCTCGGTGATGCCGCCGACGACGATCAGTGCGGCGAGGACGCCGAGCAGCGAGAGGCTGCGCAGGTCCACCCGGAGCCCGAGGGCGCGCGGGGACCGGTCCTTCTTCGGGGACGCGGGGACGGACGCGGGCGCGGCGCCCTTGTCCGGCCCGCTCTGCTGTGCCGAGGAGACGGGCTGCGTCATGACGTCGGGCTCCCTTCCATCACGAGGTCGAGTACGCGGTGCTCGTCGAGCTCCCTGGCGTCCGCCGTATGCACGACGTGACCCTCACGGAGCACCAGCACCCGGTCGGCGAGGCCCAGGACTTCGGGCACTTCGCTGGAGACGAGCAGTACGGCGAGGCCTTCGTCGGCCAGCCGGCGGATCACGGCGTAGAGCTCGGCGCGGGCGCCGACGTCCACCCCGCGGGTCGGTTCGTCGAGCAGCAGCACCCGGCAGCCGCGCAGCAGCCAGCGGGCCAGGACCGCCTTCTGCTGGTTGCCGCCGGAGAGGGTGCGGACGGGGGTGTCCGGGTTGTCGGGGCGCAGCGAGAGTTCGCGGGTGGCGGCGCGGGCCGCCTTGCGCTCGGCGCCCCGGTCGAGCCAACCAGCCCTGGAGAAGCGGGACATGGAGGACACGGACACATTGCGGGTGACGGATTCGAGCATCAGCAGGGCCTGCGCCTTGCGTTCCTCGGGGGCGAGGCCGATGCCGGCCGCGACGGCGGCGCGGACGCTGCCGGGCCGCAGCGGCCGGCCGGCGACGGTGACCTGTCCCGCGGTCGCGCGGCGGGCGCCGTAGATGGTTTCCAGGATCTCGGAGCGCCCGGAGCCGACGAGTCCGGCGAGGCCGACGATCTCGCCGGGCCTGAGTTCCAGGTCGACGGGGGCGAACTCGCCCTTCCTGGTGAGGCCTTCGACCGTGAGCACCGGCTCGGCGCCGGTGCCCGCGCGGCCGGCTTCGGGTCTCGGCGGGAAGACGTACTCGACGTTGCGGCCCGTCATCATGGCAACGATGTCGCGGGTGGGTGTGGACTCGGCGGGGAGGCCGACCGCGACGGCCCGGCCGTCCTTGAGCACGGTCACCCGGTCGCCGATGCGGCGGATCTCCTCCAGCCGGTGGGAGATGTAGACGACGGCGACTCCGTCGGCGGTCAGGGAGGCGACGATCCGGAAGAGGTTGGCGACCTCGTCGGGGTCGAGCGCCGCGGACGGCTCGTCCATCACGATGAGCCGTACGTCGTGGGAGAGCGCGCGGGCCATCGAGACGATCTGCTGCTGGGCCGCGGAGAGTTCACCGACCGGGCGGGCCGGGTCGATCTCCGGGTGGCCGAGGCGTTTCAGCAGTGCGGCGGCCGCGGTGCGGCCCTCGCGGGTGCGGACGACGAATCCGGCGCTGGTCGGCTCGTGGCCGAGGAAGACGTTCTCGGCGACCGACAGCCCTTCCACCAGGT
Source organism: Streptomyces sp. NPDC087428 (assembly GCF_044744085.1). Classification (NCBI taxonomy): domain Bacteria; kingdom Bacillati; phylum Actinomycetota; class Actinomycetes; order Kitasatosporales; family Streptomycetaceae; genus Streptomyces; species Streptomyces sp. NPDC087428. The sequence goes on from NZ_JBIUXR010000005.1 coordinate 386,637, forward strand.
CGAGTTCCTGGTAGATGGTGGCGATCCCGAGACGCATCGCGGTGATGGGTGTCTTGAGCACGGTCGGTGAGCCGCGCCAGGTGATCTCGCCGCCGTCGGGCTGGTGGGCCCCGGCGAGCACCTTGATGAGCGTGGATTTGCCGGCCCCGTTCTGGCCGAGCAGGCAGTGGACCTCGCCGGCCTGTACCTCCAGGTCGACGCCGTCGAGGGCGCGCACGCCGGGGAAGGACTTGGTGATGCCGGACATGGTGAGCAGGGGTGGTTCTGGAGCCATGGCGAATCCCCTCGGCGGGTGCCGGTGAGCGGGCAGGGCGAAGTGCAGTCCCGGGGTGTCCCCGGACCCCGGCCGCCGGCGCGGGGACAGTGCCTTGTTGCTGGCCGGCCGAGGATCGGTCCGGCGGGAGGCGGATCGGACGGGAGAACGATCAGGCGGGTGGTACGCGGCTCTTGCACGGTGCTGCGGCCCGGTGAGCGGGCCGGTGGTGCTGGGTCAGGCCGGTGAGAAGAGGTGGTCGCTGATGAGCCTGGCCGCGCCGATCACTCCGGCGGCGGGTCCCAGCTCGCCCAGCACGATGGGAAGGTTGCCGGTGGCCAGTGGCAGCGACTGCCGGTAGACCTGGGTCCGGACGCTGGCCAGCAGCGTGTGACCCAGTCCGGTCACCCCGCCGCCGATCACCACCAGACCGGGGTTGAAGAAGCTGACAAGCCCCGCGATGACCTGTCCGACCCGGTTGCCGCCTTCGCGGATCAGGTCGAGCGAGGTGGCATCGCCCGCGGCAGCGGCCGCGGCCACATCGACGGCGGTGAGTTTCCCGGACGCCGCCAGCCGGGCCGCGAGCTCCGCGGACTGTCCGGCACGGGCCGCGTCCTCGGCGTCGCGGGCCAGTGCGGCGCCGCTGAAGTGTGCTTCCAGGCAGCCCCGGTTGCCACAGGCGCAGGGGCGCCCGTCCGGTTCGACCTGGATGTGGCCGATGTCGCCCGCACTGCCCGTCGTACCGCGGTGGACCTCTCCGCCGACGACGATGCCGCAGCCGATACCGGTACCGATCTTGACGCAGAGGAAGTCGCCCACGGAGCGGGCGACGCCCGCGTGCTGCTCCCCCATCGCCATCAGGTTCACGTCGTTGTCGACCATCACGGGGCAGCCCAGCTCCTGGCTGAGCGCCTCGCGGACCGGGAAACCGTCCCAGCCGGGCATGATCGGCGGTGCGACCGGAATTCCCTCGGGGAAGCGGACCGGTCCCGGTACGCCGATACCCGCGCCGTCGAACCCTTCGGCGAGCCCGGAGGCCCGGAGCTTGGCCGCCATGGACAGCACCTGCTCGAAGATGGCGACGGGGCCTTCGCGTACGTCCATGGGGTGGTTGAGGTGGCCCAGGACCTCCAGCTCCGCGTTGGTGACCGCCACGTCGACCGAGGTGGCGCCGATGTCGACGCCGAGGAAGCGCAGTGCCGGGGCGAGCCGGATGTTGTGCGAGCGACGCCCGCCGCGGGATGCGGCGAGTCCGTCGGCCACCACAAGGCCGGTCTCCAGCAGTCTGTCCACCTCGACGGCGAGCTTGGAGCGGGAGAGATCGACCTGATCCCCCAGCTGTGCCCGTGAGTTGGGCCCGCCGTCGCGCAACAGCCGAAGCAGTCGCGCCTGATGCGCATTCGCGGGTCGTGCCGTCATACGTCTCACGCGCCCCTCCCCGCCACATCGGCCTGTCCGTCGGGCTTTGGAGGGGAACGTAGCAGCGCTCGCCCGGAGTGGGAAGAAGTTGCGCAGGAATCCACCACAACTTTCTCCACCCTGAGGACAAAGGGGTGCGGAGAGTGGCGCCGGAGGACCGCGCCGGGGCGCCGCCGGCGCGGGCACGACAATGCCCCCGATCGCCGGCGGGCTGACCTCTCAGCCGGCGTTCGAGGGCGGGGGCAGCGGGGGGATCAGCTCTCTTCGCGCTCGTGGTACGTCCGGCGGGTGCGCTCCGTGTGCGTCCGCATGATCGCCGTGGCCTGTCGCTCGTCGCGCGAGGAGATCGCGGCGATCAGCGAGCGGTGCTCGATCCAGGACCCGGTGCCGCGTCGGCGGGCGAGCGGGGTGCGGTACCGGAGTCGGCGGCGAGGCGGGCGGCCGCGGCCTCCCGGAGCGCCTCGTGGACACGCTCGCGCGGTGGACCGGGCCGTTCCAGCCTCGGCACAGCCCCCTGCGGCAGTCCTGCGGACACCATCGCGGTCCCCGTCAGCGCCGAGCAATTGCTCATTGTCTACAGCCTGCCGAGCGCAAGGCCCCTCAGGGACAGCGGATCACCTGACCCGCGTAACTGAGGTTCCCGCCGAAGCCGAAGAGCAGCGCCGGGGCTCCGGTGGCGACCTCGCCCCGCTCCACCAGCTTGGACAGGGCCATCGGGATCGAGGCGGCCGATGTGTTCCCGGAATCCACGACGTCCCGGGCGATGACGGCGTTGACCGCGCCGATCTTCCTGGCGACCGGTTCGATGATCCTCAGGTTGGCCTGATGCAGCACCACCGCGGCGAGATCCTCGGGAGTGATGCCTGCCTTCTCGCACACCTTGCGCGCGATGGGCGGCAGCTGGGTGGTCGCCCAGCGGTAGACCGACTGCCCCTCCTGGGCGAAGCGCGGCGGCGTCCCCTCGATCCTTACCGCGTCCCCCATCCCGGGCACGGAACCCCACAGCACCGGCCCGATCCCGGGCCGGCCGGCCGCACCGGAGTCGGCGACGACGACCGCCGCACCGGCGCCGTCCCCCATCAGCACACAGCTGGAGCGGTCGGTCCAGTCGACGATGTCGCCCATCTTGTCGGCACCGATCACCAGCGCACGGGTGGCGGCGCCCGCGCGGACGGCGTGGTCGGCGGTGGCGAGGGCGTGGGTGAAACCGGAACAGACCACGTTGATGTCCATCACCGCGGGCGAGGACATGCCGAGGCGGGCGGCGACCCTGGCCGACATGCTCGGCGACCGGTCGATCGCCGTGGAGGTGGCGACCAGGACCAGGTCGATGTCCGCGGGCTGGAGCCCGGCGGCAGCGAGGGCCTTGGCCGCCGCGTGCGCGGCAAGCTCGTCCACCGGCTCGTCGGGGCCGCCGAGGTGGCGGGTCTTGATGCCGACGCGGCTGGTGATCCACTCGTCACTGGTGTCGACCATGGCCGCAAGGTCATGGTTGGTGAGCACCCTGGCGGGCTGATAGTGGCCGAGCGCCACGACACGTGTGCCGGTCATATTCAGGTTCCCCTCGCTACATATGGCAGGAACCATCCAGTCTTGGTCGCTACCGACCGGTACAGAGGCACGTGATCCCACAGGATTACCGGCCGACGATTGGAGGCTTGACAACAGCCCTGACCGCTCGGACCGCATACTGTCGACAATATTATGTCGACCGGACGACGGCTCCTGCCTCCTCTCCCGCTCTCGTCCCCCCTGTCGCGCTCCCTGTGCAGGACAATGTGAGCGTCGAGGTCACCTCGTCGCACGACAGCCCGGTGACCCACGGCAACCTCCGTATCAAGGGCCGCTTCGGCTTCCACCACGTACAGAATCGGGTCCAACGGTCATGGGACGGGTCACCGAGCGCCGCCGCACCATCCGCATCCGGGACGGGGTCGTCACCACCCGCCCCGACACCCTCGTCGCCGAGGAACCCCTGGAGATCCGGCTGAACGGCAAGCCGCTCGCCATCACGATGCGCACCCCGGGCGACGACTTCGCGCTGGCGGCGGGCTTCCTGGTGAGCGAGGGCGTGCTCGGCGAGGGCCACGAGGTGCAGTCCATCGCGTACTGCGCCGGGGCGACGGCCGACGGTGTCAACACGTACAACGTGGTGGACGTGCGGCTCGCGCCCGGCGTCGTGGTCCCCGACATCACGCTGGAGCGCAACGTCTACACGACGTCCTCCTGCGGGCTGTGCGGCAAGGCCAGTCTGGACGCGGTCCGCACCACGACCCGGCACCCCGTCGCCGACACTCCTCCGGTCCGGGTCGAACCGGCGCTGCTGTCCGCCCTCCCCGACCGGCTGCGCGCCTCGCAGCAGGTGTTCGACCGGACCGGGGGTCTGCACGCGGCGGCACTGTTCTCCGAGACGGGCGAACTGATGGACATACGGGAGGACGTCGGCCGGCACAACGCGGTCGACAAGCTAGTCGGCCGGGCCCTCACGGACCATCGGCTGCCGCTGTCCCGGTCGATCCTGCTGGTCTCGGGGCGGGCCTCCTTCGAGCTGGCGCAGAAGGCGGTGATGGCCGGCATCCCGATGCTCGCGGCGGTCTCGGCACCGTCGTCCCTCGCCGTCGACCTGGCGGCCGAGACCGGTCTGACGCTGGTCGGCTTCCTGCGGGGGCCTTCCATGAACGTGTACGCGGGTGAGCACCGCATCGCCCTGGACGCGACGGCCGTGCGGGGCTGATCCCGCCCGCCGCACGGGTCCGGGACGGCCGGCCTCGGCCCACACCACGACGCTTCCGGTCAGGTCACCGTGAGGGGCTCCCGCGCCGCCGCACCGTCCGTACCCGCCTCCTGCGGGTCCCTGGCGCGCCGCTTCGCGATCACCGCGCACACCATGAGCTGCATCTGGTGGAAAAGCATCAGCGGCAGTACGGCGAGGCTCGCCTGCGCGCCGAACAGGACGCTGGCCATCGGCAGGCCGGAGGCCAGGCTCTTCTTCGAACCGGCGAACTGGATGGCGATACGGTCCTCCCGGCCGAAGCCGAGCCGCTTCGCCCCGTACCAGCTCAGCGAGAGCATCAGCGCGAGCAGCACCGCCTCCGCCCCGAGCAGCGCCCCGAGCCGGGCCGGGGTGACCTGGTGCCAGATACCGGCGACCATGCCCTCACTGAACGCGGTGTAGACGACCAGCAGGATCGAGCCCCGGTCGACAAAGCCGAGGATCTTCTTGTGCCGGGCGAGGAAGCCGCCGATCCAGCGGCGCAGCAATTGTCCCGCGACGAACGGCAGCAGCAGCTGGACGCCGATCCTCAGGAGCGCGTCCCCGGAGAACCCGCCGCCGCTGTTGCCGAGCAGCGCGGCCGCGAGCAGCGGGGTGATGAAGATCCCGGCGATCGAGGAGAAGGAGCCCGCGCAGATCGCCGCGGGCACGTTGCCGCGGGCCATCGAGGTGAAGGCGATCGACGACTGGATGGTCGAGGGGACCAGGCAGAGGAAGAGGAAGCCGCTCTGGAGCTGCGGTGTCAGGATGTACGGCACCAGCCCCCCGCTCGCCAGCCCCAGCAGCGGGAACGCGACGAACGTGCAGGCCAGGACGGTGAGGTGGAGCCGCCAGTGGCGCAGGCCGTCGAGTGCCTCCGCGGTGGAGAGCCGCGCGCCGTAGAGGAAGAAGAGGAACGCGACCGCGCCCGTGGAGGCGCCGCCCGCCACCTCGGCGGCCGCGCCGGAGGCCGGCAGCAGCGCCGCGAGTACGACGGTGCCGATCAACGCCATGATGTAGGGGTCGATCGGCAGCCAGGACGGCAACTGCGGGGTGCGGCGGCTCATGGGCTCCACGTGTTCTCTCGTTCATGGTCGTGCCAGCCCATCCTGCTCCTGATCACCGACATCGGGAATCCGGCATACCGCTCTTACTGTGATCGTGGTTCGCGATAACGTGTGGGCCATGTACGACCCCGCGCAGCTGCGCACCTTTCTCGCCGTCGCCCAGACACTGAGCTTCACCCGGGCCGCCCACCGGCTCGGGGTGCGGCAGTCCACCGTGAGCCAGCACGTGCGGCGGCTGGAGGAGGCGGCCGGGCGGCAGCTGTTCACCCGTGACACGCACCGGGTCGATCTCACCGTGGACGGCGAGGCGATGCTCGGTTTCGCCCGGACGATCCTGGCGGCCCATGAGCGGGCGTCGGCGTTCTTCGCCGGCACCCGGCTGCGCGGGCGGCTGCGGTTCGGGGCCTCGGAGGACTTCGTGCTGACGCGGCTGCCGGAGATCCTCCAGTCGTTCCGCCGGGACCATCCGGAGGTCGAGCTGGAGCTGACCGTGGAGCTGTCGGGCACGCTGCACCAGCAGCTCGCGGCGGGCCGTCTCGATCTGGTACTGGCCAAGCGGCGGACCGGTGACACCCATGGGGAGCTGGTCTGGCAGGACGCGCTGACCTGGATCGGGGCGCCGCGGCTGCGGATCGACCCGGACCGGCCGGTGCCGCTGATCCTCTTCCCGCCGCCGGGCATCACCCGGGCCCGCGCGCTGGAGGTGCTGGAGGGCCAGGGCCGCTCCTGGCGGGTGGCGTGCACCAGCGGCAGCCTCAGCGGACTGATCGCGGCCGCCCACGCGGGGCTCGGCGTGATGGCGCACAGCCGGGGCCTGGTACCGCCCGGACTGGTCCCGGTACCGGCGAGGGCGGGGCTGCCGGAGCTCGGCGAGGTGGACTTCGTCCTGCTGCACGGCCGTCGCCGGGACGGTGCGCAGCAGGCCGCGGACGCGCTCGCGGCGGCGATCCTGGCGGGCGGCGACCGGCTGATCCGCCCGCCGGGGATTGCGGGACAGCCCTGAGGGGGAGAATGAACGCTGAGCGGCGGTCGCCGCCGGGGCGGCCCAACCCGGTCAGGCCCGGCAGGTGGGGATCAATCCCCCGTAACGGCACGGAACGGCAGTGATCGCGGCGTACAGATTCGGTGGAGATTCCCGCGCGAGCCACTTACTCCTTGGTCGGAAGCACGCCCGAGCCTTGCCCATCTGGCCGGATTTCACCCCCTGACCAGTGCAGACGCCATGTTTTGCGGCCCGCTTCCGGCTCTCCCGCGGCCGCGCCCGGTGGGGTAGCGTCACGGCGCTGTGCGGAGCGCCACAAGGAGCAGGTCATTGCGCGAGTTCACTGTCCCACCCATGGCGGCCGCGCCCCACGTGGGCGGGCTCGCTGATGTGGTTTTCGACTATGCCGAGGAGGATCCGCACCGGGTCGCCCTCGGCCGCAAGGACGCGTCCGGGCAGTGGCTTGATGTCACCTCCGCGACGTTCCGCGACGAGGTGCTCGCGCTGGCCAAGGGGCTGATCGCGCACGGCGTGCGGTTCGGTGACCGGGTCGCCCTGATGTCGCGCACCCGGTACGAGTGGACGCTCTTCGACTTCGCCCTGTGGGCGGTCGGCGCGCAGTCCGTGCCGGTCTATCCGACGTCCTCGGCCGAGCAGGTCCTGTGGATGCTCCACGACGCCGAGGTCTCGGCGGTGATGGTCGAGCACGAGGACCACGCGATGACGATCGCCTCGGTCATCGACCAGCTGCCCCAGGTGAAGCGGCTGTGGCAGCTGGACACCGACGCGGTGTCCGAGCTGATCTCCGCGGGCGTCCATGTCGGGGACGAGGTGGTGCACCGGCACCGGCGGGCCGTGACACCCGACTCGGTGGCGACGGTCATCTACACGTCGGGCACGACGGGGCGGCCCAAGGGCTGTGTGATCACGCACGCCAACTTCATGTTCGAGACGGACACCATGGCGTCGCGCTGGGAGTCGGTCTTCCACTCCCGGCGGGGCGACGAGGCCTCGACCCTGCTCTTCCTGCCGCTGGCGCACGTCTTCGGGCGGATGGTGGAGGTCGCGGCGGTCCGCGGCCGGGTGAAGCTGGGCCATCAGCCGGAGCTGTCGGCGAGGGCGCTGATGCCGGACCTGGTGACGTTCCGCCCCACGTTCATCCTGGCGGTGCCGTACATCTTCGAGAAGGTCTTCAACGGGGCCCGCCGCAAGGCCGAGACCGAGGGCCGGGCCGGCCCCTTCGACAAGGCCGTAGACATCGCGGTGAAGTACGCGGAGGCGATGGAGGCGCGGGCGTTCGGGACCGGACCCGGCCCGTCCGCCGGGCTGCGGATGCAGCACCAGTTCTTCGAGAAGGCCGTGTACAGGAAGGTGCGCGAGGCGATGGGCGGCCGGATCCGGCACGCGATGTCCGGCGGCTCGGGGATGGAGCGGCGGCTCGGGCTGTTCTTCGCGGGGGCCGGTGTCACGGTGTACGAGGGGTACGGGCTGACCGAGTCGACCGCCGCGACCACCGCCAATCCGCCGGAGCGCACCCGGTACGGCACGGTCGGGCAGCCGATCCCCGGCACCACGGTGCACATCGCCGTGGACGGCGAGATCTGGGTGTACGGCCGCAATGTGTTCTCCGGGTATCTGGGCGACCCGAAGTCCACCGACGCGGTGCTGAACGACGGCTGGCTGGCCACCGGAGACCTGGGGGCGCTGGACGACGACGGCTATCTGACGATCACCGGGCGCAAGAAGGAGATCCTGGTGACGTCCGGCGGCAAGAGCGTCTCTCCGGGCGGCCTGGAGGAGCGGGTGCGGGCGCATCCGCTGGTGGCGCAGTGCATCGTGGTCGGCAACGACCGGCCGTACATCGCGGCCCTGGTCACCGTGGACCAGGAGTCCGTGGAGCACTGGCTCGCCATGCAGGGACGACAGCAGATGACACCCGGCGAACTGGTGCGGGACCCGGATCTGGAGATGGAGGTCCGACGGGCGGTGGTGGCCGCGAACACGGCTGTGTCACAGGCCGAGTCGATCCGGACGTTCCGGATCCTGGCGCATCAGTTCACCGAGGAGCACGGACTGCTGACTCCGTCGCTGAAGCTGAAGCGCAAGGCGATCGAGACCGCGTACGCGGCCGAGGTGGACGCGCTGTACCGCTGAGCCGGCGGCCGCGCGCACGGCTCGTGGGGAGTGCCCCGCCCGCGGATCCCGCGGGGGGTACCGTTCCGGGAGAACCGGCCCGGAGACGGGAATGTGCGGGCCGTCTTGATCGTTGAAACGTGGAGTCCCACCCCCCGACGTAAGGATCGACCGCTCGTGAGCCAGGTCCCCTCCCTCACCCTCAACAACGGCGTCGAGATGCCCCAGCTCGGTTTCGGAGTCTGGCAGGTGCCGGACGACGAGGCCGCGAAGGCGGTCACCACAGCCATCGAGTCCGGGTACCGGAGCATCGACACCGCCGCGATCTACGGCAACGAGGACGGCACCGGCAAGGCCATCGCCGCCTCCGGTGTCGCCCGCGAGGAGCTCTTCGTGACCACGAAGCTGTGGAACAGCGAGCAGGGCCACGACTCGACGCTGCGCGCCTTCGACGCCTCGCTGGACAAGCTCGGTCTCGACTATGTCGACCTGTATCTGATCCACTGGCCGGTCCCGGCCAAGGACGCGTACGTGGACTCGTACCGGGCGTTCGAGAAGATCTACGCCGACGGCCGCGCGAAGGCCATCGGCGTCTCGAACTTCCTCCCCGAGCACCTGGAGCGGCTGATCGGCGAGACGTCCGTCGTGCCGGCGGTCAACCAGATCGAGCTGCACCCGCAGCTCCAGCAGGCCGAGTCCCGCGCACTGCACGCCGAGCACGGCATCGTGACCGAGGCCTGGTCGCCGCTGGGTTCCGGCAAGGGCCTCCTGGAGGTCCCGACGGTGGTCGCGGTCGCACGGAAGCACGGCCGCACCCCGGCTCAGGCGGTGCTCCGCTGGCACCTCCAGACCGGCCATGTGGTGATCCCCAAGTCCGTGACCCCGTCGCGGATCGCGGAGAACATCGATGTGTTCGGCTTCGAGCTGGACGACGACGACCTGGCCGCGTTCGCGGCGCTGGACGAGGGCAAGCGCCTGGGCTCGCACCCGGGCCAGATGAACATCGGCGCCTGAGCCTCTGCGTTCCACCGCCGGTCCACCCGTAACCGCCGTCCGGCCCCTGGCCGGGCGGCGGTTCGCCGTTTCGGCGGCGGACCCGGGGCCGTGCGGCGGACCCGGGCGTGCTTCAGGCCTTCCGGCCGAGATGGAACGTCCGGGCCAGCAGCAGGAACGTGTCGGCGCGCCGGTGCAGCCCGGCCGGGTCCGCGGGGTCGGTCAGCCGGTCGAGGACCGCGTTGTCCTCGGCGTCGAGCTGTTCGCCGAGGCCCGCGCGGCGGCGGGCGAAGTCGGCGATGACATGGTCGCGTGCCACGTCGGTGAGGGGTGCGGGCAGGTCGAGCAGGAAGCTGCGGGTGCCCTGCGGGGCGAGGCCCACCGCGGTGAACAGGGCGGCCCAGTTCTCGGTCTCCCGCTTGGCGCCGGGCAGCTCCGCCCGCATCCGCTCGAAGGCCTCTGCCTGGATCGCGTCGAGCCGCTCCTCCAGACCGGGCCGCCCGAAGCCGATGTCGCGCGGGAGATGGCGCGGCTGGAGCCCGCCCTCGACGAGTGCGACGGTGCCGCCGGGACGCAGCAGCCCGGCGAATCCGGCCAGTACGGCGCGCTGGTCGCCCATGTGGTGCAGGGCGTTGCCCACCCAGATCAGGTCCGCCTCACCCGCGCGTCCCAGCTCGCCGGGAAGGTCGGCGTGCAGGGTGGTGACGCGGTCGGCGAGCCCGAGCCGCTTCGCGCGGTCGCGGGTGCGTTCCAGCAGGGCCGGGGTGCCGTCGACGGCGACGACCTCGGCCTCCGGGAACACCTCGGCGAGCAGGCAGGCGATGACACCCGGTCCGCTGCCGATGTCCAGGACGCGGCGGACCTTCGGGGCGTCGGGCAGAGCGGCGATCCAACGGGCCGCCTCCGTGTACTGCCCGGCGCTGAGCTCGGCGTTCTGTTCCAGCAGGGGGCCCATGACGTCCCAGTCGGGATCGGCGGGGTCGTGGTGGTGGCCGTGGCTGCTGTCGTGGTGATGACCGTGACCGGTGTCGTTGCTCATGCGGACAGCCTCACCACACATCAAGCCACAGGCAAACTTTCTTGCCGATCCGGCAAGCCGCGGCCGTTGCGGTAGTCCTGCGGGCCGACGCCGCGGACCCGTTTGAAAGCGGTGCTGAAGGCGAACGCCTGGCTGTAGCCGACCTTCCGGGCCACCGCCTCCACCGTCGCGTCCGTCTCCCGCAGCAGATCCGCCGCGACGGCCAGGCGCCAGCCCGTCAGATACGTCATCGGGGGCTCCCCCACCAGCTCGGTGAAGCGCCGGGCGAGACCGGCCCGGGAGACCCCGGTCCGGTCGGCCAGGGCAGCGACCGTCCAGGGGCGGGCCGGCTCGTTCTGCAGCAGCCGCAGCGCCCGTCCGACAACCGGGTCGCCCATGGCCCGGTACCAGCCGGGGGCCTCGGCGCCGGGCCGGGAGAACCAGTCGCGCAACGCGTCGATCAACAGCAGGTCGAGCAGCCGGTCCAGCACCACGCTCTGCCCCGGCTCGTCCCTGGCGATCTCGGTGTCGAGCAGCGTCAGCAGCGCGCTTCTCCGGCCGTCGCCGGGGAGGAGGAGCAGTGCGGGCAGCGCGTCGAGGAGCCGTCTGCTGATCTCGCCGTCCAGCAGATAGGTGCCGACGAGCATGGTCGCGGCGCCGTCCGGCGCGTTGCCCCAGGTACGTACGCCCAAGTGCATGGACTGGGAGAGCGGTTCGCCGCGCAGGGTGGTGCAGGTGCCGCCCGGCCCGATCCGGCTCTGCGGCGCGGTACCGGGCAGGTCCGCGACGGTGTACGGCTCCGGGCCGCGTGCGATGGCCAGGTCACCGGGGCGCAGCAGCACCGGTTCGGCGTCTTCCGCGGGGACGATCCAGGCCTCGCCCGCGGTCATGGACATCAGACAGAGCGGGGCCCGGTCCTCGATCCGTACGGACCACGGCGGTTCCATCACCATCCGCAGCAGGAAGGCCCCTCTGGCCCGCGGCCCGTCCAGAAGTCCGGCAAGTGCGTCCATGGGCAGCAGCGTAGACGTTCGCGCAGGGAGCTGAGCGGCTCAGGGATGGAACGGGCGGGACCGTACGGCGAGCCTTGGACCATGACAGAGGACATGGCGAACCAGCAGCAGGAGACCCGCACGGCCGGCCCGGTGCTGGTGACGGGCGGGACGGGCAAGACGGGCCGCCGGGTGGTGGAGCGGCTCGCCGCGCGCGGGGTGCCGGTGCGGGCCGGGTCACGCGGCGGTGAGGTGCGCTTCGACTGGGCGGACGAGTCGGGCTGGGAAGCAGCGCTGCGGGGTGCGGAAGCGGCGTACATCGCGTACTACCCCGATCTGGCGGCGCCCGGCGCCCCGGAGGCGATGGCGGCCTTCGGGCGGATCGCGCGGGACTGCGGGGTGCGGCGGCTGGTGCTGCTGTCGGGGCGCGGCGAGCCGCGGGCGGTGGTCGCGGAGGAGGCGCTGCGCGCGGCGGCCGGGAACGCAGAACTCACCGTCGTGCGCTCGGCGTTCTTCGCGCAGAACTTCAGCGAGGGCGCCCTGCTCGACGGTGTGCTGGGCGGCGAGCTGGTGTTCCCCGCCGGCTCCACCGCCGAGCCGTTCGTGGACACCGGGGACGTCGCCGACGTGGTGGTCGCGGCGCTGTGCGGGGAGGACGGCGCGGGGCAGGTGCACGAACTGACCGGCCCCAGACTGCTGACCTTCGCAGAGGCGGCCTCCGAGATCACCCGGGCGGCCGGGCGCGACGTGCGCTACGTCCCGGTGACCGGCCCCGCGTACGCGGCGATGCTGGCGGGGTACGGCGTGCCGGAGGCCGAAGCGGGCTTCCTGGCAGAGCTGTTCGCGATGCTGCTGGACGGGCACAACGCCACGGTCACGGAGGGCGTCGAGCAGGCCCTGGGGCGCGCCCCGTCGCCGTTCACCGCCTTCGCCGCCGAGGCCGCGCGCAGCGGGGCCTGGGACGCGTAAGCCGGGTGACGCGGGGCGTCGGGCGCGGGGGTCGGGATCAGGCGGCGCACCGCGCCGGCACGGCACGGCGGCCGTGCCCGTGTCGCCGAGGTCTCGGCCGGCACATCCCTTGCGCACGCCGGGCCCACGCCCTACTATCCCGAACATGTTCACTGAACGCGTTCAGTCAAGGGCTGAGCAACGGAGGGCGACGCGGAGCAAGGTGCTGTCATCGGCCGAACGGCTCTTCCGCGAGCAGGGGTTCGGCTCCAGCACGATCCGTCAGATCGCCACCGACGCCGAGGTGAGCACCGGCACCGTGATGTCGGTCGGCGACAAGGACGCACTGCTCGTCGCCATCTTCGACACCTGGATCGCCGCCGTGCACCACGGCCGGGAGGGCCGGCACGAGCGGGGCGACGCGACCCCGCTGTCCGCCGACGCGGCGGCCCGACAGGTCATGGATCTCGTCGAACCCTTCATCACCTACTTCGCCCTCGACCTCGAACTGTCCCGGGAGTACGCCGCGGTCATCGTCCGCGGCACCCATGCGTCAGAGGTCTTCCAGGCCCTGGCCCAGGCCTTGCTCACCGAACTCGAAACCCTGCTGGCCCGCACGCCGCGCACCGCCGCCGGGGCGGGCGCCGGTGCGCGCACCCTCTACTTCGCCTACCTGGGCATCCTCATGACGGTCGGCAACGGCGCTCTCGACCAGCGGGCGGCCATCGCCCAGTTCCAGGAAGTCATCCATTTCGTCGTCCACCACGAAGGAACCCAACGATGATCAGTACTCCCGACCCCTGGTGGCCGACCGCGCTGCTCGCCGCGGTGCTGTTCTGCGACGCGCTCCTGTCGGTGCGTCCCCCGATGTTCATTCAGCAGTGCCTGGACGGGGTGCGCTTCCCCCGGGACTGGTGGTGGGTGCTGGTGGCCGTCAAGCTCCTGGCGGCGGCAGGGCTGGTCGCCGGACTCCGGTACGCGGGTGTCGGTGTGACGACCAATGTCGCGGTGATCGCCTACTTCGTGTGCGCCGCCTACGCCCACTACCGGGCGCGGTACCTCAAGCAGGAGTTCTGGCTGAACTGCCTGGGCATGCTCGCGCTGTCGACAGCCGTCCTGTTCCTGTCGCACACCTCCGCGCTCTGACCGGGGCCGCCCCCGGAAGCCATGGAGGCCGGGCCCATCCGGTCGCGATTGCCAGCGAGCCACCTGGGCCATAACTTGCGCTTATGGAGCTGGAGTTGCGCCATCTGCGAACCGTCCGTGCCATCGCCGACACCGGAAGCCTCACCAAGGCGGCCGCCGCGCTCGGGCTCGCGCAGCCCGCCCTGAGCGCGCAGCTGCGGCGGATCGAGAAGGCGCTCGGGGGCCCGTTGTTCGACCGCGACCACATGGGGGCGCGGCCGACGCCCCTGGGTGAGCTGGTGCTGGAGCGGGCCCGGGTGGTGCTGCCCGCGGTCAGCGAGCTCCAGGAGGAGGCGGTGCGGTTCGCCAACGCGCGGGGGGCCATGGAACGGTTCCGGCTCGGCGGCACCCACGGACCGCTGCTCGGCGGTCTCGTCGACCGGCTGGCCGAGGCGCACCCGGCCGCGCTGGTGTCCACGTACACCTCCTGGTCGGTGGCCGAGCTGGCTGCCCAACTGTTCGACGGACGGCTGGACTTCGCGCTCATCGGCGCGTGTGGCGAGAGTTCGCCGCCGATCGCGGACCGGCTGACGTGGGAGGTCGTCGGGATCGATCCGGTCTTCGTGATGCTGCCGGAGAGCCATCCGCTGGCCGGGGAACCCGAGCTGGAGCTCTCCGCGCTGGCGGACGAGTGCTGGACCGACGTGCCCGGCGAGGGCTGCTTCGCGGACTGTTTCGTGGCCGCCTGCGCGCGGGCGGGCTTCAGCCCGGCGTCGGTGTACGAGACGGACACCGCGTCCGTCGTCCATCTGGTGCAGGTGGGGCGTGCCGTCGGGCTGTGCCGGGCGACGTTCCCGCCGACGCCCGGCGTGGTGACCCGTCCGATCACCGGGTCACCGCTGACCTGGCGCCATCTGCTGGGCTGGCATCCGCGCTCGGCGGCCGCGTCGGCGGCGGCCGGATCGGTGAGCGGACACACCCGGGCGGCGTACGCCGAGGCGGTGGAGCGCAGCGACAGCTGCACGCGCTGGCTGGCCGCGCATCCCCGCTTCGGCGCGACGCCCTGACGGTCCGTCGGCCGCGTCTACCGCGCGCCGTGGCCCGGGGCGACGGCCGCCACCCTGGCGGCGAGGGTCAGGTCCTGCTCGGTGACCTTCCCGCCCGCGTCGTGGGAGTTCACCGAGAGCGCGACGGTGTCGTACCCGAGCGTCAGATCGGAGTGGTGGTTCAGCTCGTCCTGGATCTGGGCGACATGGACGGTGAGCCCGGCGGCGGCGAAGTGCGTCGGGAGCCGGTAGGTGCGGGTGATGCGGTCCCCGTCCAGCGTCCAGCCGGGCAGTTCGCGCAGCCGGTTCTCGATCTCGTTCTGCGGCAGCGGTGCGGCGGGCATGCGGTGACTCCCTCGTTCATGGTCGGTACCGGTGACGTTACGGTCTCCGTATGACAACTGTCGCGCTTGACACGGGGGTAGGGCCGCTGCTGCGCAGCTGGCGGGAGCGGAGCCGGATCAGCCAGCTGGAACTCGCGTTGCGGGCCGACTCCTCGGCCCGGCACATCTCCTTCATCGAAACGGGCCGGGCCCGCCCCAGCGAGGAGATGGTCCTGCGGCTGGCGGAGCACCTGGACGTGCCCGTGCGGGAACGCAACGCCCTGCTGGTGGTCGCCGGTTACGCCCCCCGCTACACGGAGACGGCGCTCGACGACCCCGCGATGGGCGCGCTGCGCGAGGGGATGGACCGGCTGCTCCAGGGGTACGACCCGTATCCGGCGCTCGTCGTGGACGGCATGTACAACGTGGTGGCGGCCAATCAGGGGATCGTCCGGCTGACGGAAGGGGTGGCGGAGCACCTGCTCGCCCCGCCGCTGAACGCGATGCGCCTCACCCTGCACCCGGAGGGGCTGGCCCCCCGGATCCGCAATCTGCGGGAGTGGCGGGCCGATCTGCTGGCGCAGATGGAGCGTCAGATCGCGCTGGTCCGTTCGGCGGAGCTGCGTGAGCTGTACGAGGAGGTCGCGGGCTATCCGGTGGGGCCGAGGGCCGACGGCCAGGAGTGGGACGCGCCCTCGTCGTCGGTGCCGTTCGCGCTGCCGCTGCTGATCGAGCAGGACGGGCGGCTGCTCTCCTTCGTCTCGTCCATCGCCACGTTCAACACACCGATGGACGTGACGGTCGCGGAGCTGGCCATCGAGACGTTCCTGCCCGCCGACGCGGAGACCGCGGCGTATCTGCGGTCGCTCGTTCCCTGAAGCTGTCCGTCGGTGACCGCTCGCTCCCCCTGCCCGTCATTTCTTGACGACGGGCCGGGTCCACGGGCCGTCCGCCCGCGCCAGGACCTGCGCGGCCAGGCACACCACCGCGAGGATCGCCACGGCCAGGACCAGCGGCAGGGTGGGATGTCCGTGCAGCACGGCGACCGCTCCGACCAGGGCACCGACGAGCATGGCGGCGGCCGAGAGGATCCGGCGGCCGGCCCTGCTGCCACCGCCCCCCGCGAGCCGTCCGTCGGAGGCGATGCCGGTGATGGTCAGGGTCAGCACGGTGGTGGTGAGGTCGGGTACGGCGAGCGCCCGCGAGACGGCGTTCTGCACACCCAGGCCCAGGGCGAGGAGCACGATGAGGGCGAACCGCACGCCGCCGTCGTACGGGCTGCCGGAGATCAGCGTGACGACCAGGGCGGCCAGTACGCACAGGGTCTCGACGCACAGCGCGTGCAGCAGCATGCGGCCGCGGTGGGCGTGGGAGTGGTGGACGATCAGGCCACCGGCCAGCGCCCCGGCCGCGAACGCGCCGAGCGCGACGAGCGAGGCGGCCAGGGAGAACCCGGGGGCTCCGGCGAACGCGAAGCCGGCGAAGACCACGTTGCCGGTCATGTTCGCGACGAAGACCCGGCCCAGTTGCAGGTAGCTGACGGCGTCGACCAGTCCGGTGACGATGGTGAGGGCGAGCATCAACGGCGGCAGCGGCCCGTGCCGGTCGTTCATGTCCGGTACGAGGGTGGTCCATGCCTCACGCAGCACGACGGGCACAGGCACGCTCCGATCACGGGGTGGTTGATGAGGATTGTGCCGTTGTGCCCGGTGCGATTGCCATGACCGACGCGCGTAGCCCCCGCGCCGTTCGACAGCGCGGGGGCTACGGGGCGGCGACCGGGTTACACGCGCGCCCCGTTGTCGAGCGGGTCCCGGCGTCCGGCGCCGGACTTGCCGCGCGGGGCGCTCTTGCGGACGGGCGGCGGGGCCTTGCTGCCGCGCTCCAGGAGAAGTGCGGCCGGTACCGCGGTCATGACCGAGGAGTACGTCCCGACGACGATGCCGATCAGCAGGGCGAGGGCGAAGTCCGCGAGCGAGTCACCGCCCAGGACGGCCAGCGCGACGAGGATGAACAGGGCGCCCATCCCGGTGTTGACGGTTCTGGGAACCGTCTGCAGCACGGCCCGGTTCGCCACTGTCCCGAGCGGCTCCCGGCGGGCCTTGGCCCACAGCTCCCTGACCCGGTCGAAGACCACCACCGAGTCGTTGACGGAGTACCCGATGACGGTAAGGAGCGCGGCCAGGAAGATGCCGTCCACGGTGCGTCCCAGCCAGGCGAAGGCGCCCACCAGGATGATCACGTCGTGGACCAGCGCCCCGACCGAGGCCACCGCGAACGTCCAGCGGAACCGGACGGCCAGATAGACGAGCTGGACGAGGACGGCGATGGCCAGCGCGATCAGGGCGTTGCGCCGCAGCTCGTCGCCCAGGCTCGGTCCGATGAGTTCGTCCCGGACCTTGGTGGTCTCGCCGCCCTCCTCTGCCAGGGCCGCGCGCACCGCGTGTTCGCCGGCGTTGTCGAGCTCCCCGGTCCGTACCGAGATGTCGCCCGCACCCGCCGTGGTGACCTCGGCGTCGGCGAAGCCGGCGCCCGCCAGCGCGGAACGGGCGGTCTCGACGTCGACGGGGCGGCTGGTCGCGTACTCGACGAGGCGGCCCCCGGTGAACTCGACGCCGAGGTTCACCCCGCGCACCAGGATGCCGGTCACCGCCACGGCGATCAGCACCGCGGAGACCATCAGCCAGCGGCGCGGGGACCGCATCAGCTGCGGATCGCGGCGGTTCAGCCAGGTCCGTACCCGGCCGGGGCTGGCGATGCCGTTGATGCCCCGGTAGTCGCCGACGAACTTGGAGCCCGCGGCGATCTCGGTGAGGGCGCGGGCGATGACCAGTGCGGAGAACATTGACGCGAGGACACCGATGCCGAGCGTGACGCCGAAGCCCTTGACCGGGCCGGAGCCGAGGAAGAACAGCAGTCCCGCCGCGATCAGTGTCGTCACGTTGGAGTCGGCGACGGCGCTCCAGGCGTGCCGGAACCCGGCGGTCAGCGAGGTGCGCAGGGAGCGGCCCGGATACTGGGCGTGTTCCTCCCTGGCCCGTTCGAAGACCAGCACGTTGGCATCGACCGCCATGCCGATGGCCAGGACGAATCCGGCGAGTCCGGGCAGGGTGAGGGTGACGCCGAGCGCGACGAGCGCCGCGTACGAGATCACTCCGTAGGCGCCGAGGGCGACAGCGGCGAGCGCGCCGAAGAGCCGGTAGACGACGGTGATGAACAGTGCCGTGGCCGCGGCGCCGATGAGGGCGGCGCGGGCGCTGGCGTCGATGGCGTCGGCGCCGAGCGTCGGGCCGACGGTCCGCTGCTCGACGATCTCGACGGGCACCGGCAGCGCGCCGCCCTGGATCAGCAGGGCGAGTTCGCGGGCCTCGTCGGCACTGAAGGAGCCGGTGATCTGGGTGGAGCCGGAGGGCAGACCGGTGCCGCAGCCGACGGTCGGGGAGACCTGCGGCGAGGAGATCACCTGCTTGTCCAGGACGATGGCGACGCGGCGCCGCTCGTCCTGGACCGGGTGGCAGGCGGCCTCCCCGGTCAGCCGGGTCCAGTCCCGTCCGGCGTCCTTGTGGAAGTCCAGGGAGACGGACCAGCCGGCGCCCTGCTGGGCGTCGAACGAGGCGGAGGCGTCCTTGACCCCCGCGCCGGAGAGCGCCGCAGGCCCGAGAGCGAGGCGGCTCCCCTGCTCGTCGGCGAGCGTCAGCCCGTCCCCGGTCCCGGAGCCGGCGGGTGCTCCGGGGCCCTGCACGGCGTGGAAGGTCAGCTGGGCGGTTCTGCCGATGACCTCGGCGGCCTTGCGCGGGTCCTGGACGTCCGGGAGTTCGACGATGATCCGGTCCTCGCCGGAGCGGGTCAGGGTCGGTTCGGCGACCCCGAGGGAATCGATGCGTTTGCGCAGCACCTCCAGGGTGCGGTCGGTGCTCTCCCGGTCCGCCTTCGCGGTGCCGGAGTCCTTGGCCTGGAGCACCATTCTGGTGCCGCCCTGGAGGTCGAGGCCGAGTCTGGGGGACATGGTCAGCGTGATGAGCACGGCGACGAGCGATACGGCCACAGCCAGAACCGCCCGCACCGTGGTGGCGCGAGTCATGGGATTCCTCCGAGGGGCGCCGGGCCCCTCGGTCAGGGCGCCGCGGCAGGTGTGCGGGACGGGACCGGTGACAGGTCCCACGGCCGGTGAACCGCCTCGCCCGGAGGCCCGCGCACACCGGGGAGCGCCGCGCGGAAGCGGTCGGCGGCGGCCGGAGGTCCGGCGAGGGCGCAGCCGGGGACGGGGTGCGGCAGCGGAAGGCCGGGCGGGCACGGGAGCGGCGACCCGGGACCGGGCGGCGGGAGGTGCTGAGGGGGACGGGGGTGTTCGGCGGCGGCCCATGGCTGGGGCGCGGTCTCCGGCCCCGGCCGCACGCTCCCGGCCGCGGCGCGGGTACGGCTGGGGAGGACGTCGTGGGCGCCGTGGGCGCCGAGGGACGCCGGGCCGGCCGTGGACCGGGCGGGGAGTCCCGCTCCGGCGGCCGCGGGCGCGCCGCCGGCGACGGCGAGGACGGCGAGGAGCAGCGCGGCGAGGAACTGCCGCGCCGAAGCCGCGCGTCGGCGGTGCGCCGGGGTGTCTCGCCGGTCCCGCGGGTGCGCGTCGCCCCGGGCCGCCCCCGGGAGGGGGGTCACCCGGCTCGGCCGGGCAGGGCCGGTGCGACCGCGGCGCGGCGGAGCACGGAGCTGAGGAACAGCCCGGCGCCGCGCACGACCGTGGTCGCCGGGTCGTCCGGGAGCCGGACGGGAACGCCGAGGCGGACCGCGATCCGGTTGGTGACGTCCGGGCGCAGCGCGCCGCCTCCGGCGAGCAGCGGACCCTTGCGCAGGGCGCCGAGCACCGCGCCGTGGCGGTCCTGCTGCCACATCGTCATGATCATGTCCAGGACGGCCCGGACGACGGCGGTGGGCGGATCGCCGGGTTCCAGATCGCTGAGCCCGGTCTCGGCCAGCCGCGCGTCGCGGACCAGCCCGTCGACCAGGAGCGTGGCCTCGGTCAGTTCGGCGCCGATGTCGACGACGAGCAGCGGGCCGCCGTCCTGCGGTCCGGCGTATGCGGCGGCGGCCCTGGCACTGTCCAGGACGATGACGCTCGAAGGGCCGAGCGCGGCGAGGATCTCCCGTGCGGCGGCGCGGTGTTCGGTGCCCGCGAGCACGGGGTGGCTGAGGACGATCACGGTGTCGCTGCGGTCGGCGCCCAGTGCCGTATCGGCTATGCGGCCGAGCATCCGCCCGCAGGACTCCGTGTCGACGATGCGTCCGCGCCGTACCGGGCCGCCCCGGCCGTACTCACCGCCGGGGCCGTTTCCGGTGTCGGCGACGACGCCCTGCCCGGGGACCCAGGCGCGGGTACGGGAGCTGCCGAGGTCGAGCGCGAGCCCCCGGGTCGCTCCCCGGTGCTGCCGGTGAACGGAGCGAACGTGTCGCTGTCCGTCGCGCAAAGAACGCATCGCCCCTCACCCCCGGTCTGCTGTCGCAGCCGTGCACACACCCATTGACCCGCTGATAGCGAGGCATGACCGAGCCCTCACTATGCAATAGGTAGGCAAAGAAAGCCACTCCCACGCAAAATCCAAGGGATGGGCCTCACTCCTGCGACGGCAGGAACTCCTCGACCAGCTCGGCGAACTCCTCGGGAGCGGCGATCCGGATGCCCAGGTCCTCCGCCTTGGTGCGCTTGGACCCGGCCTTCTCGCCGGCGACCAGCAGCGTGGTGCGCTTGGAGACGCTGGAGGAGGCCTTGCCGCCCGCCCGCTCGATCAGCTCGTTCGTCTCATTGCGCGAGAGCTTCTCCAGCGCGCCCGTCATGGCCCCGGTGACCACCACGGTCATCCCGGCCAGCGGCCGCCCGTCCGCACTCTCGCCGTCCACGTCACCCTCCTCGCCCGGCTCCGGGGGCGGGGTCGCGCCCGGCTCCGTCATGTTGACCCCGGCGGCGACCAGCTTCTCGATCAGCGGGGCCAGTTCCACCAGCTCAGCGACGACCCCCGCGGCCTTCTCCTTGCCGATGCCGTCGACGAGCTGGAGCGTCTCGGCGTCGGCGGCCCTGATGCGGTCCATCTCCGCGAAGTACCGGGCGATCCGGCGCGACATGGAGCGTCCGGTGCCGCGCACCCCCAGAGCGCAGAACACCCGCGAGAGCGGCTGGGTGCGTGCCGCGTCGATCGCGGCCAGCAGATTGTCGGTACTGGTGTCGCCCATCCGCTCCAGTCCGAGCAGTTGTTCGCGCTCCAGCGCGAACAGATCGGCGAAGTCGGCGACCAGACCGGCATCGACGAGCTGGACGACCCGGGTCGCGCCGAGGCCCTCGATGTCGAGCTGGTCGCGCCCCGCCGCGTACGAGACGGAGGCGACGAGGCGGCAGTTCCGGCCGCGGACGCAGCGCCAGCGCTGCTCGCTCGTGTCGATCTCGGAGCCGCACTGCGGGCAGGCCTCGGGGAAGACGACCGGCTGCTCCTCGCCGGTCCGCAGATGGGCGACGGGGGCCTCGATGCGGGGGATGATGTCGCCCGCCTTGTAGACCATCACGTGGTCGCCCAGCCGCAGATCACGGCGGGTGATGTCGGCCGGGTTGTGCAGGGTGGCGTACCCGACGGTCGATCCGTCGATCTCGACCGGCTCCAGCACCGCACGCGGCGCGATGATGCCGGTCCGGCCCACGTTCCACTCGACATCGAGGAGCCGGGTGACCTTCTCGACGGCCGGCAGCTTGTAAGCGATGGCCCAGCGCGGTGCGCGGGTGCCGGAGCCGGCGTCGTGCTGGTCGGCGGCGAGGTCGGCCTTGATCACGATGCCGTCGATCCCGAAGGGCAGCGAGGCGCGCAGCGCCGCGATCTCCTCGACCCGCAGCTGGACGTCCTCGACCGTGGTGACGGTGCGCGGCGCCACGTCCGTGCCCGCCGCGGTGTGCACGCCGAGCTCCGCCGCCTGAGCGAGGACCTCGCTGTGGGGCAGCTCGGCCAGCGTGCCGGCCAGCTCGCCGGAGCCGGGCAGCGGCAGGGCGCCGTACGCGAAGAACGTCATCTCCACGGTGTAGGGGCGGTCCTTGGCACGCAGGGTGCCCGCCGCGCCGTTGCGCGCGTTGGCGAAGGGAGCGCCGCCGTGTTCGGTGCGGACCGTATTGGCCTGCTCGAACTGCTCGGTCGTCATCAGGATCTCACCGCGCATCTCGATCGTGACCGGCTCGGCGAGCTGCCCGGGAAGCCCGACGACGGTGCCGATCGCGTGCGAGACGTCCTCGCCCGCCGTGCCGTCGCCCCGGGTGATCAGCTGCTCCAGCCGGCCCTCGCGGTAACGGGCCGCGACCGCCAGCCCGTCGAGCTTCGGTTCGACGCTCCAGGCCTCGACCGGCCTGCCTATCCGGCGCTCCAGCGACGCGGTCCAGGTGACGAACTGCTCCGCCGAGAAGACGTTGTCCAGGGAGAGCATCGGCACGGTGTGCGGCACATCGCCGACGGCCGCGCCGCCCGCCACCTTGCCGGTCGGCGAGTCGGCCAGCACCTCCTGCGGGTGCGCCTGTTCGTACGCGGCGATCCCGCGCGCCAGCCGGTCGTACGCGTCGTCGTCGAGCGTGCTCTCGCCCGTGGCGTAGTACGCGGCGGCGGCCTGCGACGCCTCTTCGACCGCGACGGCGTAGGCAGCGGTATCGGCGAGCACAACAGCTGAGTTCGTCATGCCCTCCATCCTGCCGCCCACCACTGACAACGCCCCGGCAGCGGGTACGTCCGCCGCCCCGCGAACCCCCTCGGACCGCCGCCCGCCCCCGTATGTGACGGCTTCCGTGCAAACCGCACACGAGAGAGCGCTCTCCCGATCAAGAGGCACCTCAACTAGCTTCAAACAGCAGCAAGTTGCACCCCTGCGCACTCTATTGACATGCCCGGGACACCCTTTTACGTTCCTACGAGAGAGCGCTCTCTCGCACGATCAAGGAACCCCCACTTCCTCCGAACAGGAGTGCCGTGCTCTTCTTCCGTCATCGACGCACCGGCGAACAAGGCCACCGCAGACCCCTGCCGCCCCGGCGGTACCGCATCGCGGGACTCGTCGCCGCCGCGCTCGCCCTGTCCTTCCTCCAGTCCACCACCGGCAACGCGTCCGCCGCGCCGGACGCGGGCACGAACGCCTCAACGGCCCCCCGGGCCGCCGCGGACGTCGTCCGGGTGGCCGAATTCCTCGCCGAGTGCCCGTACACCCACCGGGCACCCGACGACCCGATCGTCTTCCCGGGCCTGCCCGGCGCCTCGCACATGCACAGCTTCTTCGGCAACGACTCGACGAACGGCAACTCCGACCTGGCCTCGCTGGAGAAGGCAAGGAGCAGCTGCTCACCGGACACGGACCTGTCGTCGTACTGGGTGCCGACCCTGTACGACGGCGACAAGGAGGTCGAACCCACCGGCACCACGTTCTACTACCTGGGCGAAGGAGTCCGGGACGACGTCATCCAGCGGATCCAGCCCTTCCCCCGCGGGCTGCGCATCGTCGCGGGGAACGCGAAGGCGACCGGTCCCGACGACAACACGATCTCGCGCTGGTCCTGCCTTCACCACGGCGAGGTCAACCCGTCGCACGACTTCGTGAACTGCCCGGCGGACGCGATGCTGGAGTCGTACCTGGACTTCCCGCAGTGCTGGAACGGCAGGGATCTCGACTCCGCCGACCACAAGAGCCACATGGCGTATCCGGTCAACGGCGCGTGCCCGTCGACCCACCCGGTCCCGGTGCCCAAGCTCCGTCAGGTGCTCCGTTACCCGGTCAACGGCGATCCGGCCCGATTCCGTCTGGCGTCAGGTCCCGGCTACACCATGCACGGTGACTTCTTCAACGTGTGGCCCGAGGCCGAGATGGCCCAGCGGGTCCGCGACTGCATCAACGCCATCGTGAAGTGCGGGGCCGACGGCACCCCCTGACCGGCCACTGCCCACCGGAGAGCGGCCGTTGTCCGTCCGACGCCTGTCCGGGGCCCCGCGCCCCGGGCGGGCCTTCCCCCGAGGATCTCGTCATGAAGGCGGCCCGCAGCACCGCAGCGCTCTCCCTGCTCCTCCTCCTGGCCGGGTGCGCGGCCCCGGCGGACACGGAGCGCCCTGCCGCACCGGCCCCCTCGGCGTCTGCCGCACCCCCCACCACCGCGGCCCCGGCCCCGGCCGATCCGACCGATGCCGCCTGGGCCCAGCTGATGACCCCGATGAACGAGCAGGCCGTGGCGCTGCTGTCGCTCGCCGGGCAACGCGCCGGCGATCCGCGGGTGCGGCGCTGGGCGGCCGGACTCCGTACCGCGCAGACCGGCGAACTCGACCGGCTGCGCCCGCTGCTGGCCCGGATGGGGCTGCCGGACACCAATGTGCACGAGGGGCACGACATGCCGGGGATGGTGACGGAGCGCGTCCTCGAACAGGCCCGCGCCGTCGAGGGCCGTGCGTTCGACCACCTCCTCACGGCCCGGATCCGTGACCATCTGCGCCAGTCCGCCCAGGTGTCGCGCTCCGAGACGGAGTCCGGGACCCGGCCCGACGCCAAGCGGCTCGCCACGGCCCTGGTGACGGCGCGCAAGGCCGAACTCGCCGAACTCGGCCTGCTCACGGACCCGTCGGGGAGCGCCGGCTGACGCCCCGCCCCGCGCGGCCCCGGGGCTCCGTACTCGTTTCCGGACCGGTCGTACCCCCCGGTATAAAGGCTGCATGACTGCCGACGCACCGCTGCCCGCCCGCCCCGCCACCTTGGAGGACGTGGCCGGTGTGGCGGGAGTGTCCCGGGCCACGGTCTCCCGGGTGATCAACGGTGCGACGACCGTGGACCCGGCGCTGCGCCGGATGGTCGAGGAGGCCGTGAACGCCACCGGGTACGTGCCCAACCGCGCCGCCCGTTCGCTGGTGACCCGGCGCACCGACTCGGTCGCGCTCGTCGTCTCGGAGCAGGAACGGCGCCCGGTCTCCGAGCCGTTCGTCGGCCGGATGTTCTCCGATCCGTACTTCGGGCGGGTGGTCAGCGGGCTCCTCGAAGTACTGCGCCCGGCCGGCATCCAGCTGGTGCTGATGCTGGCCGACGACCGGCCTTCCCGCGACCAGTTGCTGTCGTACCTGCGCCACGGCCATGTCGACGGCGTGGTGCTGATCTCCTCGCACGCGGACGATCCGCTGCCGGGGCTGCTGCACGACACCCGGCTGCCCGCCGTGCTCGCGGGAGAGCCCCGCCGGCCCACCCCGCTCACCTATGTCGAGGCCGACCAGCGGGCGGGTGCGCAGCTGGCCGCCGACCACCTGGCGTCGCTGGGCCGCCGCCGGATCGGCACGGTGTCCGGCCCGCAGGACATGCCGGCCGGTCAGGCGCGGCTGTCGGGTTTCCTGGACGCGCTCGCGGTGCACGGTATCGGCGACGTGGCGACCGCGGAGGGCGACTTCACCCATGCGGGCGGCGCGGCGGCGATGAAGCGGCTGCTCGGTGAGCGGCCGGATCTGGACGCGGTGTTCATCGCCTCCGACCTGATGGCGCTGGGCGCGCTTCCGGTGCTGCTGCGGGCCGGCAAGGAGATCCCCGAGGACGTCGCCCTCGTCGGGTTCGACGACAGCAGCGCGGCCACGGCCTGCGATCCGCCGCTGACGACGGTCCGGCAGCCGGTGGAGGAGATGTCCGCGGAGATGGCCCGGCTGCTGCTGAAGCAGATCGGCAGGCCCGGTGAGCCGGTGCCGTCGGTGATCTTCCATCCGACGCTGGTGCGGCGGCAGTCGGCCTGACGCCGCCACCGCTGCCGGGGGCGGTCAGCCCCGCGCGCCGGTGCCCGCGTCGGCGCCGTCCGCCCTGTCCCGCTGTCCTACGGGCACCTGCGGACCGGAGACGTCGTTCAGCCAGCGTCTCAGGACCAGGTGCACGGTCTCCGCGCCGACCAGCTCGGCCGGCGGCTCCTCCCCCGCCGCGGCTGCCGCGTCGAGCGGGTCCGTCATCCCGCGCGGCCAGAGCAGGAAGGGCCGGGACTGTTCGCCGCCCAGACCGCCGTGCGAACCGATCTGCTCCTCGAAGGCGTGCACGGTGCCCGTTTCCGGGTCGTGCATCGAGTTGACCATCACGTCGGCGACGTGCGGGAAGGTGTCGGTGCGCCGGACCGCGGCCGCCGCGCCCGCGCCGAAGGGGGCCAGCGGTCCGTGTCCGTCCCGCAGTTCCGCCACCGGGATCCGGGTGCCGCCGTGCCCCAGCACCACCGATCCGTGGGTCTCGCTGCGCACCAGCAGGAAGCCGATGCCGGGGTGGTTGGCGAGCGTGCTGAGCAGCGCGGGGTGGCGGCGGTCGAGCTGCTCCATGGAGGCGCGTCCCGCGATGTCGGGGAAGGAGATCAGGCCGAGGTTGCCGGAGGCGAGAACGACCGGGTCCGAGGGGTTCGCCAGGTTCTCCTGCCGGTCCCCGTCGACCGGCCGGTGGAGCGCGATCCGTACCGCGTCACGCGCCTCGGAACCGCTGCGGGTGCGCTGCGCCCGGCGGGGCACCGGCAGTCCGCTGCCCGCCCGCACCAGGTCCTTCAGCGTCAGTCCGTACACCCCCGCGAAGGTCTCCCCCGGGCTCTGGCCGTGGTCGGACAGGAGCACGATCCGGTACGTGCGCGGGGTGTGCTCCGCGACCTTGACGATCAGGGCGAGTGAGCGGTCCAGCCGGGCGAGGACCTTCTCCGCGTCCCGGCTCCGCGGCCCGGAGTGGTGGGCCACCTCGTCGTAGGCGACCAGGTCGGCGTAGACCGCGGTCCGCCCGGCGAACATGTCCCCCATGACGGCGGCGACCACCACATCGCGTTCGACGACGGTCGCGAAGGCCCGGATGAAGGGGTAGAGGCCGCCGCGCTTGATCCGGGGCGTCTCCTTGCGGATACGGGCCCGGGTCGACTGGCCGATCTCCCTGCCGACCTCGGCGACGAAGGACAGCGCGGTGCGGACGGCGTTGGCCGGGTCGGAGAAGTAGGCGAAGTACCCGGCCCGGGAGCGGCGTCCCTTGCCGCGTCTGGCGGCCATCGACAGGACGAGCGCGAGCTGGTGGGCGCCGCCGCTGAAGAGGTTGCCGCGGCCGGCCCCGTCGAGGGTGAGCAGTCCGCCGTCGTGGGTGCGCGCGACGGCCCTGCGCTGCATTTCGAGGGCGCTCGCCGGTCTGCTGGAGACCATGACGTCGCCGGTCTCCTTCTCGTACCAGCGGAAGGCGGGGACGTCGAAGTTGGTGCCGTGCAGGATGCCGAGCTGGCTGGCGCCGGTCTGGCTGGACCAGTCGGTGCGCCACGGGGTGAGCCGGTGGCCGGCCCCGTCGGCCAGCCAGTGCGCGACGGTCGGCATCAGGCCGTCGGCGGCGGCCTGCGCGAGGACGTCGTGGCCGACCCCGTCGAGCTGGATGAAGACCGTGCCGGGCGAGCCCCCGTCCGCGTCGCCGCCCCTGCCGCTGCGGCGGCGCCGCCGGTCCGCGAGGCGCGACAGCCGGCGGCGGTAGGCGTTGTCGTCACGGACGGCGAGCGCGGTGGAGGTCGCGGAGGCCACGGCGGACATCACGGCCGCGACGACGACCGCCATCTGCGGGTCGGCCGCGCCGCGCCCGTCCGGTATGAGCCGCAGCGCTATCAGCAGCAGCGAGCCGTTGAGGAAGAAGACCAGCATCCCGAGGACCAGGGCCGGCACGATGAGCAGCGCCCGTACCAGCACCGGCCAGACCAGTGCGGAGAGCAGACCGAACGCGCCCGCGCCCCAGGCCGCGGTGAACGCGGTCTTGGTGATGCTGTCGCCGTCGTCCGACTGGAGCTGGAAGGCCGGCAGAATCCCGGCGAGCACAAGCATGGTGAGCGTCGAGACCGCCCACACCACGATCACTCGCATCAGGGCGCTGCCGGCTGTTCGCCATCGCCCGTCACCCACGCCGCTGCCACCTCACGTCCGGGCCCGCCGTTCCGGACCCTGCGCCAGTTTTTCACAGCGGGACGGCGGGCCGCGCCGGGGAGCTCCGGCCGGGCGGTCAGCAGCCGTCGTAACCGGCGGTCGGCATGGAGAGCCTGCGGTGCACGCCGGCTTTGGTGCGGGAGCTGTAGAGCGGCTCGTCGAGGCCGGCGATCTCCAGGCGTACGCCGCGCCGCTCGCACTCCTCGGTGAAGCGCGGCACCGACGCGACGGCCCGTGCGAGCACCCGGTCGTTGGGCGCGACGAAGAGTTCGACCTCCCCGCCCTCGACATCGGCCCAGAGCGCCTGGTGGTCGGGGCGCAGTCCGTACAGGCGCAGCTGCCGGGTGACGACGTAGCCCTTGTCGGCGGCCCAGCGGGCGCACATGTCGTGCTGGCTGCGGGTGTCCACGAGGAACGGGTCGCTGTCGAGTTCCTCCAGCGGCGTGAGACTGGCGATGGCCGCCACCCGTACGTCCCCCATGGCCGTTCCCCCAGTGTCAGGTCGTGTCGTCCGACCCTACGCCCCCGGTTCCCGTACAAGAAGGCGCATGTCAGGACGGGAGGGGGCGCACGGAAGCAGGTGCGCCCGGCCGCCGGGCGGAGGGCGCACCTGCCGGTGGGGGTCAGCCGTCGAGCGAGGTCATGACGTGCTTGATGCGGGTGTAGTCCTCGAAGCCGTAGGCGGAGAGGTCCTTGCCGTAGCCGGACTTCTTGAATCCGCCGTGCGGCATCTCGGCGACCAGGGCCATGTGGGTGTTGATCCACACACAGCCGAAGTCGAGGTTCTTCGACATCCGCATGGCGCGGGCGTGGTCCCTGGTCCATACCGAGGAGGCCAGGGCGTAGTCGACTCCGTTGGCGTACGCGACGGCCTGGGCCTCGTCCGTGAACGACTGGACGGTCATCACGGGCCCGAAGACCTCGTTCTGGATGATCTCGTCGTCCTGCTGGAGGCCGGAGACGACGGTGGGGGCGTAGAAGTAGCCCTTGTCGCCGACCCGGTGGCCGCCCGCCTCGACCTTGGCGTGCTCGGGGAGCCGTTCGACGAAGCCGCTGACCTGTGCGAGCTGGTTGGCGTTGTTGAGGGGGCCGTAGAGCACGTCCTCGTCGTCCGGCAGGCCGGTCCTCGTGTCGGCCGCCGCCTTGGCCAGCGCGGTGACGAACGCGTCGTGGACGGACTCGTGGACCAGGATCCGGGTGGCGGCGGTGCAGTCCTGCCCGGCGTTGAAGAAGCCGCCGACGATCAGGTCCTCGACCGCCTTCGCCAGGTCCGCGTCCTCGAAGACGACGGCGGGCGCCTTGCCGCCGAGCTCCAGGTGGACCCGCTTGACGTCGATGGCCGCGCTCCGGGCGACCTGGATGCCGGCCCGTACCGAACCGGTGATGGAGGCCATCGCCGGGGTCGGGTGCTCGACCATCAGCCGGCCGGTCTCGCGGTCGCCGCAGACCACGTTGAAGATCCCGCGCGGCAGCTCCAGCGACTCCAGGACCCCGCCGATGATCTCCGCGATCAGGGCGGTCGACGCGGGAGTGGTGTCGGAGGGCTTGAGGACCACCGCGTTGCCCGCGGCGAGCGCCGGGGCGAACTTCCAGACGGCCATCAGGAGGGGGTAGTTCCACGGGGCGACCTGGGCGCAGACACCGACCGGCTCGCGGCGGATGATCGACGTCATGCCGTCCATGTACTCGCCGGCCGAACGGCCCTCCAGCAGCCGGGCGGCACCGGCGAAGAAGCGGACCTGGTCGATGGCGGGAGCCAGTTCCTCGCTGCGGGTGAGGTGCAGCGGCTTGCCGGTGTCCCGGCTCTCCGCGGACACCAGCTCGTCGGCCCGCGCCTCCATGGCGTCCGCGATCCGCAGGAGGGCCAGCTGGCGCACGGCGGGGGTGGTGTCGCGCCAGACGGGGAAGGCGGCAGCGGCGGCGGCCATCGCCGCGTCGACGTCGGCCGCTCCGGAGAGCGGGGAGGTCGCGTAGACCTCGCCGGTCGCCGGGTCCACGACATCGAGTGTGCGGCCGTCCGAGGCGTCCGCGGGGACACCGTCGATGAAGTTGCGGAACGTGAGGGGCATACGGGGTAAACCGGTTTCTCTCGTGGTCGGGCGGCGGTGCGGGCCGGGAGGCGGGCGGCGGTGCCGCGCGGGTCAGCCGGCCGTGCGGGCGGACAGGTGCTCGTGGACGGCGGGCCAGCCGCCGTCGTCGGCGCGGGCGAAGACGATCGTCTCGCGCTCGTGGACCGTCTCCCGGCCGTCCTTGGTGGAGATCGTGGTCTCCACGTCGTGGCTGAAGACGGCGGTGGAGCCGAAGTGCTGGATGAGCTGTCCGGTCGAGACGCAGCCCAGGACCCGGAAGTCGTCCTGGTCCACCCACTCCTGCCAGAGCGCGCGGTACTCGGCGGTGGAGCCGAGCCGCTGCGGGGTGGAGTGGAAGACGAAGGTCGCGTCGGGGGCGAAGGCGCCGAAGTAGTCGTCGAGGCGGCCCTCGGCGAAGGCGGCGACGAGCGCGTCGGCGGCGGCGCGGATCTGCTCGGTGTCCCGGACGGGCGTGCTCATGGACGGCTCCTGGATACGGGGGCGGAGGGAGAAGAGGCGGGGTCAGAGCGCCGCGGCCGGTTCGGGGGCGGGCTCCTCGTCGGCGCTGGTGATCGGCGGGACCGGGGTGTCCGAGGCCCGCACGAAGCGGGGCCCGTCCGGCCCGTACACCGCACGCGGTTCGGGGAACACCGTCAGCAGGCCGAGGTAGAGCACCGCCGCGAGGGCCAGGCCGACCGGCAGCGAGATGTCCGTGCCGTTCGCGAGGTCGCCGAGCGGGCCGACGAACTGGCCGGGCAGGTTGGTGAAGAGGAGCGCCACCGAGGCGGAGAGCAGCCAGGTGGCCAGGCCGCGCCAGTTCCAGCCGTGGTTGAACCAGTAGCGGCCGCCGGTCTGCCTGCGGTTGAAGACCTGGAGCGCGTCGGTGTCGTACCAGCCGCGCCGGGTGACGTAGCCCAGGGCCATCACGATCATCCACGGGGCGGTGCAGGTGATGATCAGGGTCGCGAACGTGGAGATGGACTGCGCGAGGTTGAGTGCGAACCGGCCGACGAAGATGAAGGCGATCGACAGGGCGCCGATGAAGAACGTGGACTGCACCCGGCTGAAGCGGGTGAACACGCTGGAGACGTCGAGCCCGGTGCCGTACAGCGCGGTCGTGCCGGTGGAGAGGCCGCCGATCAGGGCGATCAGGCAGAGCGGCAGGAAGTACCAGCCGGGCGAGATGGCGAGCAGTCCGCCGACGTAGTTGGGGGCGGCCGGGTCGACGTACTTCGCGGCCTTCGTGGCGATGATCGACGCGGTGGCGAGGCCGAAGACGAACGGCAGCAGCGTGGCGATCTGGGCGAGGAACGCCGCGCCCATCACCCGACGGCGCGGGGTGTCGGCCGGGATGTAGCGCGACCAGTCGCCGAGGAAGGCGCCGAACGAGACGGGGTTGGACAGCACGATCAGCGCGGCGCCGACGAACGACGGCCAGAACAGCGGGTCGGAGGTGGAGGCGAAGGAGCCCGCGTACCCGGCGTCGAAGTCCCCGGCGAAGGCGAAGGCGCCGAGGACGAACAGGGCAGAGGCCGCCACCACCGCGATCTTGTTGACCAGCAGCATGAAGCGGAAGCCGTAGACGCAGACCACCAGGACGAGCCCGGCGAAGATCGCGTAGGCGACCCCGTACGAGATGTCGGACTCGGGGAGGTCCACGAGCCGGTGCGCGCCGCCGACGAGCGCGTCACCCGACGACCAGACCGAGATCGAGAAGAACGCGACCGCGGTGAGCAGCGAGAGGAACGAGCCGACGACCCTGCCGTGCACGCCGAGGTGGGCGGAGGAGGAGACCGCGTTGTTGGTGCCGTTGCGCGGGCCGAACAGCGCCATGGGGGCGAGCAGCAGCGCCCCGGCGACGAGGCCGAGGACGGTCGCGGTGAGGCCCTGCCAGAAGGAGAGGCCGAACAGGATCGGGAAGGCGCCCAGTACACAGGTCGCGAAGGTGTTGGCGCCGCCGAAGGCGAGCCGGAAGAGGTCGACGGGCCGGGCGGTGCGGTCCGCGTCGGGGATCCGCTCCACTCCATTGGTCTCGACTTCGGTGATCGAGGTAGTCACGGACGCTCCACCTGCTGTTCGTGCTGTTCATACGCGGGACTGGCCCCTCAGTGTGTGGGGCCCGGCCACGGTGGGCAATTGTGAAAGTCACAGAGGGATACCCTGCTTTCTGTGGCCACCAACAAATTGACGGTTGAGGATCTGCTCTCGTTCCCGGCGCTCCAGCTCACTGTCCGGGCCGGCAGCGGCGGTCTGGGCCGGTCCGTCTCCTGGGCCCACGCGAGCGAGCTCGCCGATCCGACACCGTGGCTGCTCGGCGCCGAGGTGATCATGACGACGGGTCTCGCGGTGCCCCGTACCGCCGCCGGGCAGCGTGCCTATCTGGAGCGGCTGGACGACGCCGGGGTCTCCGGGCTGGCGCTCTCGGCGCAGCTGCACATGCCGCCGCTGCACGACGCGTTCTTCCGGGCGGCGGAGGAGCGTGGCTTCCCGGTGCTGGAGGTGCCGCTCGCGGTGCCCTTCATCGCCGTGTCCCAGGAGGTGGCCGCCTCGGTGCAGGAGGACGCCCGGCACCGGCTGGGCGCCCAGTTGCAGGTGTTCGGTTCGCTGCGCTGGCTGGTCGCCGAGGATCTGGACACCCCGACGCTGCTGCGCCGCCTGGAGCGGCTGTCGGGGTACGACGTCTATCTCTGCACTCCGCAGGGGCGCCCGCTGCTGCCCGGGGTGCCGGTGCCGGATCCGGGGGTGCTGCCCGCCTCGGCGGACGCGCCGCCGACCGTTCCGGGCGGTTTCGTGCTGCCGGTGCCGGCGCCGGGCGGTCCGGCGGGCTTCCTGGTGGCGTACGAGCGGGAGGGCGCCCAGCCCGCGGGGCTCGCCGTCGTCCAGCACATCGCCACGGTGGCGGCGCTGCGGGTCGCGATGGTGCGCACCGAGCGCGAGACGCTGCGGCGCGAGGGCGCGGAGACGCTCGCCGAGCTGTTGCAGGAGGTGCTCGACCCCGAGACGGCGCGGCGCAGGCTGGCGCGGCACGCGATCGAGGGCGACACGGTGCTGATCGTGGTGCGCGGCGCCACGGACGAGGCGCTGCTGCGCTGCCTCCAGGACCAGCCGCATCTGCTGCTGACCTGGGGCGAGGACCGTTATGTGCTGGGCTCCGGGGAGCTGGCCGCGGAGGTCGGCGGGCTGCCCGACGTGGCGGCCGGGATGAGCCGCCCGTTCCTGCCGGGCGCGGCCCTGCGGGTGGCGCAGCGGGAGGCGCTCTGGGCGGTGTCGAAGGCCGTCGAGTCCGGCCGGCCCGTGGTCCGCTACGGCGACGACTCGACGGGCCGCTGGCTGCCCGACGATCCGGCGGTGCTGACGGCGCTGGTCGAGCACGTGCTCGGTGAGGTGCTGCGCTACGACGCCGCCCATGACTCGCAGCTGCTGGTCTCGGTCCGCACCTGGATGGAGCGCGACCGCCGTACGGAGACGGCGGCGGCCGCCCTCCATATCCACCCGAACACCCTGGCGTACCGGCTGCGGCGCTTCGGTACGCTGGCGGACCGGGACCTGGGGTCGACGGGGGCGCTGGCCGAGGTCTGGCTCGCCATCCAGGCGGCGGGAACGCTGGGCCTCACGGACTGAGCTCGACGACTGCCCGTAGGCTCGAAGGCGGGTCCGGGGAACAGGAGGCGGCGCGTGCCGGTGGAAGTCACCTGGTGGGGTCATGCCACCTGCACGATCGAGGACTCCGGGGTCCGGGTCCTGACCGACCCCCTCTTCGTACGGCGCATCGCGCATCTGCGCCGCCGGCGCGGTGAGCTGCCCGGCCCGGCGGCCGCTGTCGCCGATGTCGTCCTCATCTCGCATCTGCACTCCGACCATCTGCATCTGCCGTCGCTGGCCCGCATCGCCCCGGGCGGCCGGCTGATCGTGCCGCTGGGGGCGGTCCGTGCGGTCCCCGGGCTGCGGCTGCTGCGCAAGGTGCGCGGGCTGCGGATCACCGAGGTGGCGGCCGGTGACGAGGTGCGGGTCGGTGAGGTGCGGATCCGGGCGGTTCCGGCGCTGCACGACGGGCGGCGCCTGCCGGTGGGCCCGCACCGCTCCCCCGCGCTGGGGTACGTCGTCGAGGGTGCGTCGCGCACCTACTTCGCCGGTGACACCGGCCTGTTCGACGACATGGCGCGGGCGGTCGGCCCGGTGGACGTGGCGCTGCTGCCGGTCGGCGGCTGGGGGCCGTATCTGGGCCACAGCCATCTCGACGCGGGGCGCGCCGCCGTGGCGCTGGCCCGGCTGTCGCCGCGCTCGGCCGTGCCGGTGCACTACGGGACGTACTGGCCGATCGGGATGGACGGGGTCCGGCCGCACGAGTTCCATTCGCCGGGTGACGAGTTCGTCCGCCAGGCGGCGCTGCTGGCGCCGCAGGTGGCGGTGCACCGGCTGGAGCACGGCGAACACGTCCGGCCGGAGGCCGACGGGTGATACACGAGGTCGTGAGCCGGCTGCCCGCGGAGTCGACGCAGCAGGCGGTGGGCTATCCGTCGCTGTTCCTGCTGGTGGCGCTGGGTGCCCTGGTGCCGGTGGTGCCGACGGGTGCGCTGGTCAGCTCGGCGGCGGTGGTGGCGTTCCACCAGTCGTCACCGTTCGCACTGCTGTTCGTCTTCGCGGTCGCCTCTGCGGCCGCGTTCCTCGGGGACATCTGCCTGTACTGGCTGGGTCAGCGCGGGGTGCGGTCGAGGAACGGTTCCAAGTGGCTGCGGGTGATCAGCGAGCGGGCCGCGCCGGAGCGGCTGGCGCAGGCGCAGCAGAAGCTGGACGAGCACGGTGCGATGGTGCTGGTGCTGTCCCGGCTGGTGCCGGCCGGGCGGATCCCGGTGATGCTGGCGTGTCTGCTGGGCCGGGTGCCGATGCGGCGGTTCGCCCGCGGGGATGTGCCGGCCTGTCTGGCGTGGGCCGCCACGTACCAGCTGATCGGCATCCTGGGCGGCTCGCTGTTCCCCGAGCCGTGGCAGGGCGTGGTGGCGGCGGTCGGTCTGACGCTGCTGATCAGCGGGGCGCCCGCGTTGTGGCGCCGGCTGCGGGCGCGGTTCAGCCACTGACGGGTGGCCGGACCGTCGCCCCGGCGGATCGGCCGGGGCACGTCAGCGGAGTTCGTCGAGCGCCGCCCGGAAGGTGCTCAGGGCTGCCGCGACATGGGGCAGTTCGAGGGGCTCCGCCGCGGTGAGGGACTCCCGCTGCTGTTCCGGGGTCGATCCGAGCAGCGGACCGGTGCCCAGCCTCACCCGCAGGGCCCCGAGTTCGTCGCCGAACCGGTGGCCGCCGGGGACGGGTGCGCCGAGCCGCTCCGTGAGGTACTCCTCCAGCTCCAGCGAGTCCGTGACGCCGCGGGCCGCGAGCCGGGACCTGAGCGGGCCGAGATCCGCGTACAGGTGGCGGCCGGCCTGCGGGGGCCGGGCCAGTGCGCCCGTGGCGAGTACCGCCCGGTGGGCGGCTGCGGCGATCAGGGCCTGCATCGCGGCGGCCCGGCGGACCCGCTCCGTGACGGCGTCGGGTTCGCGCAGCGCGTGCGCGGCGGCCGCCGCCACCGGTCCGGCGACGAAGGCGCCGAGCGCGGTGAGGATGTCGAGGGTACGGGCGTGCCGGACCGCTGCCCGGTCGGTGTCCGGGAAGCGGGCGACCGCGACCGGCCAGGCGGACGGGGTCAGCGCACCGGCCAGGTCGGAGATCACCGTCACGTCGTCGGGGCACATCTCGGCCGGGCTCAGCAGCACCGTGTCGTGCGGCCGGTGCAGGGTGTCGCGCCAGGTCTCGTCGCTGACGATGTGCAGCCCCTCGGCGACGGCTGCCTCGCAGGCCTCGCGCACGAGCTCCGGCGGGGCGACGGTGGCGGTGGGGTCGTCGACGACGGAGATCAGCAGCAGCCTGGGCCGGCCGCCCTCGGCCCGCACCCTGCGCACGGTCTCCAGCAGCGCGTACGGGTCGGGCACGCCGCCGCACTCGGCGGGCGTCGGCACGTGGTAGGCGGGTCTGCCCAGCAGCCGGGCCTGCGGGATCCAGGCGGCGGGGCAGGGGCGCGGCATCAGCACATCGCCGCCGTGCGCGGCGATCAGGGCGAGCAGCAGCGCGGAGGTGCCCGGCGCGGCGGCGATGCGTTCGGGGCCGCCGCGCAGTCCGCGCCGGTCCCAGTAGGCGCGGGCCGCCTCGCGCAGGTCCGCCGAACCGCCGGCGGGCTCGGGCAGGCCGCTGCCGGCCGCCGCCGCCAGCACCTGGGCCAGTTCGGGCAGGACCGGCAGGCCGGGGCCGGGTGCGGGCGGTCCATACCGTACGGGCCCGCGGTCCTCCCGGACTGCGGGTGCGCCGCGCCCGGCCCGCCCGCGCCCCTGACGCCCGGTCCGCTCCCGGCCCATCCGGGCCTCCTTCGCCGCCGCTCGGTCACCCGGCCGTCGACCGGGCCGTGTCCGCCCCTTTATACGAGGGAATGGCGCGGGGCGCCCGGCGGGCCGGGAACCGGACCGGCCGTGACGGCCCCATTGACACCCGCCCCGCCGCGTCATTACGGTCGCGCCAGGATTTCGAACGAGTGACGAGATACCGAACACGTCGAGGGGCAACTTCCTTGCGCATCACCGGAATCAGTACACACGTGGTCGGAACGCCCTGGCGCAACCTCACCTATGTGCAGGTGCACACCGATGAGGGGCTCACCGGCGTGGGCGAGACGCGGAGGCTCGGCCGCACCGATGCGCTGATCGGCTATCTGCGCGAGGCGGAGGCCAACCACATCGCCGGTTCGGACCCGTTCGCCGTGGAGGACCTGGTACGCCGGATGAAGTACGGCGACTACGGACGGGCCGGCGAGATCGTGATGTCGGGCATCGCGGTCGTCGAGATGGCCTGCTGGGACATCAAGGGCAAGGCGCTCGGCGTCCCGGTCTGGCAGCTGCTCGGCGGAAGGGTCACCGACCGGGTCAAGGCGTACGCCAACGGCTGGTACACCACGGAACGCACCCCGGAGGCGTACCACGCGGCGGCGTCCGCGGTCCTCGCGCGTGGCTACCGGGCGCTGAAGATCGACCCGTTCGGCACCGGCCACTTCGAGCTGGGCCAGGAGGAGACCCGGTACGCGGTGTCGCTGATCGAGGCGGTCCGGGACGCGATCGGCCCCGACACCGAGCTGATGCTGGAGATGCACGGCCGGTTCAGTCCCTCGACGGCGGTGCGGATCGCGCACGAGACGGCGCCGTTCCGGCCGGCCTGGCTGGAGGAGCCGGTACCGCCGGAGAACCTGAAGGCGCTCGCCAAGGTGGCCGGCCGGGTCGACGTGCCGATCGCCACGGGTGAGCGCATCCACGACCGCGCCGAGTTCCGTGAGCTGTTCGAGTCGCAGGCCGCCGACATCATCCAGCCGGACGTCGGCCACATCGGCGGCATCCTGGAGACGCGGAAGCTCGCGGCGACCGCCGAGACCCACTACACGCTGATCGCCCCGCACAACGTGGGCGGCTCGGTGCTGACGGCGGCCAGCCTCCAGGTCGCGGGCTGCACCCCCAACTTCAAGATCCTTGAGCACTTCAATGACTTCGCCGACGCCGACATCAAACAGGTCGTGCGGGGCGCCCCGCAGGTCGACCCCGCGACCGGCTGCTTCGCACTCTCCGACGCCCCGGGCCTCGGGGTGGAGCTCGATGTGGACGCGGCCGCCGAATTCCCGCAGCAGCGGGCGCGGTTCGACCTCTGGGCCGAAGGCTGGGAGAAGAGGCGGCCCAAGTGAGCGGCGACCCCGCCCGCTCGCGGGCGATCACGGTCGACCGGCCGGGCGAGCACCGGCTGACCGACGGCCCGGTTCCGGAGCCCGGCCGGGGCGAGGTACGGGTACGGGTCGCCGCGGCCGGGATCTGCATGAGCGACCGGGAGGTCTACGACGGTCGTCGCGACCCCCGCTACGTGCGCTACCCGGTGGTGCCGGGACACGAGTGGTCCGGGGTGGTCGAGGCCGTGGGCGCGGGCGTCGACCCGGCCCTGGCCGGCCGCGGTACGGTCGCCGAGGGGTTCCGCTCCTGCGGCGGCTGCGAGCGGTGCCGTGCCGGAGAGACCTCGCTGTGCGCGGCGGGGTACGACGAGACGGGGTTCACCCGGCCCGGGGCGTTCGCCGACCATGTCGTGGTGCCCGCACGGCTGCTGCACCCACTGGCCGACGACGCCGACCTGCGCGCGGCCGCGCTGCTGGAGCCCGCCGCCGTGGTCGCGGCGGCGGTGCGGGCGGGCACCCCGGAACCGGGCGAACGGATCGCGGTGGTGGGCGCCGGCACGCTCGGGCTGCTCGCGGTGCAGCTGCTGGCGGCGGTGTCGCCCGGTGAGCTGACGGTGATCGACCCGAGGGACGAACGGGCGGGCCGGGCAACGGCGTTCGGGGCGAGCGAGGCCCTGAGCCCCGAGGAGGCCGCGGAGACGCGGGGCCGCTACGACCTGGTCGTGGAGACGGCGGGGGCCCCGACCACCGCCGCGGACGCCTGCCTCCTCGCGCGGCGCGGTGGCCGGGTGGTGCTCACCGGGATGTTCGCCCCCGGGGCCACCGGCATCGACCCGGTGCACCTGTCGCTGAGCCAGCTCACCGTGCGCAGCGTGTTCGGCGCCTCCTCGGCGGCCTGGTCCTACGCGGTACGGGCGTTCACCGCGGGGCTGCTCGATCCGGCCGCGCTGATCACCCACGAGTTCCCGCTGGAGCGGTTCGCGGACGCCGTGGCGCTGGTCGGGGGCGGCGCCCCGGGGACGGGCAAGGTGCTGATGCGTCCCTGAGGGCTGTCGTGTGATCCCCGGCGGGCGGCCGGCCCCCGCGTCCCCCATTACCCGAACCTCGTCCGACCCACCGAACACGAAAGGCCGCTCATGACCCCCGCTTCCCCCGCCCCGCCCGGATCCCGCCCCGGCGTCCGGCGTCCGGGCGAGCCCGCGCTCACCGCGCTCGGGCTCGGCGCCCCGGCCGCTGACCCGGCCGACGCCTCCCCGCACACCTTCCCCGACGGCGGCACCTGGCGGACCGAGATCCCGTCGGTGGAGGGGCCGGAGGCGCTCTCCGTCGTACTGAAGGAGAGCGCGCGGCTCGACGTCCCCGTCCACCGGATCAGCCAGGGCAGCGGGGTCTGGATGCTCGGCGACGCCGAGATCGTCGAGATGGCCGAGGGCTGCGCCGAACGCGGCATCGAGCTCTGCCTGTTCACCGGTCCGCGCGGCAGCTGGGACACCGGGGCCTCGTTCCGCACCGACTCGGGCGGGGCCGGGCCGCGCGCCCGCGGCCACGACGCCCTGGCCGGCTGCGTCGAGGACGCCCTGCGGGCAGCGGAGCTGGGCGTGAAGTGCCTGCTCGTGGCCGACGAAGGGGTGCTCTGGACCCTGCACCGACTGCGCGCCCAGGGGGTGTTGCCCGCCGACACGACGTTCAAGGTGTCGGCCCTGATCGGTCCGGTGAACCCGGCCTCCTACGCCGTCCACGAGCAGCTCGGCGCGGACTCGGTCAACATCCCGTCCGATCTGACGCTCGCTCACTTCACCGAGATCCGGCGGGTGTCGGCGGCCCCGATGGATCTGTACATCGAGGCTCCGGACGACCTCGGCGGCTATGTGCGGATGTACGAGGCGGCCGAGCTGATCCGGCGCGGCGCCCCGCTCTACCTGAAGTTCGGGCTGTCCAGGGCCCCCGGCATCTACCCGTACGGCGCCCATCTGCGCGATGCCGCACTGGACACGGCCCGCGAGCGGGTCCGGCGCGGCCGGCTCGTCCTGGACCTGCTGGCCCGGCACGGCGCCGACGGGAACATGTCGCCGCTGGGCTCCCGGCTGCCCGGTACGCTGCGCCGCTTCCCGACGCCGTGAGCCGTGGCCGGGCGGTTCCGTGTCAGGACCCGCCCGGCGGTCCGGGACGCTCAGCCCGCGAAGGCCGTGCCGGGCACTCCCTGGCCCGCGTCCGGCAGGACCAGCAGTGAACCGGAGAGCGGGTGCGGGGCGTCGAGGCCCGCGCGGGCCGTGGAGATGTACAGGTCGCGCAGCTCCCGGCCACCGAAGGCACAGGACGTCGGCCGCCGTACCGGCAGTTCGACGGTGCGCTCCAGCGCGCCGTCCGCCGTGTAGCGGCGCAGCGCGGCCCCGTCCCACAGGGCGACCCAGACAGCCCCCTCCGCGTCCACCGTCAGCCCGTCGGGGAAGCCGGCTCCCTCCTCCACGGTGGCGAACGGGCGGCGGTTGAGGATCTGTTCACCGTCCACGTCGAAGACATCGATCCGGCGGGTCGGCGTGTCGACGTAGTACATCAGCCGGCCGTCCGGGCTCCACCCGGTGCCGTTGCTGCACGCCACCAGGGGCAGCACCCGGGTCGCCGTGCCGTCGGGTGCGACGCGGGTGAGGCTTCCGCCCGCCTCCCCGTCGTCGTAGCGCATGGTGCCCGCCCACAGCGACCCGTCCGGCGCCACCGCCGCGTCGTTGCCGCGCCGTCCCGGTTCGGCGTCGTGGACCAGCCAGCGGAAGGCGCCGTCCGCGTCGTACAGCCCGATGCCGTCGCGCAGATTGACGACCAGGCCGCCGCCCGCCCGCGGCTTGGCCGCTCCGACGTGCTGTTCGGTGGCCATGACCGTACGCCGGCCGGTGGCCGGGTCGTAGGTGTGGATCCGGGCGGAGAGGATGTCGACCCAGATCAGCCGGCCGGTGGCCGGGTCCCAGGTCGGGCCCTCGCCGAGGGCGGCGTGCTCGCGGACGGCGATGTCGGGGCGCGGGCGGCTCACTTCCGCCCCCGGTGGTGTCCGAGCCGGCCGGAGAGTGCCTCCGCGCCGTCCGCGGCGAGGGAGGCCAGCTCCTCTTCGCGCTCGTCGCTCCAGCGGATCATCGGGACGGAGATGGAGAGCGCCGCGACGACCCGGCCGGTCCGGTCCCGTACGGGCGCGGCCACGCAGCTCACGTCGGGGTTGGACTCCCGGTGCTCCACGGCTATGCCCCGCTCCCGGACAGCGGCGAGCGCGGTGCGCAGTTCCCCTTCATCGGTGATGCTGTCCGGGGTCATGCCGGTGAGTTCGACGCCGTCGAGGCGGGCGTCGAGTTCCCGGTCGGGCAGGGCGGCGAGCAGCATCTTGCCGACGGACGTGCAGTGGGCGGGCAGCCTGCGGCCGGCCGCAGAGACCATCCGGACCGCGTGGGTGGAGTCCACCTTGGCGATGTAGATGACGTCGGCCTCCTCCAGGATCGCCACGTGGACGGTCTCCCCGCACGTCTCGGCGACCTGCTGGGCCACCTGCCGGCCCTCGGCGGCGAGGTCGAGCTGCTCGGCGTACCGGCTGCCGAGCTGGTAGGTGCGGACGCCGAGGCGGTAGCGGCCGGGCTGGTCGGGGGTGGTGACCAGGTAGGAGCGGGCGGCCAGCGTGGTGAGCAGCTCGTGGACGGTGGTGCGGGGGAGCTGGAGCTTGCGGGTGACCTCGGGCGCGGAGAGCGTACCGTCGCCGTCGAGGAAGAGTTCGAGTACGTCCAGCGCCCTGGTCACCGCTGGGACAAGTCGCCCCATGGTCGTGCACCACCTTCTCGCGTTCGGCATTCCGGCCAGTGACCGGCATCACGAACACAGGCTAAGGGCGGCGCGCTTGTCCGGGCAATGACGAAGTGACGTCCGGCACCCGGACCACGTGCGTTTGAGCAGTGATTCTCCCGTTATGTCATGGAGTGAGGAGTGGGTGGAGCCGTCCGGCGCGATGCCCGGACCGTGCCGTCCGGGCGCGCTTATTGATTCGGGGCGGTCGGGCAGGGTATTCGGTGTCCCATGTCGTCACCGAGCAACCCTTCACACCTGCCGAGCTCCGCCGGACTGCGGAGCCTGCTGCACCGATGCGATCTCGCCGTGTTCCAGGACCTGGCCCGGCGGCACTGGCCTGCCGCCGCACCCGTGCTGCCCCGGCTCAGCCGCAGCGCCAACCACGGGCTGCTGTGGGCCGGCGCCGCGGCGGGCATGGCCGCGTTCGGCGGCAGCGCCAGGGCCCGGCGGGCCGCGGTGCGCGGGATCGCCTCGCTGGCGGTGGCCTCGGCCGCGATCAACACGATCGGCAAGGGCGCGGTCCGCAGGGAGCGGCCGATACTGGACGCCGTGCCGGTGATACGACAGCTCAAGCGCCAGCCGATCACCACGTCGTTCCCGTCCGGGCACGCCGCGTCGGCCGCCGCCTTCGCCACCGGGGTGGCCCTGGAGTCGAAGGGCTGGGGAGCGGTCGTCGCGCCCGTCGCGCTGTCCGTGGCCGCCTCCCGCATCTACACCGGCGTCCACTATCCGAGCGATGTACTGGCCGGTGCGGCGCTGGGCATAGGAGCCGCGTTCGCCCTGCGCGGCGTCGTACCGACCCGGGGGCAGTTGCCCGCACCGGGCAGACCGCCCGCCCACGCCCCCTCGTTGCCCGACGGCCAGGACCTGGTCGTCGTGGTGAACCAGGCGTCCGGGACGGCCACGGCCACGGCCGCGCTGGTCCGGGACGCCCTGCCCAACGCCGAGGTGGTCGAGTGTCCCCCCGAGAAGCTCTCGGCCGAGCTGGAGAAGGCCGCGGGGCGGGGCCGGGCGCTGGGTGTCTGCGGCGGTGACGGCACGGTCAACCAGGCGGCGGCGGTGGCCTCCGTGCACGGACTGCCGCTGGCCGTGTTCCCCGGCGGGACGCTGAACCACTTCGCGTACGACCTGGGCATCGAGACCGTGGCCGACGCCTGTGCCGCGATCGGCGCGGGCGATGCGGTCCGGGTGGACCTGGGCCGCTTCCGGCCGGGCCCCGACGGACCCGGCGGCGCCCACGGCTACTTCCTCAACGCCTTCAGCATGGGCGTCTACCCGGAGCTGGTCCGGACGCGCGAGCACTGGTCCCCCCGGATCGGCGGCTGGCCGGCCGGGGTGCTGGCCGCGTTCCATGTGCTGCGCGGCGAGCGTCCGCTTGAGGCCGAACTCCAGGGGCGGCGGCGGCCGCTGTGGCTGCTGTTCGTCGGCAACGGCCTGTTCCAGCGGGTGGGCCCGGCGCCCGGCCGTCGGCACAACCTCGCGGACGGACTGCTGGACGTACGGGTGGTGCACGGCGGGCGAACGCCGGGGCTCCGGCTGCTGGCGGCTGCCGTCGCCGGGCCACTGACCCGCTCCCCCATGCATGCCGCCGTCCGCCGTCACCGGGTGCGGATCTCCGGGCTGAAGCCCGGGACACCGTATGCGTACGACGGTGAAGTCGCGCACAGCCAGCGCGAGTTGATGATCGACAAGCTGCCGGAGGCGCTGACGGTGTACTGCCCGATGCAGGTATGAGACCGACCGGGACCGGGTGAACGAAGGGCGGCCTACGCCATGTCGGCCGCCCTTTCCCATGCCCGCAGCACCGACCGCACCCGTCCCACATCGCAAGATGGCCATCTCATTATTCGGCATCCGGGCGTACCGTGGCCGTACCGATCAGCGCTTCGTCGTTCGCGTTTCGAGAGAGGATCCACGGTCATGCCGAAGGAGACCGCCGTCTACACCCACGGCCACCACGAGTCGGTGCTGCGCTCGCACCGCTGGCGCACCGCCGCCAACTCCGCGGGCTACCTCATCGGTGAACTGCGCTCCGGCATGAGCGTTCTGGACGTGGGCTGCGGACCCGGCACCATCACCGCGGACCTCGCCGCGCTGGTGGCCCCCGGCCGGGTCACCGCCGTCGACACCACCCGCGAGATCCTGGACCAGGCAGCGGCGGTGGCAGCGGAACGCGGCCTGGAAAACCTGGAGTTCACCACCGCCGATGTGCACGCCCTGGACTTCCCCGACGACAGCTTCGACGTGGTCCACGCCCACCAGGTACTCCAGCATGTCGGGGACCCGGTGCAGGCGCTGCGCGAGATGCGGCGCGTCTGCCGGCCCGGTGGC
Organism: Streptomyces sp. NPDC087428; assembly: GCF_044744085.1. Lineage (NCBI taxonomy): Bacteria > Bacillati > Actinomycetota > Actinomycetes > Kitasatosporales > Streptomycetaceae > Streptomyces > Streptomyces sp. NPDC087428. Next base: position 430,544 of record NZ_JBIUXR010000005.1, read on the forward strand.
GTCGTCGCGGCCCGCGACAGCGACTACGCGGCGATGACCTGGTTCCCCGAAGTGCCGGTCATGGATGCCTGGCAGGAGCTGTACGGCCGGGTGGCCCGCGCCAACGGCGGCGAGCCGGACGCGGGCCGCCGGCTGCTCTCCTGGGCCCGGCAGGCCGGCTTCACCGACGTCACCCCGACGGCCGCCGCCTGGTGTTTCGGCACCCCGGAGAGCCGGGACTGGTGGAGCGGTCTGTGGGCGGACCGTACCGTCGGCTCGGTCTACGCGAAGCTGGCGGTCGACGGCGGGCACGCGTCGGCCGAGCAGCTGACCGCGATCGCCGAGGCGTGGCGCACCTGGGGCGCACAGGACGACGGCTGGTTCATGGTCCCGCACGGCGAGGTGCTCTGCCGGGTGTGAGCGCGCCGCCCCCGGCCGGGGCCGGCGACCCGGGGGCGACCCCCTCGGCCGAATCGATCACACACCGCTGACCGGCCAACTACGCTGTTCCGCATGGAAATCCTGGGAACCACGCTGCGTATCTGCGTCGACGACCTGGAGGCCGCGGTGGCCTTCTACGAGAACCTCACGGGCAGTTCGGCGCTGCGCTTCGAGCGCGGCGGGGTCTCCGTGGCCGCCATCAGCTGCTTCCTGCTGATGAGCGGCCCCGAGGCGGAGCTGGAGATCCTGCGCAAGGTGACGGCGACGATCGCGGTCAAGGACGTCGAGGAGGCCAACGCCGCGCTGGCCCGGGTGGGCGCCCGGGTCATCGCCGGCCCCGTCCACACGCCCGCCGGCCGCAACCTGATCGCCGTCCACCCGGACGGTTCGGTCTTCGAGTACGTCGACCGGAACCCGGCGATCTGAGCAACCGTCAGGAACGGGTGGAACGAAGGCAGTTCCACCCATCCTGTAACGGTCAATCAGGTCCGCGGGCGCATCCGATAGTTGTAGGCGTCCGGCAGCGGCTCGTCGCCCGTCAGCTCGGCCCACACCTCGTCCAGGATCTCCGCGCCCTCCCGCAGGTCGGCGACCTCGAAGCCTTCGTCGAACAGGGTCCGGGCGGCCGCGCGGTCGCCCTCCGCGATCAGCAGTCTGGCCTCCAGCAGCCGGAAGCGGCCGCGGTGGCGGATCTCCGGGAGCAGCCCGTCCCAGACGGTGCGGGCCGGTCCCGGCCGGCCGGCCGTCAGCAGCGCCTCGATCGCCTCCCGGCCGAGGGCGGCGGTGGCCGCCGTCCAGGTGTCGCCGTCGTCGCCCCGTTCGCCGCACAGGTCGTCGAACGCCTCCGTGTAGTGGTCGGCCGCCCGCTCCCCCTGCCCGCTCTCCTGGGCGGCGACCGCGAGGCAGCGCAGCAGCGGCCAGCGGGACGGCGCCAGGGCCAGTCCGCGTTCCCAGCTGCGGACCGCCTGCGCCCGGTCGTCGGCGTGCCACTGGGCGATGCCCAGGTGGTACTCGGTGAGCGGTTCGGCGGAGGCCGTCTCCAGCATGTCGCGCCAGTGCGAGGAGACCAGGGAGGGGCCGGGCGGCGCCACCCGGTGCGGTTCGGGGAAGGTCCCCTGCTCCAGCAGCTCCAGCCAGGGCGCCTGCTGTTCGCCGAGCGTGGACGCGGCGAAGGGGGTGCCGGGCAGCTTGTACCCGGCGCGCCGCACTTCGAGCGCGCCCCAGCCTGACCCGGTGGCGAGGCTCTCGCCCGGTTCGGTGTCGGCGCAGCGGCGCCAGGCCTCGTACGCGGCGTCCACATCGGCGCGCGGCAGGGCGGCGGCGAGCCGCTGTTCGGTCTCCGCGCGGGCCGCGGACCAGTCGTCCCCGTGCACGGCTGCGGGGTCCGCCGACAGCGGTCCGTACGACTCCAGCCAGCTGAACTCGCCGCCGGGCTCCAGCGGCACGTGTTCCAGCTGGGTACGGGCGAGCCCGGCCTGGATCTCCGCGTAGCCGGCGGTGCCGGGCTCGGTGAGCCACTCCTGCCAGCGGCGGCCGCCGGGGCCACTGCCCCAGAGGAAGAGCTTGCGTCCGCGCAGCAGGTCGGTGGAGGTCTGGACGAGCCCGTGGCCGTTCTCGTCGAGGGAGGCGATCCAGCGCCGGGCGCCGTCGGGCACCTCGTAGAAGTAGTCGGCGGGGAAGTCGCTGCGCAGCGGGTACGTCCGGTCGACCGAGCCGCTCTCGGGGACCGGGACCCTGGTCAGCGTCCGCTCGTAGCCGAAGTGCCAGGCCTCCTCGGCCGGGGCCACCACCCGGGTGCGCTCGTCCTCCGCCACGGCGATGTTGGACCACCAGTAGACCGGTGCGGGGTGCTCGTGCGGATTGCGTATCCGTACGCCGACATGGAGGAAGTCGGAGTCGTCGGGCAGCCACAGGTCCACCTGGAACGGCAGGTCGCGCAGCCTCTCCCACTCCCAGAGCCGCACCATCTCGCCGCCGTCGGGCGCCGGGACCAGGGCGGCGTGCACCGGGGCGCAGGACAGGGTGGTGTGGCCGGTCGCGCCGATGTTCCACTCGATGCCGCCGGAGAACCAGGCGCCGTTGAGCGCGAAGTCCGCGGGCTGGAGCACGGGGTTGACGTAGACCAGGTCCCGGCCCGTGGGCTTGTGGAAGAGCGAGTGGATACGGCCGCCGAACCCGGGCAGCACGGTGGCGCGCAGCCGGTCGTTCTCGATCACGATCACATCGAGGTCGGTCGCGGTGCGCTCGCGTCCGTAACCGTCGAGGACGGCCACGGGCAGCACGGTGGCAAGGGGCTCATGACCGATCTGGCGGGCCATGTCCCGGGGCAGATCGGCCCGGTCGCGGTCGTCGACGACATGCATCTCGTCGAGGGGCCGCAGCGCCGGCAACGGGTTCTCCGGTCCCGTCGCCGCCGCGGGCAGGGTCAGTACGGCACGTCGTACGGTGGTGGCCAAGGCAACCTCGCTCCCTCGCGCGGGCCGCCGCAGGTCCGGGCGCCCCCCGATGACCATGGAACACGCTGAATGCCGCACGGGCCAGAGGATCGGGCCCCCGTCTTCGGTAAAAGCACCGGCCACCGGCTCCGCGGCGAGCCGGAGCCCGCCGAATATTCCGCGTGCGTTCCGCCCCGCGACCGTAGGCTTGCCCCTCGGACGGTTTGCGGTACGCGACAGAGACGGTGGAACACGATGACCACGCAGCACACCTACCGAGTGATCGTGCGCGGCACCTGGGAGGGGCTGACGGACGAGGCGCGCGCGAGGCTGCTGACGGAGGTGGAGCAGCACGGTCTGGCTGCCATGCAGTTCACCGAGGAGGGGTCGCTCACCTACGACCGTGTGCTGAAGCACTTCAGCTTCCGGTACGTGGTGGTGTCGGACGCGCTGGACGGCGAGGAGATGGCGTCCGCGATCGCCGAGGACCGCGCGGAGACGACCCTGCGGGCGTCCGGCTACGGACACGGCGAGCTGCGTTCCACCGCGACGGACATGGACACCATGAAGATCAATTACAAGGGGCGGCGGGCGGCGGGGGCGGCCTGACGGCAACGCGGTGAACGTCACGCAGGCGATCCCGGCGGGGCGACGCCACCTACGACACACGTTCGGGGAGGGTGGCCCCGCGGCCCCCGCGGCCCCCGCCGTGACGCCCCGCCCTCACCGCCCCGGCAGCCCCAGTTCCCCCGCCCGCAGCCCCGCCTGGAAGCGCGACGCGGCTTGCAGCGTCACCATCAGGTCCGCCACGCGGCGGCGGTACGTCCGCAGGGAGACGCCCGACCGGCGGGCGGCCGACGCGTCGGTGAGGCCCGTGCTCAGGGCCTCCAGGACGGCGCGGGACTCCGGGTTCAGGTGCGGGGTGTCCTTCGCCAGGTACGTCGTGTAGTCCGCCGACCGGTTCCACATCGCGTCGAACAGCGAGTGGACGCCGTCGATCATGTTCTTCGACGTCGTCACGGAGTACTCGCGGCCGGCAGGCGCCTCGCGGCCGGCCAGGATCATGACGCGGCGGTCGATGATGATCGTCTCGTGCGGGAGCTCCGCGTCGGTGATGCGCACCTGGGCACCCGCGCCCAGCACCAGCCGCAGGTGGTCCCTGGTCGCCTCGTCCGTGAGGGCCGCCGGGGTGAGCAGCTTCCGGGTCGTGAAGTCGGGGCCCGGGGTCGTCCACGTCGCCGGCCGGGGCCACGTCGTCAGGGTGCGGGCGGCGCACAGGAACTCGGTGCGGGCCGATTCGAGGAGGTGTCCGGCGCGCGCCAGCAGCTCCGCGTCGCCGTGGACCGAGAAGATCTGTTCGTTCCGCATACCGCCAGTCTCGCAGCATCCCCCATCCCGCGGGTCTGGCAGCAAGCTGCCACGCGCTGGGCCGCCCCGGCCTCCACGGAGAGCATGAAGCCATGACCAACACCACCTTCACCCTCGGCGGCGACCTCCCCGTCAACCGCCTCGGCTTCGGCGCCATGCGGTTGCCCATGAGCACGTTCGACGGCCCCGCCCGCACCCCCGAGAACGGCATCGCGGTCCTCCGGCGGGCCGTCGAGCTGGGCGTGAACCACATCGACACCGCCGCCTTCTACGCCCGGGGCGACGTACGCGCCAACGAACTGATCCGCGAGGCGCTCGCCCCCTACCCCGAGGACCTGGTCATCGCGACCAAGGTCGGCCCGCTCCCCGGCCCCGACGGCATGCCCAGCGGCCAGGCCACCCCCGACCAGCTGCGCGGCCTCGTCGAGGCGGACCTGCGCGCCCTCGGCGTCGACCGGCTCGACGTCGTCAACCTCCGCGTCGGCGGCATGAGCGGCCCCGGCGGCGAGTCCGTCGCCGAGCGCTTCGCCGTGCTCGCCGGGCTCCAGCAGAAGGGCCTCATCCGGCACCTGGGCGTCAGCAACATCGACGCCGCGCAGCTCTCGGAGGCGCGGTCCGTCGCGCCCGTCGCCTGCGTGCAGAATCCGTACGCAGACGACCTGGCGCTCCTCGCGGAGTGCGAGGCGGCGGGCATCGCGTACGTGCCGTTCTTCCTGCTCGGCGGCGGACGCGAGCCGCTGGACACCCGGCGCCTGGAGAAGGTCGCGGCCCGGCTGGACGCGACCGTCACGCAGGTGCAGCTCGCCCTGCTGCTCGCCTCTTCGCCGGTCATGCTCGCCATCCCCGGCACCGGGAACCTCGCGCACCTGGAGGAGAACATGACCGCCCGCGACCTCACACTCACGGACGACGACCTGGCCGACCTACGCGGCTGACGCGGCCCGGTCGACCCACGACGGGTCCGCCATCAGCGCCTCCAGCTCGTCGGCCGGGCGCGCCGTGCAAAAGCCGTCCGCCGCCGCCTGATGGGTCCGTACGGCAGGATCTCCGCACGTGTCCTGGGCCCGGCGAACCGGAAGGCGCGATCGAGGAATTCCTCGTCCGCCACGTCCGTCTCGGCGGGCTCCATCCTGGGCTGGAACAGCGGATGGGCGAGGACGTCGGAAAGCAGTGTCCCGGGGTGGGTGTTGACCTGGTCCCAGTGGGTCACCCGGGATGCCCGCCTGCCGTGCCGCCGGGCCGCCGTCTCAAGGTACGGCTCCACTTCCGGCAGGAGCCGGACGAGCTGCCCGGCCAGGTCCCGGGAGGGGATTTCCCGCATGTGTCCGTACTCCTTCGTCCCGCGCGAAATACGGCACGGCCGGCCGGGGGGAGGGATTCCCGGCGGTGGGCCCTGCCGCTCCGCCATCCCGCGCTCGGGCGCGGGGTCTCCACCTCGCAGGCACACCTTCCTCACTGACATGAACATGCTTTTCTGGCCAACGGGGCAACGAAGTGGTGGACTTGACAGAGCCTCATGATCATCCGGTGATACGCTCGCGTGCACATGCCACGTGAGCTTTCGCCTTGGCATGGCTACAGCCAGGGGGGCTCTCCGGGCGGTGACGTCTGCCCACAGCCCGAGGGTCCGCTTGGACAGATTTCAAGAGCTGGACTCAAGCCGCTCAATAGAGAGTCACATGACGAATTTTTGGCAGGATCCGACAGTCTGGGCGCTTGCCGTCGGCGTCGCTGTCGCCGCCACGGTAATCACTCGCCAGCGAAAAACGATCAAGGCGCTACGTCGTCAAAAGCACGGCCTTCAAGGTGAGCTGACCTCATCCCAGGGCAGGACCGCCGACCTCGACTTCACCGTCAACAAGCTGCGCAGCGGCTACGACGAGGTGGTCCGCCAGGCCAAGGAAGAGGCGGAGGAGGCCACAAACACCGTACTGAAGTCGGCCATGCGGACCCTTCAAGGCCTCGCCGCGGAGCAGCAGCGGGCCATCTCCGGGCTGCAGAAGAAGTACGGCGACTCGGCCGTACTGCGGGACATGCTGGGCATCGACCACATGAACGCGCAATTCAACCGGCGTGCGCAGTCCATCGCTGTGCTGTGCGGCGGGTGGCTCGGCCGGCAGCGGGAGGCTGCGTCGGTCTACGACGTGGTCCGCGGAGCACAGGGCCGTATCCGGCACTACCAGCGCATCGAAATCGCCTCACGGGTCGATTTCGCGGTGACCAGCCGCGCCGTCGAACCGATCGCGCTGACGGTGGCCGAGCTGCTCGACAACGCGACCAGCTATTCCGAGCCGTCCACCATGGTCGAGGTCGAGGTGCGGACGGTGCCCCGGGGCATCTGCATCGTGATCGACGACGCCGGTGTCGGCATGAGCGAGGAAGAACGGACGAACGCCACCGCTCTGCTGTCCAGCGGGTCCGCGGTGAGCGTTTCGGAGCTCGGCAACCCTCCCGCGTTCGGTTTCGCGGTCATCGGTGCCCTGTGCGCGCGGTTCGGGTTCACGGTCGCCATCGACAGCACCTCTCCCTACGGCGGCGTCCGCGCGGTGGTGATGGTGCCGAAGGAGTTGTTGACCGAGATGCCCGAGCCCAAGAAGCCCGCTTCCACGCAAGAAGTCACTGCCGCTGCCTCGAGCCGCGGTGCGGCCCCTGCGGCGGCAGAGGGCGGGCTGCCCCGGCGACGGAACAAGCGCGGCATGGCGCTCGTGCCGGACGGCGGCCACAGGTCTGACGAAGCGCCGCCGGCCCGGTCAGCAGAGGCACGGGTGGCGGCCATGGGCGCATTTCAGCGTGGCACTCTCAGGGGCCGAGGTGCGGGGGTACCGGCCGCCGAAGGTGATACGACTGCCGATTCACACGAAGGATTCGATGCCCCGTGAGCGACGACCTGTCCTGGATGCTTGAGGACGCGCTGCAGATTCCGCATGCTCTCCACGCGGTCCTGATTTCTGCCGACGGTCTCCAGATGTCCCGTACTGCGGAGATTGACAGGGGCGATGCCGACAAGGTGGCCGCCGCCGTCTCCGGCCTGCAGTCGCTCAGCCGGGCCGTCAGCTTCTTCTGCGGTGAGCACGGAGCGAACTGGCGTCAGACCCTCATCGAGTTCGACGGGGGCTGGGTGTTCCTGAACGCTGCGGGCGGCGGCAGCTACCTTGCCGTGGCGGCGTCGGCCGAGGTCGACATGCAGGACATCACGTACCGGATGCAGCAGCTGGTCAGCCGGCTGGGCAAGGCGATGTCGACCGGCCTTCGCGGCGACACGGTCACCTCATGACGGAACCCGGCCCTCCCGAGCTCGAGTTCGTGTCCGAGTTCGTGTCCGAGGCCGGAGAATTAGTCCGGCCCTACGTCATCACCCGTGGACGTGACCTGCCCGATGAGGGCGAGTTCGCTCTCATCACTCTCGTCACGACGGCCACCGACGAGCAGCAGCGCCCCCAGCGGCTCTCGCCCGAGGAGCTGCAGATCCTGGAGATGTGCTCCAGCGGCTACCTCTCGGTCGCTGAGATCGCCGCGCACTCCCAGCTGCCGCTCGGGGTGGTCAAGGCGCTGCTCAGCACCCTGGCCGAGGGGGGCTATCTCGTGACCCGGGCGCCGGTGCCCTCGGCCCGTCCCACCAACAAGGCCTTGCTTAAGGAGGTGCTCGATGGTCTCAAGGCTCTCACTGTCTGAGGATGCCTACGTGCCCAGCGGCGCACAGCAGACTGCGGTGAAAATCCTGGTCGTCGGGCATTTCGCCGTCGGCAAGACCACCCTGATCGGCTCGCTTTCCGAGATCACGCCGTTGTCCACGGAGGAACGGATGACGACGCTCTCGGAGCGCGTCGACGACCTCAAAGGGGTTCAGGGAAAGACCACCACCACCGTCGCCCTGGACTTTGGCCGACTGACGCTGAGCGAACGCATCGTTCTGTATCTGTTCGGCTCCCCCGGACAGCAGCGCTTCGTGAGTCTGTGGGACGACACGGCCCGCGGAGCGCTGGGCGCCCTGGTCCTGGTGGACCCCGAGCGCCTGGCCGACTCCTTCGACGTCATGGATCTGGTCGAGAGCTACGGCCTCGATTTCGCCGTGGCCATCAATCACTTCGACGGCAGTCCGGTCCACACCCCGGAGGAAGTCCGGGAGGCACTCGACCTGCTGCCCGACACCCCCGTCGTCACCATCGACGCACGCGACGAGAAGTCGTCCGTCGACGCCCTGATCACCTTGGTCCGCTATCTGCACGAGCGCGCCGACCTGGAGCACGCATGACAACCCCCTCTGTACCTCCGCCCGGCTGCCCCGCACACGGCAGCGGGCAGCGCATATCCCTGGACAGCGCGGAGTTCGCCGCCAATCCGCACGCGTACTACCGCTACATGCGCGAGCTCGGCCCCACCGCTCCCGTCACCATCGCCCCCGGCGTGGAGGCGACGCTGGTGACCGATTACAACGCGGCTCTGGAACTGCTGCAGGATTCGACGACCTTTCGCAAGGACTCACGCCGCTGGCGTGCTCTGGCTGAGGGCTCCGTCCGCCCCGACAGCCCGGTCCTCCCGCTGCTGGCCTACCGGCCGAACGCGATGTTCACCGACGGCGCCGAGCATGTGCGGCTGCGGCAGGCCATCACCGACTCCTTCGCCCGCGTCAGCAACAAGCGGCTGAGCCGGATCGTCAGTCAGGTAGCCCAGTTCCTGATCAACCAGTTCAGCGCCCGCGGCAGCGCCGACCTGCTCCGTGACTACGCCCAGCAGCTCCCGCTGTACGTGTTCAACGAGCTGTTCGGCTGCCCGGCGGAGATCGGCGACCGGGTGCTGTTCGGCATCTCCGGCATGTTCGACGGAGTCAACGCCGAGGCGGCCAGCCAGGTCCTGCTCGGAGCGGTCAGCGAGCTGGTGGCGCTCAAGCGCGCCCAGCCCGGGGAGGACATCACGTCCTACCTGATGCAGCATCCGGCGCAGCTGAACGACGAGGAACTGGCGCACACGCTGGTGTTGCTCCTCGGTGCGGGCGGCGAGCCGGAGGGCAACCTGATCGGCAACGCCTTCTACACGATGCTGACCAACGAGGAGTTCGCGCGCCTGGGGCAGTTCGACAAGGCTGTGGACGACACTCTGTGGCGCAATGCGCCGATGTCCAACTACGCACCCCATTACCCGGTGGTCGACACGGACGTGGCCGGCGACAAGGTGCGCGCCGGTGACCTGGTGCTGGTGTCCTTCGGCGCCGCCAACACGGCGCTCGCGGACCGCGGCGCCGACACCCGCGGTCACCTCGCCTGGAGCGCGGGCCCGCACGCCTGCCCGTCGAAGGAGCCGGCCAGGCTGATCGCCCTGACGGGCCTGGAGACGCTGTTCAACGCCCTGCCCGACGTTGAACTCGCCGTCCCCGCGGACAGCCTCGCCTGGCGGCCCGGCCCCTTCAACCGGGCCCTGGCCTCCCTGCCCGTCCGGTTCAGCGCCGTCACCCCGCGTGCCGCGGCCGCACCGGAGCCGACGGCCGTGCCCCGCTACCAGGCGCCCCCCGTCGCGGCGGCACCCGCGGCGCCGCAGCCCACCGGCAAGACGGGGCGCTGGAGCAGCTTCGTGAAGTGGCTGACGGCCCCGTAGCCCACACCCCCTGTGATGCATGTGACACAGGCAGTTGATGCAACCTGCATGAAAGATCAACTTCCTGGGTAGGACGGCGCGGAGTGTCTGGAGTGACACAAGATGAAGGAGAGGCAGTGAACCTCGCAAGCATCTCCGCGCCACCGTCCGCGAGCGCCCGACCGGGCCCGCAGCGCACCACCCCCAGCGGACGGAACCCGTGCGGGGGCGGCGACCCCGGTCGGCCGCAGGACCGAATACCCGCCGCTCCCGGCAGCGGACTGACCCTCGTCTCCTCCCTTGCCGGCGGAGCACGCACCCGTGTCCCCGCACCGTCCGGGCGCGTTACGCGCCACGACATGCGAGGCACACGATGACCTCCCGACCGGGCCCCGGCATACCGGCGACCAGCCCCGGTGAGACGACGCTCGGCGAACACGTACACGGTCAGCTGCGGCGCCTGGGAGCCATGGTGGGCCTGAGCGAGGCGGACACCGAGCTGTACGGACAGGTCCTGGTCGACTCCCTCGCAGGCGCCGCCCACCGGCCGCTGTCCCTGCCGCCGGCCTCGCCCACCTTCCTCTCCGATGACCACAGCCCCGTCGAGTTCTCCCTCGCCAGCGCTGCGGACGCCGCCCCGGCCCTGCGCGTGCTCGTGGAGCCCGGGTGGGCCCACAGCGACATCGTCGACAACGGCCGCGCCGGGCTTGCGGTCATCCGCGCCATGGGCGCCCGCTGGGGCTTCGCCACCGACCAGCTCGACGCCATCGCCGACCTGTTCTTCCCTGCTGCGGCCCAGGGCCCCCTGGCCCTGTGGTACGCGCTCGATCTGCGCGCCGGAGGGGTCCCAGGGGTCAAGGTCTACCTGAACCCCTCCGCCTCCGGCCCGGAAAGCGCGGCCCGCACCGTGCGCGAGGCACTGCGGCGGCTCGGCTACGGTCAGGCCTTCGAGCAACTGCCCCCGGCGGACGGATATCCGTTCCTCGCTCTGGACCTGGGCGCCTGGGCGTCCCCCCGCGTCAAGGTCTACGTGCGACACCCGCGCATGTCCGCCGATGACGCCTGCGCGCTCAGCCGTGCCTCCGGAGCCACAGCGGCCGACATCCGCTACTTCTTCCACGCGGCCGCGGGCTCCCTCGCGCCGTCCGAGCACGGCGGAAACGACACCCTGCGACTGGTGCGGCGGCCGGCGCTCACCTGCCACTCCTTCACCGAAGGCGACAGCAACCCGAGCGGCTTCACGCTCCACATTCCCGTTCGCGACTACGTGCGCGATGACGAAGAGGCCCTCGCCCGCGCCACAGCCCTGCTGACCCGGGCCGGCGTGGACCCCACCGTCCTGAACCGAAGCCCGGGAGCGCTCACACGGCGAACCCTCGCCGACGGCGCGGGGCTGATCGCCTACCTGGCCCTGGTGTACGAGCGCAACCGGCCGCCCCGGATCACCGCCTACCTCAGTTCCGAGGCCTACCGCGTCCGGCCGCCGCAGGAGCAGTACCCGCGGGGCACCTGGACGCCTGCGCAACTCACCCAGAGCGTCCTGGACCTCGGGCACCAGGCCGTCGGCCACTTCAGCCCGCACACCGCACAGAAGGAAGTCACGTGGAGCCCTACCGCATCAAGGTCGTAGAACCTCTTGCTTTCACCACTCGGGAGGAGCGCGAGGCCGCGCTGAAGCGGGTCGCCTACAACCCCTTCGAGCTGCGGGCCGACGAAGTCACCATCGACCTGTTGAGCGACTCCGGGACCGGTGCCATCTCCGCGGACCAGCTCGCCGCAGGAATGCAGGGCGACGAGTCCTACGCCGGCAGCCGCTCGTTCTACCGGTGGCACGAGGTCGTCTCCGAACTCACCGGCTACCCCCACATCCTGCCGGCCCACCAAGGCCGCGCGGCCGAGCGCATCCTCTTCTCCTCGCTGCTGCGGCCCGGCACGAGTGTGCTGTCCAACACGCACTTCGACACCACCCGCGCCAACGTCGAACTGACTGGCTGCACGGCGTACGACCTGCCCTGCGCCGAGGCGAAGGACCTCGACAGCGACTTTCCGTTCAAGGGCAACATCGACCTGATCGCCCTCGAACAGGCTCTGGAGAACGCGGACCAGAAGCCCGTTGCGGCCGTGCTGATGACCATCACCAACAACGGTGGCGGGGGCCAGCCGGTCAGCATGGACAACCTGCACCGCACCGCCGAACTGTGCCGCCGTCACAACGTGCCGATGATCCTCGACGCGGCCCGGTTCGCGGAGAACGCCTGGCTGGTGACCCAGCGCGAACCCGGCTACGCCGACCGCACCCCGCGCCAGGTCGCCGAGGAGGCCTTCCGCCTCGCCGACGGCTGCGTCATGAGCGCGAAGAAGGACGGGATCGTCCACATCGGCGGCTTCATCGGCCTGAAGGACCCCGAACTCGCCGAGCGGTGCGGGGGTCTGCTCATCGCCACCGAAGGATTCACCACCTACGGCGGTCTGTCCGGACGTGACCTCGAGATGATGGCCCGCGGCCTCCTCGAAGTGACCGAGCCGGCCTACCTCGCCGAGCGTGCCGACATAGCCGCCTATCTCGCCGCACGCATCCGCGAGGCCGGCGTCGACATCGTGGAACCCGCCGGTCTGCACGCCCTCTACGTCAACGCCGGACGCCTCCTGCCCCACATCCCCCCGCACCAGTACCCCGGCACCGCACTCGTCTGCGAGCTCTACCTGCGCGGAGGCATCCGCTCGGCGGAGCTGGGGTCGCTGTACCTCGGTGAAGAGGACGAGCACGGCAACCCTGTCAAGACGGCGCCCTACGAACTTGTACGGCTGGCTCTCCCCCGACGGGTCTACACCCGCAGCCACTACGACCACGTTGCCGCCACCCTGGCAGATATCGCGAAGAATCCTGAATCGGTCCGTGGCTACCGGGTGACGGGCCAGTCCCCGATCCTCCGACACTTCAGCATCAAACTGGAGCCCGTGAAGTCCGACGACTGATCAGCACTCCTCGTTCGTTGCGACGCGAGCCCAGCCGGCAAGATCCCGAAGCAGCGCGGATCTTTCGGCTGTACCGGTCCAGCGACCGTGCGGCGGCCACGGGAAGGCCGCACCCTGGTGCTTGGGTTCCAGCGGTCCTCGCAACACCCGCGATCTGCGGGAGTTGCGGGGACCGTGTGCGTTGAGGCGCTGTATCGATCAATTACAAGGGGCGGCGTGACGGCGGCCGGCGGGATGCCGGAACCGGAGGACATGACGTAACGCGCTCACTCCTCGTCCCCGAGCCCTGCCACCATCGCGTGCGCCTGCGTCGCCGTGTGCGTGAGGCTGATCAGCCAGGTGCGGACGCCCGCCGCCTCGGCCAGTGCCGCCGCTCGGCCCGTGAGGTGGAGGGAGGGCTTCCCCTCCGGGGCGCGCCGGACCTCGATATCGGTGAGCGGCGCACCGGCGAGGCCCGTACCCAGTGCCTTCAGCACCGCTTCCTTGGCCGCGAACCGGACCGCGTACCGCTCGGCCGGGTCCTGCATGACGTCGCAGTAAGCGCGCTCCGCCTTGGTGAACACCTTGGCGCCGAAAGAGGGCCGGCGGGCGAGCACGCCCCGCATCTCCGCCACGTCCGCCAAGTCCGTTCCTACGCACAGGACGCGCCTGCCGACCAGGCGTTCTGTCCATGTCGTGTGGGACGCCACTCCGGTATCCTCTCTCCTTGCCGCCTGCCCGGCCGCAGGCTGACGTGCCTGCCGCCATCCAACAATGCACCACGGAACCGAGAGGGTCCCTGCGATGAGTGTGCGGTTCACGGTCGAGGCCAATCCCAGCCCGGTGAGTCGCGCCCGTCGCGCCGAGATCCTGGAAGACCCCAAGTTCGGGCAGTACTTCACCGATCACATGGCCCGTGCCGTGTGGACGAAGGACGGCGGCTGGCGGGACGCCGCCGTCGTGCCGTTCGCCCCCATCCCGATGCATCCGGCCGCCGCCGTCCTGCACTACGCGCAGGAGATCTTCGAGGGCATGAAGGCCTACCGCCACGCGGACGGTTCGGTGTGGACCTTCCGGCCCGAGGCCAACGGCGAGCGCTTCAACCGCTCGGCCCGCCGGCTGGCCCTGCCCGAGCTGCCCGTCGAGGTCTTCCTCGACTCCGTCACCGAGCTGGTGCGCGCCGACCGCGACTGGGTGCCAGACCAGGGCGAACAGAGCCTCTACCTGCGGCCGTTCATGTTCGCCTCCGAGGCGTTCCTCGGTGTGCGGCCCGCGGCCGAGGTCACGTACATGGTCATCGCCTCGCCGGTCGGACCGTACTTCTCCGGCGGCGTGAAGCCCGTCTCCATCTGGCTCTCCGGTCAGTACACCCGGGCCGGGCGCGGCGGCACCGGTGCGGCGAAGTGCGGCGGCAACTACGCCGCCGGCCTCGCGCCCATGCTGGAGGCCGGTGAGCACGGCTGCGACCAGGTCTGCTTCCTGGACGCCACCGAGGGGCGGTACGTCGAGGAACTCGGCGGTATGAACCTGTACTTCGTCACCCGTGACGGCCGTCTCGTCACGCCCGGCCTCGGCACCATCCTGGAGGGTGTCACCCGCGCCTCCGTCCTCACCCTCGCCAAGGATCTCGGCCTCGACGTCGAGGAGCGGGCCGTCGACATCCGCGAATGGCAGGAGGGCGCCCGCACCGGCGAGATCCGCGAGGTGTTCGCCTGCGGCACCGGCGCCGTCGTCACTCCCGTCGGCCGCCTCGTCTGGGAGGACGGCGAGGTGACCGCCCCGGACACCGACGCCGAGGACTCGATCACCATGAAGCTGCGCCGCAGCCTCGTCGACATCCAGTTCGGGCGCGCCGAGGACCGGTACGGCTGGATGCGACGCCTCATCTGAACCCGGGCGCCGCGGGCAGGGAGGCGGTGAGCAGTCCGTGGCCCACCGCCTCGTTCGGGCAGGTCCCGCCGCAGTCGTCACCGGTCAGCGTCCGTCCCCGTGTCACCGGCAGACAGGCGTCCGCCAGGTCCGCGGCGGTCAGCGCGCGGCCCTTGCCGATTCCCTGCTGCACCGCGAGCGCCACCACCCCGGCCGCGTACGCCGTCGCTCCCGAGGTTCCGCTGGACACCAGCCAGCCGTCGTCGGGGGCGGTGCCGTCGTACGCGCTGTTGCGGCGGTCGAACATGCAGCCAGGCTGGGTCGGGAACACCACGTAGTCGCCGTGCGGCAGCATGCCGCAGGGCCCGGACAGGTCGGGGACCCGCCGGCCGGGGAAGACGTCCGAACGGTAGCTGGACGCCAGGTCGGCGGCCTGCCTGCATCCGTCCGGCCCCACGTGGACCCCGCCGACCGTGATCGCGCCCGGGGTCGCCACCGACTGGAACATGGCGGTACGCCGGTCCGTGGAACCGTTGCCGGCGGCGAACAGGACCGTGATCCCGCGCCGCACCGCGTTCGCGACCTCCAGGTGGAGGTGCGGCTCCGCGCGCAGGGTGCCCCAGCTGCACGAGATGACGTCCGGGGCCAGCTGCACCGCCCGCTGGAAGGCCGCCAGCGGGAAGGAGAAGCTCTCGCAGGCCATCTTGACCATGGTGAGGTCGGCGCCCGGTGCGACCGCGAGCAGCAGCGCCGACATGGCGGTGCCGTGGCCGCGTTCGTCCACGGCGGGATCGAGGGCGGACAGCGCGGGGACGACCCTCGTGCGGTAGCCGTGGGCGCGGTGGTGCGGATGGTCGTACAGGCCGGTGTCGACCATCACGACCCGGACCCCGTCGCCCCGGACCCCGGCCGCGTGCGGCCGCCCGGCGCCGGCGAGGCGCACCGCGTCCTCGGGCAGCCGCAGATACCGGGCGTCGCGAGGGAGGGGCGGGGTGGCGTCGACGCCCAGCTCGAAGCCCGCCCGGGGAATCCGGACCTCCGCGACCAGCTCGGTGTGGAGCCGGGAGCGGAGCGGGCCGGCGGCGGCGAACTCGTGGCGGACCGTCTCCCGGATGTACTTGTTGCGCACCGGCCGCACCGGGTGGCCGAAGACCTCCGCGAGCAGGGCGGGGGCGCCGGAGACGGTGATGCCCACCTCGGTGCGGGCCTCGACGTCGAGCCCCTCGCGGACGTACGCGTCGGCCAGCCGGTCCACGGTGCCGGGCGCCGGGAGGAACTCCTGCGCCCGGTGCCGCAGGAGCAGCGCGGGGTCGTCGCCGAGCGCGAGACCGGTGGCCGAGCGGGGCACGACCGTCAGCACGCCGCACCGCTCGAAGCGGGCCAGCTCCTCGTCGGTCACCTGGACTCCGTACCCTTTCCGGTCGCGTCAGCCGTCGCGCGCAGCCGGTCGCGGTCGAGCTTGCCGGACGGCGTCAGGCTGACGTCCCCGTCGGCCAGGAACTCGATGCGGGCGGGCAGCATGTAGTCGGGCAGCCGCAGCGCGAGCTCCCGGCGCAGCTCCTCCTCGCACAGGCCCGTGTCGCCGTCCTGCCGGCCCAGGACGAAGAGCATGATCGCCCGGCCGGTCAGCGGGTGGGCCTCCGGGACCGCGCAGCAGTCCGTCACCCCGCCCACGGCCAGCGTCGCCGCTTCCACCTCGGAGAGGTGGACGAGGTTGCCGTTGATCTTCAGGGCGTCGTCGCGGCGCCCCAGGAAGACCAGGGCGCCGTCCTGCGGCCGTCGGCGCACGTAGTCGCCGGAGCGGTAGTAGCGGCCCCCGGCGCCGGCCGGGAGCTCGACCACGGACCGTGCGGTGCGTTCCGGTTCGCCGCAGTAGCCCGCCATCACCTGCGCTCCGCCGATGAGGAGTTCGCCGGTCTCCCCGTCCCGCACCTGCCGCAGCTCGTCGTCCACGACGAGCACGTCGACGGCGGGCAGCGGATGGCCGATGGGCAGGAACTCCTCGCCGTCCTTGCCCGGGGCGTCGGTCAGGAAGAGCGTGGCGCTGTGCGTGGTCTCTGTGGGCCCGTACCCGTGCACGTACCGCAGTCCCGGTACGAGGGCGGAGAACGCCTCCAGGACCGACACCGGGCACGACTCGCCGCCGAACCACAGCCGCCGCAGCGAGCCGAGGTCGCGGCGCCCGGCGTCGCTGAACCGGCTCACCAGCATCCGGATCACGGACGGCACGAGCAGCGTGTCGGTGATCCGCCACTCCTCGACGGCGCGGGTGACCTGGGTGGGCATGCGCAGCCGGGGCAGCAGATGGACGCTGCCGCCGACCAGGAAGGTCGACCACAGATCCACGACGGAGGCGTCGAAGAAGAGCGGCGCCACGTTGAGGAAGCGCATGCCGTCCTCGAAACCGACGGTCTCCTGCACCCCGGCCAGCAGGGCGCACATCGACCGGTGGCTGATCACGACGCCCTTGGGCGAGCCGGTCGAGCCGGAGGTGAAGACGACGTACGCGTGGTCGTCGGGGCTCCGGCCCGCCACGCCGGCCGGCCTCGGCTCGGCCTCGGCCGAGGGGTCCCAGCCGGCGCCGGCGTCCACGGGGTCCGCGCCCACCGCGCCCACCATGACAACCGTCCCGGCCGGCGCGCCGTCGAGCAGGTCCCGGTAGGCGGGCTGGACCAGGGTGGCCGTGGGCGCGCACTTGCCGAGGAGCAGCGCGATGCGGGCCGCCGGCAGCGACTCGTCCAGCGGTACGTAGCGGGCGCCGAGCCGCAGCGTGGCCCACATGACCGCCACCGAGGCGACGGACTTGTCCATCACCATCGCGACGGTGCCGCCCCGGCCCACGCCGAGCCCGGCGAGGAGGCCGGTCAGCGCCTGGACGCGCCGGGCGAGGGTCCGGTACGAGACCTGCTCGCCCGTCTCCAGGTCCACGACGGCCGTGGCCGCGCTGTCCCGCCGCCGCTCCAGCAGCTCGTCGGCGAGCATGACGTTCATCGTTCCTCCAGGCGAGTCCCGTCGAGGCGGCGGCGGATCGCCTCCAGCAGCTCCGGGAAGGTGTCCATCTGCTGGTCGTACGAGCCGAAGTGGCCCATGCCGTGCATGGCGTTGAATGTGCTCCCGGTCAGCTCGTGCAGTTCCTCGGCGACCTCGAAGGGCACCCAGGGATCGTCCTTCGAGTGGAACTGCTCGATGAACGACTGGTTGGCGCGGATCGCGTCCCAGTCCCACGGGGTGTCGAAGAAGCCGCTGCGCCGCTCCAGTTCGAAGCCGCAGTCGTGGTGGTGGCCGGCGACGGCGAAGGTGCCGAGGAGCGGCGCCTTCTCTGCGTACCGGAAGGCGGCCAGCGCGCCGGACGAGTGGCCGACGATGACCGTCCTCCCGTCCGGGCGGATGACGTCGGTGAGGTAGGGCAGCCAGTACCGCATCCGGCCCTTGATGGGGTCGGGGAAGGTCTCGGCCACCACCTCGGCGCCGAGGGCCTCCAGTTCCCGCTTGAGATACGGGAACCAGATGCCCTCGACGCTCGCTCCGGCGTTCCCGTGGATCAGCACCACGCGCACGTCCGAACGGATCTCAGACAGGGGACACCTCATCTTCGAGGAGTTCCTCCAGGAGACCGGCGAGGGAACCCAGGGTCGCGAAGTTCTCCGTCGTCAGCAGCTCGGGTTCGAGCTCGATGTCGTAGAACGTCTCGAATCCCAGGGTCAGTTCGATCATCTGGGTCGAGTTCAGCGACAGGCCGCCGTTGAACAGCGGTGTGTCGGAGTCGAGTTCGACCAGCTGCGCCGGGAAGATGTAGGCGATCACCCCACGGAGGTCGTCCTCGATCTCCTTCTGGGTCTTGCGGGTGTCCACCGGCGGATCAGCTCCCCTCGGGCTTGGCGGAGGTGCTCTCCTTGGTGGTCTCCTCCGCCGACTTCGGGCGGGTCTGGAGGAAGAGCGGGGTACGCGGGATGTTCTGCGCGTCCTGGTGGAAGGGGTTGCGCTTGTTCTTCAGCGACAGGTACATCGTGCGCCGGGCGCGGGCCTTCTCCTCGTCCGAGTAGAAGAGGAAGGCGATGTTGCCGGCGTTCTCCCGGCCGACCTCGGTGAGGGTCAGGTCCTCGTCGGTCTCGATCGCGTAGCCGCCCTCGACCAGCCAGTCCACCTCGCGGCGGTACTTCTCGAAGTTGCCGACGTCGGCCTTGCGAACGGTGCCGAAGACCGGGAAGAAGACCATGACCCGGTTCTCGACCTCGTCCTCGGAGCAGATGCGGCCCTGCTCGATCGGGATGATGCCTTCGTCGACCTCCCGCATCCACCGCTCGACGTCGGTGTGGTTGCGGTAGCTGCGCTCGCCCATGTAGTTCTCGGCGGCCGGGCCGATGCCGAGGGTGTAGCTGGCGCGGTAACCGTTGCCGCCGCAGGCGTGGTTGAGGCCGATCTCGCCCGCGTCGTCGAGGTGAGTGAAGAAGTTGATCAGGAGCTGCTTGTCGTAGCCGTACGCGGCCAGACCGTTCTTGATCTGCCGGTACTGGTCCCGCTCGATGGCGCCCGACGGCTTGACCTCGGCGACCTTGCCGGCCCGGATCTGCTGGTCGAGGCGGGTGCCCTCCCACTGGTTGAAGCGGTACGTCTGGACGAAGCTGGGGCGCAGTTCGCCGCAGATGCCCTCCAGGTCCCGGGCCAGGACCTCGTCGTCCTGCCCCGGCAGGTTGTACATGAGGTCCAGGGCGAAGGTGCGGATGCCGGCCTTGCGGATGTTCTCGGCGGTCTGGTGGACCTGCTCGACGCTGGCCTTGATGGTGAGCTTGCGGCGGATCTCCTCGTCGAGGGTCTGTACGCCGAAGGAGATGCGGGTGATGCCGAGCGACTTCAGCATCTCGATGTAGCCGTCCTTGGAGAGCCCGAGCGGGCTGCCTTCCAGGGAGATGCCGTCGACCTCGCTCAGGTCGAACTCGCGGTGGACGGCCTCCAGGATGGCGGCCATCGACTCCTGCTCCAGGGCGGACGGCGTACCGCCGCCGAACTGGACGTACTTGACCTTCGTCCCCTCGAAGTACTTCGAGCGGGCGTTGCGCTGGATCTCCTTGACCATCGCCTGGACGAAGCGCTTCTGCCGCTCGCCCTGGTACTTCGCCGCCGACTCCTTGAAGCAGGCGCAGAAGTTGCAGAAGGCCTCGCAGAACGGGATGTGGAAGTAGAGCAGGATGTCGGTCTGCTCCGGGTGGGACTGGCGGTCCAGGAACGAGAAGTACTCCGCCTTCTTGCCCTCGGAGTCGAGGGCGTCCTGGAAGGCGCAGATCTTCGGGTAGAACCAGGTGACGTTGGTGCGCTTCTCGGGGCTCTCGAACTCGTCCTTCAGATAGAAGTTCGAGTCGAGGCCCAGCATGAACGGATTCTCGACGTGGGTCGTCATGACCTAGGCTCCCGCTCTGTGGGTCAGGAAGGCTGGCTGGAAGGCTCGGCGGGGGCCTCGGGGGGCTCGCCCTTGGTGCCCCGGCTCTCGAAGATGACCGGGTACTTGTTGCTCATCTCGCCGTTGATCTCGATCCACTGGAGCTTGTCCTCCGGCAGGTCGATGTCCGCCCAGATCGCCTCGGGCGGGCACTCGGCGACGCACGCGTTGCAGTCGATGCATTCCTCGGGGTTGATGTAGAGCATCTCGGGTCCCTCGTGGAAACAGCTCACGGGGCAGACGTCCACACAGTCCGTGTACTTGCAGCCTATGCATTCGTCGGTGACGACATACGCCATGGTTCTCTCCTCCCTCAGGCGTGTACGGGCGCGACTTCGGTGATCCGCCGCATCCAGCCGAACCGGTCGACGGACTCGCCCCGGTGGATGCCGTCCAGCAGGTCCCGGAAGCGCGCGGTCACCGGGCCGGCCTCCTGCGACCGGAGCCGGTACTCCTCGCCCTGGTGGCCGAGGGAGACCACCGGCGACAGCCCGGCGGCCGTGCCGGTGGCGAAGCACTCGGTGAGGGTGCCGTCGGCGACACCCTTGAGGACCTCGGCGAGTTCCACCGGCCGCTCGACGATGGTGGTCCCCGCGTCCCGGGCCAGCTTCACGACGGAGTCACGGGTGATGCCGGGGAGGACGGAGCGGTCCAGCGCGGGTGTGGTCAGTACGCCGTCGATCACGAAGAACGCGTTCAGTTCGCCGATCTGCTGGACGAAGCGCCCCTGCGGGCCGTCGACCCACAGCACGTGGTCGTTGCCGTAGTTGTCGGCGATCTCGCCGGGCACCACGCCCGCCGCGAGCCCGCCCGCCGCGTTCACGTCACCGGTGCCGCCGGGCCAGGCCCGCACGTACCCGTCCAGCGTCATGGCCTTCAGCGGCTTCGCCTCCGCGGCGGCCGGCACCGACCCGAGCACGTAGAAGAGGCAGTCGTCCGCGGGCCCGGCGGTCAGCGCCGCGCCGTCGGCGGCGAGCACCGCCCGCAGCCGCAGGGAGGCACCCGCTTCCTGCGGCAGCCAGCCCTCGTCCAGCTCGACCAGCGCCCGGACCGAACTCCACACCCGGTCGAAGTCGACCTGCGGCATCGCGAGCCGGCGTGCACCGTTGTTGAGCCGCTTGATGTGGCTGTCGGGGCGGAACACGGCGACCGTGCCGTCCGCGAGCCGGTACGCGGCGAACTCGTCGACGACCGTCTGGCCGGCCAGCACGGCTGCGGCCGTGGGCCGCAGCGCCGGGATGCTGTCCCGGTCGGCCACGGTCAGCCCCTGCCAGCCGCGCCGCTTGCCGGTCCGCATGAAGAACGCGTGGTCGGTGAGGACGGCCCCGGCCGCCCCGTCCGCCTCGGGCCGCGGGCGCGGGGTGGTCGTGGGGGTGACGGTCAGTTCGTTGCTCATGCGGGGGCACCTTCCTTGTCCTGGTGGCCGACGCCGTCGACGTCGACCCTCACGTCTGCGAGGACCGAGGCGACGAGGCGCTCGACCCGGTCAAGGTCGCCCTCGAAGTGGATACGGGCGACCCGGTTGCTGAAAATGTCGCCCGGGTCGAGCACTGCCCCCGGCTCCGCCTCCGGCAGGAGGCCGCGGAACTCGGCCGCCCGTGTGAAGGCGTCGATACCGGGGAGCGTTCCGGCGAAGGTGCCGGGCCGGTCGGTGGTGACGAACGCGAGACCCGCGCTCACCGGCGACAGCGCGCCGGGGTCGTGCGGCACCCCGCGTGCGGCGTCGGCCGTGGCGGCGCACAGGTCCACGCCGGGTCCGGCGAGCACCAGTTCGGGGATGTTGTCGCCGGCGAGCCGGGCCCCGACCTCGATCAGGACGGGGCCGCGGTCGCGGACGATCCGGGTCTCGATGTGGAACGGGCCCACCGTGAGGTCGAAGGCGGCCACGACCTCGCGGGCGTACCGCTCCAGGACCTCCCCGTGCGGCGAGCACCGCGGCGCGGTCGCGATGTGACCCATCTCGAAGAAGTCCGGCGGGGCGGAGAGGAACTTGGTGGTGACGCTCGCGAGGTGCGGGCCGTCGGCGTCGACCCAGCCGTCGAGGGAGAACTCGGGGCCCTCCACGTACTCCTCGACCACGGCGGTCCGGCGCGGGTTCGGGTGGAACTTCACGTCCTCGCCGGGGTCGTGCACGGTCGCGCAGGCCCGTGCGTACTCCTCCTGGTCGTGGCAGAGGCTCACCATCAGGCTGCCGCCGCAGTCGACCGGCTTGACCACGACCGGGAAGGGCAGCGGACAGGGGCCCGTGTCCCCGGGGCCGACCGTGACCGAGCGCGGGAAGGCGACCCCGCGCTCCTCGCACCGCTGCCGCATGACGTCCTTCTGCCGCACGGCCTCGGCCGCACCCGCGCCGAGCGCGGGCAGCCCGAGGGTCCGGGCCAGTTCGGCGGCCTCCGGTACCGCGTACTCGAAGCCGGCGATGACGCCGGTGGGCGCGGCCCCGGTCTCCGCGACGGCCTTCTCGACCAGGCGGAGCAGTCCGGCCACCCCCGCGCCGGGGTGCCAGTCGACGACGGTCGCACCGGAGTGCACCTCGGGCGGCAGCAGTTCGGGGAACTGGGTCGGTACGAGGCAGGGGACTCCGGCGGCCACCATCCGGGCGGTGAGCCGGACGCCGGCCGACAGGGGCTGGACGACGATCAGCATGCGCTTCCGATCCCCGCGCCGCCGCGGTCGTCGTCACCGAGGGTCCGGCCGACGTGCAGAGTGAAGATCATCGGCACCGGGCCGAAGTTCTTGATCAGCCGCAGCCCCTCGGCCGCGGCGGCGGGCCCCGTCGTCACGCAGGCGTCGTACTGCCCGGCCGCGCACAGCGCCGCGGCGAACGAGTTGCTGCTGGTCAGCGTGACCTCGCCGAGCCCGGCCACCAGGCTGCTGGGGGCCGGGTGGCTGACGATCGTGGCCATGTCGGCGTGGTCAGGACGCCCGGCCAGGACCATGTCGTGGGTGTCGAGAATGAAGCTGTCGGCCATCTCCAGGCGGTGCAGGTTCCTGAAGACGAGGTCGTGCAGCCGGGGGTAGACGGCGCAGGCGAGGATGGCCTCGGTGCCGTCGAAGGCCATCGCGTCGAGGCCGTCCTCCACCTCGGTGTGGAGCGTCACCATCCCGGCGACGCCGCGCTCCGCGAGCCAGTGGTGAGCGGCCTTCTCCAGGTTGGTGCCCGTGGGGCCCAGGGTGTGGATCACGGTGACTCTCGACAGGGCGGGCTCCCGGTCGCTCTTCAAGGCCGTGCTGTGGTCGTTCATGCGCGTCGTCCCCCGTTCTCATCGGCCCATGTGATGGTCCGAAGCCAGCCATGTGTGTCGGGCGTGCGTCCGTGCTGGACGTCGAGCAGGCTGTTCCGCAGCAGCGCGGTCATCGGGCCCTCCCCTCCGTCGCCGACGGTCATGTCCTCGCCGCCGGTGCCGAGCCGGCTCACCGGGACGACGACACCGGCCGTGCCGCAGGCGAACACTTCGGCCAGCGCTCCGGACCGGAGGCCGGTGCGGACCGCGTCGATCGTGGTGTGCTCCTGTGCGACCGCGATCCCCCGGTCCTCGGCCAGGGTCAGCAGCGAGTCGCGGGTCAGGCCGCGGACGATGGTTCCGTCGCACGGCGGCGTCGTCACCCGTACCCGCGCCCCGTCACGCCAGACGAGGAAGACGTTCATGGTGCTGAGCTCCTCGATCCGGCTCCGTTCGAGCCCGTCGAGCCACAGCACCTCGTCGTACCCGGCGGCCTGCGCCTCGGTACGGGTGAGGAGGCCGGCGGCGTAGTTCCCGGCGCACTTGGACTCGCCGGTGCCGCCGCGCACGGCCCGCACGGTCTCGGTCGGCGTGGTCACCGCCAGCGGACGGAAGTCGGCCCCGAAGCACGGGTCCGCGGGGTAGGCGAGGATCACGCACCGGTAGCGCTTCGACGGCCGGAGGCCCAGGTCCGGCTCGGTGGCGATGAGCAGCGGCCGCAGATAGAGGCTCTGCCCGTAGCCGCCGGGCACCCATCGCTCGTCGGCCGCGACGAGCGCGGCACAGGCCCGGGAGAACAGCGTGGCGGGCATTTCGGCCATCGCGAGCCGTGCGGCGGACCTGGCCAGGCGCCGCCCGTGGTCCTCGGGCCGGAACAGGTGCACGGAGCCGTCGGCGGAACGGAATGCCTTCAGGCCCTCGAACACCGCCTGCCCGTAGTGGAGTCCGAGCGTGGCGGGGTCCATCACCAGGTCGGACCAGGGCTCGACGCGCGGCTCGGACCAGCCCGTCTCCGCATCCCAGTCGACGACGGCGGTGTGCCCGGTGGAGTAGCGGCAGAAGCCCGGGTCCTTGAGGATCGCTTCGAGCTCCTCGGCGCTGCGCGGCTCAGACATGGACCTCTGAGCCCCACAGGTCGAGCGGCGCGAGGGGGCCGCCGTAGCGGTCCGGCTTGGCCTCCGGGCGGCGCAGCAGCGTCCCGAAGAGGAAGTCCACGGCACCGGACCGGTAGGCGGCGTCGTCCTGCGTGGTCTCGATCTCCTCGATCAGACGCACGAGTTCACGTACCGACTCGACGATGCGGGCCTTCGTTCCGAGGATGCTGCGCCCCTGGTCGTCCCGGGTGAACAGCCCCTGCGAGGCGAGCCAGGTGCCCAGGGCGAAGCCGGTGCCGGCATCGAAGTTGCGCAGCGGCTCGGGCTGCGCCGGGTAGCGCAGCAGCCGCTCCAGAAGGATGTACTCGAACACGATCTCGCCGTACGGCACTTCCTCCTCGAAGCAGGCGATCGCCGACTTCATGTCGACCTTGAGCTCCTCCAGGAGTCCGGGCCGCCAGGTCGTCTTGATCGCCAGGTGCTGGTCGAGAGGGCGCGGTCCTGTGTGGTGGAAGTAGTCGTGCATGTACCCCCAGACGCAGCGCGCCTGGTACGTGTCCTCCGGGTCCACGTCCGCGGAGACGAGTCGGTCCTCGCCCGCGAAGGGCGATCCGGGCCCGCACAGGCGCTCCGTGATCGCCAGGGTGTGGGCGTATATCTCGGTGTGCCGGTTGAAGAAGAACCACGCGAAGTTCTGGTCCGTGCAGCGCGTGGCGGCCGGAATGTTCTCGGGGAAGAAGACCACGCAGTTGCCCTCGCGCAGACCGCGGGAGGCGGACAGCAGCCGGGTCGACTGGAAGACGGCCTTGGGGTGCGGGTAGGCGGCCTGGAGCAGAGGGGTGCTGTCCGGGTCCTGGCGGATCACCGAGAACGCCTCGATGTGGACGTCGTGCCGGTCGCTGTTGGGAAGGGTCACGGGTCCCACGAAGGCGGCGGCCTCGCCGTCCTCGGGTGCGGGCACCGCGTCCCGGGTGCTGTCGAAGTGCGGCACTCCCTCGCAGCCGGCTTCCTGCCAGATCCTCAGATCCTCGCAGGTGGCCGAGATCTGATGCTCCGGCATCAGACCTCGCAGGCCCTCGACGGCGACGCGGACGGCGTCGACAGCGACACGTATCTCCTGCTCGGAGCCTTCCGGTGAGCCCTCACGAGCCTTGCTCCGCAGCTGCCGGAGACGGTTCACCGCAGGGATGACGACCTGCTCGAACTCCAGAAGTTTGGCAACGGTACGCGGCCCCACAACACCCCCATGTAAGTGGCCCAGATGAAGCTTCCCGGCGGAACGCGCCTCGCCAGCGCCTCACCTGAAGTGTTCGATATCGGAAGTTAGCTCCCGACTAAGCGCCAGGCAAGGGGTGTTCAGATGTTGACACGTAACACCTGTCTCCTCGCGACCGCCGGGAGAGGCGCAGGTCCCGGATGCGCCGAAGCTTGGGGAAGATCGGGGCGCGCCGTATATTCTGGCACCGGCCTGCGAGCAGGGGGCATGGGTCAGCTGGTCTCGGACTGCGAGTCGGGGAGGTCCGCGATGAGGAACAGCAGTGCCTGGGCGGGGAGTTCAGGGGGAGCATCGCACGGCGTCCGGGACGGGCGGTTGGTTCGTGCGGCCCGGGTCGAGGTCCGTGGTGACCACGCTCGTGCGGAGCAGGGTGCGCGGGGCCCGGCAGAGGCGGAACAGGCCCCGGATTACCTGGCGTACGCCCTCTTCTCCGACCGGCCGTGAACATCGATAGCCCGTTCGTCGAACTTGGTGACATGAAACATGGGGGAGCATGAGCCACGAAGAGAGGGAGAGCACGACCGAGGCCCCCGGAGGGGGCAGAGAACTCGGCGGCGGCGATGCGGGAATACCGAAGCACGCCTATATGCCGGCCCCTCAGGTGGCGCGTTTCGTGGCCGGTCGGGGACTGGCCGCGCTCGGCGACCAATTCCTCTTGTTCGCCATTCCACTGCTCGCCTTCAAATTGACGGGCAGCGCGTCGCAGACCGGCCTGATCTTCCTTGTCGAATGGCTTCCCCGGGTGATCTTCCTGCCCGTGGCCGGGGTGTTCGCGGACCGAATACGCAGCTACCTCCTGTACATAGGCTCGGACGTCGTCCGCTCCGGGCTGGCGCTGACCGCGTTCGCCCTGATGTTCCTGCTGCCCGACGGGAAGTTCTTCACGCTGTGCGTGCTGGCCGCCGGCATGTCAGTGGCCGGCGCACAGTCCTACGTCGCCCTTGAGGCCACGCTCCCCCGGTTCGTTCCCATGGACCAGATGGTCCGGGCGCAGTCGATCATCCAGGGGACGGAGCAGACCAGCGAGGTGGTGGGCCCCGTGCTCGCCGCGCTGCTCGCCGCCGCGTTGCCGACCACCAGCCTGCTCGCGGTGATCGGTGTGGTGTACGCGCTGACCACGCTCAACACCCTGTCCCTGCGCCGCTGGCTCCGGGTCGAGGCACTCGCCGGCAACACCACCGAACCCACCACGGTCCGTTCGGTGGCCACCGGCATCGGCGAGGGTGTGACGACCCTGCTCAAGCTGCCCGCGATCCTGGGCCTGGTCGGACTGACCATGACGGTCAACCTGATGGTCGGTGTCGGCATGGCCACCAGCGCAGCCACCACGGTGGGCGTCTTCGACCAACCGGACAAGTACTACGCGGCGTTGAGCGCCGGAGCCGGCATCGTCGGCATCCTGACCTTCTTCGTCGTCCCGGTCCTGATGAAGCGGCTGAATCCCTTCGCCGCCCTGATGACGTCCTACTCCCTGATCTGCCTGGGCGGCATCGGAGTCGGCCTGGCGAACACCTTCACCCAGTACGCGGTGAGCTACGCGCTCCTGCTCGGGATCGTCGGATTCTTCAACGTCGTCATACGCACGGAGCGCGTCAAGAGAATTCCGCGCGAGCACTTCGCGAAAACCATCGCCATCATCATTCTCCTGAATCAGCTGTCCCTGCCGGCAGCCGGACTCCTGGTGACCGTCTTCACCACGTCTTTCAGTCCCCAGAGCATTGCTCTGGGTTCCGTCATCGGCTCCGCCTGCGCCGTCGTCCTACTCATACCGCTTCTCGCTCGCCTGAGGAACTATCATGCGCATCCTGATCCTGCACCGAGTCACGGACAAAATGATCCGGCACGCGAACGGAATTGACCACGCGGCACACGACGTCACCTACGTCGGCCCCGCGGACCGGCTGGCCACTCTCCCGTCCGACCTCCGGTGCACGCTCATCGAGCGTCCCGACACCGGCGACCTGACGGAGGAGGTGCTGGCCGCCGTCGCCGGTCTCCCCGCCTTCGACATGGTGCTCGCGCTCTCCGAGTTCGACCTGATCGCCGGTGCCCGGGTGCGGGCGGCCCTCGGCGTGCCGGGCGACCGGGAGGAGGACATCCGGCCCTGGCGCGACAAGGTGGTCATGAAGTCCGCGGTCGCCGCGGCGGGTCTGCGGGTCCCCCGGTTCCTGTCCCTGACCGAAGCGCTCGACGCCGGGCCCGGCGGGCTGCCGTGGTCGGGCGGGACGGTGCTCAAGCCGCTGGACGGCGCGGCGAGTCTGAACGTCCACATCTACCCGACGGCGGACGCCGCCCTGGCGGCGGTCCGCGAGGCCGGGGTGCCCGAAGGCGCCGAGCAGGACGGCTTCGAGGTCGAGGAGTTCGTCACCGGACCCATCATCCACGTGGACGGCATGCTGATCGACGGCAAGCCCATGGCGATCCAGGCCAGCCGCTACGTCGGCACCTGCCTGGGATACGCGCAGGGAACGCCGCTCGGCTCGGTGCAGATCGAGCTGACCCCGGAGCTGAGCCGCTGGACCGCGGAGTGCCTCGCCGCCGTCTCCATCACCACCAGCCTCTTCCACCTCGAAGGCATCGAGACTCCGGACGGGCTGGTGTTCCTGGAGGTCGGCGCCCGCTTCGGCGGCGCCGACGTGGTGGACACCTTCGAGCTCGCCACCGGGGTGCATCTGCCCTCCCGTTACCTCCAGTTGGTCACCGGTGGCGCGGACGCCGAGAACCTGACCTGGTCCCAGGGCGACGGGTCCCGCTACGGCTGGTTCGTCTGGCCGAGCCACAAGCTCGGCGCCGAGTACTGCCGGATCGAGGGCGAAGCGGCGTTCCGCGAGAGCCCGCTCGTCCACCGGTGGAGCCAGCGGCCCGAGGACGAGCCGATCAAGACGGTGCTCAGCTACGCGGACACCGACATCCCCCTGGCCGGCGTCGTCGGCCCCGGCGACTCGGCCGAGCTCGACCGGTTCCTCAGCGACGCCTTCTCCACCATCAGTGTCGAACCCTTCACGCCCGAGAGGGCCGCGGGGGAGGAGTCGGCCGGCTGACCGGACGCGCCGAGCCCTTGCCGGGCGGCGGGAACGGCGTGACGGCCGATCGCGCGACGCGCGTTCCGCCACCGCGGCGTGAGCCCGGTCGCCACGCCACTACCGGTTCCGTACCGCGTGACCCAGGTCCCGCAGAGCACGGTCGCGGGCCGGAAGGTCGGGAAGGACGCCCGCGGCGGACTCCAACAACAGCGTGGCGACCGCCAGTTCCAGCCGGGGGAAGGGGAGCGGGGCGTTTCTGGCGCCTGCTCGCGGCAGGCCGGCCGCCGTGGCCGCGAGCAGGCGGGCGCGGGCCCAGGCGAGGAGGGCCGGGATCGCACGTTCGGCGTCCACCTGCCCGGCCGCGCGCACCGCGGCCGGCAGTGCCCCGGCCAGGCGGGTCAGGATCTCCTCGCGGTGGTCGCGCAGCAGCACGGCGCTCGGGGCCGGCGGCCGGCCGGGGCGCACCGGTCCGCCGTGTACGGCGTTCATCCACGGCGGTGACACGCGGCCGAGTCCCTCCTGGAGCGCGGTGGCGAAGGTACGGCCCACCAGTTCCGCCGCGCCGTCGAACACCATGGGCGGGGCGACTTGAGGGGCGGTGCGGTCCGCGGCCCGGTGTGCGCCGGTCCCCGGGACCGGCGGCGGCACGGCCTTCCCTACCGGTTCCGGCACGGGCTCACGGGACGTCCGCGCCGGCGCCGACCGGGTCGCCCTCGGTACGACGGTCCTCTTCATCCTGATCTCCTCGGTCGCGTTCGGCGGTGGGACGCGGTCCGGCCGGAGTCCCCGTACGGGCGAAGTCACCTATGTGCCGGGGCTGTTCGGCCGCTCTTGAACGGACCGTATGCGGGCCGCCCCCCTGTCGGCCCATGCTCCGGTAATTCGCGGGTCCGGGTGTGCGCGGCGGTTCTCGTGGCGGTTGGCCGATTCCGTGCGGTCGCGGACCGCGTTCGGACCGGCACGGAGTGACATGCGCGACTCTTGTCGGCCGAGAGGTGTCTCCTATGACTAGGCTGGCTGACATGCGATTCGGGGTGCTCGGCCCACTTGAGGTACGGACCGTGACGGGACGACCGGTTCGGGTCCCCGAAGTCAAGGTCCGTATGCTGCTCGCGAGTCTGCTCGCCCATCATGGACAGACGGTCCCCACCACCCGCCTCATCGAGGCGCTGTGGGGCGGCGCGCCGCCCGCCAATCCCATGGCATCACTGCAGGCCAAGGTCTCCCAGCTGCGGCGTGCCCTGGAGGACGCCGAGGAGGGGTCCCGCGACCTGGTGGTGCACCGGCCGCCGGGCTACACACTCCGGGCCGAGAAGGAAGCCCTCGACGTACAGCGATTCCGTGCCCTTGCGGCGCACTCCCGCACACTGGCCGAACCACGGGCGAGGGCGGGGGCCCTCGCGGACGCGCTGGCGCTGTGGCGGGGTCCCGCGTTCACCGAATTCTCCGACGAGCCCTTCGTACGGACGGTGATCGCCCAGCTGGAGGAGGAGCGGCTGACGACGGTCGAGGAGCACTTCGAGGCGCGGCTCGAACTGGGTGAGCACAGCCTCCTGGTGGGCGAGTTGACCGGTCTCACGACGGCGCATCCGCTGCGGGAACGGCTGCGGATGGCGCACATGCGGGCGCTCTATCAGGCCGGCCGGTCGTCGGAGGCGCTGGAGAGCTACTCGGATCTGCGCCGCCATCTGGGCGAGGAACTCGGCCTCGTGCCCGGCCATGCCATCGACGCACTGCAACAGGCCATCCTGCGGCAGGACCCCCCGCTGCGCGCGCCCAGTCCGCCGGTGGCGGCCGAGCAGGACGCGGGGCGGTCGCGCGGCAACCTTCCGGACGCCCCCAACGCGCTGCTGGGACGGGACGACGCGCTGGTCCAGGGTGCGCGGCTGGTGACGTCCCACCGGCTGGCGACGATCACCGGTCCCGGAGGTGTCGGCAAGACCCGGCTGGCCCTCGCGACGGCGGCCGGGCTGTCCGGCGAGTTCCCGGACGGTGTCTGGCTGGTGGAGTGCGGAGGGCTGGGCGCGCCCGAACAGGACGCCGGATGCTGGAACCTGGCCCCCCATGTGCTGGCGACGCTCGGCATCCAGGAAGCGGCGGGCCACAGCGACGCGCCGAGTGCGGACGGGTCGCGGGCGCGGCGCCAGCTCGTGGACTACGCGGCGGGCCGCCGGATGCTCCTCGTCCTGGACAACTGCGAGCATGTGCTGGACGACGTGGCGGAGTTGGTGCAGCGGTTGCTGGAGCAGGCGCCGGGCGTGAAGGTGCTGGCCACCAGCAGGGAGCCGCTGCGGCTGCCGGGCGAGACGGTGCTGCCGCTACGGCCGCTGCGGCTGCCGGAGTCGGCGGAGCCCGCCGAGCTGGAGAGGTCCAGCGCCGTGCAGCTCTTCGTCGAACGGGCCCGGTCCGCCGACCCGTCCTTCGTGCTGGACGCAGAGGCGGCCCCCGCGGTCGCCGCCATGTGCCGTCGCCTGGACGGCATCCCGCTGGCGCTGGAGCTGGCCGCGACCCGGGTGCGGGCGCTGGGGGTGCACGAACTGCTCGACCGGCTCGACGACCGGTTCCGGGTCCTGAACTCCGGCTACCGCGGCGCCCCGCGCCGCCAGCAGACCCTGCTGGCCACCATCGAATGGAGCTGGAGCCTCCTCACCCCGCAGGAGCAGACCGTGCTGCGCCGGCTGTCCGTGCACACCGGCGGGTGCACGCTGGCCGCGGCGGAGGAGGTGTGCGGCGGCGGCGAGGTGCCCACCGACCAGGTCATGGACATCCTCTCCCGGCTGGTGGAACGGTCACTGGTGACGCGGTCGGACGACAGCCCGGCCGCCCCCCGCTACCGGATGCTGGAATCGGTGTGCGCCTACGTCAAGTCCCGGCTTCAGGAGTCCGGTGAGGCCGAGGAGGTGGCGCTGCGGCACGCCCTCCACTACACCGAGCTGGCCGAGCGGGCCCAGCCACGGCTGCACGGCCCCGAGCAGCACCGCTGGCTGCGGCGGCTGTCCGCGGAGTCCGCCAACTTCCGGCGGGTCGTGGAGCAGACGGCGCACGGGGAGCCGCCGTTCCTGACGCTGCGGCTGGTCAACGCGCTGGTCTGGTTCTGGCTCCTGACGGGCCGGCTCGCCGAGGCACGGCACGCGCTGTCCACGGCCCTGGCCACCGCGCCCGATCAGTCGGCACCGGCCGTCGAGGCGGCCACCTGGTGCGAGGGGATCGGGCTGCTGCTGGGCGAGATCGAGCCGGAGAACCAGTGCCTGGCGCCGCGGCGGGACCAGGCACGGGCGGAGCCGCTCTCCGTGGGCATCGCCCGCGCCACCTGGTTCGTCGGGCACGCGCTGTGGGAGGTCGGTGCGCTCACCGGGGCCGAACGCTGGGTCAACGCGGCGCTGGCCGACTTCCGTGCGCTGCGCGACGCCTGGGGGGTGGCCGCGGCCCTCAGCAGCCGGGCCTCACTGGCGATGACCACGGGCGACCTGGACGCGCTGCACGACGACGCGTTGGAGGCCCGCGCGCAGTTCACCGAGCAGGGTGACGCCTGGGGCCAGCTGAAGGCGGCGCAGGAACTGGCCGTGCACGCGGAGATCACCGCGGCGTACGACAAGGCGGCGCAGTTGCACCGCGAGGGCCTGCGGATGGCCGAGTCGCTGGAGCTGTGGTCTGAGGTGTCGCGCCAGCTGTCGGGGCTGGGCCGGATCGCCCTGCTGTCCGGACGGTTCGGCGAGGCGGACGAGCTCCACCGGCGGTCGCTGAGACTGGCGGCCGAGCAGGGCAACCGGCCCGCGGAGCAGATGGCAGAGCTCGGGCTCGCCCTCGGGGCCCGGCGCCAGGGCAACCTGGAGTCCGCCGAGGCGCATCTGCTGCCGTGGCTCGACTGGAACCGCAGCCGGGGGGCGAGCAACGGCCTCGCCCTGATCCTGGCCGAGCTGGGGTTCTGCGCGGAGCTGCGCGGGGACGCCGAGACCTGCCTGAGTCTGCATCGGGACGGGCTGGCGTCCGCCCTGGCGTCCGCGGATCCGCGGGCGGTCGCCCTCTCCCTGGAGGGGCTGGCCGGAGGCCACCGTCTGGCCGGCCGGCCCGCCAGGGCGGCACGCCTGCTCGGCGTCGCGGAGGCGACCCGGAAGCGCTCCGGTGCGCCCCTGCCGCCCGCCGAACGCGCTGACGTGGACCGCATCACCGCCCGGCTCCGTGCGATGTACGGGACGGACGCCTACGCCGTCGAGTTCGCCGCCGGCCGGCTCGTGGACCACCGCAGCGCGGCGGAGGAGGAACTGCGGACGGCCGGGGACCAGGCCGTCGGCGGCCCGGAAGCACACGATCCTCCCGCGGCGGGTCCCGCGGCCGTCCGTCCGGTGCCGGCGCCTGCACGGGGCCGGCAGCACCGGGGGCCCCGGCCGCCCCTCGCGCTCAGCCCGACCTCGCTCACCGCCCTCGGCGGCGAGGACTGAGGGCCGTCCCCACGGCGGACACCCCGCCCGGCCGTGGCCGGTGCGGGGTGGGGCGGGTGTCCCGTCGCCGTGGACCCGGTCAGCGGTGGGACTCCTCCGTCCAGAGGCGGCTGCTCAGGTCCGAGCCGCGCAGGACCTGGACACGCCAGGGATCGATCCGGATCAGGCCGTACTTCGGGTCGGCCGGGCCCATGCTCCAGAAGTTGCCGGGGTCGTAGCCGACGCCCTGGGGGCTGCCCTTGGCGTACAGGTCCCAGGCGTACGTCTTGGTCTCCAGGTCGTCCACCCAGCGCGAGACGCTGTCGGCGAAGACCGCGTTCTGCCGGGGGTTCCAGTACGAATACGTGGTGTGCGGATTGTTCGCGAGATGGGCCACCTTGACCGGGGTCTTGTAGGCGGCCAGCCAGCCGACCGGCTTGCCGTCCACCGTTTCCCAGATGGGCAGCAGAACTCGCGCCCGGGGCCTTCCCTTCTTGTCGACAGTGATCATCGTGCAGTACACGATGTCCTGGATGTATTTGACGAAGGCGCTCTCGATTTCCGAGAACGAATTAACCTTCACAGCACCCATGTGCGGCACCTCGAAAAAGTCGTCGAAAAGCAGAGTGCGGGCGAATGCCCCCAGTCGAACTCAGCGTGCCGCATATTCCGCCCCAGGAGAAGAAGGCACTTCGAAGTCACCGACTCACCCCGGGATAACCCGCCCCGTCGTCTTTCAGACAGCCCACGAGCCGCGTGCCACCGCTTCCCGGACGAAATCCGCGAAGTCCCGGGGCGCGCGGCCCAGAACCCGCTCCACGGTGTCGGTCGGCGTGGAGTTCAGGTTCTGGCGGATCTGCCCGGCGAGGTCCGCCACGAAGCCCGCGTAGTCGGCGGGCACGTCGTAGGAGAGCAGTTCGCCGACGTAGTCGTCGTGCGCGACCGGGACGTAGGTGACCACGCGCCCGAGGGCCCTGGAGATCTCCTCGGCCGCCTCGGCCAGGGTGAGGGCGCGGGCCCCGCTGAGGTCGTAGACCTGCCCGTCGTGCCCGTCGTCGAGCAGTGCCGCCGCGGCCACCTCCGCGATGTCGCCCGTGTCCACGAACGGCTCGCGGCCGTCGCCGGCGGGCAGCCGGATCTCGTCCGCGCGTACGGAGTCCAGCAGCACGCCCTCGTCGAAGTTCTGGAAGAACCAGTTGGGCCGCAGCACGGTCCACTCGGCACCGGACTCGCGCACACCGCGCTCGCCGGCGCCGAGGTCCTTGCCGCCCACGAGGCCCGTGGTGCGGGCTTGGAGCAGGACGAGCCGGCCCACGCCGCGCTCGACCGCGAGCTTGGCCAGTGCGCCGATCTCCGCCTCGGCGTCCCACGCGCCGGGCTGATCCTGCCGGTCGACGATGTAGGCGGCCCGTACGCCGGTGAGTGCGGGCTCCCAGGTGCGGTCGTCGTTCCAGTCGAAGCGGACCGGCGCGGACCGGCCGGCGGCGCGGACCGACGCACCTCGCGCGCGCAGGTTCTCGACGACCCGGCGTCCGGTCTTTCCGGTGCTGCCCAGGACCAGGATGTCTGTCTGTGTCATGGCTTCGTCTCCCGTGCTGGATGGGACGTGCTGGATTCCGGCCGTACGCGCGGGATGTGGGGCGTTCCCGGTGCACGCGCCTCGGGCGCGGGGCTGCCGGACGGGGACGGTCCGGCAGCCCCGCGGGAGATGCCGCCCGGCACAGCCGGGCGTGGCCGCTCAGAGGAACGGCGTGTCGGGATCCAGCCCGAGGATGGAGCGGCCGTGCACTTCCTGGTTGGTGTTGAAGGCGAACAGCGCGTGCAGGGCGAGGCCCTGTATGTCCCGGTGGAAGCGCTGCAACGGGACGTCCCGCATGATCACCGACGCCCCGGCGGCCTCGAAGAGCCCCTCGACCGCCTCCTTGGCCAGCTGGATCGCGAACGCGGCCTTGCCGCGCGCCTCGGCCCGCTCCGCGACGGACGGCGAGGTGCCGGCGTCGGCGTGCCGCTGCAGCTCCCGCAGCCAGGTCTCCTGGAGGGCCTCGGCCGCGGCGATCCGGTTGGCGGCGGTGGCGACCTGGATCTGGGTCAGCGGGGACCGGCTCTGGTCGGTCCACGACGTGTAGGTGATGCCGCGACCGGGCAGCCGCTCCAGGAACAGTTCGTACGCGCCCCGCGCGATGCCCAGGTAGGCCGCGCTGCCCTGCGCCATGAAGAACGGGATGAAGGCGTAGTTGCGGCCGGTGGCGCCGGTGTTGGAGCGGTCTCCGGTGGTACCCGCGAGCACGTCGAGCAGGCCGATCACCCGGTGGGCCGGGACCTTGACGCCGTCGGCGCTGACCGTGGAGCTGCCCGTGCCCGCCGCGGCGGAGGTGTGCCAGTCGTCGGCGACCGTCAGCTCGGAGAACGGCACCAGGGCGGCGTGCGGCACAGGGGTGCCGTCAGGCCCGGTCAGCAGCGCCGCGAGCAGGCCCCAGCCGGCGCCGCGGGCACCGGAGATCCACTTCCAGCTGCCGCTGAGGGAGTAGCCGCCGTCCTCCGCGGTGAGCGTGCCGGTCGGGGTGAAGCCGGTGGACACGCGTGCCGAGCCGTCGCCGTAGACCTCCTTCTGCGCCTCGTCCGGGAACAGGCTCGGGACCCAGGAGCTGGACACGTAGATCATCGCGACCCAGCCGGTGGCGGTGTCGGCGCGGGAGATCTCGCTGAGGATTCGTACCTGCTCGGCGACGGGGGCCTCGATGCCGCCGAAGCGGGCCGGGACATTGAGGCGGAACACACCGGCCTTTTCGAGGAGATCGATGTTCTCTTCCGGAATCCAGCGGCGTTCCTCCGCGGATATCCCGGATTCCCTGAAGCGGCCGGCCAGCCCGGCGACTTCGTCGAACACCGCAGCGGTCGCACCCTCGTTCGTGGTCATTCTGCCTCCTCGGTTCCTGTCCGATATTCCGAGTCCTCTCCGGCCGCCGCTTCGGGGCCGGTATCGGAAACGGATTCACGCGGTTCACGTGAACGGAATTCAGTCTGACGAGGAGGACTCTTGGGCCGGTAATCGCAAGGTCTCAGGGCTGCGGACGGAGTGTGCGGGCGGTCAGCGGCCGGTAAGCGTCAAAAACAGGGAAGGAGAAAAGGAGTTCGCCCCAGGCACGGGGGACGGCCTGGGGCGAACGTGAGGGGCCCGCGGAGCGGGCGGGGGGTCAGCGCGCGGTCTCCACCGGCTCCAGGACGGGACCGCCCTCGGCGCCCGGCTCCGCTGTGGCCGGGCCGCTCCTGTCACGCAGCCCGAACAGGCTGATCACGGCGGCGACCGCGGCGGCGGCCAGCGGGACGATCAGGGCCGCGTGGTGCCCGTCGAGCATCGCCTGCGGGCTGTCGCCGTCCGTCGCCGCGGTCATCGCGGCGGTGGCGGAGGACAGGCCGAGCGCGGCACCGAACTGGAAGGAGGTGTACAGCAGACCGCCCGCGACGCCCTGCTCCTCCTCCGCGATGCCCTCGGTGGCGACGATGGTCAGCGGGCCGTAGGCGAGCGAGAAGGCGAGACCCAGGATGATCAGGCTCGGGAACATCATCAGGTACGACCAGTCCAGCCCGACGGGCAGCATCAGGGCGTACGAGAGCACGGCGAGCAGCAGACCGCCGAAGATGACCCGGCCGTTGCCGAACTTCTCCACCAGCTTCGGGGTGAGCGTCGGCGACAGGATCGCGTCGATGCCGATCACGATCATGGCGAAGCTGGTCTCCAGGGTGGACCAGCCGCGCAGCTCCTGGAGGTACAGCACGATGATGAACTGGAACCCGAAGAACCCGGCCGCGAAGAGCAGTCCTGCGAGGTTGGCCCGGACCAGGCTGCCGGAGCGGAAGAGGCCGAGCCGGACGAGCGGCGAGGACGACTTGCGCTCGATCAGCACGAACGCCAGGAACAGCACCAGGCTGGCGGCGACGGTCAGCGCGGTCACGCCGGCCGGCTCGTGGCCGGCGCGCTCGACGGAGAAGACCAGCAGCAGGATGCCCGCCGTCACACTGATCGCGCCGCCCACGTCCATGCGCTGTCCGGCGCGGTCGGGCTTGGCGGACTTGGGGATGAGGGCCGCGCCGGTGAGCAGGACGAGGAAGGAGAGGATCACCGGGGCGAAGAAGACCCAGCGCCAGTCGACCGAGGCGAGCAGGCCGCCGACGACCAGGCCGATGGAGAAGCCGCCCGCCGCGGTGCCGGAGTAGACCAGCAGGGCCTTGTTGCGCTTCGGGCCCTCCTCGAAGCTGGTGGTGATGATCGACAGGCCGGCCGGGGTCATGAAGGCCGCCGCCACCCCGGTGGCGAACCGGGCCACGAGCAGCATCCAGCCCTCGGTGGCGAACCCGCCGAGCCCGGAGAAGAGCAGGAACACGGTCAGCCAGAACAGGAACATCTGCCGGCGTCCGAAGAGGTCGGCGGCGCGGCCACCGAGCAGCATGAAGCCGCCGTATCCGAGGACGTAGGCACTCATCACCCACTGGAGCGTGCCGGTGGACAGGTCCAGGTCGGCCCGGATCGACGGCAGCGCCACGTTGAGCATGGCGACGTCGACGCCCTCGAGGAAGATCGCGCCACACAGCACGAACAGCACGCCCCAAGCGCGTCCGCTCATGCGATCAGTGCCGCTGTCCGGAGAGGATTGCAGTGCGGACACGGGAATTACTCCTTGCTGGAGAGAAAAAGGGGGAACAGAATCTGATCAACGGGTCGGGAAACCGACTCGGAACGCGAGTAAGCCCAGGGGGACGGTTCCCACTTGTAACCACCGACATCATCGGGCAGTCTGAATGACTATGGAAGAAGGCACTTTGAAGTCACCGAGTCACTGCACGGGTACCGACGACGATTACGAGGTGATGCAGTGGGACACCCGGCAGGGCTGCGAGGTACGCCAGATCCTGGACCGTGTGGCGGACAAGTGGTCGCTGCTGGTGATAGCGCTTCTGGACCGCCGCACCCTGCGCTTCAGTGAACTGCGCCGGCGGATCGAGGGCATCAGCCAGCGCATGCTGACCGTCACGCTGCGCCAGCTGGAGCGGGACGGCCTGATCAAACGCACTGTTCACCCGGTGGTTCCGCCGCGCGTCGAGTACGAACTGACGCCGCTGGGGGCGACTCTGCACAACACCATCCGCACGCTGGTGACCTGGACGGAGGCGCACCAGAGTGAGATCGCGGACGCCCGCAGCGAGTACGACCAGCGGGTGTCGGCACAGGCCGGGGCGTCCTGAGCCACGGTCGGCTTTCCGGTTCCCCTCCGATGATCCGGCGCTCCGGAATGCGATGGACTTTCGCAGCGCCGGACGTTTGCCGTACCACTCGTGACCGGTATGTGTTCCTCACCGATTACTCGCCGATTACTCACTGATTACCGGGGAGATCGGACACCGAATGGCGTGGGGAATTACCGACCGGTGACCGGCCGGTGACCGCGCAATGGGCCCGTGATGATCCGGGCGGCTTACCTTCCGGGCGGGATGTCCGAGTTCCCTCGGGCACAGCCAGTTCGGAGGAATGTGTGTCTGAACGTCACGAATCAGCCGCCCTGCTGGATTCCGTCCGCGCTGCCGCTCCCGTGATCCGGGAGCACGGCGCGGAGACGGAGGAGAGGGGGCGGGTATCGCGGGAGACGCTCCGGCTGCTGGACCGTGCGGGGGTGTTCCGTATGGCGGTGCCCGAGCGGTTCGGCGGCCTGGACGTGCCACTGGCACGGCAGGCGGAGGTGGTGGGCGAGGTGGCCCGTGCCTGTCCGGCCACCGGCTGGAACATGACGGTGTGGCTCACCGGCGCGGTGATGGCCGGGCTGTTCCCGGACCAGGCGCAGAAGGAGGTGTTCGACGGGGGTGCCGCCCGGGTGTCGGTCGGCTTCGCCCCCACCGGACACCTCGCACCCGTGGACGGCGGCTATCTGCTGACCGGCCGCTGGAGCTACAACTCCGGCTGCCACGCGGCCGGCTGGGACTGCCTGGCCGCGGTGCTGGAGCATCCGGACGGCGGGGCGACGGGTGCGCAGTTCTTCGCGCTCGTCCCGCTGACGGAGTTGTCCGTCGTCGACGACTGGGACGTCTCTGCGGGGCGCGGTACCGGCAGTGCCACCGTCGTCGCCGAGCGGGTCTTCGTCCCCGCCCACCGGCTGATCCCGTACGAGGGGGGCGTGAGCGGCGAGACCGGCGAGCGGTGGAACACACGGGTCCCGGGGAGGGGGTACGGTGCCGTCGCGTTCGTCATGGCGCTGTACGCGGCGATGGCCGCGGGCATCGCGCGCGGTGCGTTCGAACTGTTCCTGGAGCGGCTCCCCGGGCGCGGCATCACGTACACCTCCTGGGAGGACCAGCGGCAGCATCCGCTGACGCAGCAGCAGGTGGCGGCCGCCGCCAACCGGATCGAGGCGGGCTCCGCGCTCACCGACCGGGTGATCAGGCTGCTCCAGGAGCGCGCGGACGCCGGCGTACCGCCCACCGACGCGGAGAAGGCCCAGGTCCGCGGCCGGACCGCGTTCGCGGCGGAACTGGCCAAGGAGGCCGTGGAGTTGCTGTACTCGATGAGCGGCGCCTCGGTGATCAGGCGGAGCGCGCCCCTCCAGCGCTTCCACCGTGACCTCGTCGGCTTCTCGCTGCACGCCCTGACCCAGGTGCACACCAACCTGGAGGTGCAGGGCCGGGTCCTGCTCGGTCTCGACCCGGGCAGTGACATCCTCTGACCGCCGGTGCGGCTCACGGGCCGCCGGCCGCCGCTCCGTCACGGGGCGGGCGGCGGCCCGTTCGCACGCACCGCTCAGCCGGCAGCCGGGAAGTGGCCCTGCTGGACGAAGAATTCGATGTACCGGCCGAAGAGCTCTTCGGTGAGGGGCGGGCAGACGATGCCGGTCCCGGCCAGCGCCGCCTCCGTCTCAGCGGTGTCGAGGGCCGGGTAGAAGGCGTCGGTGTCGGAGGTCATCATCTCGAAGGCGTGCAGCAGCGGCAGCAGCGCGTTGTCCCGGTCGGCCCGCACCGCCGCGCGCCACTTCTCCGGGTCCGCCTCTTCGAGCCGGTAGCCGAGCCGGCGCAGATACCGTACGCAGTCGGCGAGCCCGAGCGAGCTGCGGTTGAACAGGTGGTAGGTGCCGCCGGCGCCCTCCGGCCGGGTGGAGACACCCAGGATCGCGGCGCTCACGTAGTCGACCGGCAGCAGATGGAACCGCCCCTCGGCACCGGACGGCACGATCCCCGCCTGGAGCAGGCCCTTCAGGCTGAGCCAGACGAAGTCACGGGTCTGGCAGGCTCCGTTGTCCCGGTCGCCGGAGATCACGTCGACCCGGTGCACGGAGACCGGCAGGCCCCGCTCCCGGGCGAGGCCGATGACCTGTTCGGCGACCCACTTGCTGCGCAGGTAGCCGCTCGGCAGCGCCTCGTAGGGGCCGGTCGGATCGGTGACCCGCAGCGGGGCGCCCGGGGTGACCGGACCTTCGAACACGCCGACCGTGGAGACGTGGTGGACGGGGACCGTGCGGTGCCGGGCGGCGAGCCGCAGCACCTCGCGGGTGCCGTACACGTTGGCGTCGCGCAGCGCCTCGTACGGCTTGAGCCAGTGGACCGAGGCGCCCGCGTGGTAGATCACGTCGACCGTGCGGGCGAGGTCGTCGAACCGCTCCTCGGTCAGTCCGAGCCGCTCCTGCGCCAGGTCGCCGACCACGACGTCCAGCCGGTCCTCGTCGATGTCGTCCCGGACGCGGTACCACTCCAGGCCGGTACGCAGCCGTTCGTACGCCTCCTGTTCCCCGGTGCCACGGACCAGGCAGTGGATGCGGGCCGTGGTCGTGCGCATGAGGTCGCGCAGCAGGAACGCGCCGAGGAAGCCGCTGGCGCCGGTGAGCAGGATCTCCCGCGGGTCGTCAACGGTGCGGATCACCTCCGCGGCCGGGCGGATGTCGTCGGGGAGGTGGATGTCCGCCGTGTGGTCGACCTCGTCGGCAACGGCCGCGCTGTCCGGCGTGAGCCGGGTCAGCAGGTACGCGGCCAGGTCCTGCGGGGCCGGGTGGTCGAAGACGACCGTGGCGGGCAGGGTCAGTCCGGTGAGCTCCGAGACACGGTTGCGCAGTTCGACGGAGGTGAGCGAGTCGAGGCCGAGCTGCGGGAAGGAACGGTCCGGCGCGATGCCCTCGGGGCCGGTGCGGCCCAGCACCTGGGCGGTCACGTCGAGCAGCGCGGCCAGGAGTGCGGCCCGGCGCGCCGGCCCGTCGTCCAGGGCGGCCAGCAGGTCGGTCAGCGCGGGCCCGGGGCCGGCCGGGCCGTGGGCGCCGGCCCGGCGCGGGACGCGGACCAGCGAGCCGAGGACGGCCGGGACACGCGGCTGCTCGCCGAGTGCGGCCACGTCCAGTGGAGTGGCCACCGCGTCGGGGTGTCCGAGCCGGAGCGCGAGATCGAACAGGGTGACGCCCCGCGCGGTGCCGATCGGGAGGAAGCCACTGCGGGCGATGCGCCGCAGGTCGGTCTCTGTGAGGTCGCCGGTCAGTTCGGAGGCCTGTGCCCACAGGCCCCAGGAG
The DNA here is from genome assembly GCF_044744085.1 of Streptomyces sp. NPDC087428. Taxonomy (NCBI): domain Bacteria; kingdom Bacillati; phylum Actinomycetota; class Actinomycetes; order Kitasatosporales; family Streptomycetaceae; genus Streptomyces; species Streptomyces sp. NPDC087428. The sequence continues at coordinate 472,159 of NZ_JBIUXR010000005.1, forward strand.
ATCGACGTGGCGGCCAGACCGTGTGCCGCGCGGTGCACGGCCAGCGCGTCGAGGAAGCCGTTGGCCGCGGCGTACGTGGACTGGCCGGGCCCCCCGACGACCGCGGCGACCGAGGAGAACAGCACGAAGGCCGTCAGGCCGAGGTCGCGGGTCAGGTCGTGCAGGTGCCAGGCCGCGTCCGCCTTGGGCCGCAGGACGCGGGCGAGCCGTTCGGGGGTCTGGGCGGCTGTCACTCCGTCGTCCAGCACCCCCGCGGTGTGGACGACTCCGCGCAGCGGGTACCGCGGCGGGATCGTGTCCAGTACCCGGGCGAGGGCGTCGCGATCGGACACGTCGCAGGCGGCGACGGTCACCGAGGCTCCGAGAGCGGCCAGTTCGTCCCGCAGGGCCATCGCCCCCGGGGCGTCGGCGCCGCGCCGGCTGACCAGCAGCAGATGGCGTACCCCGTGTTCGGTGACCAGGTGCCGGGCGAAGAGACCGCCGAGGGAACCGGTGCCGCCGGTGATGAGGACGGTACCGGTGGGGTCCCAGGCGGGGGCGCCGGTGGCGGCCGGGCGGCCGGCCCGGGTCAGGCGGGGAACGAGCACCGCGTGGCCGCCGGGCCCGTCCGCTTCCCTGATGGCGGCCTGCGGTTCACCCGAGGCGACCAGGGCGGACAGGACGGCGTCCAGGCCCGGGGCGTCCGGGTCCGCGACGTCGGCCAGGACGATCCGGCCCGGGGCCTCCGACTGGGCCGAGCGCAGCAGGCCCCAGGCGGCGGCAGTGGCGGGGTCCCTGATGTCCTCGCCGTCGGCGGCCGCGACGGCGCCGGTGGTGAGCACGACCAGCGGTATCTCGTGCAGGGCCTCCTCTGCCAGCCACTGCTGGGCCAGTTCCAGGGCCCGGCCCACGGTGGTGTGCACGGCGTCCGGAGGCGTGGCGCCCGGCGGTGCGGCGAGGCGGACACGTACCGCTTTGAACGCCGTACCGCTGCTGACGGCGGCGGACAGGGCCGGCACGTCGGGCCGGTCGCCGTCGCTGCCGAGTTCCGCCCAGCGCAGCGTCGCGGGCGGGAGCCGGCGCGGCGCCCAGGTGACACGGAACAGCGCGTCGTGGTCCCGGGTCCGTGCGGCGGCGACGGCGGCCGGTGCGAGGGTGCCCGGAATGACGGCCGCCACCTCGGCGACCGGTGTGCCGGACGGGTCCGCCAGGTGCAGGGCGTAGCCGGCCGCTGTGCCGGGATGCGGGGTGAGGCGGGCGCGCAGGGTCCGTGCGCCGGTCGCGTACAGGCGGATTCCCTGCCAGCGCACCGCCGCGCCCAGCACGTCGTCGAGGACCGGCCTCAGGGCGGCTTCGACGAGCATCGGATGAATCCCGAACGCGTCGGCCTGGTCAGCGAGTTCGTCGGGCAGCCGCACTTCGGCGAAGAGCTCGCCGTCCCGTTGCCAGACGTCGGCCGGCCCTAGGTCCTCCGGCCCGAGCACGGTGGCTCCCTCGGGTGGCCACGGGCCGGTGCCGAGGACCGGCGCGGGCGCGGTGGGCGGGTCCTGTCCGAGGGTGCCGTGGGCGTGGCGGATCCAGGAGGCGCCGGTGTCGTCGGTCCGGGTGTCCACGGTGAGGGCGCGCCGGCCGTCCGGGTCCGCGGCGCCCACCCGGATCTGCAGGCGGAGGGCGCCGCCCTCGGCGGGCAGGACGAGGGGTTCGTCCAGGACGAGGTCCTCGACGACGGTGCAGCCGGTCTCGTCTCCCGCGCGGATCGCCAGTTCGGCGAGGACGGAGGCGGGCACGACGGGTTCCCCGGCCGCTGTGCGGGCCGTGAGCCAGGGGTGGGCGCGCGCAGAGAGGCTTCCGGTGAAGAGTGTCTCGTCGGTGTCGCCGAGGTCCAGGGCGGCGCCCAGCAACGGGTGCCCGGCCGGGTCGAGGCCGAGTCCCGCGGCGTCGGTGGTCGCGGCCGAGGCGTCCACCCAGTAGCGCCGGCGCTGGAAGGCATACGTCGGCAGCGGTACGTGCCGGGCACCGGACGAGGCGTAGAACGCGTCCCAGTCCACGGTTCCGCCGGCCAGGTGCAGGTCGGCGAGGGCCTGGACCAGGGAGTGCGGCTCGGCGCGGCCGCGTCGCTGGAGGGCGAGGGCACGGGTGCCGGCGCGGCCGTCGAGGATGCCCCGGTTCAGGGCGGTCAGGATGCTGTCGGGCCCGATTTCGAGGAAGGTGCGGACCCCCTGGTCATGCATCGTGGCCACCGCATCGCCGTACCGCACCGGCTCACGGACCTGACGCACCCAGTACTCCGGAACACGCAGGTCATCCCCCACCGCCAC